>UQPN01000001.1 GCA_900542935.1 uncultured Eubacteriales bacterium
ATTTTTCTTTTCCATTGAATTAACCTCTTTACATTTTTGGCAAAACTGAATTATGCATTTTGACACACTTGTCTTGCTTGTTTATTATTATAGCATAAATTTCTGAATTTTTCAACCGCTATTGAGTTTGCGAACGTAGAAAATCTGAAAAAACTTCAAATGGAACTTTGGCGGGTGCTTAAACATTGCAAAAAATAATACAAACCCCGATTTTTCAGGGTTCGTATTATTTGCATTTGGCGGAGAGGAAAATAATTGAATTGACTTCTTTCGGTAGTTTGTACACACTTGCTTCGAAGGGGAAAGCAAGGAAGCGGCAGCAGCCTGTTTGTTTGAAAATTTTTAAATAGAAAACAAGATGCGCCCCTCATTCGTCCAAAGCTTCGCTTTGTCCACCTTCCCCCCAAGGGGAAGGCACGAAGCGGTGAATATTTTTAGGTGAATGTATAAAAATTTTGTAACCGGGCTATAAAATACGCGTTGCGGAAAGCAACGGTGAAAAAAAGAGGTTCGGTATGAAAAAAAATTGCATAACTTTTTTTGCTTCAATCATAATAATTTTGTCGGCGCTATTGATTACCGCGTTTTCCGCGGGAACGCTCGGCGGGTTCGGCGGCGATAATTCCGGCGGCGTTACGGCGGAATATCTGCGGATTCATATCCGCGCGGATTCGAACGAGGACGCGGCGCAGCGAGTAAAATACGAAATTCGCGACGAAGTGGTGGATTTTCTCATCCCCGTGCTTGCCGTCGCGCACGATAAAGAAGCGGCGAAAGCCGCGATACGGCGGAATTTCGACGGTATAGAGGCTGTGGCGGATAAGGCGCTTTCGCGCCGCGGGTTCGGTTATCGGGCGAAAGCCGAGCTGAAAAAGGAATACTTTCCTTCGCGCGTGTACGACGGCGTTACGCTGCCCGCGGGGGAATACGAAGCCCTGATACTTTGCCTTGGCAGCGGCGAAGGAAACAACTGGTGGTGCGTGGCGTATCCGCCGCTGTGTTTTTCGACGGCGGGCGGAAAAAACGTGGCGTATAAAAGTCTGATTCTGGAACGGATTGAGGAATGGAAGGCGCGGCGAAACGGCGATTGACGGCGAGCGGCGGCGCATACGGCAAAAATCGCGGCGGCGCGGGAAAAAATTAAAAAGAATGCGAATAAAACGCGGATTCCTCTTACATACTTTTAGAAAACCGACAACCGCGAGGGCGGGCGTCAAGGAGAAGAAAGGATGAAAAGAGTGAAAAGGATAGCTGTGGCTGCCGCGGGCTTGTTTATTTACTGCTGTGCGGCGGCGGTTGCGGCGCCGCGGGCGAAAGCGTACGAAACGGGCGCGTATACCGCGGAATGCGGCGCGGACGTCGTTGCCGCCGTGGCGGTGCTTCGCAAAGGCTCGAATGGCGACGAAGTGAAAGAAGTGCAGCGTAGGCTGAAACGGTGGGGGTACTATTCGGGAAGCGTGGACGGCATATTCGGCGCGGGAACGCGCGCGGCGGTGATTGCGTTTCAGAAGAAGAACGGCTTGACGGCAGACGGCGTGGTGGGCAAAGCCACGTATAAGGCGCTTGGAATGACGGCTTCTTACAACGTGCTTGCGGGCGGCGGCAGCGGCGGATCTACGTATACGAGTTCCGATTTGTACCTTCTGGCGAAAACCATTTACGCCGAGGGCAGAGGCGAGCCGTACGCGGGGCAGGTGGCGATAGGCGCGGTGATTCTGAACCGCGTGAGAAGTTCGGCTTTTCCGAACAGCGTTTCGGGCGTGGTGTATCAGAAAGGCGCGTTTACGGCGGTTTCCGACGGGCAAATCAATCTTTCGCCCGATTCCACGGCGATGAGCGCGGCGCAGGACGCGGTGAACGGGTGGG
The DNA here is from genome assembly GCA_900542935.1 of uncultured Eubacteriales bacterium. Taxonomy (GTDB): domain Bacteria; phylum Bacillota; class Clostridia; order Christensenellales; family Borkfalkiaceae; genus Scatosoma. The sequence goes on from UQPN01000001.1 coordinate 1,867, forward strand.
ACCCTACGGGGGGAGCGATTTATTATTATAACCCCGCGGTGGCGACGAGCTCGTGGATTTTTTCGCGAAAAACGGTTACGGTGATCGGAAAACACGTGTTTGCGGTGTAAGGAGCGCTTCGGAGCCGTCCGGCGCGGGCGCGACAAGGATAGTGTGAAAAGGAGAGAAAAAGATGCAGGAAACGAAAACGGGTAAAAACACTTCTTCCGGAGAGGAAAAGGTGGAGGTTATCGCAAAGGAAAAGGCGGAAAAAAGCGCCGCGGGAAAGCAGGGGAAAAAGTCCGTTGCAACGAAAAACGCAGGGGGAAGAGGCGGAAACAACGCGAAAAACGCGGAGAAGAAACCGGAGAACAAGGAGAAGAAGCAAAGCGAGAAATCGGCGGCGAAAAAACGCGTTGAGCTGGCGTTGAAGAAAGAGGAGCGCAAGGCGGAGAAGCAGAAATCGAAAGCAGAGCGCGCGAAAAAACGTGCGGAAGCGCGGGCGGCGAGAAAAGAAAAACGGCTTGCTGCAAAGGAAGAACGCAGAAAGAAACGTCTGGACGGAAAAGAACGCCGCAAGGAGAGAAAAATCGCGATGAAAGAGAAGCGGGCGGCGGCGAAAGCGGAACGCAAGGCGCTGCATGCGAAACGGCGCGCGGAAAAAGAAAAACGCCGCGCGGCGCTGAAATCGGAAACGCGCGAGGCGCGCGCGAAGCGTCTTGCCAAAGAAAAGGAAGCGCGCATTGCGGCGAAAAAGGAAAAGCGCGAAAAAAAGTACCGCCTGAAATTACAGCGGCGCGACGCGGCTTTGAAGAGAAAACAGCAGCGGCTTGAAAACAAAGAGCGCAGGCGCAGCGAAAACCATGCGCCCGGCTTCGGCGGCTGGCTGGCGGCTGTGATTTCGCTGGGCGTGGTTACGCTGGCGCTTGGCTCCGTGGTAACGGTGGGCGCGGTGAGAATGAATCAGGCGGATATGGCGCTTTCCACGGGATACCGCGGCGCGCTGTACGAGCTGACGGGGACGATTTCGGACGTGGACGGCGACCTTTCCAAGGCGCGCGTGGCTTCCGGCAGACAGACGCAGAGCGAGCTTTTTACCGATTTGCTGGTGAAAACAAGATTGGCGGAAAGCACGCTGGAAAAATTCCCGGTGGACAGCGAAACGGACGTGAACATGACGGCGTTTTTAAACCGTACGGGCGACGTGGCGCAGGGGATTCTGGAAAAGTTGCGCGCGGGCGAACGGCTTTCGGAAAACGATTACAAGACGATTGAGACGCTGTATGCCGTAAACCGGAAGATTTTAGCCGAACTGACGGAGCTTTCGGAAGAGCTGAGCGATAAAGACATGGCGATGTTCATGAGGGATAAGGCGGGCAACAAGGTGTACGAACACTTCCGCAATATCGAAAATTATGCCCTCGAAGGGGGCATTGCCGAGGAAAACGAGGGGGGAATAGCCGCGACGAACGGCTCCCCCTCGGGAAATTCTACAGGAAAGGAGGGCGCGAAACAGGGCAGACGGGGCATTTCTTCGGCGCAGGCGGAAGAGGCTTGCCTGAAGTATTTCGCGGACTACGACATAGCGGAGATTATGTACGCGGGCGAAACCGAGTCGGAAAAAATCGACGCGTTTAACTTTTCGATGACGGACGCGCAGGGGCGGAAGATTTACGCCGAGATTGCGAAAGAGAACGGCGCGCTGGCGGGGTTCGATTATTTCGCCGACTGTTCCGCGAAAAATTTCGATATCGATAACGCGCTGACGATTGCCGAAAATTATCTGGATTTTCTGGGATATGAAAATATGACGGCGGTGTGGGTGAACGAAAGCGGCGTGAACGCTACTTTCCTCTTCGTGTATGAAGAAAACGGCGTGGCGTACTACCCGGACAGCGTGAGCGTGAAAGTGTGCGAAGAACGCGGCAAAGTCGTGGGACTCACTGCGGTGAATTATCTGAATAACCACGCGCGGCGCGGCGGGCATATGCCTGCGGAAACGAGAGCGGAGGAAACCCTTGAAACGGCGGCGAAAAAGCAGCCTCAACCCGCAAAACCGTTAAAAGGGAAGAATCCTGAGATGATCGGCGAAGATCTGGCGGAAAAGGCGTTGAATGCACGCCTGACGGTGCTTTCTTCGCGCAAAGCGGTTATTAAAAAGGGAGAGCGCGAAAGACTTTGCTATGAATTTGCGTGCAGCTACGGAGAGGACGGATATTTCGTGTATGTGGACGCGTTCAGCGGAGAGGAAATTCAGGTGAACCGCGTGCTGGCTACGGCGCAGGGGCAGTATTTGAGATAAGAGGGTTTTTGTAGAGGCATTTTCGAATAAAAAAAGGCTATCGCAGAATGTATCTGCGGTAGCCTTAAATGTTTTTTATAGAAAACAAGTTGCGCCCCTCATCCGTCCCAAGCTTCGCTTTGTCCACCTTCCCCCCAAGGGGAAGGCTATATCAAAGGCGGTTGTTTTAATTTCAAACGGTTTTGCAACAATCCGTTACGAAACGGGCGATGCCCGCCCCCAAGGGGAAGCCTACGAAAGAGGCATAAATATTAAATTCAAACGGTTTTGCAACAATCCGTTACGAAACGGGCGAAGCCCGCCCCTCAAGGGGAAGCCTACGAAAGAGGCATAAATATTAAATTCAAACGGTGCAGCAACAATCCGTTGCGAAACGGGCGAAGCCCGCCCCCCCAAGGGGAAGTTTGACTTGCGCCGTATTTACCGGTTGTTTTCGATAGAGGCGATGGCTTTTTCTACGACGTTATCTACCGTGAAACCGAATTTTTCGAACAACTGCTTTGCGGGAGCGGACGCACCGAACGTGGACATCGCCACGATTTCGCCTTTGTCGCCCGCGTATTTATACCAGCTGTAAGGCGATCCCGCTTCTACGCACACGCGCGCTTTGACGTCGGCGGGAAGAACGCTTTCCTTATAATCGTCGCTCTGCTTTTCGAATTCTTCGACGCAGGGCATGGAAATAACGCGCGCTTTGACGTCTTTCGCTTCCAGCGCTTCTTTTGCCTTGACGCAAAGTTCCACTTCGCTGCCCGTGCCGATTAAAAGCACGTCCGGTTTGCCTTCGCAGTCTTGGAGAATATAGCCGCCTTTCAATGCTGCTTTGCCGCTGCCTTCATACTGCGGCAGGTTCTGGCGGGAAAGCACCAGCGCGGTGGGTTCGTTGCCGGAAAGCGCGGAAATCCATGCGGCAGCCGTTTCTTTGCCGTCCGCGGGGCGATACACTTTCATGCCGGGAATCGAACGGAGCGCGATGAGCTGTTCTACGGGTTCGTGCGTGGGACCGTCCTCGCCGACGCCGATGGAATCGTGCGTGAAAATGTACGTTACGGGCAAGCCCATAAGCGCCGCAAGACGAAGGGCGGGTTTGCAGTAATCGGTGAATACGAAGAACGTGGCGCAGTACGCCTGAACGCCGCCGTGCAGCTGCAAGCCGTTGCAGATTGCCGCCATGGCGTGTTCGCGGATGCCGAAGTGCACGTTGCGCCCCGCATAGTTTTCCGCGGAGAACGTGCCGTATTTCATCGTATCCGTATCTTTCATTACCGACTGATTGGAAGGCGCGAGATCGGCGCTGCCGCCGAAGAGGGTAGGCAGTTTCGCCGCGATTTTATTGAGCACGACGGAAGAGGTGCCGCGGGTTGCCATGGGCTTATCGAAGGAATACAGATCTTCCATCGCCGCGAAATCGGGTTTCTTGCCCGCCATGGCGTCTTTATACTGTTGCGCGAGTTCGGGATAAGTATATTCGTATTCCGCGAACATCTTTTTCCACTGCATTTCTTTTTCGGCGCCCGCGTTTGCCGCCAGCGCGCAGTGTTCGTATACTTCTTTCGGGCAGGAGAACGGCTCTTCTTCTTTCCAGCCGAGCTTTTCCTTGGATTTTTTGAGATTTTCCGCGCCGAGAGGTGCGCCGTGGCTCTTTTCGCTGCCTTCGAGCGGCGATCCGTAACCGATACGGGTGCGGCAGATGATGACGGAGGGTTTATCCGTTCTTTCTTTCGCTTTGGCGATGGCGTCGGAAAGGGCTACCACGTCGTCGGGAGAGGCGGCGAGGTCTACGTGCAGTACCTGCCAGTTCTGCGCCGCGAAGCGCGCGCCCACGTTTTCTTTGAAAGTAACGTCGGTATCGCCTTCGATGGTGATATCGTTATCGTCGTACAGTAAAATAAGTTTGCCGAGAGCGTTGGCGCCTGCGAACGAGCAGGCTTCGTAAGAAATGCCCTCTTCGAGGCAGCCGTCGCCGCAGATGGCGTACGTATAATGATCGACCACGGGGAAGCCGGGACGATTGTACGTAGCCGCAAGATGCGCTTCCGCCATAGCCATACCTACCGCGTTGGCAATGCCCTGCCCTAAAGGCCCCGTGGTGGTTTCAACGCCCGGCGTGTGCCCGTATTCGGGATGCCCCGGCGTTTTGCTGTTCAGCTGACGGAAGTTCTTTAAATCTTCCGTGGTGATACCGTAACCGTATAAGTGCATCAGCGCGTAATAGAGCGCGGAGCCGTGCCCTGCGGAGAGAACGAATCTGTCGCGGTTGTTCCACTTAAGATCGAGTGGATTGCAGTTCAGAAAGTTCTGAAACAGCGTGTATGCGATCGGCGCGCAACCCATGGCGATGCCGGGGTGCCCCGAATTTGCTTTTTCGATTGCTTCCGCCGATAAAATTCTGAGAGCGTTGATGGTAGTTTTCTGTACGTCCATAGCTTGTTGGTTCTCCTGTTTTCGTTTTTTATGTTTTCCGCTTTTCCGCGGGGAAACTTTTTATTGTTTCAGATAATTTTCGGCGGGGGATAAATCGAGAAAATCGAATTCTTTTAAAAACGCGTACAATTCGGATACGATTTTCTTTACGCCGCCTTTTTCTTCGCTTTCCGCGTTGGTGGGAAGGATGGGCTCGTGCAGGCTCATCCGGACGAGCAGCCAGCCCGCGCCGTGCGCTTTATCGAAATTCAGCCGCACGCCCTCGTGATTGTCTTTTGCGGGAGTGATGTACGGTTTTGTCGCCGAGTATTCTTTCAGCCGCTCGATGAGATTCGCGCCGAGCGTTTTAAAGTCGCAGTCCGGCTTGAATTTAAAACGCAGTTCGGCGGCTTCGGCGGGCATTTTCAGATCGGCGATGAGGTCGCTTAAATTTTTGCCCTGTTTCGCCGCTTTCGCAAGCGCGATTAAAAGCCTTGTGATAAGGTAGGCGCCGTCGTCGAGAAAGTAATTTTCTTTCAGCGCCGCGTGCCCGCTGGTTTCGATGGCGAGCGGGGTGTATTCGCCCGCGGCGTTCAGCCGTATCGCCTCGTTGATGACGTTTTTATAGCCGCGCTTGAAACGACGGTGCTTTCCGCCGTGCGCGGCGATGAATTCCGCAAGCCCGTCGCTTGTTACCGAATCGGTTACGATGGTGCCCGCCTTTTCGGATAAAAGGATGGCGGAGATGAGCGCGATGAGGCGGTTGCGGTTGATTTCTTCGCCCGTGGAATCCACGGCGCCCGCGCGGTCTACGTCCGTATCGAAAATGACGCCGAAATCGGCTTTTTCGCGTTTGACCGCCGCGCAGATCGATTGCATCGCCGCTTCGTTTTCCGGGTTGGGGATATGCCCTTTGAAATACCCGTCCGGCGTAAGGTATTGCGAGCCCGCGATGTCGGCGCCCAGAGGAACGAGTACTTTTTCCGCGTAGAATCCGCCCGCGCCGCCGCCTGCGTCCACGATGATTTTTTTGCCTTTCAGGGGCGTTTCTTCGTTGCAGGCGTCGCGCACCTTTTTTACAAGGTCGGCGGCGTACTTATCCATATAGCTTTCGGTTTTTGCGTTGCCGCGCGCCGTTTCGGGAACGGCTTCGTAAGGATCGCCGGCAAGCGCGAGCACTTCCTTGACTTCGTCGGCTTCCAGTCCGCTTTCTTTCGTGAAGAATTTCAGCCCGTTGCGGTTGAACGGCAGGTGGGAAGCGGTGAGCATGATTGCGCCGTCCGGCACGTTGTTTTCGCCGCCGAAAAATGCGGCGTCCTGCAACAGCATGAACATGGAGGGGGTGGAGGAAAGCCCGGTGATTAAAAGATCGTTTCCGCTTTCCGTAATGCCCTGCCCGGCGCCGGATAAAAGTTCGGCGGCGGAAATCCTGGAATCGTGCCCCACCGCCACGAGGACGCGGGATTTACGAAGGCGTTTTTGCAGCCACAGGCAGAAGCCGCGCGCAATATCGCGCGCCGCGGTTTTCGTAAGATTGACTTCTTCGCCCGGAACGCCTTCGGAGGCGATACCGCGCACGTCGTTACCGTTTCTTAAACGGGAATAATCCATCATCGTAAGTCCTTTGCGGAAGCGTTGCGCCGCCGCGTTTGCGCCGGGAAAAAGCCGGACGGTTTATGCAGTGATTTTATACGTATTCATTATAGCGTTTTTTTTCGGTTTTTTCAAGTAATTGAGGGGAACTTTTTGAAAAATGCGGAAAAATTTACGAAAAAACCGCCGCGACCGAAGCCGCGGCGGTAAAAAAAGGAGGGTAATGTATAAGCGATTTTATGTTACGAGACTGTCCTCTCTCGGCGCTACGCGCCACTCTACTTGCCGAGATTGCCTTAAAACGGCAATTCGACAAGGGTTCCCGCTACCGTTGGAAAATTTCAATCAAAAATGGGCTACGCCCCTCACCACCGCCGCTACCGCGGCAGAGCCTCCCCCCGAGGGGAAGCCTATGAAATAGGCTGACCATTTTTGCCTCATTGTGCGCAAGCACGATGAGACAAGGGGAAGCCGCAAAGCGGCAAGTATTTAAAACAGCGTTTCGAATACGCGCAGCAGCGAATCGACGAATCTGCCCAGCCGGCCCCGTTTCAGATCCGGATAGTCGATTCTCTTGCAGAGGGGGAAAGTGGAAAGATAATCCGCTTTGAGCGCGTCCGCTACCGAGCAATCGGAGAAATATACGGCGTTTTCGAAATTCAGATACAGGCTGCGGTAATCGAGATTGATGGTGCCCACCACGGCGAATCGGTCGTCGGTGAGAACGCTCTTCGCGTGCACGAAGCCGGGGGTATACGTATATATCTTCACGCCCGCTTTCATCAGCGGCGGGAAGTTTGCCTTGGTAAGGCGGTAAGTAAGCTTTTTATCGGGGATGCCCGGCGCGACGATTCGTACGTCTACGCCGCGTTTCGCCGCCGAACAGAGGGCGACGCGCATTTCGTCGTCGAGAATCAGATAGGGCGTGTATATCCACACGTAGCGCCGCGCGCGGTTGATAACGTCGAGATAGACCGTTTCGCCCACGCTCTCTTTATCGAGCGGGGAATCGTCGTACGGTTGCAGAAAGGCGCGCTCGCCGTCTTTCGCCGCTTTCGCCCGCGCCAGAGATTGCTCTTTTGTAAGCGTATCGGAGGGGACGGGTGCGGAGAAATTGTAGAACAAGGACACGTCGTCTTTATCTTTGCGGAAGGCGTTCCACACGTTGAAAAACAGCATGGTGAACGTGTTTGCCGCGCTGCCGCGGATGCGTAAGCCCGAATCTTTCCAGTTGCCGAACCGGACGATTTCGCCCACGTACTCGTCGGCGAGATTGATGCCGCCGGTGAACGCCACTTCGCCGTCCACGACGATTTGTTTGCGGTGATCGCGGTTGTTGATGCGCACCGTGAACACGGGGGCGATGGGGTTAAACGTAAGACACCTGATGTTTTCGTGGAGGGATTCCACATATCTGTCGTAGTGCGGGGGGAGAGCTTTCAGACAGCCCGCGTTATCGAAAATTAGGCGTACCTGTACCCCTTCTTCCGCCTTTTTTACGAGCGCGGTTAAAAATTCCGACCACGTTTTTCCCGGCGCGATGATGAAGTATTCGGCAAGAATGAATTTTTTGGCGCCGCGCACCGCTTCCATGATGGCTTCGAACGTTTCTTTGCCGGAGGAAAAGTAGGTGGCTTCGCCGTCGTAAGAGACGGGAAAACCGGCGAAATCGGAAAGGTATTTCGTGATGCCGCAAGGCTTTGCGTTTTCCGTTTCGTCGGCAAATTCGCGGGGGGTATCGTCCGTTTGTTCCGCTTTTTTTCCTTTGGGCGTACGCAAGAACTGCGAAGCCGAAAGGGCGGAAAGCATGGGCGGCGTGCCCGGAATACATTTCGCCGCGGGAAGCGCCGCGTAGTTTTTCTGCTTTTCGGCGTTGATTTTCATGTTCATCTTTTTTGTGGGACGACCGTCGCCGTAAAGGAAGAACATTAAAATACCGAACACGGGCATCAGCAGAATGATGATTACCCAGCCGAATTTGCCGGAAAGCTTATCGTTGTTGTTGATGATGTGCAGAAGCAGCAGAAAAGCAACGACGTTGGTTGCCAGAAACGTGAGCACGGCGTTTTGCGAATTTGTGTAAAACACTTTTACGAGCAACACCGAAACCAGCGCGATCTGCAGCAGCATGGCGAGCCCCATTACGAAAATTCGGTTGTAAATAATAACTTTGCCGCGCCTGTCGCGATACAGAATTTTTTCTATACGACGGCGACGCTTTTCGCTCATTTGCTTCATGCCGTGCACCCCTGCGTCTGCTTCTTTTAAATACAGTATACCTCTTTTTTAATGTTTTGTCAACGACAACGCGGAAGTTTGCCGCCCCTTTCACCGATATTTCATTTTTTTGCGGGTTCGGGCGCTTTTTATGGCGAAAAACGGCAGAATCCGGGGAAATTATCACTTTTTCGTCATTTTACGGCATATAATAAATAGCCCCGCGGCAGGCTCTGTCGGGCGGAAGCGGAGCGAAAAGGAGGAAACGGACATGGAAATTTCCTATACGTATCTGCGCAGCAAGGAAGTGGTGAATCTGACGGACGGGAAGCGGCTGGGCAGAGTGTGCGACGTGGTGTTCCGCTACCCGGAAAACGTGTTTCTCGGCATAGTGGTGCCCGGAAACAAGGGCTTTTCGTTTAAAAAGGGCGACGTGTTCATCGACGTGAAATGTATCTCCTGCATCGGAGAGGACGTGATTCTGGTGCGCGCCGAAGGGTTGCGCCGCGCGGGAAAAAACCGCGGGAAAGCGCCGCAGGGAGCGCCGTCCGCGCGGCAGGGGGTACCGTGCATGCCGGGAGAGGGGACGCCCGGCGGCTTCGCGCCGCCTTTGTATCCGCCCGCGCCGACGTATGCGCCCGCGCCGAGGGGGGACGGAAGAAGATCGTTCGACGAATACGAATAAGAAAAAGACGGTATCGCGGTTTGTGCGGAAAGTGCGCGGTTTACGCGGAGGAAACGCGGGTTTGTGCGGAAAGTGCGCGGTTTGCGAGGGACAGTGATTTGCGCGGAGTGAACTCGGTTTGCGCGGGCGGACGGAAATTTGCGCGGAGGGAACGTTGCCGGCGCGGAGGGAAATGAGCAAAAAGCTTTCCGAGGCGGGCGAGGACGGGCGAAAACCGTTGACAAACGCGCTTTTTCGTGGTATAATTTTGCAAAAATCAAGCTTGTTTATTGCCGTTTTTGCGTTCTTTGCGCGGAAGCGGAAAAAAGAAGGAGCATTTTTGCGATGAAAAACGTTATTCTGACGGGCGACAGGCCCACGGGCAGACTGCATATCGGGCATTACGTAGGTTCGCTGCGCGAACGCGTGCGGCTGCAGAACACGGGTAAATTCGACGAAATTTACATTATGATTGCCGACGCGCAGGCGCTCACAGACAACGCCGAACACCCCGAAAAGGTGCGCTCCAACGTGATGGAAGTGGCGCTGGATTATCTTGCCTGCGGTATCGCCCCCGAGAAATCCACGATTTTTATACAGTCTACGGTGCCCGAACTGACCGAGCTGACGTTCTACTATATGAATCTCGTAACCCTTTCGAGGTTGCAGAGAAACCCGACGGTGAAAGCCGAAATTCAGCTGAGAAATTTCGAAACGAGCATACCTGTGGGCTTTTTAACGTATCCTATCTCGCAGGCGGCGGACATTACGGCGTTCGGCGCGACCGCCGTTCCCGTGGGTGAGGATCAGGCGCCGATGATAGAACAGTGCAAGGAAATCGTGCATAAATTCAACGCGGTGTACGGCGAAACGCTGGTGGAGCCGGAAATCGTGCTGCCCGCGAACAAAAACTGCTTCCGCCTGCCGGGGCTTGACGGCAAGGCGAAGATGAGCAAATCGCTGGGGAACTGCATTTACCTTGCGGACGAGCCCGCGACTATTAAGGAAAAGGTAATGTCGATGTACACCGACCCCGACCACATTAAAGTAAGCGATCCCGGAAAGGTGGAAGGAAACACGGTGTTCACCTACCTTGACGCGTTCTGCCGCGAAGATCAGTTTGCGAAGTATCTGCCCGACTATAAAAATCTGGACGAACTGAAGGACCATTACCGCCGCGGGGGCTTAGGCGACGTAAAAATAAAGAAGTTTCTGATCAACGTTTTAAACGAGGAACTCGCGCCCATTTACGAGCGGCGCAAGGCGTGGGAAGGCAGAAAGGACGAAGTGCGCGAAATTCTGCGCCGCGGATGCGAAGCGGCGGAAAAGAAGGCGGCGCAGACGCTTGCAGCCGTGCGCAAAGCGATGCAGATAGATTATTTCGGCTGAAATAACGCCGTTTTTGCCCGGATATGTTGCGATAAACAAAAAAAATCGAAAAAAAAGAAAAATTATCGGGAAAAACGGCGCAAAAAAAGTTGCTCAAAAATCTAAGATATGCTAAAATAGATAGAGCTAAAAAATACGCACCCGATTTTTCGCGCGCCTACCGTGTCCGTAAATCTTATTCAATGCGGATGATGAAAGGCGGTGATACGCGAAGCGGGGAGGTTTAACGGAGGCACAATTATGGCAGTTATCACAATGAAACAGCTTCTCGAAGCAGGCGTTCATTTCGGACATCAGACGAGAAAATGGAACCCGAAAATGAAGAAGTACATCTTCGCCGCGAGAAACGACATTCACATCATCGACTTACAGCTTACCGTAGGTCTGATCGAAGAAGCGTACAAGTTTGTATGCGACAGCGTGAAAGCGGGCAAGTCCGTACTTTTCGTGGGTACGAAGAACCAGGCGCAGGAAGCGGTGAAAGAAGAGGCGGAACGCTGCGGGCAATTCTACGTGAATTCGCGCTGGCTGGGCGGTTGCCTTACCAACTTCAAGACGATGCGTTCGCGCGTGGAACGCCTTGAAAAACTGGAAAAGATGGAAGCGAACGGAGAGTTCGAGCTTCTGCCCAAGAAAGAAGTAATGCTTCTTAAAAAGGAAATGGGCAAATTGCAGGCGAATCTCGGCGGCATCAAGAACATGAAATCGATGCCCGGCGTGATGTTTGTGGTGGACCCTCACGGCGAAGAAATCGCGGTGAAGGAAGCGAAGAAAATGGGGATCCCCGTAGTGGCGATTACCGATACCAACTGCGACCCCGACGAAATCGATTACGTGATTCCCGGTAACGACGACGCTATCCGCGCGATCAAACTGATCACGTCGGTGATTGCGAACGCCGTAATCGAAGCGAACCAGGGCGCGGAAGCTCTGGCACCCGCGCAGGAAGAAACCGCGACCGAGGCGAAAGATATGGAAGAAGTCGTGGCGGCGGAACCCGCAGCCGAGGCGGAAGAAAAAGCCGAGTAACAGGCAACGAAAAACAGGAGCGCGCCGTGAGAGATTTCCGATCGGCGCGTTCGTGAAATTCCGGCGTTCCGGATATTTTGCGGCAATTTTTCACGCCGTTTCCGCTTTGTGCGGACAAGCGGGCGGAAGAGGCGCGGCGGAACGCACGGGTAAACAAAGAAATATCAGGGAAAGGAGAATAAAACAATGGCGTTTACGGCAAAAGACGTAATGGCTCTGCGCGAAAAGACGGGCGCGGGCGTAATGGATTGCAAAAAAGCGTTGACGGATACCGACGGCGATATGGAAAAGGCGATGGACCTCCTTCGCGAACGGGGCATTGCGAAAGCGGAAAAGAAGGCTTCCCGCATTGCGGCGGAAGGTATCGTTTACGCGTATATCAAAGATAAGAAAGGCGTGCTTGTGGAAGTGAACTGCGAATCGGACTTCGTGGCGAAGAACCCGCAGTTTACGGCGATTGCCGAAGAAATTTCGAAGGTGATTCTTGCGGAAAAGCCCGCGGATGCGGAAGCGCTTGCTTCCTGCAAAGTTTCCGACGGCAACACCGTTGAAAATTACCTGAAAGGACAGACGGCGGTTATCGGCGAAAAGATTGCCGTACGCAGATTCACGGCGTACGAAACGGAAGGATTCCTTGCGAAGTACATTCACCTCGGCGGAAAGCTGGGCGTGCTGGTGGACATGGCGGGCGAAGAAACGGAAGCCGCGAAAGAAGCCGCGCACGAACTTACGCTGCAGATCGCGTTCACGAAGCCCGCGTATCTTTCCGAGGACGAGGTTTCGACGGAAACCCTTGAAAAAGAGAAAGAAGTGCTGAAGCAGCAGGCAATCAACGAAGGTAAGCCTGAAGCGATTGCGGAAAAGATGGTGCTTGGCAGAATCAAGAAGTTCTACGAAGAAAACTGCCTTCTGAAGCAGGCATTCATCAAGGACGACAAAAAGACGGTTGCCGACATTCTGAATGCGGCGGGCGCGAAAGCGAACCGTTTCGTGTTCTACGTGATGGGCGAAGGCTTGGAAAAGAAGAGCGAGGACCTGAGCGAAGAAGTTGCGAAGCAGGTTGCCGCGGCGAAGAAGTAAGACGAATTTTTGATTTCGGAATCGTTCCGGAGAAGCGTTTCTCCGGAACGATTTTTCTTTATGTGCTTTTTGCTTGCGCTGTTTGATGCGGCGGGCGGGGAAAAGCGACGTGGTGCGGCGTATGACGCAGAAAGATAAAAGGACGGCTGTTGTCTGTGCGATTTCTGTTTGATTCGGCCGTCGTCGGCGTTCGGCTGCGGATGTCAGCCGCGCGAAAGCGGCGTTGCGGCGGGCATGCGGTTTATTGCGGGAAAAACGAACGCATACGGACGGGAAAAATACGTGCGGGATAAAAATACGTGCGGCGGGAGGAGAGGCAGGATGTGCAGAAGATGCAAGCGGAAAGCGTGCGGCTTATTTTTACCGGCAAATTCGGAGGCAAATTTACGCGGCGCGTGCGTATGAGAATCGGGCGGAACGGGAGAAGAAAGAGCCCTGCGCGCGGCAGGGGCGAAAAGACAGAAAGGAAGTGCTCCGTACCGACAAAAACGGTCGCGGGAAAAGTAAGCCGCGGGCAAGGGGAAAGCGTGCGCACGGACGGGAACGGAGAATTGCGGGAAAACAGGTAAAAATGAACTGTTTTTGTGGTTTTTTCATACAAAAAAGGCAAATAAAGACAAAAAAAATGCGAAAAACGGGCTAAAAAAGCGTAACGCCGTTAATTTACTTGCCAAATATGGTCAATCGTGATATAATGAAAGAAATTCGTGCGCCCGTACGGCGCACGCGGTACGATAACGAAAAATACGCGGTTTCGGGCGAAAGACGGTCGGATATTCCGGACGGTTCCGCCCGATGACATGTGGAGAAAAATTTGAGCACAATGAATACTGTTACGTTGGAGCACGGCGCGGAAAAACGCGCGGAAAAAGTTAACGAAAAAGTCGCTTTTTCCGAAGCGACGGATCCCGCGTGCCGTCCGATGGATGGAAAAACAGAGGCGTGCGCCGAAAACGGTATGGCGGGCAATCCGGATCGATTCGACGTTGCGCGGAAATATTCCGACGAATATTACGAGGAGTATATCGCCGCGTTTCGTCCGAACACGAAAAAGCGGTACGTCTATCGTTTTTGCAAGAGGACGCTGGATATAGTTTTATCGTTGTTGGCGATTATTGTTTTTTCGCCGTTGTTTCTGGCGATCGCGATTGCCATCAAGTGCGATTCGAAAGGCCCCGTTTTGTTTAAACAAAAGCGGGTGGGGCGGAAAGGAAAGGTGTTTTACTGCCTGAAATTCCGCTCGATGAAGATAACGGCGCCCGGGGATACGGCGACTTCGATTCTCGATCATCCCGAACGGTATATGACGAAAGTGGGAAAGTTGCTGCGCCGATTTTCGCTGGACGAGCTTCCGCAATTATTCTGCTGTCTTTCCGGTAAAATGTCGATTATCGGGTATCGTCCGCTGATACTGAGCGAAGCGCATTGCAACGAGATGCGGGCGCGGCTGGGAGTGTTTGAGATGCGCCCCGGCATTTCGGGTTACGCGCAGGTGCACGGGCGCGACAACGTGTATTATAAAAACAAGGCGATTCTGGACGCGTATTACGTGAAACACGCTTCGCTGTGGCTGGATATTAAATTGTTTTTCCGCACGCTGGTGGCGGTACTCCGCCGCGACGGCAACGACGCGGAAAAAATGCGCTGATGCGGAAAAAGACGAAGGATAAGCAGGAGGTTGCCATGAAGATAACGGCAAGCATTGTAACTTTTAACAGTGTGGACGAAATAGAAAAACTGCTTGCTTCTTTGCTGAAATGTAACCTTGAAGCCGCAAACATTTATGTGGTGGATAACGGCTCTTCGGACGGCACGGCGGAACTCGTCAGAGAGAAGTTTGCAGGCGTGAACATCATTGAAACGGGAAAGAACATCGGATTCGGGGCGGGGCATAATCTCGCTTTGCGTTCGGTGCAATCGGATTATCACATTTTCATCAACCCGGACATTATCGTGAAGGAAGGGGAGATTGAAAAGATGGCGGCGTATATGGAAAGCCACAAGGACGTAGTTGTGATGACGCCGAAAATCTTCAATACGGACGGAACGGAGCAATTCGTGCCGAAAAAGCGCCCGAAATTCAAATATATTTTTGCGGGAAGATTCGAGAATAAGTTTAAGCGGTGTTATAAATTGCGGAGCGAATATACCTTAAGAGACGTTTTCGTAACCGAACCGACGGAAATCGATTGCTGTTCCGGTTGTTTTATGTTTTGCCGGACTTCCGCGCTGTTGCGCGTCGGCGGGTTTGACGAAAGGTATTTTTTGTATTTCGAGGACGCAGATCTGACGCGGGAACTGCAAAAGTACGGAAAGGCGATGTATGTTCCCGATTGTTCTGTTACGCACGCCTGGCACAGGGACGTAACTCGTTCGAACAAAGCAAGAAAAATCGCGCTGAGATCTATGTTCAGTTATTTCGGAAAGTGGCGCGGGAAAAAATAATAAACACACGAAAAATTACCGGATAACAGGAGTCGCAGATTGGTTAACGTAGCGGTGTTGTTGTCTGCCTATAACGGCGACAAGTTTATAAAAGAACAGATTGAGAGCATACTGAATCAGAACGGCGTGAACGTGAAACTGACGATTCGCAACGATGGCGGAGATCCGGAAGAGAAAACGAGGAGGATTATCCGCGAATACGTTGCGAAAGACGAAAGAGTATCCTTGCTCGAAGGGGAGAACCTCGGCTGCGCGAAGAGTTTCTGGCAGCTGTTGCGGGAGGCGCCGGAGGCGGATTATTACGCTTTTGCCGACCAGGACGACGTATGGCTGCCCGATAAACTGAAAGCGGCGACGGATATGCTGCGCGGTTACGATGATACGATTCCGCAGCTGTATTGCGGCAGCGTACGGGTTGTGGACAGCGCGCTGCAGCCGATTGCGGGCGCCGAGACGGGCGGAAAAGCGTATGCGACGAAATTTCCGTTGCCGTTTATAAAAAGCATAGCGCCGGGGTGCACGTTTGTATTCAACGAACGGGCGCGCGGAATCTGCGCGGAATACAACGGGACGTTGGATATACACGACTGGATGATGACGAAAATCGTTTCCGTGTTCGGAGAAATACATTTCGACGAAAACGCGTATATTCTGTACCGTCAGCATGGGAACAATGAAATCGGGGCGACGGGGAAAATACGTTTAAAATTCCGTTCGGTGAAAAACATTATGAGCGGTAAATGGAGACGCGCCGTTGCGGCGCGGAACGTGCTGGAAGCTTACGGGGAAGAAATAGAAGAGGGCAGAAAGCGGGAGTTGGAGATTCTGGCGGAATACGGCGACTGCTTGAAAAACAAACGCCGTTTATTGAAAGATAAAAATTACAGGTTGCGCGGTTTTGCGGACAAATTGGGGTTCAGAGTATGTGTATTGACCGGGAAGCTGTGAAGCTGTCGTCGCTGAAAGCAAAATGGAATGACAAGAACTTGTACGACTGCGTTGTACGGGCGTTTTTGTTTGTGTTTTTATTCTCTTCGGTGTTGATTCCGTACGATACGTTTTATACGAAAAAATTGTCGTGCGCGGCGTTGCTGGTACTGACGGGAATTTATTTTTTAAGGAAGAAACGTACGATGGCGGACGCCTGGATAATCTTTCTGGGCGGCGCGGTGCCTTTATGGTACACGCTGGATTCCGTGCTGAAAAATACCGATAATATTTCCTCTGCCGTCGGTATGGCGTATCCCGGTTTTCTGCTGCTGACCGCGATACTTCTGAAAGGATTCGTAAAAGATTACAAAAAATATTATCTTTGGGCGTTGAAGGCAGAAAGCGCGATTATCGTGCTTTCCGTGTATTTCGATATATTTTCGATGCTGAAAATCACCGAAAATCCGATTCTTTCATGGTATGCCCGCACGGAAAACGCCATGATAGGCAGTGGATCGTACTTTTTTACCTACTATATGGTGTTCATCAAGACTTCGCCGCTGCTTTTGATTTTGTTGTTCGATTCGTTGAAAAAGGGGGACTTGTTCTGGGCGGTAATCAGTGCGCTGGCGTGTTATTTTTCAGGTACGCGGGCAAACGTGTTTGTGATGATTGCCCTGCTTGTGATATATCTGGCGTTCTTTCAGAAGCAGGCGCGGGCGAGAATGATTTTCGTGGTTGCCGCCACGTTGATCTGTCTGTTATTCTGCAATAAAATCGTAGACAGAGTGATTACGATTTTTTTGAATAAGGCGAGTTCGGACGCGACGAGAGACGGGCATTTACAGGGAATGTTCGTTCTGTGGAAGAACAAACCATCGGATTTCTTTTTCGGAACGGGATTCGGCAGCAGCTATTATTCTTACGGCACGAACAGATTTGAAAACAACGTTGAATTGTCCTACTGGGATATGATACGGAGAGTGGGGCTTACGGGATTTCTGCCGTTTATGGCGACGCTGTTATACCCGATTGCCGCGATGACGATTCCCGTTTATCCGTTTGCGCCGAAATACGGGAAATGGAAACTGTGGACGAGAAATTACGACATACTGTTGCCTTATATCGGGTTTTTGCTGATTTCCTATACGAATCCGTTTTTGTATTCGACGACGGGTTTTTCGTTCCTGATTCTGTTATATTCGGCGATACTGAGAACAAACGAAACCGTTCGCAGGGAAACGGGTACGCTGCCGCTGCGCGCTCTCGGTTCTGCAATGGAAACGGCGGAAATGTAAAGGACGGGGAATACAAATGAAAGGAATCATACTTGCGGGGGGAAGCGGGACGAGATTGTATCCGCTCACGATGGTAACAAGCAAACAGCTTTTGCCGGTGTACGATAAACCGATGGTGTTTTATCCGATATCGACGCTGATGCTGGCGGGTATCAAAGACATACTGTTGATATCGACGCCGTCGGATTTGCCGAATTTCGAAAGACTTCTCGGCGACGGGCGGCGGTACGGCATCAACTTATCGTATCGGGAGCAGCCTTCGCCGGACGGGTTGGCACAGGCGTTTCTGATAGGAAAAGAGTTTATCGGAGCGGACGCCTGTGCGATGGTGCTCGGCGATAACGTGTTTTACGGAAACGGATTCGGCAAGACGCTTCGCGCCGCGACGGAAAACGCGGAAAAAAATAAACGGGCGACCGTGTTCGGGTATTATGTGAACGATCCGGAACGGTTCGGCGTGGTGGAATTCGACGAGCGGGGACAGGTGGTATCGATAGAGGAAAAGCCGGAAGCGCCGAAGAGCAATTACGCGGTTACGGGGCTGTATTTTTATCCGTCCGGCGTAAGCGAAAAGGCGCAGGCGGTGAAGCCTTCGGCGCGCGGCGAGCTGGAAATCACGAGTCTGAACGAGATGTACCTGAAAGATAAGAAGCTGGACGTACAGCTTCTGGGACGCGGGTTCGCCTGGCTGGATACGGGCACGACGGATTCACTGGCGGAGGCTTCGAATTTTGTGCAGATGATGCAGAACAGACAGGGAATTCAAATTTCCGCCCTGGAAGAAATCGCCTACAAAAACGGCTGGATAGACAAAGCGGAATTGCTGGAGTCTGCGGACAGGTACGGAAAATCTCCTTACGGAACGCACCTGAGAAAGGTGGCGGAAGGGAAAATTCAGTACTGATACGATAAGGAGAAAGAAGATATGCGCGTTTTGGTTACGGGCGTGAAAGGACAGCTCGGATACGACGTAGTAAACGAATTGAAAAAACGGAATCATGAAGTTATCGGTGTGGACGTGGACGAGATGGACGTTACGAACGAATCCGTCGTAAAGCGCGTGATCGGCGAGGCGAAGCCGGACGCGGTGATTCACTGCGCCGCCTGGACGGCGGTGGACGCGGCGGAAGAACCGGAAAACGCGGCGAAAGCGATGAAAATAAACGCGGACGGCACGAAATATATCGCGGAGGCATGCCGTGAAACCGATGCGAAAATGATGTACATTTCCACCGATTACGTGTTCGACGGGCAGGGAGAGCAGCCGTGGCAACCGGATTGTAAAGCATATGCTCCGCTGAACGTGTACGGCGAAAGCAAACTAAACGGAGAGAAAGCGGCGGAGGCGCTGCTCGAAAAATATTTTATCGTCCGAATTGCGTGGGTGTTCGGGAAAAACGGAAACAATTTCGTGAAAACGATGCTGAAACTGAGCGAAACGCACGATACGTTGCGGGTGGTGAACGATCAGATAGGCACGCCGACGTATACGTACGACCTTGCAAAATTGCTCGCGGATATGATTGAAACGGAAAAATACGGAGTTTATCACGCGACGAACGAGGGCGGATATATATCCTGGGCGGAATTTGCGGAGGAAATTTTCAGACAAGCCGGGAAAAACACGCGGGTGATTCCCGTAACGACGGCGGAATACGGAATATCGAAGGCAAAACGCCCGTTCAACAGTCGGCTGGATAAATCGAAGCTGGTCGCTTCGGGGTTCGAGCCGTTGCCTTTGTGGAAGGACGCGCTGAAAAGATACCTGAACGTTCTGAAGGAGAATTCGTAGTTTGGGCGCTTTTTTCAAAAAAGTTCTGTATGCCGTCGGCGCGAATCTGCTCAGTCTGCTGGTTTCCGTGCTGACGACGCTGATCGTTCCGAAATTTTTCGGCGACGCCGTAGAACAATACGGGTATCTGAAAATTTATTTGTTCTACGTAGGGTATATAGGATTTTTTCATCTGGGATGGTGCGACGGAATTTTTCTGCGCGACGGCGGAAAGCAATGGAGCGAACTGGATAAGCCGTTGTATGCGGGACAGTTCCGTCTGCTTTCACTGATGCAGCTGGCGGTGGGCGCGTTGATTTCCGCATTCGGCTGCATATTCGCCTCGGATGCGGATTATCAATTTATTTTTGTTGCGATCGGCGTGAACGTTCTCGTGTATCTGCCGCGCACCATGCTTGCGTATTATCTGCAGACGACGAACCGTATCAAAGAGTATTCTTCGATCACCACGGCGGGCAGATCCGTTTACGGCATATCCATCGTTCTGATTCTGCTGTTTTTTACGCGGAGTTACAGGCATTTCGTAATCGGGGATATTATCGGAAAGACGGTGGCTTTGTTTGTGGCGGTATGGTGGTGCAGGGATATCGTACTGAAATCGAAATCCGCGCCGCTTAAAGCCACGTTCAAAGAAGCGGGCGTGAACATATCCGTGGGAATCAAACTGTTGTTCGCGAACATAGCGAGCATGCTGGTTACCGGCATAGTGCAATGGGGAATTCAGGCGAAATGGGATGTGGCGACGTACGGTAAAATTTCTTTTACGCTGAGCATTTCGAATCTGCTGTTGCAGTTCATCAGCGCGGTGGCGCTGGTTTTGTACCCGACGTTAAGACGGACGAACAGAGAAAGTCTTACCGGAATATACGGCGTTCTGAGAAACGTGCTGATGGTGCCGACGCTCGGCTTTCTTGCGGCGTATTATCCCGTGGAGTTGTTATTGTCTTATTGGCTGCCGCAGTATGCCGAAAGCATGCGATATATGGCGATTCTCTTTCCTGTATGTATTTACGCGGCGAAAAATACGCTGCTGGTGAACACGTATCTGAACGTTTGCAGAATGGAAAAGAAGATGCTGTACATCAATCTGGCAAGCGTGGCGGTGGCGGCGCTGACTACGGCGGTATCCGTTTTTGCGTTGCGGAATCTGACGCTGGCGATGATGAGCGTGGTGGTGAACCAGATGTTCTGCTGCATTACAGGGGAAATCGTTTTATCGAAGCGGATGAACGTTGCCGTGGCGAAGGATAACGTGCTGGAAGTGCTGCTGACGGTGTTGTTCGTCGGCGTGAACCGGTTTATCGGCGGCTGGACGGGCGTAGCGTTGTATTGCGCGGGGTACGTTTTGTATCTGGCGCTTAAAAGCAGGGATATCAAGGAAACTTTCCGGAACCTGAAAGCGTTGCGGAACGGAAAAAAGGAGGATAAAAATGGGACAGATTAAAGTATTGAAAAACGCGGGAAATATAAAAGGGCTTTGCGTTATAGAACCGGCGGTGCACGGCGACGAACGCGGGTATTTCATGGAAACGTATAACGCGCGGGATATGCGCGAAGCCGGGCTGGATATGACGTTTGTGCAGGATAATCAGTCGATGTCGAAAAAAGGCGTGCTGCGCGGGCTTCATTTTCAGAAACAATATCCGCAGGGAAAGCTGGTGCGGGTGATTTCGGGCGCGGTGTTCGACGTTGCCGTGGATTTGCGGAAAAATTCCGGAACGTTCGGGAAATGGTACGGCGTGGAGCTGACGGCGGAGAACAAGAAACAATTTTATATTCCGGAAGGGTTCGCGCACGGATTTTTGGTGCGTTCGGAAACGGCTGAATTCTGTTATAAGGTTACGGATTACTGGCATCCGGACGACGAAGGCGGCATTATGTGGAACGACCCGGACATCGGCATCGACTGGGGAGACGTTTCCGGCGTGATTTTAAGCGAAAAGGATAAAATTCATCCGCTGCTGAAAGATTGCAAATTTGCGTTCGGGGAGAAGAAACAATGAGTGAAACTGTGCTTATAACGGGCGGAGCGGGGTTTATCGGTTCGAATTTCGTGTACCACATGCTGAAAGAACATCCCGATGATAAAATCGTGTGCGTGGACTGCCTGACGTACGCGGGAAATATGTCTACGCTGGCGGAGGCGATGAAAAACGAGCGGTTTGTTTTTTATAAAACGAACATCTGCGACCGCGCGGGGATTTATAAAATCTTTGAAACGGAACATCCGGATATCGTTGTAAACTTTGCCGCGGAAAGCCATGTGGACCGTTCGATTGAAACGCCCGAAATTTTTTTGCAGACGAATATTCTCGGTACGCAGGTGATGATGGACGCCTGCCGGAAATACGGTATAGGACGGTATCATCAGGTTTCGACGGATGAAGTTTACGGGGATTTGCCGCTGGACCGACCCGATTTGTTTTTTACGGAAAATACGCCGATACGTACTTCATCTCCCTATTCGGCGAGCAAGGCGTCGGCGGATCTGCTGGTGCAGGCGTATCACAGGACGTTCGGTCTGCCTGTTACGATTTCCCGCTGTTCGAATAACTACGGACCGTATCATTTTCCCGAAAAGCTGATTCCGCTGACGATTGCGAACTGCCTGAACGACAAGCCGCTGCCCGTATACGGCGAGGGACTGAACGTGCGCGACTGGTTGTACGTGGAGGATCATTGCCGTGCGATAGATTTGATTATTCATCGCGCGAGGGAAGGAGAAGTGTATAACGTGGGCGGACATAACGAGATGAGAAATATCGACATCGTGAAGCTGATTTGCAATTATCTCGGAAAACCGTACAGCCTGATAAAGCACGTATCCGACCGAAAAGGGCATGATATGCGCTATGCGATCGATCCGACGAAGATTCATGACGAGCTGGGCTGGTTGCCGGAAACGAAATTCGCCGACGGCATTAAAAAAACAATCGACTGGTATCTCGACAACCGCGAATGGTGGGAAACAATAGTGAGCGGCGAATACAGAAATTATTACGAAAAAATGTACGGCGGCAGATAATGCAGCCGAAAAAAAAAGAAGCAGGTCCGGGAGTTTCCGGACTTGTTTTTTTGCGCTTTGCGTATTTTTTATCGGCGCTTTCCGTTTCGAAAAAAATGATCGGAGACTTCCGATAATTTGTTTCTGTAATTGCCGCGGGGCGGAAAATCGAAAAAACCGTTCGAATTACTTGACTTTTTTGCGAAAAAAAGCTATAATAAAGCATAAATATATCGCAAACGTGCTTATTTTACCGCGATATATCCAAAAATAGCTCCAAAATCGCATTATTAAATGATTTCAATTTGTTTTTTCTATCGGATATGTCGATTCGAAAAACGGCAAAAATTGCGATTAAAGCGTTTTTTCGAATAAATCAATCGGATAAATCGATTGATTTTCGTGCGAAAACGGGCGGGCGATTTACCGATTTACGTGAATTCCGGCGGCGTCGCAAAGCGCAAAGCCGATTCGGATACAAAGTTTTTAACCGAAAAACGGAGGTATATTTTTATGAAGGACAAGAAACACTTATTCCTCAAATTGCTGTGTTTCACGTTTCTGCTCGGCTCTACGGCGGCGGGCGGCGCGGCTTGCAAAGATAAGCCGAACGAGCCTGCGATTCCCGACGGCTACGACAAACATTTCACCGAGGTCGGATCGTATTACGCCGACGAGGGAGAGACGAGATACACGTTTGAGCTGACCGATTCGACGTTCACGCTGAAACTGGGCGGGCAGACGATTGACGGCACCTATCTTTACAACGGTACCAAATTGCGGCTGGTTACGACGGACGGAACGATTATCGAAGCGACGTACAGCGAAGCGACGATTTCGTTTACATACGGCAACCATACGTATACTTTCCTCAGAAACGTGGATTATACCGTAAAATTCGAGATGAACGGAGGCGTCGCGCAGGCGGACGCGAAAGTTCTGAACGGCAAGAAGCTGGAAAAACCCGCCGACCCCGTAAAGACGGTTGACGGCAAAGAATTTGCTTTCATCGGCTGGTATAAAGATTCCTCGTTCAAGGAAAAATATTCGTTCGACCAGCCCGTTACGAAGGACATCACGCTCTACGCTTACTTCGTGGAGCTTTTAGGCACGGAAGAATACACGGTTACGTTCTCCGGGTTTACGGGGGCGGAGTACCCCGGTAAAACGACGGGAAGAAAGCTGTTTAATCTGCCGCAGCCCGGAGAAAAGGACGGAGCGAAATTCCTCGGCTGGTGGTACAGCGCGTACAACGACGGAACGAAGCTGACGGCGAAATATAACGAAGGCGACGCGATTTACGAAAACATCGTGCTGTACGCCGTATGGGAAAATTCCGGCGTTTCCGCGGTTTCCGTGGGCGAAAAGGAAATTTCCTGGACGTCGCTCGGCGTGAATAAGGCGTATGAAATCACCGTTGCGAAACTGGCGGACGACGGCACGGAGCAGAAGGTGGGTGAAACGACGACTTCCTCGCTCAAATATTCGTTCGATTTTGCCGCGGAGGAAGCGGGCGACTACGTTGTTACCGTAAAGAGCGGCAACAGCGAGACGAAAGCATATTATAAAAACAAGACGCTGGCGCGCGTATGTCTGTTTGCGGTGAAATATCCTTCCGTGTTTACGTTCGGCGCCGTGGAAGGAGCGGAAAAGTATCTGCTTACGTACGAGTGCGGTACGGAAAATCACGTACATGAAGAAATCGACCTCGGAACGGATACGTTCTATGATTTTTCCGGCTGCGCGATGAAAGAAGGCGGCATTACGTTTACCGTAACGGCGGTGGCGAAAGAAGGGTATCGCAATTCCGTATCGGCAACGTATACGTTCGACGGCTCGCTGGCAACGCCCGAAAACTTCGTGCTTGACGGGACGAACGAAAAATTATCGTGGAGCGCGGTAAAGTACGCGGATTATTATCTGTTGACGATCAACGACGGCGAAGCGATTAACATGGGCACGAAAACCTCGTTCGATCTGAAAGGCTATGCGAAGGGCGAATATACAATCAAACTGGTTGCCGTGGGCAGAGGATTCAACAATTCCGTTGCCGCAACCGCTACCTGGACGAAGAGCACGCTTGCCGCGCCTTCGAAGCCGGTACTGAACGATTACACGCTGACCTGGAACGCCGTGGAGGGCGCGAAGGGGTATATCGTTAAAATCGGCGACAGAACGATTGATACGGATACGAATGCGTATACGTTTACCGCGGGCGATTTTGCCGCGAACAAGACGTACGCGATTTCCGTCTGCGCGAAAGACGAGGCGGCTGCGGGCAATTCGCTGTTCGGCGAGATTCTCACGCTGACGACCGCGGCGGAGCTGAACCCCGAATATTCGAACGGGACGTTGACCTGGAACAGCGTTGTAGGCGCGAAGAAATACGAAGTGCAGGTGAACGACGGCGAAGTATTCGAAGCGAGCTACGCTTTCGCGAAAGTTACGCTGACGACGAGCGGAAACAATATTTTGCGCGTGTGGTCGTACAATGCGGCGGGCGAGGCTTCGGCATGGGCGGAAACGACGGTGGAAGCGTATACCGTGAGCTACAACGTAGGCGATAGCGAGCAGACGATTGCGGACAGATATTATGCGACGGGCGACGAAATTGCGCTGCCCGCCCCCGATTTCAACGGCTATGATTTTGCCGGCTGGTACGACGGCGAGAACGGGGCCGGAAGAAAGTACGAACTGACTTACGGCGCGTTGCCCGTATTCGAAAACGACGGCAATCTGACGCTGTATGCGAAGTGGGAACCGAAATCGTATCAGCTGACTCTGGACGGCGGCACGTATAACGCCTCCGACTTATCGGAAGGAGCGACTGTGAAATACAGACAGCCGTTCACTTTACCCGTGCCCGAATCGAACGACACGAACCGTGCGTTTGTGGGCTGGTTCAACGGCAATACGCAGGTAGCGGACCAGAACGGCGCGAGCATCACCGAAAACGGCTGGCAGTATCTCGGCGGCGCTACGCTTACCGCGCGCTGGGCGGAAATATTCGAATTTGAAGCCGGTTTCGGCGGCTATAACGTGAAAAAACCCGCGGCGGGCGCGAAATATCTCACTACGATTACCGTCCCCGCGACGTACAACGGGAAAAAGGTGCTGGAAATCAAAGCGGAAGCGTTCACCGGATGCAAAAATATCGTTGCCATCAACATTCCGAACAGCATCACCAAGATTGTGCCTGAGGCGTTCTCCGATTGTTCCGCGCTTGAATCCGTAACGATTTACGAAGTAGAGGGAACTGTGGATCCGGTGTACTATTCGCCGGAAATTACCGGGGCGGACGGAAAGACGCATAAGGACGGCGTGGTAATCAAGAACGACGGCGTTACCGGTAAGACGCTGTTCTATTTCCCCAACGCGAAAACCGGGAACAACGGCGTTTATGCCATTCCCGACGACGTAGAGACGATTCCCGCGGAAATATTCTCCGGCAGAGAACTTACGAAGATTATTGTGCCCGCAAGCGTTACAAACGTGATGGCAAACGGGTTTGCTACCGCAAGATACCTGACGGAGGTGGAATTCCTTGCCGCTCCGGAAGGAACGGAAGAAAAAGCGCTGACGATAGACGAAAAGGCATTTGAAGGCTGCTATAGACTGGAGAACCTGATTCTGCCCGCACGTCTTATGACGATGAAGTTGTACGACGCTAAGGCTGCCGACGGTTCTTATACACAGTCCGTATTCAAAGGATGCAGCCATCTGGCGAATATCGAAGTGAGAGGCAATGCTGCGCCGGACAAGGAACGGGTATATTCCGCGCAGAACGGCATGCTTTTAAGCGCCGACGGAAAAACGTTATTGTATTATCCCGCAGGCAAAACGGATACCGCTGTTGTGCTGCCCGATTCGGTAACGAGTATCGGCGACAGGGCGTTTTATAAGAATACAAAAATAAAGACGTTTGTAGTGCCGGCGAGACTTCAGTATATCGGCGAATCGGCATTTGAAGGTTGTGGAGGAAATACTTACGGCTTAGAAACGCTGACGTTTGAAGGCGGAGAGGGTGACGCCGATCTCAGAATTGAAGACCGGGCGTTTTACGGCTGCTGGAAGATTGAAGCGCTTACGCTTACGGAAAACGTGCGCTATCTGGGAGAGTCGGCTTTCGGCGATACGAGACATATTACAGAAGTAACCGTAAACAGCAGCGGCAGCGTTACGTTCAAAGACGGGGCGTTTGTTTCCGTTTACGGCGGAAGCGACGTAAGAACGCTGCACATCGGCAAGGGGCTTGCGAACGTGGATATTTCCGCGGTGTTCGGCGGCACCAACGCCGTACTTGCCACCGTAACCGTAGATAAAGAGAACAACTATTACTACGAAGGCAGCGACGGCGTTATTTACGATAAACACCTGAACGAAGAACAGGTAAATGTGCCTACGAAGATTTTGTATTACCCGATATTGAAAGAGGGCGAGTACGAACTTCCCGGATCGATTACGACGATCGGCGCGAACGTGTTTGTTGCCAGACAGAAGCTTACGAAAGTTACGATCGGCGCGAACGTAACGGAAATCGGAAACGCGGCGTTCAAAGACTGCACGGCGCTTACCGAAGTGGTATGGAAAAAGCCTGTAGTTTCCGCAGAGGGCGTAACTGTCGAGGAACAGGCGCTGACTCTTGGCGACAACGTATTTTCCGGTTGCTACGGGTTTACGGCGTTCGTGCTTCCCGCCCGCGTTACGTCTATCGGCGACGGCGCGTTCCAGAATTGCAAATATATGACTACGTTCACGTTTGAGGACGGCACGGGCGCGCTGACCATCGGCGCGAAAGCTTTCTCGGGCTGCCATGCGCTTACCGCGCTTGCGCTGCGAGAGGGCGTTGTTTCCGTGGGCGACGGTGCGTTTGCAAACTGCGCGGAACTTGTCAGCGTAAGTCTGCCTGCTTCCGTAGAGCGCCTCGGTACCTGGGCGGAAGTTCAGGAAGAAGGTTCGGAGACGAAGAAATATACGTTTGTTTCGATGGATCTTTTCAAAACGACGGGCGTTTCTCCGAAACTGGAAAGAGTGGACGTAAACGAAAACAACACGCACTATTATTCGGAAAACGGCATGCTCTTCGGAAAGTACGAGAAAGAAGGCGACGAAACGACGGCGAAAGAAGTGCCGGTGAGATTGTATTTCTGTCCGTTTGCCAAAACGGGCGACGTGAAATTGCCTAACACGCTGATTGAAATTTATAAAGAAGCGTTTGCTTACAATACCGGGGTTACTGCGGTAAGCTTTAACGGCGAACTGGCGGGCGAAGCGTTTGATATCGGCGAAAATGCGTTGTATAACGCGACAGCGCTGACGACGTTTGAACTCCCCGTAGGATTGAAGACGATTAAAACCGGATTGTTCAAGGGGTGCAGCGGTCTTAAAACGATTGTTGTCCCCAACACGGTATCCTCGATTGCCGCGGGAGCCTTCCAGGGATGCGTTTCGCTGGCTACCGTAAACTTTGCCGAGGGCAACGACGGAAATCCGTTGGTGCTGGAAGACGGATCGTATTCAACGACTCATTCCGGTAACGGATCCAGCATGGTAGATACTACGATTTATACGGGCGCGTTCGGTTATTATTATGAGAGGAGGTTGGGTACGGGTGGTCGCACCGTTGAAAAGGGTTGCATTTCGCTGACTTCGATTAAATTCCCGAAACGACTTTCGTACGTAGGCGCTTATGCATTTTACGGCTGCGAAAGTCTGACGACGATTGATTTCGGGGCGGATTCGAATGTAGGCGTGCTCGGCGACGGCGCGTTTATGAATACGCCTTTGAACATGATTAAAAACGGCGATGACGTTCAGGCGGACGCAACGGGAAAACTTACGCTGACTCTGCCCGAAAAGCTTACGGCGGTGCGCGCTCGGGCGTTTTATGCAACGAAGTTCCCCGAAAATACCACGATTAAAATCGGCGCAAACGTTACCGATTTCGGCGAAGATACGCTTGCTTCTTCTTCCGCTTCGCCTATGACGAAAGCAGGACGAGTGTTCGGCGAAACGAACGTAAAAGAAATAATCTTTGCGGATAACAGCAAGCTTACCACCGTGCATGATCGGGCGTTTGCCGATTCAAAAGGCGGAAAGCAGCCGTTCACTTCCGTTTCGTTCGGCAAGAACAGCGCGTTGGAAACAATTAAATACGGTGCGTTTGCTTTCTGCAGCCAGTTGACAGATATCGATTTCGGCGAGAACAGCAAGCTGAAAAAAATCGAAGGAAATGCGTTCGAAAGTTGCGTGAAACTGGAAAGCATAACGCTTCCCGCAACGCTGGAAACTATCGAGTCGTACGGAAGTAACGGAGGAGCTTTCTACGGTTGCTCCGCGTTGAAATCCGTAACGTTTGAAACGTATGCGGCGACCAACGAAGAAACGGGCGCGGTACAAGGCAAGAATTCGTTGAAGTCTATCGGTACGCAGGCGTTTGCCGGCAGCGGACTGACCTCGTTCAAGTTCCCCGAAACGATTGAAGTGCTGAATACAGGGGCGCTGGGAGCAGAACTGTTTAAGGGATGCAAACAGCTGAAAACGATAGAACTTTCGTCTACGGTGGCGGATATAACCAAGGTGTTCGACTATTGCGGTTCGATCAACGAAGTTAAACTGCCGACGGACGACAACGGTAATCAGCTTGGGTACTTTAAAGCGGACGGTTCTGTGATATACAATAAGGACGGAACGGAAATCACCTATATTTTAGGCGACGTTCCCGAAACGTTTGCAATCAAAGAGGGCGTTACCACGCTGAAATCCGGCGTGTTTGCAGGAAAAGCCACTTTGAAAAAGGTGATTATTCCCGCAAGCGTTACAGCGATAGAGGACAGAGCTTTCTATGATTGCATAGGCTTGGAAACCGTGGAATTTGCGGAAAACAGCGCTCTTGATACCATCGGCGAATGGGCTTTCAGAAACTGCGTTTCGTTGAAATCTATTGCGATTCCTTCGAAAGTAACGAAACTGAACGGTTATACCTTCTATAACTGCAAATCGCTGGTAAAAGTAACTTTACCCGAAAAACTGACGCATATCGGCTATTATTTCTATACTTATTACGGTGTGGAAACAACGGGTAACGACGGAGGTTTCGTATTTGCGCATTGCGAAAACCTGAAAGAAATCAATATTCCGGAATCGGTACAGTGGATTCAGAACTATGCATTCCTGAACTGCAAATCGCTGACGGAAATCACTCTGAACGCGAACGACAAGCAGGTGGGCGAAGGCGCGTTTGCGAATTGCTCTTCGTTGAAAAAGGTAACGCTGGGGGCGAATATCAAAACGCTTCCTTCGAGACTGTTTATCAACTGCACGAGTCTGGAAAGCATAGTCGGAGCAAATTCGACGAATCAGACGGAAGGCGAGCCGATAGCGGATCTTTCGCAGATTGTAGGCTTCGGGTATATTTACGCGTCTTCGGGGAAGAAGCAGTTTAAAGTCGGTTCGTATACCTTCCAGAATTGTACTTCGATTAAAGAAGTGATTCTGTCTTCCGCAGATACAAGCATCGTACTTGGGGATTATTTATTCGACGGGTGCACCAACCTTGCTTATGTAAATAAAACGAAAGTGGACGGTACCGAAGAAACGCCCGTGTATTTAAGCAGATTCCCCGATCAGCTTGTATATCTCGGAAAATATTCTTTCAGAAATACGGCGCTTTCGAGAGTACGTATGCCGGATAGTCTTACCAGCCTCGGCGAAACCCTTGCGGGAGATTCCGGATATACGGGAGAGCCTTCGGCGCTGTGGAGCACTACCGAAGGAAAGGAAGACGAATACAAGACGACTGCCTCGAAAATGTCCGGCGCGTTTGACGGCTGCACGCAACTTACTTATCTCGATTTGAATAACGTTATCAGAATCGGCGGGTTGGCATTCAGAAATTGTCCGCTTACCGAGGTTGCGGGAACGAAAAACGCAGAAGGCAAGATTACCGGCGAACTCGATCTTTCGAAAGTGCAGGTATTCGGCAAAGGCGCGTTTTCCGGAACGGGACTGAAAAAAGTAAATCTTTCCGGCGTGTGGTACAGCAATACCGGCACCACGAAGGCGAAATATCCGATGGGCTTCGGCGACGGCGCGGAAAATTATTCGACGCAGCTGACAAACTCGGATAGCGAAGGCGTATTTGAAAACTGCGCTCAGCTTGAAACGGTAACGTTTTCGGAAGTAACTTCCGGCGCGCACGGAACGTCAAGCAGTCAGGCGGCAAAAATAACGCTGGGCAAGCTGATGTTTAAAAATTGCGGCAAACTTGAAAGCGTTGTGTTGCCCAAGAGCGTTACGGCATTGCCCCAATCAGGGTTCTATGGGTGCTCGAAACTTAGCGGCATTGTGATTAACGGTACGCTTACGTCATTCGGTAATTATACGTTTGCCGGGTGCACGTCGCTGGAAGCCATCGACTTATCCAAAGCGACGGCAACAAGCATTGCTACCGGTATGTTCGACGGATGTGAAAAGCTGGCGGACGTGAAGCTGAATACAGGGGAAATTACTTCTATCGGTAGCTCTGCGTTCAGAAATTGCGTTTCGCTTGTGAGCGAAGTGCCCGAAGACGCACCCGAAGGCGCTAAAATTTCCGCTTTCCCGTTTACTTCTTTAACGAAAGTCAAGTCATACGGAACAAGCGCGTTTGAAGGCTGCACCGGGCTTAAGAAAGTGGAAATTGCGGCGTTGACAAAAGCTACGGATAAGATTACTATCGGTGCTTCTGCGTTCAGAGGCTGTTCTTCGTTAACTTCGGTTACGCTTTCGAAGAACGTTACCACTATCAATACTTCGGCATTCGGGAACTGCGCTAAACTGACAACGTTCAATACGGATGCGAATACGAATTTCGAAGCGAAAAACGGGTTGCTTTACAAGGCGGACGGAACGATTATCTGCATCCCTGCCGGTCTTGTGTTTGAAAACAATACGGTTGCGCTGGGAGACGACGAAAAAATCGGCGCGGGAGCTTTGGACGGTTGCGTAAACCTGAAGAAGCTGATTCTTCCCGAATCGATAACGACGATTGCCGCCAACTATTTCAAGGATGCAGAATATCTTGAGGAAATTGTGATTTCTTCCAAGACGGAAAGCATCGGCAATTCTGCGTTTGACGGTTCCGGCTTGAAGAAGATTACTTACAACGGATATGTAAGCGACGAAGCGGAAACGCTGAAAACTTCCGTATTCCCCGCAACGCTGAAAACGATCGGGCAATATGCATTCATGGGTACGCAGCTGGAAAAGGTGATTATCCCCGAAACGCTGAACGGCGTAGAGTTTAACTCAAAAGGAAACGTTAGCAGCTATTCGATTAAAGCCGGCGCTTTTTCCGCTTCGGCGTTGAAGAGCGTTGTGATTGAAGGTGCGGAAACGTATTTTGCTATGAACTCATCCGGCAAGGACGGCGTGTTTGCCAACTGCGTACAGCTGACGGACGTTAAATTCATGGCGGAAACGGCTCAGTACGGCAAGAATCTGTTCTACGGATGTACGGCGTTAACGTCGGTACAGCTGCCTTCGAAAGCCACGACTCTTGGAGAATATATGTTTGCTGAGTGTACTGCTTTGACGAGCATTACGCTTCCGGAAACTTTGACGGCGTTGCCCGGATATATCTTCCAGAATTGCAAGGCTTTGACTTCCGTTACGTTACCTGCGAACATAACTTCGATTCCCAGCAGCCTTTTCCGCGATTCCGGTATTACGGAAATCGTGATTCCCGAAGGCGTTACGGAAATTTCGTACGACGCGTTTAACGGTTGTACGAAACTTACAAACGTAACGCTGCCGAGTACGTTGACCTCTCTCGGCGGACGGGTGTTCAAAGGTTGCACGGAACTGACTTCGGTGCAGATTCCCGAAGGCCTCGAAACTCTGGACGGGTTTACCGATTGCACGAAACTGCAATCCATCAATATTCCCGCTACGGTTACGACGATTTCTTCCGGTGCGTTTGATAACTGCACTTCGCTGAAATCGATTGTAATTCCCGAAAGCGTTACGACGGTACAGGTTGCGTTCAGCGGCTGGACGGCAGAACAGACGATTTACGTTGAAAGATCGGCTTCCGAGGTTTATAATCTTTGGAACGCGGATAAGGAAAGCGGGTTCGGATGGATGATTGACGTTTCTACCTATTCCGGAGAGAAACAGACGATCAACCAGTGCTTTGCGAAGATTGTGTGGAATTATAGCCCGGAGGCGACTACCGCGGGCGAAAACGCAAAGTAATCCGCAAAACAAAAGAAACGATGAATCGATAAACGGATTCGAGGGTTTCAAACCGGTCGGCGGCAGCGATAAGCTGTCGCCGGCTTTTCGTTTTTTCGGATTGCATAAAATTTGCATAAAATGCATAAAAACGGAAACATTTCCGTGCTGTTCCTGCATATAATAGTAAAAATAATTGTTCTGCATGTATATTTGTTTTTTGTCCGTTTTGCGGGGTAATTTGATTTTAAGATAGAATCGATTCGAAAAATCTATCAAAAATAAGTTATTTATTCGCGTTTTCGGTCGGGAATGCTTTACAAATCGGGGAGATTGTGATATAATCTTAACATATATCGTTTAAGAACGAAGTTCGGGCGGTATATTAAGAAAAAAGATTCCGGAACCGCGGAAAAAACGCGGCGGAAAAAATCTAAAACGGAACAAGGAGGTCCGGAGAGATGACAAGCGAAGTATTTAAAAAGTATTACAAGAAGATCGGGCGCGAAAGCATTCTGAAAGCATTGCTGTGCGGTTTGACGATTGGTTTTTCGCTGATGTTCGTGTGCATTGCCGCCAGCTGGCTGGCGGGGTTTAAGGCGGGCATTTATATCGGACTCGGACTGTTGGTCGCCGCAACGGCGATTGCGACGCCGCTGTTCTATACGTTCAGATTCCGCCCTACCACAAAGAAGATTGCGCAGCGGATAGATACGCTGGGGCTGGAAGAGAGAATCCTGACGATGGCGGAGCTGGAAAACGACGATTCGTTTATCGCGATGAAGCAACGCGAGGACGCGTTGAAAGCGATGAAATCGGTGAGTTCCGAAATGCTGAAAATCGCGGTATCGGTACCGTTGATTGCGGCGGTGGCGATCAGCGCTACGCTGGGTACCGGCATGACGGTGGCGGCGGCGGTGGCGCCCGACGGCGGAAAGCACTTCGTGGATGGGCTGAAAGAAAAGCACACGTACGAGATTACCTATACCGTGGAAGGCAAAGGCTGGGTGATCGACTTCACAAAAAAAGAGAACGCCGCGCTGATTGCCGCGATGAAAGAGAGAGCTCGGCAGCGGGAAATAGATAAAGCCAACGGTAAAGAAGTTACCGAGGACGAAACGATTCCCGATACTTTCCGGACCAGACTGGGTATCGTGTATACGGCAATCGACGAAACGGCGCAGGCGACGATGGTGCTGGACGGCGCGAATTACGAAGATACGACGTATACGTTTGAAGTAACGGAAGGCGATGAATTCGGCGTGAAACTGATGGCGCTGCCTCAGAAAGGATATGTTTTTGTGGGGTGGTCGGACGGAGTAACTTCCCCGTACCGCGAAGATATGGAAGCGACGGCGACGAAGACGGTTACGGCGACGTTCGAAAAAGTTACGGACTTGTTGAACGGCGAAAAAGGCGAAGGTCAGGGTCAAGGCGAAGAAGCCGGCGACGAAGATTCCGGCAACAGCAACTCTTCCGGAAACGGTTCGGACGGCGCCGGAATGCCGGACACCGGCATCTCCGGCGGCGAAGGCGCGAAAGCATCGCCGGCGAACCAGGTAATCAACGGCAAAACCTATTACGGGGATGTCTTCGAGGACGCTTACCGCGAGATGCTTGAACGCATGAAAAACAACAATTCGCTTTCGGAAGCGGAAAAGAAAGCAATTTCGGACTATCTGGATTCGATTCGAAAATAAAGAAAAAACGACGCGGGAGAGGAACTCTCTCCCGCGTTAAAAACGGGATAAAACGGCGGGAAAATTGCGTGATTTTATTCACGTGATTTTTCGCGTTAAAAGATATAAATTACTAAAATACAAACAGCAAAGGAAAGAGGAAAGTAAAATGGTTACAGAGAAAGACATCGAGCAGTTCAGCGAACAATGCAAAAATATTTTCGCTCAGGTAGCGCGCGACGTTATCGGTCAGAAAGAAGTGGTGGAAGGAACAATCATCGCGATGATTGCGGGCGGCAACGTTCTTCTGGAAGGCGTGCCCGGCGTAGGAAAAACGCGTCTGGTGCGTTCGCTCGGAAGAGTATTTTCGTTGCCGTTCTCGCGTATACAGTTTACGCCCGATCTGATGCCCGCCGACGTTACGGGTACCAACATCATCACGAAAGACGCGCAGGGAAATTCCGTGTTTGAATTTCAGCCGGGCCCGATTTTCAGCAACATTATTCTTGCCGACGAAATCAACCGTGCCACGCCGAAAACGCAGTCCGCGCTTCTCGAAGCGATGCAGGAACACACCGTTACGGTAATGGGCGTATCGCGCAAACTCAACGAGCCGTTCTTCGTACTTGCCACGCAGAACCCGATAGAACAGGACGGTACGTATCCGCTGCCCGAAGCGCAGATGGACCGCTTTATGTTTAAGCTGATCGTTCCCGATCCTTCGCTGGACGAGCTGATGGCGATCGTAAACATGACGCAGAAAACGATGGCGGAAGTTGCGGAGAGCGCCTGCAACGGAGAACAGCTTCTGCAAATGCGCGAAACGGCGAACCAGATTCCCGTGGCGGAAGAAGTGCTGCGCTATGCGATGATTTTAACCGCGGCGACGCACCCGGACGGAGAATGCGCGGCGGAAGCGGCGAAGAAGTATATTCGCGTGGGCGCTTCGCCCCGTGCCGGTCAGGCGTTGATTTCCGCGGCGAAAGTAAAAGCGTTGATGAAAGGTAGATTCAACGTGGCGTATTCCGACGTGGAGGAACTTGCCTATCCCGTACTTCGCCACAGAATCAAGATGAACTTCGAAGCGATTGCCGAACGCATAAGCGCGGATCAGGCGATTTCGCAGATTCTGGAAGAAATCCGGAGAAAGTACAGAAGCAAATAACAAAAGCCGCCGGGCAGGCGGAAAAGATAAAAAGCGCAGGGCGCCTTTCGCGCCTTGCGGGAGATCACCGGAGAGAAGGATATGAAGCTTTCTTACCTGAACGACGGCTTTTTCAGCAGACTGGAAACGCTGGCGTTGAATTTAAAAACAAACCTTTCCGGATATTTCGGAGGGAAACACCTTGTCAGCACTTACGGGCAGACGGTGGAATTTTCCGATTTCAGAGAGTATCAGCCCGGCGACGACATCCGCCGTATCGACTGGAACCTGTACAGCAGATTCGAAAAATACTTTCTGAAACTGTTTACGGACGAACGGCAGATGCAGGTGCAGATTTTTATCGACTGCTCCGCGTCGATGGGGAAGGACAACCCTAAAAAGGCGGCGTACGTGGTGGCTACGGCGGCGGCGCTCGGTTTTCTTGCGGTTCAGAACATGGACAAAGCGTCGTTCTATCTGATGAAAGGCGACAACGCGGAAAACGAAAACGGCACCATCGTAGGGAAAAACGCGTTTTTCCGTGCGGTGAAAACGTTGGAAAACATCGATTTCGACGGCGAAACGGACATTGAAAAATGCGTTACGAATTGCCGCGACACGGGCACGAACAACGGGTTGACCGTGATTGTTTCCGATTTTTTCACGGACAGCAACTGGAAAAAAGCGGTGGACTATCTCGCGTACAAAAAGCGGCAGGTGCTGCTGGTGCAGGTGCTTACGCCGGAAGAAATCAATCCCGCGTACGACGGGCGTGTGAATCTGCTCGATTCCGAAGCGGTGGACGCTTCCGACGAAAAGAACTTGAAAGTAAAAATTACGCGCGGCATGCTGCAAGCGTACGAAGAGGCGCTGGAAGAATTCCGCGCGGATTTGAAATCTTTCTGCTCGAAACGCGGCGCGGATTTCGTTTCGGTGAATACGGATACGCCGATTGAAAGAATGCTGTTCGGCGAATTATTAAAGGTAGGGATTATGGAATGACGCTTATCAATAAAATAGGACTGATAGGTCTGCTCGGTGTTGTGGCGCTCATCGTAATTTACCTGATCCGCCCCAACTATCAGCAGAAAACGGTTTCCAGTACGTATGTATGGAAACTGAGCCTGAAAAAGAAGAAAAAGAAAGTGCCGGTAAGCAAGATACGCAACCTGTTGCTGTTTCTGTGCCAGATGCTGGCGCTTACGTGCCTTGCGATGGTGCTGATGAAGCCGGCGATCGTACTTAAAACGCCTTCCGAAATTTCCGAAGCGATTCTGATTATCGATACTTCCGCAAGCATGCGTACGGAAAGCGCCGAAACGGAGACAACGCGTTTCGAACGCGCCGTAACGCAGGCGGATGAACAGGCGAAACAGGTGCTGCGCGGCGGAGGAACGCTTACCGTGGCGCTTGCAGGCGACGATACGGACTTTCTGTTCAAGCAAATTTCCGGCGACGGCGCCGCGGCGACGGTTTCGGAAGCGCTGAAAGGACTGGACATGCAGAATTTCGGGTATGGTTCGGCGGATATCGACGGCGCTTTGAAAGAGTGCGAAGATATTCTGTACGGCAACCCCGACGCCATGATTTACGTATACACGGACGCGAGCTATTACACCACGCCAAACGGCATCGAAGTGGTGAACGTGGCGGAGGAAGGCGAATGGAACGCCGCGATTTTAGACGCGCGCGCCGTATGGGACGACGGGTACTACTCGTTTACCGTGCAGGTGGCGTGTTACGGCAAAGACGCCCGCCTTTCCCTGAACATGAGAGTGTACGGGGTGAACGGCGAAGCGGGCAAGAGCCTGAATTACACGGTTGCCGCGGATTGCAGCGACAACGAAACGACGACGCTGATTTTCAGATACAGAAAAGACGGCGAAGCCGCCGATACGAACGTGAAAAACCAACAGGTGTTCGACCTCGGCAATCTTGGGGGCTCGGACCAGACGAAAATCAATTCGTTTTCTTCCGTGCACCTCTCGTTTTCGGGAGATATGGAAGATTGCTATGCGCTGGACGATAACTTCGACGTGTTCGGCGGACAGAAACAGACGCTGAAAGTACAGTACGTCAGTGCGGAACCGAATCCGTTCGTGAACGGCGTGATTTCTAATCTGAGAAGCGATTTTGCGGACTCCTGGGATATTCAGCCGACAGAAGTGAAAAAAGGAGAAGCGGGGGCGACGCAAGGGTTCGACCTCTACATTTTCGAACGGACGATGCCCGAAAGAATGCCCACGGACGGCGTGGTGTTTTTGCTGGATCCCGTAACGTCGCCGGAAAACTGCGGTTTTACGAGAAGTTCCGAAGTGGGGCTTTCGCCCACGAACGGGAAGTATCCGTCGCTCTTCGGCGATACGGAACACGCCGTGATGAAGAACGTAGACCCGAACTATATCCGCGTCAGCCGTTGTCAGGTGATTTCGAATTACGACGCAGGCTATCAGGTATTGATGTCTTTGAACCAGCTACCGATGCTGATGGTGCGAAACGATATGCCGGGCGGCGCGCAGACGCTGGTGATGAACTTTTCGTTCGCTTATTCGAACCTCGGCATCCTGCCCGAATTTTATCTTCTGATGAAAAATTCGTTTGAATACTTCTTCCCCGCGACGGTGGAAAAATACGTTTTCTCGGTGGGCGAAAAAGCGGAACTGAACGCGCGCGGCACGTCGCTTTCGATTACCGGAGGGGATTTTGAAGAACCCATGGTGATTACGGAGTTCCCTGCGACGATTACGCTTTCGGTGCCCGGAACGTATACGCTGAAGCAGACGACGTATTACGGGACGGAAACGGAAGAATCCGTGTACGTGAAAATGCCGGAAGCGGAAAGTAACATTACGGAAATCAGAAACAATCTGTATAATCCCGACCGAGAAAAGAACGAGGCGGACTATTATAAAGACGTGCTTACGTATATTGCGGCGGCACTGGTGGCGTTGCTCTTCCTTGAATGGTGCCTGCACCTGAAAGACGGAGTTTAAGGAGGTGAAAATATGAATCGTTTTTCCATACATTTTTCATATCCTTGGCTGCTTCTGCTGCTGATACCGGCGTTTGCGCTGGCGTTAATTCCGTATTTCCGCCTTTCGAAGCGTTACAGAAGAACGCGGAACCGCATCATATCCATCGTAACGCATCTTTGCGTGATGGTGCTTTGCATCTGCGTGCTGTGCGGTATTCAATTCCGCTACGTGAAAACGAACAAAGAAAACGAAATTCTGCTGCTGGTGGACGTTTCCGACACCGAGGAACGGGCGAAGGCGCGCCGCGACGAATTTGTGCGGACGGTGCTTGCCGACGGCAGATACGACGGCTACAAGATGGGCGTGGTAACTTTCGGCTTTACGCAGAATTACGCCGTGCCGCTCACGTATAAAGTAGACGATATTTACGATATGTACAAGGCGGCGGAGCTGCCCGATACGAGCGCGACGAACATCGAAGGCGCGCTGAAATACGCGAAAGATTTGTTCGGGCATCCCGAAAGTTCGAAAGTAGTGCTGATTTCCGACGGACTGGAAACGGACGGAAACGCGTTTTCCGCCATCCGCGCGCTTACGGCACAGGGAACGGTGGTGGATACGGCGCTCATTTCCGAAGCGTTCATCGAAAACGACGTGCAGATAACGGGAATTCAGCTTCCCGAAACGCACGTGAAACCGAACGAGGACTGCACCGTGAAAGTGCTGCTTCGCAGCAGGCAAGTCAATAAAGACGTGCGCGTGGTGCTGAAAGACAACGGCGAAGCCGTGAAAGTAACCGACGCGGACGGCAAAGAACAGGGCGCGAAAGTTACCGATCTTGCGCTGGGCGCGAACGAGGTAACGTTTACCCTGAAATTCGCTTCCGCCGGCGTGCACGAAATCACGGCGGAAATCGTTGCCACGGGCGACGCTCTTGCGGAAAATAACGAATATACGACGTATATCAACCTGCAGTCGTTCAACAAAGTGCTGATTATCGAGCAGAAGAGCGCGGAATCGGAAGCGCTGATAAAACTCCTGAACGACAACGAATACGTGGTGGACCGGCTGAATCTTGCTTCCGGAAACGAACTGAAAACGGCAAACGACGCGGAGCTGAAAACGGTAAACGATTTAAGACGGTACGACCAGGTGATTATGAACAACGTATCCAACGGAGATCTGGCGCGGTTCGACGGCTTTACGGAGATGCTGTACAGCTACGTGAACGATTACGGCGGAGGATTGCTGACGCTCGGCGGCGACGACGCCGAAGGCAACGCGCACGCGTACAGCCGGAACGACCTGAGGGGGACGCAGTATCAGGAATTGCTGCCCGTGGAGGCGATCAATTATACGCCGCCCGTGGGGCTTGTGGTGTGCGTGGATCGTTCGGGAAGTATGTCCGAATTGTTCGAGTATGCGCGCGCCGGCTTAAGATCGTGCTACGAAGCGCTTACCGAGCGGGATTACATCGGCATCGTGTCGCTGGATAACGAATACGGTACGATTCTGCCGCTGACTTCGAGAACGAACGCGAACGCGATTACGCGCGCGTTTGCGGACGACGCGCTGAAAGAGACGGGCGGTTCCACGAATTTCTTCAGCGCGCTGCAACGTGCGGGCGAAATGCTGCAATCGAACAAGCAGGTGGAAAAGCGGCACATCATCATTGTGTCGGACGGGTACTGCAACGGCGAAAACGACCCTCCTTACGACGAGGCGAAAAGTCTTGCGCAGAGAGGCATTTCCATTTCCATCGTACTGGTGGGTTCGCCTTCCGCCGAAGTGAAAGACAATATGCAGAAGCTGGTTGAGCCGGGGCAGACGCTGAAGCTGGGCGGAAGGGTAACCGAAGCGAGCGGTAAAGATCTGATTGACGAAATGTATAACGATCTTCGCGCGAAGCAGGTGGAAGAAACGGTGAACGAGCCGTTCGCGCCGATCGTGAAATCGCCCACGTCCTCTGTTTTCAGCGGCGTGGAATACGGAATCAATCAGGATGCGGGCAGCGGCGGTTCGGGCAGCGGCTCGGACGACGATAAGGAAAAAGACGAGCGCGACGCGTTCAGAATGCGGGTGAAGCTGGGCGGCTTCTACGGCGTGAAGAAAAAAGACGGAGCGGAAACGCTGCTGACGGGCGAATACGACGTTACGCCGCTGTACGCGCAGTGGAAATTCGGCGTCGGAACGGTGGGCAGCTTTATGTGCGATCTGACGGGGCTTGTCAGATGGGACGGCTCGCAGTCGTGGTCGGCGGAGTTTATGGCTGACGCCAACGGGCAGAAACTGATTTTAAACATCATCGACAATCTGATGCCGCTTGAGGACATTTCTCCCGCGGCGTACGAATATCAGCTGACGGAGCGCAATTATACGAACACGCTGCGGGTATACGCAAATCTGGAAAACGGCGAAACGCTGGAGGCGAAATTGGTGTGCATGAGCGGCGGGGCGGAAGATTATTCCGTTTCTCTGAACGAAAATTCCGACGGCGCGGACGTTTATGTGATTACGCCGTTCGGCAAATCGAATCAGTACAGCCGCTGCGAATTTATCGTGAAAAAAGCGGGCGTGTACAAGATTTTACTGACGAAGCGGAACGCGGACGGCGAAGAAATCGCGCAGCAGGCGGTGGAACTTTATAAAACGTTTGCGTTTTCGGAGGAATACAATCTTTACCCCGAAAAGGACGACGCGGAATCGTTTCTTGTGCGGCTTGCCGCAAACGGAAACGGAAAGAGAATAGAAGACGTTACCGACCCGAAGGAAGTTTTCGAAGGGTTTATTACGGGCATCGAAAAGACGTTCGACCCGCGGTACCTGTTTGCGATTCTTTCCATCGTGTTGCTTCTTACGGATATCGCCGTGAGAAAATTCAAGTTCAAGTGGCTGCACGAAATCATCCGCCAAAAGAAACAGCAGAAAGAAAATCGGAAAGCGGCTTAGCCGCGGCGAAGCTTTGTTGCCCGGACAGATGAATTTTGTCCGGGCGGCGGGCTTGAAAGAGGAGTACGCTATGAAGAGATTAAAGAGTTTATTATTAACGCTGACGCTCGTCATCGCCGCGTTTTTTTCCGCATGCGCCAAAGAGGATGCGTTGGAAACGCCGACGAATCTGGCGGTGGATGTAGATAATAATTTAACGTGGAGCGAAATTTCCGGGGCGCGTACCTACACCGTGGAAGTTACGAACGTTTCAAGCGAAGAAAAAGAAGAAAAAAGCGTAAGAAAACCCGTGCTGGACCTGGCTTTTTTACAGACGGGCGATTACGTGCTGCGCGTACGCGCAAATTCGGGCAAACAGGATTCCGTGCAGTCCGCATGGTCGGCGGGGCTGGAATTCCACATGAATTACACCACGGGTTGCGTATACACGCTGATCAACAATAATTCGGAATATGAAATCACGCAGGTGGGCACTTCCACGACGGGCGCGGTTACGTTTGAGGACGAATACCGAGGCAAGCCGGTAACGAGCATTGCGGACGGCGCGTTCCGCGGCAGTTCGAGAGTAACGGGCGTGGTGCTTGGCGCGAATATGCGTTCGGTGGGCAAAGAAGCCTTTTACAACTGCGCGAATCTGGAAACGGCGACGCTGAACGACGCGCTTACTTCCCTCGGCGGCGGAGCGTTTCAGAACTGCAACGCTCTGACGACGGTGAACATTCCCGACGGCATCACGGCGATCGAAGAAAGCACGTTCGGGTATTGCTATTCGCTGGAACGCATAGAAATCGGTAAAAACGTGCAGACGATCGGCGCTTCGGCGTTTTCGAACTGCAGCGCGATGAAGGAAATCACGTTGCCCGATTCGGTGGTTACGGTGGCGCAATACGCGTTTTTCGGAAATACCGAGGCGACGAAACTGACGACGGGCAAAAATCTTATGTACATCGGCGTGCAGGCGTTCGGCAAATGCACGGCGTTGACGGCGATTGATTTTTACGGAGCCGACGGAGCGGACAAAGGCAACCTGATTTCGATAGATAACAGCGCTTTCCGCGAATGCACGGCGTTGCGCGAAGTGATAATTCCCGATACGGTGGAAACGCTGGGCTCGTACGTGTTCGCGGCCGATACGGCGCTGGAAAAGATCGTCATTCCGGACAGCGTTACCCGCGTTGGGGCTTCGCTGATTTCCGGCACGGCGATTGCTCGTGCGCAGGAAGAAAGCGGTTATATTTATGCGGATAAGTGGCTGACGCAAATTACCGCAGCGAAAAAGACGGAGCTTTCCGATAAAGACAATAAAGTCAATCTCAATGTGGCGATCGGCAGTACCGGCGCCAAAAAGACGGAAACGTTGCCCGCGGATACGCGGGGTATCGCGGCGTCGGTGTTTAAGGATTGCCACGGCGTCTATTACGTGATGCTGCCCGAAAGCGTAAAAACGGTGGGCGCGTATGCTTTTTCAAACTGCGCAAGTCTGCTGTCGGTGCGTTCGGTGGCGGGCGGCGCGCTCAGGCTGCTGGATTCGTGCGCGTTTTATAAATCTTCGTTGCTTGCCACGGCAAGCTTCCCCGTAGATAATCAGACGGGAAAAATCGGTTTGCAGACGATCGGCGCGCTGGCGTTTTACGGTACCGCGCACAACGGTTCCAACATCCCCGCGACGGTAACGCGGATCGGACAGGACGCTTTTAAAGAGAGCAGCCTCTGGACGGCGACGAAAAACGACGGCAAAGCCGTGGTTACCGCGGGAAACTGGGCGGTAGGCTTCATCGACGGCACGGACGTGGGTTCGGTATCGATGGAAGGCAAGAAAGGCATTGCCGATTACGCGTTTAAAGAATGCGATACGATTTCCGACGTTACGGATACTTCCGACGTGGAATATATCGGCAGAAGCGCGTTTTATAAGAGTACGCTCCGCAGCATTTCGCTGGGCAGCAAGATTACGACCATCGAAGATTACGCGTTTTACGGCTGTCAGCTGAGAACCATCGATTTGCCTGTGAATCTTACGTCTATCGGGCGTTCGGCGTTTTACGAAACGCAGCTGGCGAGAGTGGATTTTTCGAGATCGAACAAACTGGAAACGGTGGGCGCGTATGCGTTTTTCGGCGCGGCGAGCCTTGAAAGAGTGAATTTCGGCGATACCGTGAAAGAAATCGGCGCGTATGCGTTTTACGGGTGCTCGGCGCTGGATTTGTCGCTTCCGGGGTCCGCGCTTCCCGATTCGCTGGAAGTCATCGGTTCGAGCGCGTTCAGAAAATGCGTAAATCTGAAAGAAGTAACGTTCGGCAAGGGACTGAAAGAAATCGGAAGCAGCGCGTTCAGCGACAGCGGACTCATTTCGCTGCATCTGCCCGACGGACTGGAAAAAGTGGGCTCGTTCGCGTTTTACAACAATGCGTCGCTGAAAGAAGTAACGTTCGGCAAGGGACTGAAAGAAATCGGTCTTTACGCTTTTGCGGAAGATGCGGCGCTGACGGATATCACGCTGCCCGAAGGGCTGGAAACGCTGGGAACCGGTGCGTTCAGGTACTGCACGTCGCTCACTTCGGCAACGATAAGCTCCACGGTGAAAGACATCGGGCTGCACGCGTTTTACTGGTGCGATTTCCTTACGATATACACCGACGCGGGCGCGACGGACAGACAGTGGATTAAATTCTGGAATTCTTCCTATCGCCCCGTAGTGTATTCCTGCACACTTTCGGAAGATAAATCTTACGTTGTATCGATTGTTACGGGCAATACGGAATATACGACGGCGGTGGGCGGCGTATCCGACCCCGCCAGAGCCGGCTATACGTTCGGCGGCTGGGCGACGAGCGAAAACTCGACGACGGGCGAATACACCACGGCGGAAGCGGCGGCGCTGCCCGCGGGCACAACGCTTTACGCCGTATGGACGGAACAGACCGGGGAAGCGGCATAAAACGAACTTCCTCTGCCCTGTGAGGAGTATCCTCGGGACAGGGGAAAAAACGAAATAACTGTTTCAAGCGTGAAAATTTTATCACAAAGCCGAAAGCGCGGTGAAATTTGTTGATTTTTAGCGAAAAAAGTTTTATAATATTCGAAACGGAAATGATAGAGGGTAAGAAAATCGATTTTTTCCGTTGATATGAAAAGTCCGGAAACGTCCGGACGATACGATTCGAAACGATTCTGACGATGAGCAAAGAAGGAGATTGCAACATGAAGAATAAAACAAAGAAAAAATCTTTGCGCACATTTTTATTTGTACTGGCTGCGGCGGGTTGTCTGGGCGCGGCTTCCTGCGCGAAAGATAAGATTACGTTTTCTTTCGCGGTGAACGGCGGCGCGGAAATCGCCGCTGCGGAAGTGAAGAAGGGCGAGGAATATTCTTTGCCCGTACCTACGCGCGAAGGCTACGAATTTGAGGGATGGTATACCACGGAAGATTTGTCGGGCAACCCCGTCGAAAAAATCGGCGACGCGCAGGAAAACCTTACGTTTTACGCAAAATGGGCGAAAGTTTATACCGTAACGCTGAACTTAAACGGCGGAACGCTTGCCGTTACTTCCTTCAAAGCGAAGGCGGGCGTGAATCTTTCCGGATTGCTTGCCGCATATACGCCCGTAAAGGAAGGGTACGTATTCGGCGCCTGGTTCGACGAAAACGACAAGGAAATCTCCAAAGCGGCAACGATGCCGGAGGGGGATCTCAGCCTCACCGCAAAATATAAGGTGAGCTATAAGGTGGAAATTTACCGCCAGAATCTTACGCAGGACGGCTACGATAAAGACGAGCAGGCGCTTGAATATTCCGATTATCCCGGTACGACGGTGATCGCGGAAGAACGTCTGCGCGGATTCAGAGAAGTAAAGAAAGACGGCGAGAACGGCACGCTTGCGAAAATC
Organism: uncultured Eubacteriales bacterium; assembly: GCA_900542935.1. Classification (GTDB taxonomy): domain Bacteria; phylum Bacillota; class Clostridia; order Christensenellales; family Borkfalkiaceae; genus Scatosoma. The sequence continues at coordinate 46,842 of UQPN01000001.1, forward strand.
ACGCTGACGGAAAATGCGGCGGAGAACGTAATGCGCCTGTATTTCGACCGCGAAACGTTTACGGTTACATACAGAGTAACGTATCCGGACGGTTCGGGCACGGCGAGAAGAACGGCGGATTTGTTGTACGGCAAGAGCATGAAAGTGCCCTGCGATTTCACGGCGCAAGGGTATGTTCTCAAAGGCTGGAGCACGCGCGAAAACGACGAGGCAACCTATCTTGCCGATACGATGAAACATGCGCTGTACGGCGAGGAACAGGCGGAGGAAACTTCCGACGAAGTGGCGCCCGAAAGCAGCATGAATCTGTTTGCCGTATGGGAAAAGGGCTACACCGATATGTTCGGCGGCGGCGATTATCTGTATATTTTCGATAAGACGGGTTCCGATATTTATCTTTGCCGCGGCGACAAGTTCTTCAAGGGCACGTACAGAGCTTCGAATTCCAGCTTCGAATTCAACGGCAGAAGCTTTAACCTGAACGGAAAACTGGTGAGCGACGACGCGTTTGCGTATCTGGACGACAGCCGTTCCGGTATGGCTACCGCGTTCGATTACGCGACGGGCAAAACGGACGACACCAGAACGATTACGTTTAAAAACGACAACACGCTGGAATATATCCGCACGGAGGGCGAACTCAATCATTCTTCCGAGGGTAAGTATCTGCTGGACAAGGACGGCTACTTCGTGGCGACGTTCTCCGACGGCGAACTGGAAGGCAAAACGCTTACGTTCTTCCGCGGCAATTTAAACAGCGGCGCGAAAGTTTTCGTGCAGAGAAACGACGAAGAGATCGGTTCGATGTACCGCCATATAGTAAACGGCTCGTCGCTGATTTTAAGCTCGATGTACGCCGACGGATACATGCAGCTTTCGCTGAACGGGTTCGGCATCGCATCGCTGAACGCGGGCACCACCGAGAATCCGCAGGTTTCGCAGTTCTATTACAAGATGGCAAACGGCGAAATCACCTTGTATAATTCTTACCGTTTGCCGCAGTACACGCTGCGCGTGTTCGATTATAACGGTAAAACGGGCTGGATGTTCTATAATGCCGAATACGACCGCACGATCGAAGGCGAGAACGGCGCGACCATTACGATGGACGGCGTTTACAACCTTTCGTATAAAAACGCGGACGGAGTAATTACGGACGGCTTGTACGCAACTTCTTCTTCCGCGATGGGCACGATGGTGGGGATGAGCGTAAACGACGTGCGGTATAGTTTTATGATTACTTCCCGCACGGAAGAAGAAATCGGTTCCGACGGCAAGACGACGACGGTTACGAAGTACAGCTTTACCGAAAAACCTGCGGATTACGCCGAATATTATTTCCTGAGCGCCGACAACTCTAAGCCGCAGCCGGGACCGCTTTTCGTATTGAACGATAAAGCCGAGGGTACGGCTTCCATTTACGAATACGTATCGACGGCGAAATCGTATGTGATCGCTTCCGAAGGCACGTGCACGGAAACGGACGGACTGTACACCTATACGGCTACGAAGAGCTACGAAGTAACGGGCGGTATGGGGCTGTACGACGTAACCAATCTGAAAACGGCTGTGCTTTGCCTGGATACCGCCAGCACTTCCTATCGCGTGTATTACTGGTATACAACCACGATCGGCGAGGAAGTGGAAAACTATCAGAAGGTTTATGCCTCTTCCAACGCAAAAGTTACGCTGAAGAAAATCGGCAGCATTATGGTGCTGGATAATGACGGCATCGTTACTTCGGGTACCTATTCCACGAGTACGAGCACGCACGTAACCGCGATTAAGAACAGCAAGAGCACCGCTTACGTGAAAATCGACGAAGAGAAAGGTACGTTCGAAGTTCTCTGGACTTCTCCTTATTCTTCCTATCTCGTAAACGAGTACGGTGCTGCCGACAGAACGCAGTATCTTACGTTCGACGGCACGGGCACTTCGGCGGGCGGCGGCGCCTCTTATACGGTGATTACCGGTTCCGGCGAAGAAAGAGTTACCACGACGTACACGGGTACGTTTGAACAGACCGAAGAAGGCGATCCGTTCAATTCTTCCCTGTATGTGTGCGTATTCACGGGAAAAACCGACGACGATAAGACAATCACTTTCAGATTCCTGCGCGTGAAAGGTTCTTCTTCGATCAATATTTACAAATATAACGAAAAGCTGAACGGGGAATTTACTTCGGCAACGGAAGGCAATCTGAATCTGGACGGATACGGACTGCTTGCCGAATACGTGGCTCCCAACGGCACAAGCGTGCGCGGCGTTTACAGCCTGGTGCGCGGCAAAGAAAATCTGTTGTATTTTTATTCGGCGGACGGCGATACGTATTATTTCGACCTTGCGGAAGATAACGCGTTCAGAATCCGCGGCAACGAATACGGCACGTACTTCTTCATCGATAATCAGCAGCTGACAGGACTGGCGGCGGAAATGGACGGCTACGGAAAACTTTCCGTATACGACGTGGAAAAATCCACCTCCGAAAACAAAATTTACGTGGCGGAAAACGTAGATTATACGAGCAATAACGGCGAATACACGTTCACCTGGACGTACAACGGCGAAACCAAAACCGTTACGGGCGTCATCAGAGGGCTGTCGTCGGGTAAATCCACGATTCCCTGCTTTGTGATTTATCAGTCGGAAACGGTTGCGACAACGTACGTGAACCCCGACGACTTCTCGCTGATCGTTCTCGATAAACTGGGCGGCGCCGTGAAGTACGCGGCGAACGGCACGAAAGAATCCGGTTCGTACACGATGATCAGCGACAGCTTGTTCTACTATGCGAATTCGAACGGCTCCGCCGCTTCCGTATACGGTTATGACGCAACGGCAAAGACGGTTTACAAGTGCGAATACGCGAACGAATTCAGCTATTATACCTCCGATCTCGACGCGATGCTTTTCACGTCTTACGGCGTGGCGGCAATCAACGGCGCAAGATATTATTATCAGAGAACGAACGAGGGCGTTGACCTGTATCGCAGAACCAACGCTTCCGGCGCCAACGAATACGGCTACGAACAGACGAAAAACCTGTTTACGTTCGACGAAAACGGCGATACGCCCGCACAGCTGGTGTACGACGAGGACGGCAAGACGTATTACAAGAACGAGGGCTGGAACCTTTCGTTCGAACGTGCGGAAGCAACGAAGAATCTGTATCCGCTCAAGTTCAGCGACGTAGGAGACGAAGGCGGCAAAGTTCCTGTTTCCGGATTGCAGTTCGCTCCGACGGGCACGGCGGAATTCTCCGTTTCCGGTACCATCTGGTTTACGTATCACGAAAAGCTGCAGAAAACGGACGATGCGGGCAACCCCGTAGAGGACGAAAACGGCGATCCCGTATATGTTCCCGGCAAAGAACACACCGTAAGCAGATCGTGCACGGTATCGCGTGTGGCGGTTGTCGGCGATGACGGAGAAACGACGTACCGGATGTACCTTACGTTCAACTATTTCCGCTTCGATATTTCGGTGGAATACAACGGCGCCGAATCCGTGAACCATTACTCGGTGAGCGGATTGAATCTGATTCAGTCGTATTCGTCATTCAATTACTCGTTCTACAGCGCGCTGGCTTCGATGATGGGGAGCGCTTCTCCGATTGCCAATCCCGGAACGCTGAGCCTTCAGATTAAATTCGACGAAAAAGGCGACGAAGTACATCGCCATATCGTATCCGCGTTCACGGAAGCGAGCGGCTATACGGATTCCGAGGGCAACCTGTTTGCAATCGACGATAATTACACGCTGAACAACGGCATGTACACCGCGGATTTCGTGGCGAAGGACGGTAAGAATTATCGCCTGTACATGCAGCAGATGAACCAGTACGGCATCAGCGGCTATTCGATGATGATTACGCGTCTCGAAACGTTGAAAGACGGCAATTTCGCCGTAACGGCAGAGCGCGTGGTTGCTTCCGAAGGCGGTTACAACAAGGGTTCGTACGTATCGCTTACGCTTGCAAAGGGCGAGGGCGACGGCAAGACGGAATATAAGGCGGATACGCTGTTCCGTACGGGCGCGACGGAACCCTGGACGTACGTGGTGAGAGAATACGACGACAATAAGAGAATTACTTCCACGACGTATTTCGAAATCATGCTTACGGAAAAAACGGCGGGCGTAGGAGAAACCGGGCTGACGTTCTTCGAAAGCGTGAAAGTTACCGAAAAAGCGATGCACACGTACTACACGGAAAGCGGCAAAAACGACGGCAAATCGTTTGTCGACGTAGGCGCAGACGGCGTGAAGCTGCTGGCGCTGAACGGCAAGGGGTATGTGATTACGGAATGCACGGTTGACGAATCTACGGGCGTTTACACGGCTACCGCGACTTCCGGTAAAAAATTCAGCGTTAAGGTAACGGGCGATACCGCCGAGATTACCGAAATCGTTGAGGGTAACGAATAAAATATCTGTATTTTCACGGCGGAGCTGCGTTAAAGCGCTCCGCCGCGGAACGAATTTTCCGGAAAATGCCGAAAATGAACGAATTTTGCGAGAAAGAAACAAAACGTGCGCGGACGGCAGAGAAAAATCCGAAAAATTTTTCTTTATTTATGTAAAAAACAGAAAATTTGGCATACTACCGCTAATGTCGCTTTACATTTTTCAGATTTTTGTATATAATATTGTCGGTATTGTATGAAACTATAATCACACGGTATATAACGCTTCGCCGCCGCGGCGGACGGAAACGGGTTTTATGCGAAAACGTTTCTGCGGGCAGGGCGGGCGATCGGGCTACGTATAAGGATGACAAGATGACTAAGAAAGCAAAAAAATATTCCATAAGAATCCTTGCGCTGGCAATGGGCTTCGGCGCGGCAGGCGGATTCTTTTTCGAAAACTTGGGGAAAGAATTCGGCGACGGTTCCGCTTCCGCGGATCTCGCCGTTTCCCGCGTGGACGGCTTGGTGAAAACGAATACGGAAGATTACTTCGACGCGAACGTAACGTATAAACTTCCTGCCGCCGTTTCTTCTTCGCAGGAAATTTCCGTTATCGTTTCGATGAACGCGGATTCCGTGCTGGACGCTTACGAAAATTCGGATAATTCCCGTACGGTAAAAGAATACGTAACCACGGGCGAAGCCCGCGCTACCGCGCGCGCTTCCGAACGCGAGCGCAAAAAGCTGATTGCGAAACTGGATAAATCCGGTTTGAAATACGAGCTCGGCGAAAAGTACGATACCGTTTTAAGCGGTTTCGAAATCACCATCAAAGCGAAAGATTTCGCAAAGGCAAACAAGATTTTATCTTCCGACGCCACGCTGATTGTGGGCGACGTGTATGCGCCCGCCGAAACGCAGGTGGTTACCAACGACGTAGACGTGTACGATACGGGTATTTTCGACAGCTCGAATTCGAAATATCAGGGCGACGGCGTTGTTGTCGCCGTACTCGATACCGGTCTCGATTATACGCATACGGCGTTTTCCGTAGATAATTTCACCACATCCGACGAAGCGTTCACGCTTTCGACGGTGGCGGAAAAAATCGGCAGCACGGCCGCGGCAAAAAATTCCGTAGGGCTTACCGCACAGGACGTATACGTAAGCAGAAAGGTACCTTACGCGTACGACTACGCCGATAAAGACGCGGACGTGGCGCCCATCAGTTCGGAACACGGCACGCACGTTGCCGGCGTGATTGCGGGCAAAGACGAAACGATTACGGGCGTTGCGCCGAACGCGCAACTTGCCATCATGAAAGTGTTCTCCGATACGCAGTCGGGCGCGAAAACTTCGTGGCTGCTGGCGGCGCTGGAAGATTGCGTAACGCTGGGCGTGGACGTAATCAACATGTCGCTCGGTTCGGGCTGCGGCTTCACGCGCGAAGTGGACGAAAAAGAAGTGGCGGACGTGTACGATCAGGTGCGCGCCGCGGGCATTTCGCTGATTGCTTCCGCCGCAAACTCGTACAACGCTACGATGGGTTCGGAAAAGAACGGTAACAACGGACTGACTTCCAACCCCGATTCCGGTACGGTAGGTTCGCCTTCCACGTACGAAGCGGCGCTTTCCGTGGCTTCGGTAGACGGCGTGAAAACCCCTTACATGGTACACAACGGCGCAATCATTTATTTCACCGAGGCATCCACATCCGACGCGCAGACGAAGAAGAGCTTCGTGAACGACGTGTTGAAAACGGTGGGCGACGACGTTACGGAACACGACTTCGAATACGTAACCATTCCCGGCATCGGCAGATCTTCCGATTATATGGAGCCGGACGAATATTATAAGGGCAAAATCGTGCTGGTAAAGCGCGGCAGCTCCACGTTCGAAGAAAAAGTGCGCGTGGCTCTGAAAGAAAAGGGCGCCGCGGGTATCATTATTTATAACAACGTTTCCGGTAACATTTCCATGTCGGTAGGCGCGAACATCGGCGCGGTGTGCTCGCTTTCGCAGGACGAAGGCGAAAAGCTTGCCGCAAGCAAAACGGGCATTCTGAAAATCTCCAAATCGCAGGCGGCGGGTCCGTTTATGTCCGATTTCTCCTCGTGGGGACCTACTTCCGATTTGAAAATCAAGCCCGAAATCACGGCGCACGGCGGTGAAATTCTTTCCGCCGTTCCCGGGCAGAAGTACGAAAGACTTTCCGGTACTTCGATGGCTGCGCCCAACCAGGCGGGCGCTACGGCGCTCATCCGCCAGTACGTTAAAGATAAGGATAATAAGGGACGGCTGGGACTGCCCGACACTACGGCGAAAGATTATAATACCGAAGTTACGAAGCGCGTGAACCAGTTGATGATGTCCACCGCGGACATCGTGCTGAACAAGAACGGGCTGCCCTATGCCGTAAGAAAGCAGGGCGCGGGACTTGTAAACATCACGAAAGCCACCACCGCGGCGGCATATATTTCCACCTATAACGCCGACGGTTCCGAAATGGATAAAACCAAGCTGGAACTCGGCGACGACAAAAACAAGACGGGCGTATACGAAATGACGTTCGCCGTAAACAACTTCAGCGACAAGACGGTTTCTTACAACGTCGATTCCGTGATGATTACCGAGGGCGTAAGCAAAACTTACACTTCGCACGGCGATACCACCGTTACGCAGGAAGGCTATCTTCTTTCCGGCACGCAGACGCAGGTGGTTTCCGTAACGGGCAGCGGCTCGCAGAACGGCAACGCCGTAACGGTGCAGGCGGGAAGCAGCGCCACGGTAACTTTGAAAATCACGCTTTCCGAAGCGGATAAGCAGTATATTAACGAATCGTTCGAATACGGCATGTATGTGGAAGGATTCGTGAAGATGGAAGAGGCAAGCGGTACGAGCGTTTCTCTGAACGTGCCCATGCTTGCGTTCTTCGGCGACTGGACGGAAGCCCCGATTTTCGACGAAGAATATTACGATACGAATAAAGACGAGCTGAACGCAGGTCTCGACGCCGAAGATAAACTGATGGCGGACGCTTATGCGACGCGCGTTATCGGCGGCTTGTACAGCGATTATATCACCACGCTGGGCGCGTATGCGTTCACGCAGGATCCTTCGGCTACGCCGATTGCGGCAAACAAAGAGCATATCGCCATTTCTAATCAGGAGGGCGAGAACGGTTCCGTGAATAAAATCCGTTCGATAACGGCGGGACTTCTGCGCAACGCGAAGAGAGTGGATATCACTATTACGGACGCGGCGACGGGCAGAGAGATTTATTCCGAATCGAAATATAACGTGCGCAAGGCGTTTAACGGCGGCGGCTCGATTTACGGTTCGTCGATCGATCTCGATTTCAGCGCGCTGGAAAACAATCTGAAAAACAACACGAAATATCTCGTAAAGATGACTTCGTACATCGATTACGGTGCCGACAACGAGCAGAACAACGTGCGCAACACGTTTGAATTCCCGTTGTATATCGACTTCGAAGCGCCGATCGTTACCGACGTAGCTTACCGTACGGAATACGATTCCGTAACGAAAAAGACGAAGCTGTTTGCGGATATCAGCATTTACGATAACCATTATACGATGGGCGCTTCCTTCGGGCAGATTACTACCTCGCAGGATCCGAAGTACCTCTTCTCGATGAAGAGCTTCGGCAAATACGTTACGCCCGTATATTCCGAATTCAACACGACTTCGGTGGTAACGCTGGAACTGACCGATTACGTGGCTCAGATCAAGAAAGATTCGCTGAACGTGAAAAACGAACACAGCAATACGTTTGTGGCTTCCTGCTACGACTATGCGATGAACCTTGCCACGTACGAGATTCGTCTGCCCGATGAAATTCTGGCAATGTATTTTGCCGAGGAAACGATTAAGCTGAACCCCAACGAAACGAAGCCGCTTTCGGAAGCTTTGAATATCTTCCCGAACGAAAGCTGGATTCAGACGCTGGACGTAACCTCGTCGGCTGCCGACGTGGCGGACGTATTAAACCAGACGATTATCGCCAAGAAGAGCGGCGACGCGGTGCTTACGGCTACTGGGTACGACGCGAACGGCAGAAAAGTAACGGCTACCGCTACGGTGCACGTTCTTGCCGAGGGCGAAGAGGGGTACGACGGATCGTATTCGCTGCAGACGGTGAACAAATTCGATCTGACCGGATATAAGACGAACAAAGCGTACTATTTGCTTTCGTCCTCCGAAAGAGAAATCGGCGAGACGGGCGGCACGTATTCGTTCGGCGGCGTGTACGAACTTTCGATGTATCCTTCCGAAAGCGTTACGCTGCAATATATCCTCGATTCCTACTATCCGGCGCTTACGAAGGTGGAATTTACCGCCAGTAACGGCAACGCCACGGTGAGCGAGGACGGTACGATTGTGGCGCAGAAAGAAGGCAGAACCACGATTACGGCGGCGGTTACCTACAACGGCGAATCTACGCTGCACATGCTTACCGTTGCGGTTACGGTGAAAGAACCGTTTGCCTTCAACAGCATTTATCTCAACACGTACAGAGGCCTCGGCGGCGAAGTAACCATTCCCGACGACCGCGGCATTACCACGATCAACGCGTTTGCGTTCTCCGGGTACGAGCTTGTGGAAAAGGACCTCAGCGCGGGCGACGTAATCGATAAAGAATCGCCGTATCATACCAAACAATCGGCGATCGGCGACGACATGATTACGAAAGTAGTGATTCCCGAAGGCGTTACCACCATCGAACAGTATGCGTTTGCGAAGCTTACGGCGCTGGAAGAAGTAGTGCTTCCTTCCACGCTGAACCTGATCGGGCTCGGCGCGTTCCAAGGGTGCACGAAGCTGTCGAAAATCAATCTCGAAAACGTACAATTCATTAACGAACGCGCGTTTTCCGGTTGCGCGCTGGCGGATACGCTGGGCTATGACGAAAGCGGCAAACCGAAAGCGGCAAAGATGGTTTCCATAGGAAACTATGCGTTTGAAAACTGCAAACTCGATACGGTGGCGCTGCCCGAAACGGCGCAGTCGATCGGTATCGGCGCGTTCTCGAACAACAAAGAACTGATTAACGTAGAATTCGAAGCGGCGAAAGTAAAAGTGGGCAAGAGCGCGTTTGCGGGCTGCACCGATCTTACTTCCATCGACATCAATGCGGCGGTTATTTCCGCTTATGCGTTCCAGGGTTGCACCTCGTTGTCGGAAGTGCGCCTCGGCAAGGACGTATCCGTAATCGGCGAATACGCGTTTGCCGGAACAAGCGTTGAAACATTCGATTTGTCCTCCGCGAATTCGTATCTCGAAACGAAAGAAAACGGAAAATATATCTGCAAGGGCACGGAACTGATTGCGGCGGCTCCCAAGGCGGGCAACAGAGTAACCCTCCCTGCGGACATCACGGCGATTTCCACGGGCGCGTTTGCGGGGAACTCCTCGCTGTTTGCGCTGACGGCAACGGGCGTTACAAGCGTGGGCGATTATGCCTTTGCCGATTGCACGGAACTGACGACGCTGAATCTCGGCAAACTGACGACGGTGGGCGCGTACGCGTTTGCGAATACGAAGATTTCCGCAACGCCCGATTTGTCCGAAACCGAAAATATCGGCAATTATGCGTTTGCGCTTACCAGAATTACAAGCGTGAATCTTCCCGAAAACGTAGTTGTCGGTGAATACGCGTTTGCTTTGAACGATAAACTGGCAAGCGTAACGATCGGCAACGGCGCAACGATCGGCGAAGCGGCGTTCTACTCCCGCATGAGCGATTATTCGTTCGAGGGTACGAAACAATTCACTCTCGGTTATTATAAAACGTACGAATACGAAGTGAAAGACGGCAACGGCGCGACGATGAACAGATACACGTATTATTCTTATGACGTGCTGAAAGGTAACGTGTCTTCGCTTACTTCGCTTACGATCGGCAAAAACGTAGCGATCGGCGATTATGCGTTTGCGGGCAATGCGAAACTTGCTTCGATTGTCTGGGGCGACGGCAACGGCGAGGGCGTAACGATCGGCAAATACGCGTTCTATAACGCGGCGTCGCTGGCTACGGCAGACCTTTCCGCTCTTGAAAAAATCGGCGAAGCGGCGTTCTCCGGCGTTCGCAGACAGGACGTGCGCGTGAGCGACAACTCGGTTTACCCCGCGTACCGTCTTGAATCCGTGGACGGCAAAGAGAGAATTCTCGGCTATATTTACACCACGGCGGCGGCTCCGCTTGCCGCGGCAAATCTGACGAGCGTTTCCGAACTCGGCACGGGCGCGTTCGCTTACAATCAGAAACTTGCTTCGATTACGTTCGGCAATAAGCTGACGGCGGTTCCCGACTATGCCTTTACCGGAGCTACGGCGCTTTCCGCGATTACGTTGCCGGAAACGATTACGGAGCTCGGCGCGCAGGCATTCTATTCCGCGCAGATGACTTCCGTGGATTTATCTCGCATCGACGTGATCGGCGCGCAGGCGTTTGCGAATACTCCGCTTACAAGCGTGGTACTGAAAGAAGGCGCGAAGATCGGTACCGGCGCGTTCATGAACTGCGACAGCCTTACGGACGTTGCAAATCTGGATAAAGCCGTGGAAATCGGCGCTTATGCGTTCAGAGGCGCGGCGTTTGGAAAAGTGAATCTCGCGGCGGCGGAAAGCGTAGGCGATTACGCGTTTGCTCTCTCCGCGGTAAAAGAAGTTACGTTCGGCGAAAATCTTGCGACGCTCGGTGAAAACCCGTTCTACGGCTGCGACATCGAAACCTTCGGCAGGAAAGAAAAAGTTACGTTCGGCGAACAGGAAATCGGCGAAGAACTCAATGAAAATTATTCCGTCGGCAACAGCGTGAAAGTTGTGAACGGCGTTCTGTATCAGAGCGTTCCGAACGGACTGGAACTGGTTTCGTATCCGAAGCTGAAAAAAGCAACCGATTATTCGGTGGAAAGCGGTACGGTGAGAATTTCCGCGACGGCGTTTGCCGGCAACGAAAATCTCAAACACGTAACGATTGCTTCCACGGTAAAGGCGCTCGGCGATAAAGCTTTCTACGGGTGCAACAATCTTTCGGTGGCGGTGTTCCTCGGTTACGACGCTCCCGCGCTGGAAGAAGAATACGATTCGACGTATGCGGCAACGGAAAACCTGCCCTATAACAGCGGATCCGGCAACGTTTCCGTTTCGAAGTATTATATGTGGAACGCAAGCGCGTCGCACGGCGAACTGTTCTATTACGGCGCGACGTTTGTGGACAGAATCGGCACGAGCGATAAAACGCTGGTGATGGTTCGTCCCGCGAACGGACAGAATTACGATTCGTTTATTTTCGGGCAGTATTTCTCGGCGACGATAGACGGCAACAACGCGGCGACGCAGGAAACGTTGAACGTCATCGCGATGATTGCGGCGCTTGATAAGAGCATTACGCTTGAGGACGAAAAAGCCGTGGTTGCCGCGCGCGAAGCGTTTAATCTTCTCAACGCGGAACAGCAGGCGCTTGTTACGAACATAGAAACGTTGACCGGCGCGGAAACTACGATTGCGTATCTGAAAGGATTGAATCCTCCCGCACCGGAGCCCGATCCCGACGATAACAATTCTTCGGGTAAGAATTACGGCTTTATCATCGGCGCGGCGGTAGCGGTGCTCGGCTGTGCGGCGTTCGTTATCGTGTTTGTAATGAATACGAAAAAGAAAGCTACGGCGTCGGCTACGGGCGAAGAAACCGTAACGGAAGCCAAAGACGACGAAAATACCGCCGACGAAAACGAAGCGGATAACGGCGAAAAGAAAGATTAAAGCAAGATAGTATCGGGAAGCTTGCACCGGCAGGTTTCCCGATGAAGAAAAGAGAGAGCTTATGAAGAAGAAAATCTGCACAATTTTAAGCCTTTCCTGCATCGCGGCGGCGTGCGTTGCCGTGGCCGGGTGCGCGGAAAAGTCCGCTGTGGACGATTACCGCGAGAAGGGTTATAAAATTTCCGTAACGTACGACGCGAACGGCGGCAAGTTTATCGGAACGGAAAACGTCAAAATTATGCATATGTACAATCCGGACGACGAGCAATATATTGCGTCATCCGATGGTAAGAAGCATATCAGTTTAGTTGATCCGACGACGCTTACATCAAGTACGAATGCATCGGAAAAGATAACGCTTACGAAAACGGAACATTCGCTGGCGGGCTGGTATAAAACGCGCGAGCTGATGAAAGACGAAAGCGGCGCGGTTGTGGACGAAAACGGCAACGCCCTTACCGAAAAGGACGATATGTACTTTCTGAAGCTGACGGACGGCAAAGGCGAAGAGCGCGCCGTAGTGGTATACGACGGGCAGTATTTCTATGAAGGCGAAGCTTCCGACGGCGACCTGATTAAAGATACGGCTACGAACAAATACATTTACGAACGTTCGAAAGCGGAGGCAAAACTTGCCGAATCGGTTACGCCCGCCTATTCGTATTCCGATTACTGGGATTTCGAAACGGACGAAATCGAATATTCCGAATCGGACGGCGAAGTGAACATAACGCTGTATGCCGGCTGGGTGCCGTATTATCAGTACTACTATTACGCGAAGAACGAAAACGGCGAATGGGAAAAGTACGGCGAATCGTATTTCGATTACGTGCTGAGTTCCACCGACGAACGCTATTCCGATCAGGGCGAAATGTCTTTGCCCGGCTGGGAGGGCGGCAACGGCGCGATGAACTACGTTTCCACGTATAAGAGCGGCGCTACGAAAGAATTCCCTTCGATATCGGGAAAAACCTTCAAAGCGGCATACGCAGACGCGGCTTGCACGCAGAAGTATACGGATAAAATTACGCATAACGGTACGCTGGATACGACGACGGCTTTGCCGAAAAACAGAATTCAGAAAGTGTACGTAGAATTTTACGACGAGGAGATGTTCAGAATTTCCACCGCCGAACAGCTGGCAGCCAACGCCAAAACGAACGGCAGTTACGAACTTCTTTGCGATCTCGATTTCAAGGATACTCTGTGGCCGTCGGTACTTGCGGCAAATACGTTTACCGGTAAAATGTACGCTTCAAGCGGCACGGTTACGCTGAAAAACGTAAAAGCGCAGTATTCCGGCACCACACCGAACGGCGGTCTGTTCGGAGCGGTTGCCGCCGGCGCGGAGCTGAAAAATCTCCGGCTTGAAAACGTTACCATGGACTTTGCGTCCGCCACGTCGCGGGAAAGCGATACGGGTTACGGCTTGTTCAGCGGCAACATCGACGAAAATGCGGATATCGAAAACGTAACGATTGCGGGGGCTAAGCTCCGTCTGGGCTTGGTTCAGCTGCAAAACGGTTATAAAATCAATCTTCTTGCGAACGGTAACCTTACCGGGCTTACGCAGGAGGGCGAAACGGAGCTGGAAGTATACGGCGAAGCGGCAATCGATTGCAGCTATTACTATTTCGCTCCCGAAACGATTGTTATCGACGTAACGACGAAAGAAATAAAACTTACGTTCCTGTACGCTTCAGCCGAGCAGAAACGCGACTACGAATATTATACGATTACGTGGGACGAAACGGGTAAAACGACGGCAACGCCGCATCAATCCGACGAACAGGATTCGTAAAAGAAAAAAACAGGTAAAAAACTCTTAATAGCGGAGGTAATGCAATAATGAAGAAGAAAGGCTTATACAGAGCGCTGGCGATAGCGCTGTGCGGCGCGATGAGCGCGGGCACGCTGGTTTCGCTGGCGGGCTGCAAGAAGAACAAGCGCGACGCGATCGTTCTGATGACGGAAGAACTCAGCGGACTTTTCAATCCGTTCTACGCTACGTCCGGCACCGATCAGGACATTGTGGGTATGACGCAGATCGGAATGCTTTCCACGGACAGCGACGGCAACACCGTTGCGGGCAAAGACGAGCCTACGGTGGTGCTCGATTACGAAGTAAAATCGGGTACGGCGGAATCCGTTTACACGTTTGTACTGAAGAACAACATCAAGTTCTCGGACGGCAAACCGCTTACGATGAACGACGTATTGTTTAATATGTACGAGTACCTCGACCCCGTATATACGGGTTCTTCCACGATGTACTCCATCAAAATCAAGGGATTATCCGAATACAGATTGCAGCAGAAATCTTCTTCGGGCGGAAGCGACGCGGAATCGCAGCTGTCGGCAAACGCCAACAGATACGCAACCACCCGTATCAGAGAACTGATCGAAACGTATCAGGAAGCCGGAAAAATCGCCGGTTCGCAGAATACGTATCAGCTTTCCGAAGCGGATATGAAAGACGCGATTGCAAAGCGTACGGTATCCGACGGTTATAAGACGGCTGTGGCTTCCAAATCGGAACAGGCAAACTTCGATTATAACGCGCAGTTGCTTGCCGACTACAATCTGGCTTTAAAGACCTTTAAAGAAGAACTGGAAGCGGATTTCAAGGCGGCGAAAGAATCGTACGACCTTACCACGATGCCTTACAGCGAATGGAAAGACCTGCTTTCCAACGACGTATTCAAATTCTTCCTTTCCGAAGGCTATATCACCCCCAAGTACGAGCAGGTACAGGGCAGAGACAATAAGCTGAAGATTACGGGCTTCGACGGCGAAGTGGGTTCGTACGATACGGAAGAAAAGGCGATTAACCGCGTATACACCGATAAAGTTACCAACGAGCTGCACAACGTGCTGCAGGTATGGGGTACCGCGGGTACGCTGACCACGGAATTTGCCGCGAAAGCAAAGGAAATCATGCTGCGCAATACGATGGGCGATTCCGCTACGCTGGTATTTCCCAACATCGAAGGTATCGTTTCGCTGGGGCACACCACGACGACTTCGGAAGTTACCGTGAACGGCAAGCCTTATCAGGTGGCGAACGAACACAACGAGGACGGCACGCCGAAAGATTCTTCCAAGCACGACGTACTTCAGATTACCATCGAAGGCACCGACCCGAAAGCCATTTATAACTTCGGTTTTACCGTGGCGCCCGCGCACTATTACAGCGCCGACGCAACGCATCCCAACGGCAGAGAAATCAACATTGCCGAAAATAAATTCGGCGTGGATTATGCTACGGCTTCTTTCCAGAGCAACGTGATTCAGTCGCAGCAGCATCAGGAAGTTCCTATGGGCGCAGGTGCGTATCAGGCTACCAACGAAAGAAACGATTCAAATCCCGCCGGCAAAGATTTCTGGTCGAGCAACGTTGTTTACTTCAAGAGAAACGATTATTTCAAAGATTGGCATAGCGAAGTAAAAACCGAGAAACTGCAGTTTCAGGTAGTCAGCCCCTCCAACGCGCTTGATACGTTGCAGAGCGGCGCGGTGGATTTCGTAACGCCGCAGTTCACGAAAGCGAACGTAGAACGCCTTGACGGCATGAAGAGCAGCGGTTTCGAAAAGCTTGAAGCATGGCAGCTCGGCTACGGCTATATCGGTATCAACGCGGGCAAAGTACCCAACGTAAACGTACGCCGCGCCATTATGGCCGCTATGCAGGCTTCGTTGGCTACGGAATATTATTCCACGGGTACCTGCGAAGTCATCGACTGGCCTATGTCCAATAAAAGCTGGGCGTACCCGAGAGAAGCGAACGGAAACTCCAAGCCGAACGGACACGATTACACGATGTGGACGGGAAAGGAACAGGCGATTGCGAAAGTGAAGAAATATATGCAGGCGGCAAACGTTTCCGCAGGCGATTCTCAGCTGAAAATCCGCTTCACGATTGCGGGCGCTTCCATCACCGAACACCCCACTTACAGCGTATTCAAACAGGCGGCGGAAATTCTGAACGATTGCGGCTGGGACGTGGAAGTGAAAGCCGATTCGCAGGCGCTCACGAAGCTTTCCACCGGTTCGCTGGAAGTATGGGCGGCTGCCTGGGGCTCCACGATCGATCCCGATATGTATCAGGTATATCATAAGAACTCTTTGGCAACCTCCGTATATGCGTGGGGCTATCGCGAAATCAAGGCGAACACCACGAAGTATTCTTATGAAAACAAGATCATCAATCAGCTGAGCACGATTATCGACGACGCGCGCGCTATCGATGACAAAACGCAGCGTACTTCGATGTACGAAAACGCGATGAAGCTGGTTCTTGACCTTGCGGTGGAAATGCCCGTTTATCAGAGAAAGAACCTGTACGCTTACAACAGCAAGAACGTTACGGGCTTCAAGACGGAAGTGAACGCATACTCTACTCCCCTTGAAAAAGTTTGGGAATTAGAGCTTGTAAAATAAGCGTCCGGCAATAAAAAAGGAATCAGACGATCTTTCGCAAACAACCCGACCGTGCTTTTTCGGCACGGTCGGGTGAAAGCGTTAAAAAATCCGTGTGCGAAGATTGCGGAAAATTTACAGGCAGTTGGTGTAAAAGATGTTCAAATACATTTTGAAAAGAATAGGGGCGGCGATACTCATCCTGTTGGGCGTATCGTTCGTTCTTTACGCGCTCCTCAGGTGCATGCCGACGGACTTCGTGGAAGCGAAGATCCTCGCGCTGAACACTTCGGGCGCAACGGTTACGGAAGAATTCAAGCAACAGATGTATAAAACGTACGGTCTGGACGGCTCGATCGTGCAGGGGTATTTCAGCTGGTTGGGCAATATTTGTCATCTGAATTTCGGCAAAAGCTTCATAAACCAGCGCGAAGTTCTTTCGGAAGTGTTCGATCCGGGCAGAATCGGCACGTCGTTCATCGTGGCGGCGGTAAGTACGGTATTCGAATTTTTAATCGCGATTCCTCTCGGCATCACGGCGGCGACGCATCAGTATTCGGTGCGCGATTACGTGGTTACGGTGCTGGTACTTGTGGGAATTTCGTTGCCCTCGTTCTTCTTCGGGCAGCTTCTGAAAGATATTTTCGCCAACAAGCTCGGCTGGTTCCCGGTAGGGCAGATGAAAACGGCGGGCGTTCCCATGAACGGCATCGAAAAATTCGGCGATTATCTCTGGCACATGTTCCTGCCCGTGCTCACCGTTGTAATTTTAAGCATCGGTTCGCGAATGAGAATGACGCGTACGAACATGCTGGAAGTACTTAATTCCGATTATATCCGTACGGCGCGCGCGAAAGGGTTAAGCGAAAGAACCGTTATTTACAAGCACGCGTTCAAAAACACGCTGATTCCTCTCGTAACCAGCCTTGCGGGCTTGATTCCCGGATTGTTTTCGGGCGCGATGATTACCGAATCGGTATTCGATCTCGAAGGTATCGGCAAATACGCGCTGAACGCGATGACGCAGGGCGATATTCCCGTAATCATGACGTACAACATGTTCCTCGCCGCGCTTTCGGTGCTGGGCATGCTTCTTTCCGATCTGATGTACGGCGTTGTGGACCCGCGCGTGAAACTTGCGTAAAGGAGAACGGAAATGGAAGAGAAAAAACAAGACGAAAAACTGAATTCCGTTCTCTCGGAGGCGGAAGAAGCGGAAAACAACGTGGAAGCAAAGCTTGCCATGGATGAAGAACTTCCGGAAGCGGCGGCAGAAGCGGAAGCCGTGCTTGACGCGGCGGAAGAAGAAAAGCCGCTGGATAAAAACGTAAAACTGATGTCGCCCATGCGCATGGTAATGCGGCGGTTCTTCCGCTCGAAACTTTCGATTGCGGGCATCGTGATGCTGGCGGCGCTGTTCCTGTTCTGCTGGCTTGGTCCGGTAGTGTACCACAAGTGGGGCGAAACGGAAACCGACCGTACGGGCGCGAACGATTACGGCACGCCGCAGATCGTGTATGTGAAAAACGACGAAGGCGAAGTCGTCGGCAGTTTCGTGCAGATTATCGTAACGGAAAAGGGTATCAACGCGCTGGCGAAACCTTCCGCCGATCACCTTCTCGGAACGGACGAGCAGGGCATGGATATTTTCGTGCGACTGATGTACGGCGGCAGACTTTCGCTTACTATCAGCTTTCTGGCGGTGTTTTTAACTTCGGCGCTCGGCATTATTCTCGGCGGACTGGCGGGGTATTACGGCGGCGTGGTGGATAACGTCATCATGCGTATCTGCGATATTTTAATCTGTCTGCCTACGCTTCCTCTGATGCTGATTATCGGTACGGTGCTCGATTCGAACGGCGTGCCGCAGGAATATTACATCTACCTGCTGATGGGGCTGTTATCCGTTTTCTCGTGGCCCGGCATGGCGCGGCTTGTGCGCGGTCAGATTCTTTTCCTGCGCGAACAGGAATATATGGTGGCTGCGGAAGCGATGGGGTATTCGGCAAAGAGAAAGATTTTCAAACACCTGATTCCCAACATTCTGCCGCAGATACTCGTATCGATGACGCTTTCGCTCGGCAGCATGATTCTGTACGAATCCACGCTTTCGTATCTGAACCTCGGCGTGAGAATTCCTTACGCGTCGTGGGGTACGATGATTGAAATTATATCGAAGCGCAGCGATATTCTGCAGAATAATTTCAACGTATGGGTGCCTTCGGGTATCTGCATCATCATCGCCGTGCTCGGCTTCAACTTTATCGGCGACGGCTTGCGCGACGCGCTCGATCCGAAGCAGAGGAGGTAACGATGGGCTTAACCGATTTATTCAAAAAGAAAAACAACGACGGCGCCGACGGCGAACAACCGAACAAGCGCTCGTCGGGCACGCATTATCTTACGGGCAAGGAAGTCCGCGAAATCGCCAAAGCCAACCAGCAGGAAATGCGCAGGCTGGAAAAGGAGAAAAAACGCAAGGTACCGCCTTCTGCCTACACTACCGAGCTGAAAGATCCCGACAACATTCTGGAAGTAGAGAATCTTCATTCGTATTTCTTTACCGATCAGGGCGTTGTGAAAGCCGTAAACGGCGTCAGCTTCAATATCCCCCTCAATTCCACGGTGGGCGTGGTGGGCGAATCCGGTTGCGGTAAATCCGTTACCTCCATGTCTATCATGCGCCTGCTGCAAGGCCCTTCGGGACAGATCGTAGAGGGCTCTATCCGTTTCAAAGCCATCGATTATATGCGGGATAAGAACGGCAAATTCATCCCCGAATACGAAACGGACGAAAACGGCGAGCCGGTTTACGAAGAAGTGCTCGATAAAAAAGGCAACGTAAAGCTGGACGCGCACGGCGTGGCGCTGAAACGTCCGAAGCAGAAAATCGACGAGAACGGGCTGAAAATTTACAAGAAAGAAGAGGTGGTGTACGACATCGCCAAAATGCCCATTCACGAAATGTACCGCCTGCGCGGCAGACAGATGTCCATGGTGTTTCAGGAACCGATGACTTCGCTGAACCCCGTGTTCACGATAGGCGAGCAGCTGGACGAAGTAACGCTTTTGCACGTACCCGACGCAACGAAACAATTCGCGAAAGAGCGTTCCGTTAAAATGCTGAACATGGTGGGCATCGCAATGGCGGAGCGCGTGTATGCTTCGTACCCGCACGAACTTTCCGGCGGTATGCGGCAGCGCGTCATGATAGCCATGGCGCTTGCCGGCGAACCCCGTCTGATTATTGCAGACGAACCTACCACCGCGCTGGACGTTACCATACAGGCGCAGATTCTTGAATTGTTCAACGACCTGAAAAAGAGAATCAACGGTTCTATTCTGCTCATCACGCACGACCTCGGCGTTATCGCGGAAATGGCGGACTATGTGGTTGTAATGTACGCAGGGCGGATTATCGAACAGGGAACGGCTTCGGAAATTTTCCATCATCCCTGCCATCCGTACACGCAGGGCTTGCAGAAATCGAAGCCCACGATGAAATCGAAGGACGCGCGCCTCTTCAATATACCGGGCAACGTTCCCAACCCCGTGGATATGCCGGACTACTGTTACTTCAAGGAAAGATGCGATCAGTGCGTGAAGAAGTGTTCCGGACAATATCCCGGAATGGTGCAGGTGAGCCCCACGCATTACGTGGCGTGCCATTTATACGATTCGAAGGAAGATTGAGATGAAAAAACAAGAATTTGAAACGGACGCACTGCGCCGCGGTCCGCGACATGTAGTGGAAGTCGAGCAGAAAGAAGCGAACGCGCCCGTAAACGAAACGCTTGCGGCGGAAGAAACGGCGGCGCAAATGAACAATCCGGAAGCAAACGCGGCGCAGCTGCAACCGGAGGGAGAATTCGCGAATTTCGACGATCAGGCGGAATTCGGCAAGGAACAGGAATTGCGCGATCGGAAAATCGCCGAGGACAGCGCGCTTCCGCCCGACCCGGACGCGATACTGGAAGTGCGCCATTTAAAGAAATATTTCACGCTGAAAAAGACGGTGCTCGGCAAGCCGCTTTCCGAACTGAAAGCGGTGGACGACGTTTCGTTCAAGATTTACCCCGGCGAAACGCTGGGTATCGTAGGCGAATCCGGCTGCGGTAAATCCACGATGGGACGCGCGATTTTAAAGCTGCATCAACCCACGGCGGGGCAGATTTTCTTCAAGGGCGAGGACATCGCGAATTATAAGCAGAAAGAAATGCGCCCGCTTCGCACGAAGATGCAGATTGTATTTCAGGACCCTTATTCTTCGCTTCCCCCGCGCAGCACGGTAGGCGATATTTTGTCGGAACCCGTAAAAGTGCATAAACTTGTGCCGAAAGAACAAATAAAAGACTATGTGCTCGATTTGATGGAGCGCTGCGGTCTGCGCGATTATTATTACGAGCGTTACCCGCACGAATTTTCGGGCGGACAGCGCCAGCGTATCTGTATCGCGCGCGCGCTTTCCGTGAACCCCGAACTGGTGGTTTGCGACGAACCGGTGTCCGCGCTGGACGTATCAATTCAGGCGCAGATTATCAACCTTCTGAAGAGCTTGCAGGAAGAGCGGAAACTGACGTATTTGTTCATTTCGCACGATTTGTCGGTTGTAAAATTCATTTCGGATAAAATCGGCGTTATGTATCTCGGTTCTCTGGTGGAATTCGGTACGAAAAAAGAAATTTTCGATAACCCGATGCACCCGTATACGCACGCGTTGTTCTCCGCGGTACCCAACCCGAATCCGGATGAAAAAACGCAGCGCGTCGTGCTGAAAGGCGATATTCCTTCGCCCGCCAACCCGCCGCTCGGTTGCAAATTCCACACACGCTGTCCGAAAGCCATGGAAATCTGCAAACACATCGCGCCCGCGTATAAAGAATACGAGCCGGGGCATTTCGTAGCGTGCCACTGCTATCCGCAGGAGTAAGCGATGTCGCATAAAAAGGCAAAAAAGAAAAACACAGCCAAAAAACAGAAAGAAAAAGTGGTGTATTACGACGATAATTCCACGATTTTCGATATGAGCGGCGTGCGGGATTCCCGTCGTCGCGGTTCGACGGCGGGGTCTTCGGACGGCTCGCACAGCGGGCAGGCGCCCCGAAACGCCCGTCAGAACAATAATCCGTACAGCGAAAAGAAAAGCGCAACGTTCAAGGAAAAGTGGAAAACTTACGTAGCCGCGGTGAAAATGATGTTCCCGTGGATGTGCCTTGCGTTGATTGCTATCGGCGTGTTGTATTTTGTGGTTGTATTTTTCGGGCGCTGCTCGGCTTGATTCGATGATAAAACACTGCGTTATTCCGCAGTGTTTTTTAGTAAAAAGGACGGGAAAAGTAATGATATTGCAACTGAAAACGACTTTTTTCTGCCGTTACCGATGATTCAAAAAGATTATAAAAAAGGAGCGATTTATGAAAATTTTATCTCTGAAAAACGTAAGAAAAGAATATCATACCGGTTCTTTGACAGTACTCGCCGTAAAAGACGTTTCGTTCGATTTGAACGAAGGCGAATTCGTGGTAATTCTCGGTGCGTCCGGCGCAGGAAAAACAACTCTCCTTAACCTTTTGGGCGGAATGGACGCTGCGACGGGCGGCGAAATCGTTCTTGACGGAAAAAATATAACTTCATTCAACAAAAAGCAACTGACCGATTATCGACGTCGCGACGTAGGTTTTGTTTTTCAGTTCTATAATCTGATGCCTAACCTTACCGCGCTTGAAAACGTTGAAATCGCCGTTGAAATATGCGATAACCATCTCGACCCGAAAACCGTTCTCGAATCGGTGGGGCTCGGCGACAGACTCGACAACTTTCCCGCAGAACTTTCGGGCGGCGAGCAGCAAAGAGTTGCCATCGCCCGCGCGATTGCCAAAAACCCCAAGTTGATATTATGCGACGAGCCGACCGGCGCGCTCGATTACGTTACCGGCAAAAAGATACTGAAACTTTTGCAGGATTTATCCCGCGAACGAAACAAACTCGTCATTATCGTAACGCACAACGCCGCGCTTAAAGATATGGCCGATAAAGTAATCAGGATAAAGAGCGGAGGAATCGAGAGTATCGAAACGAACGACAATCCTAAATCGGTAGAGGAGATAGAGTGGTGAAAACGTACTTTACAACAGTCCGCAGAATGTTCAAAAAACATCTTATACGGCTTTTTTCTCTTATCGGCATCGTTCTTATATCCGTAGGCTTTATATCGGGTATCGGTTCGCCGACGGATATGATTAAGGACAGCATAGAGAATTATTATACAAAACAAAGCGTAAGCGACTTTATCGTAAAAAGCAAGACGGGCGGTTTTACCGACGAGCAAATTGCCGAGGTAAAAAGCCGTTACGGCGAGAACAACGTAGAAACGGGGATGTCTTTCGATATCCGGACGGGTGAAAAAAGATCGCTCAGGCTGTATTTTCTCAACCTTGAAAATGCCGGAATCAACAAGTTGGAACTGATCGAAGGCGAAAGGATAACGAGCGACGACGAAAATTGCGTTTATGCCGAAGTAAAAGATAACGTAATAAAGGGATACTCCGTCGGCGATAAAGTAGAAATAGATCTTGCGTCCGCACTTAACTTGCCGTCCGAAAATAAAATCAACGTTACGATTAAAGGAATAGTGAAAAGTCCGCTGACGTTCGGCAAAGACGGAGAGCCGAGTTATAACAACCCGGAAGATACCGAAATTCCCGACAATATGGCGGAAATAAACAAACTCGATTTACTTGAAAATATTTTATACTGTCCGACCGGAATCTGCCCTCTTCCGTCGAAAGGCGATCTGTATATAAAAGCGGAAAACCGTAAGTTGTTTAAATCTTTTTCCTCGGGTTACGAAAAATACGTCGAAAAAGAAAAAATCGAATTGACGGAACTTTTAGGCGAAGACGCGCGTATCATTACGCTTTACGATAATTACAGTTTCAAATCGGTTATCGCAAGCGCGGACAAAGTACGCGGAATAGGCAATATCTTAATGATTATTTTCATCGCCGTAACGCTTCTCGTCGTGTTATCGTCTATGATGCGGCTTATGGACGAGGAACGTTCGCAAATCGCCTGTCTGAAAACGCTCGGATACGGTTCGGTAAGTATCGTCGTCAGGTACGTTTTCTTTGCTCTCGTCGCGCTTGCTGCAGGCGGGGGGATGGGGTTTTTTGTCGGATACGGCGTTTCGTGGCTGATATGTTTCGCGTTCGGTTACAGTTACGTTATGCCGCCGATATCGGTGGTGGTAAAACCGAGTTATTACTTTATATCGCTGGGCGTAATTATCGCGGTTACGTTGATTGCGGTGTTTTCCATCGGAATGAGGCTTGCGAATAACGCTCCCGCCGACCTTCTGCGACCGAAACCGCCGAAAAAAGGGAAGAGAATTTTACTTGAAAAAATTCCGTTTATATGGAAACGACTTTCGTTTAAGTATAAATCTTCGATGAGAAACGTATTCAGGTATAAAACGCGGTTTTTTATGATGCTTGTGTCCGTAGGCGTGTCGGCGGGACTTGTTTTTGCGGGGCTTGCTCTTCTCGATATGTGCCTGTTCGGCGACTTCGGTTCGCCTGCGATCATCGGAATAGCGGTAGTCGTGGTTATTTTTGCGGGACTTCTCACCGCCGTGGTGATAAACACGCTTACAACCATAAATATCAGCGAAAGAGAAAGAGAAATAGCGACGCTTATGGTTCTGGGATATCACGACGGCGAAATCTGCGGCTATATTTATCGCGAAATATATATCAGCGTGTTTTTGGGAATTATCGTGGGGTATCCCATAGGAATAGGTCTTGCGACGCTCGTTTTTAAAACGATAGGGTTCGGAACGGTCGGCAACGTAAGTTGGTTTATGTGGCTGTTCGTGCCTGTGGTCGTATTCGTTTTTACGCTGCTCGTAACGCTGATATTAAGACCGAAAATAGTAAAAACCGGAATGAACGAAAGCCTGAAAGCGGTAGAATAAAAAATTTTTAACGAATCGAGGCTGAAAATCTGAATCAAGTCGGTAACCGCGTAAATAAAAGAGTTTCTTTAAAAATGAGAATGAGTCCGGTATAATATCGGACTCATTCTCAAATAATTTCATCGGATTTTTATCCGGCCTTTCGGTGATGCATTACCGGTACGGTTCTCGGCGTTAAAGATTTTCGATGATAAAATCTTCCAGTTCGTTTTCTGGAACGTATCCCAGACTGTTCGCCACCGCTTCTCCGCCGCGGAACGCAATCACGTTGGGGATAGAGGAAACGCCGCATTTGATAGCCGTTTCCGTCTGTTCGTCCACGTTTACTTTTACAAACACCGCTTTGTCCGCGTACTTTTCCGCAAGCCCCTCGAAAATGGGAGCAAGCATGCGGCAGGGCGCGCACCAAGTCGCCCAGAAATCCGCAAACACCGTTTTGTCGCCTTTTAAAAGTTCTTCGAACTCTTCGCCCGTAACTTGTTTCATTTGATTTCCTCCGTGATAAATTTTCTTTTGTAAGTATGTCTTATTTTTTTTCGAAATATTCCGCGATGTGAGCAAACTCTACTTCGTCCGCTTCGCCCGTCGCCATGTTTTTCACCGTCGCCGCGCCTTTTTCCAGCTCGCTTCCGCCGATGACGGCAACGTACTTCGCGCCCGTTTTGTCCGCATACTTGAATTGCGCTTTAATCGAGCGTGCCATGTGGTCGCATTCGGCTACGATGCCGTGGTTTCGCAAAGTCGTAGTCAGTTCAAACGCCTTCTTGCGCGACGCTTCGTCCATGCCCGCGAAATACGCCGTCGGCGCTTCGTCGCAGGGAATTTCCGCACCCGATTGTTCCATGACGATCAGCAATCGTTCGATGCCCGCGGCAAACCCCACGGCGGGTACGTCGCCGCCGCCCAGAGAGCGAATCAGACCGTCGTATCTTCCGCCGGCGCACACCGTGCCCTGCGCGCCGATTCCGTCCGCCACAAATTCAAACACCGTGCGCGTGTAATAATCCAGTCCCCGCACAATGCGCGGGTCTACGGTATATTCCACACCCGCTTCCGTCAGCCGTTCTTTCAGCTCGGAAAAATGCGCTTTGCAGTCGTCGCAGAGATAATCGAGAATAGAGGGCGCGTTTTTGTTCACTTCGCGGCACGCGTCTTCCTTGCAGTCGAGAAGCCGCAGCGGATTCTTTTCGAAACGCGTTTTGCAATCGTAGCACAGCTTGTCGAGGTGCGGCTCAAAATACTCGCGCAGCGCTTTGTTGTATGCCGCGCGGCATGCAGGGCACCCGATCGAATTGATATGAAGCTTGGTTTTCAAGCCGAGCTTTTTAAGAAACGTATCGGCGAGCAGAATGGTTTCCGCGTCGGTATCCGCGCCTTTCGCCCCGAAAATTTCCACGCCGAACTGGTGGAATTCGCGAAGCCGCCCCGCCTGCGGGCGCTCGTAACGGAACGCGGGCGTAATGTAGTACATTTTTGCGGGAAGAACGCCGCTTGCCATGCCGTTTTCGATAAACGAGCGCACCGCGCCCGCCGTGCCTTCCGGTTTCAGCGTAATCGAGCGGTTGCCTTTATCGAGGAACGTATACATTTCTTTCGTAACCACGTCGGTGGTGTCGCCCACGCCGCGGTTAAAAAGCTCCGTGTGTTCGAAAGTGGGGGTACGCAGTTCTTTCAGGCAATACAGCCGCGCGATTTCCCGCGCCGTGTTTTCCACATAGCGCCATTTGTAAGAATCTTCGGGCAGAACGTCTTTCGTGCCCTTGGGAATGTTAATCATAATATTATCTCCGTTCGCCGCGGCGCCGTGTTCGGGCGCGGCTGTTTCTTCTGTCGTTTTTCGTTACAGCACGTATTTTTTCAAATCGCGGTTGCCCGTCAGCTTCGATAAATGCTCGTCCACGTACGCGCCCGTGATCGCTACGGGGATAGGCGCCGGCACGTCCATGCCGCCCGCATTGAAAGAAACGTCCTCTAAAAGATATTCCATCACCGTGTGCAGCCGCCGCGCGCCTATGTCCTCGCTGGTGGCGTTTAAGTCCACCGAAATTTCCGCAATGCGTTCTATGGCGTCCGGTTCGAATTTCAGTTCGATGTTATCCACGGAAAGCAGTTCCGCGTACTGGAAGGTAAGCGAATTCTGCGTTTCCGTAAGAATACGGATGAAGTCTTCTTTCGTTAAAGATTGCAGCTCTACCGATACGGGAAAACGCCCCTGCAGTTCGGGAATCAGATCTTCGATAGAGGATACGTGAAACGCGCCCGCCGCGATAAACAGCACGAAGTCCGTTTTTACGGGCCCGTATTTCGTTACCACCGTGCTGCCTTCCACGATGGGCAGAATATCGCGTTGCACACCCTCGCGCGAAACGTCGGCGCCGCGTTCGCCTTTTCCCGCGATTTTATCGATTTCGTCGATGAATACGATGCCGTCGTTTTCTGCGCGGTAAAGGGCTTCCGCTTTTACGGCGTCCTCGTCCACAAGTTTATCCGCTTCTTCGGCAAGCGCGATTTCCATCGCTTCGCCCACGGTAAGGCGGCGTTTCTTCTTTTTTCCGCGGAACATATCCCCGAAAATCGAACCGATAGAAATGGAAGCGCCGCCGGGCACAAGCTCCATCGGCTGCGGAAGATCTTCCACGTCCATTTCAATTACGAAATTATTGAGTTTTCCGGCGCGCAGCTCGCTTAAAAGTCTGCCTTCGAACACTTCTTTCGCCGTATCTCCGCGCTCGTCCTTTTTGGCTTCCAGAATAATTTTCAGAACGCGTTTTTCCGCCGCCGAAGTGGCTTTCGCTTTTACTTCTTCTTCCTTTTCGGCTTTCACAAGGCGGTACGAGCACTCCGCAAGGTCGCGGATCATGCCTTCCACGTCTTTGCCCACATATCCCACTTCCGTGTACTTCGTGGCTTCCACTTTCACGAACGGCGCGCGCACCAGTTTTGCCAGCCGCCGCGCGATTTCCGTCTTTCCCACGCCGGTAGGACCTTTCATGATAATGTTCTTCGGCGTGATTTCTTCGCGTACTTCCTTGGGCAAACGGCTTCTTCTGTAACGGTTTCTCAGCGCGATCGCCACAGCTTTTTTCGCTTCGTCCTGCCCGATGATATATTTATCCAGCTGTTCTACAATCTGTTTCGGAGAAAGATCCATTTACTTTTCCTCCCGCGCGGTTTTCGCGCTTTTCTTGTCCGCGGATTTCATTTTTTCCGCCGATTTTTTCGTCGGTTTTTCCGCGGGTGCAGAGGGGAGCTCTTCGCCGATGGTTTCGCAGCGGATGTTGTCGTTCGTGAACACGCAGATTTCCGAAGCTATTTTCAACGCTTTTTTCGCAATCTGTTCTGCGGAATAATTTGTTTCCGAATACAGGGCGCGCGCCGCGGCAAGGGCATAGTTTCCGCCCGAACCGATGGCGCACACGTTGCCGTCCGGTTCGATTACTTCGCCTGTGCCGGAAAGAATCAGAAACGTATCTTTGTCGGCGGTAATCATCATCGCGTCCAGCTTTCTGCCCAGCTTGTCGCTGCGCCACAGTTCCGCAAGTTCCACGGCGGAGCGCATCAGATTTCCCGCGAATTTATTCAGCATGCCTTCGAATTTTTCCGTCAGCGAAAAGGCGTCCGTTACCGAACCGGCAAAGCCCAAAATCACTTTGCCGCCGTAAATGCGGCGTACCTTCACCGCGGAATTTTTAAAAATCACCGATTCGCCCAGCGTAACCTGACCGTCGCCGGCAATCGCCGTAACGCCGTTTCTTTTTACGGCGCAAATCGTGGTACCCCGAAATTCCATATTGTTTTTTCTCCTTGTACTTATCTCTTTAAAGGCGTTCCGCCCAGGCGCGCATTGTTTCCAGCGCGCGTTCGGAAAGCGCCCGATAGCGTTCTTTTTTATCTTTGATGCGCACGGATAACGGGGGAAGAATACCGTAATTCGCGTTCATCGGCTGAAAATCTTTATTCGGCGCCGTGAGGTAGGCGGCAAGCGCGCCCGTCATCGTTTCGCCCGGCGCCGTGCCGCGTTTGTTTCCCGTCAATTCGTCCAGAAGATACGCCGCCGCGAAAAGTCCCGAAGCGGCGCTTTCCACATATCCTTCCACGCCCGTAATCTGCCCCGCAAAACGCACGTTCCGATTATATTTAAACGAGAAATCGGCGTTCAAAACAGCGGGGGATAGTATAAACGTGTTGCGGTGCATCACGCCGTAACGCAGATACTCCGCGTTTTTCAGTGCGGGAATCATCGAAAATACCCGCTTCTGCTCGCCGAACTTCAAATTCGTCTGAAACCCCACAAGGTTGTACGCCGTGCCTTCCGCGTTTTCTTTGCGCAGCTGCGCCACCGCGAAGGGGCGCTTTCCGTCCTCGCAAAGCCCCATGGGCTTCAGCGTGCCGTAGCGGAGCGTGTCTTTTCCGCGCGATGCCATCACTTCGATCGGCATGCAGCCTTCGAAAATTTCGCCTTTTTCAAAATCGTGCAACACCGCTTTTTCCGCCGTCCCCAGCGCTTCTACGAAGGCGT
This sequence comes from uncultured Eubacteriales bacterium, assembly GCA_900542935.1. Lineage (GTDB taxonomy): Bacteria > Bacillota > Clostridia > Christensenellales > Borkfalkiaceae > Scatosoma. Next base: position 75,946 of record UQPN01000001.1, read on the forward strand.
AATATTCTTCTTTCGTCAGCGGACAATTCACGTAATCGCCCGTGCCTTTATCGTACCTGTCCTGCGTGAACGCGCGGGTATAATCGATAGAATCCGCCGCAATCACGGGCGCGGAAGCGTCGAAAAAGTGCAGATTTCTGCCCGTTTTTTGTTCGATGTCCGCCGCCAGGGCGTCCGCAGTCAGCGGCCCCGTGGCGATAATCGCGTATTCGTCGCCCGATACTTCGGGAAATTTTACGATTTCTTCCGTTACCACGCGGATGTTTTTTTCGCCGCGGATTTTTTCCGTAACGTACGCCGCGAATTTTTCCCTGTCCACGGCAAGCGCGCCGCCCGCGGGCACGGCGGTGTGCGCCGCCGCTTCCATCGTAAGCGAGCCGAGAATGCGCATTTCTTCCTTCAGAAGTCCGCACGCGTTCGCGTAAACGTCGGCGGATTTCAATGAGTTCGAACACACCAGTTCGCAAAGCGACGGGCTTTCGTGCGCAGGCGAATATTTCTGCGGCTTCATTTCGTACAGCGTTACGTCTGCGCCGTGCCGCGCCAGATAATACGCCGCCTCGCAGCCTGCCAGTCCGCCGCCGATGACGGAAATCTTCGCGTTTTTCAATTTTTCGTTTGTGATTCCGTTCATGTTCGTTTTACCGATCGTCGCCGTATATGGGTTCGTCCATCAAAGGGGGCGCGTCGAAATCTTCCGATTGCAGCGGTTTGAAGCTTTTCGCGCCGCCGTCGGCGCCCGTCGTGCCTGCGCCCGTCGCCGAAGAGGCTTTACCCTCTTTATAATCGCATTCCTTGTTGGAACATTTCACGTTGCCCCGCGCCGTTTTCACCAGCGCGCTGCCGCACTTGGGGCATTTTTTTCCCGTGGGAATATCCCACGATAAAAACTTGCAGGCGGGGTAGCCGGAACAGCCGTAGAAAATCTTGCCTTTTTTGCTCTTTTTCTGCAGCATCGGAGATCCGCATTCCGGGCAGATGCCGCAATCTTTCTGTTCGCCGTTTTCCGTGGGGTAGGGGCGCGTCGTTTTGCAATCGGGATAGTTGGGGCAGGCGAGAAATTTTCCGAATTTACCCGTTTTTACCACCATGTTTTCGCCGCAGTTGGGGCAGGGGATCGCGGAAATTTCCTGTTCGCCCTCGCTTACGATGTTGTGGCATTCGGGGTAGCCGGAACACGCGAGATATTTTCCGTATTTTCCGTTTTTGCGAATCATCGGTCTGCCGCATTTTTCGCACTTGATGTCGGTGAGTTCGTCGCCGTACGAAGAGGCGTTTTTCAGATTTTTTTCAAATTCCGGGTAGAAGTCCGCAATAACGTCCTGCCAGCGCTGTCCGCCTTCTTCTATTTTATCCAGCTTGGTTTCCATATCCGCGGTGAAGCCCACGTTCATGATATCGGGGAAACATTTGTTCAGCATATCCGATACGGCGTACGAAACTTTCACGGGCTTCATGTATTTGCCCTCTTTTTTCACGTACTTCTGGTTGAGTTTCGCGATGATGGTCGCGTACGTGGAGGGGCGCCCGATGCCTTTTTCTTCCATCGCTTTCACCAGCGAGGCGTCCGTATAGCGAAGGGGCGGCTTCGTGAACTTCTGCTCCGTGTTGATTTTGTTGCAGTTCACGCTTTCTCCCTGCGCCAGATCGGGCAGCAGTTCTGCGGATTCCGCCGATTCGTCGTCGTCCTTTTTTACCTCCGTTTCGCGGTATACCGCCGTATAGCCGGGGAAGAGCATGATTTTGCCGCTCGCCTTGAAGGTATAGCCGGAATTGTTTATATCCATCTGCGTGCTGTTGTATTTCGCTTCCGCCATCTGCGAAGCCAGAAAACGCTCGTAAATCAGCTTGTACAGCATATAATGCTTTTTATCCAGCAGATTTTTCGCCTTGTCCGGCGTCATCGAAACGTCGATGGGGCGCACGGCTTCGTGCGCGTCCTGCGCGTCCTTTTTCGTGGAATAAAAATTCGGCTTTTCGGGCGCGTAATTATCGCCGTACGCGGCGCGGATGTATGCCAGCGCGCTTTGTTGCGCTTCCGCCGAAATACGTACGGAGTCCGTTCTCATATACGTGATGAACGCGATATGGTCGCCGTTTTCCGTGCCGATGCCTTCATACAGGTGCTGCGCGAGGCTCATCGTTTCGGGCGCCGTGAAGCCCAGCTTGTTGGAAGATTCCTGTTGCATCGAAGAAGTGGTGAACGGCGCGGGCGCGTGGCTTTTCACCACCGATTTTTTCATCGCAGCCACAACGAATTCTCCCGCTTTCAGCGCGGCGAGCACCGTTTCCGTTTCCTCTTTGGAAGCGGGCTTGTATTTCTTGCCGTTTTTCTTTTCGAGGGAAGCTTTGAACGGCGCGTGTTTCAGTTCCTTATCCTGCAGCAGCGCGGAAACGTTCCAGTATTCCTGCGGCTTGAACGCTTCGATTTCCCGTTCTCTGTCCACAATCAGTTTCAGCGCCACCGATTGCACTCTGCCGCCCGAAAGCGTTCGGGAATTGTTTTCCGTTTCGATTTTGTGGTTCAGCAGGGTGGAAAGTTTGTAGCCCACCAGTCTGTCCAGCACGCGGCGCGCCTGCTGCGCGTCCACAAGGTTATAATTGATTGTCCGCGGTTGCGTAAGCGCTTTTTCCACCGCTTTTTGCGAAACTTCGTTGAATTCGATGCGGTTTTTCGCTTTTTCGTCTAATCCGAGAACCGTCTGCAAATGCCAGGAAATCGCCTCTCCCTCGCGGTCGGGGTCGGTTGCAAGATAAACGCGGTCGGCTTTTTTCGTTTCGTCCTGCAAGCGCCTGATCAGATCTTCTTTGCCTTCCGAATTTACGTAGCGCGGTTCGAAATTGTTTTTCACGTCCACGCCGAGGGAGTGTACGGGCAGGTCGCGGATATGCCCCGCGGAAGCGTCTACCTTGTACTTTCCTTTCAGATACTTCGAAATGGTCTTTGCCTTGGAAGGAGATTCTACGATAATTAAATCCATTGTTTCTATGCCCTTTTTAAAATGTTAATCCGTATTTTTATACGAGGGAAACGAAGTTCCCGCCCGTGCGCGTCAGCACGCCTTTTACTTCCAGCGCCGCAACGATGCCGGAAAGCTTCCATACGGGCAGCTTCGTCAGGTGCGATAAAGCGTTGATGTTCGCCTTGCCCGTATCTTTCAAAGCCTCGTACACAAGTTTTTCGTCGGCGGAAAGTTTATCCGTCGCGTCGGTTGCCGTCGTTTGTGCGGCGACGCCCAGTTTTTCGAAAACGTCGTCCGCGCTTTCGGCAAGATTGGCGCCGCGTTTAATCAGTGCGTTGCAGCCTCTTCCCGCCGCCGATTCGGGCGAATAGGGGAAGGCGAACAGCGGTTTTCCCGCGGCTTTTAAAAATTCCGCCGTCATCAGCGCGCCGCTTTTTTCGCCCGCGCTGGCAATCAAGCCGGCTGTTCCCAGCGCGGCAAGCAGAGCGTTTCTGCGTTCGTAAGAAAATTTTCGCGCGGTTACGCGGTAAGTGTGTTCGGTTACGTACAGATTTTTTTCAAAATCGCATCGCGCGTTTTCCATACAGCAGAACCCGCCCGCCAGAACCGATATGCCGCCTTTCGTTTTCGCCGCGCCCGCCAGCGCCGCGCTGTCGCCTCCGTCCGCGTTTCCCGTAACCACCGTGAACGCGCGGGATAACTCTTCCGCAACTTTTTGCGTGCGTTTCATCACTTCGGGCGGAGTGCGCCTCGAACCCACCAGCACGAATTTAGCGCCTTTTTTCAAAGCCGCGTTTCCTTTTTCGTACTGTACCAGCGGCGGATTCTCCACCGCGCGCCACTCTTCGAAAAAACCGTCGGAAACGCGCGTCACGGGGTTGATAGCTTCGTTTTCAAGCGCCGCAATCACGTTTTTGAAAAACGAATCGTCTTTCAAAGACTGCGCCATATCATTATATACGCCGCTTTCGTCCGCTTTAACCGCGTTTTTGAAAAATTCCGCGTAATTTTTTACAAGGGTTACGGCGCTGCCGGCGGCTTTTAACAGCGCGTTTTTTTCGCTGAGCGGCAGGGGAAAGGCGTCCAGCCAGATGAAAGCCTTCTCTTCCGCCGAAAGATTCCGCATAGTGTGCCTCCCCGCGCCTTATTCTTCTTCCGCGCCGTACGTGCGGTACGATACCGCTTCCATCACGTGCTCCGGTAAAATGCGCTCTTCGCCCGACAGGTCCGCAATCGTGCGCGCCACCTTTAAAATACGCGAGCGCGCCCGCGCGGAAAGCCTGAGCGAAGTGAACGCCTCGCGCAGAATATCGTCGCACTCTTTCGAAAGCGCGCAGTATTTCCGTATGTCTTTTTCGTTCATTTCGCTGTTGGTGTTCACGTTTTCGCCGGCATATCGCTCGCGCTGAATTTCCCGCGCGCGGTCGGTGCGTTTTTTGATTTCCGCGCTCGTTTCTCCGTTCTCTCCGCCCGAAAGGTCGTCGTACGTTACGCCGTCCACTTCCACCTGAATATCGATTCTGTCCAGCAGCGGACCGGATATTCTTGCGCGGTAACGTTTGATTTCGGAAGGCGTGCACGTGCATTGCCGCGTGGCGGAGCCGTAGTTTCCGCAGGGGCAGGGGTTCATGCTTGCGCACAGCATAAACGAAGCGGGATACGTAACGGTGCCGCCCGCTCTCGAAACGGTGATAACGCCGTCCTCCAGCGGTTGCCGGAGCGCTTCCAGCGTGGAGCGGTTGTATTCGGGCAGCTCGTCCAGAAACAGCACGCCGCCGTGCGCCAGCGAAATTTCTCCGGGATGCACCGTTTTGTTTCCGCCGCCGCAGAGCGAAACGGTGGTGGCGGTATGGTGGGGCGTTCTGAACGGGCGTTCGGTAATAATTCCGTTTTCGCCCAAAGTTCCCGCCACCGAATGAATTTTTGTGATTTCCAGCGCCTCTTCAAACGATAAATCCGGCAGCACCGTAGGAATCGCCCGCGCCAGCATGGTTTTTCCGCTTCCGGGAGGGCCTACAAACAGAATGTTGTGTCCGCCCGCCACGGCAACTTCCAGCGCGCGCTTTGCAATCTCCTGTCCTTTCACGAACGACAGATCGTGCGCGGAAAGGTTGTTGTTCCAGTCCGCGCCCGCCTTTTCGCTTTGCGCCGCGCGGAATTCTTCGCAACGCACGGGGGAGAGGGGCGAAAAACCGGAAAGATGATCCACCACTTCGCGTAAGGTTCGCGCCGCATATACGTCGACGCCGCCCACATACCCCGCTTCCTTTGCGTTTTCTGCGGGAACGATAAACGTTTTGTAACCTTTTTCGCGCGCGGAAATCACCGCCGGCAGCACGCCGCGCACGGGGTGCAGTTCGCCGTTTAACGCAAGCTCGCCGAGAAAAATGATTCCGTTCGTGTCTGCTTCCAGCGCGCCTTCGCCTTTTAAAAGCGAAATCGCCGTGGCAAGGTCCAGCGCCGAGCCTTCTTTTTTCACGTACGCGGGGGCGTAGTTCACGGTGATTTTATGGTTCGGAAACATCAGTCCGCTGTTTTTCACTGCGCTTTTCACCCGTTCGCGCGATTCTTTCACCGCCGCGTCGGGCAAGCCCACCATATCGAACGAAGGAATCCCTTTCGAGATATCCGCTTCCACCGTTACGGGTACGCCTTCCAGCCCGAAGAGCGCATAGCTTTCTACTCTTGCAATCATTCTGCGTGCAAACTCCTTGAAATCTATTCACCTGCTGTCTTATTATTGTACAGGAAAAGCGGAAAAAAGTAAATAAAAAAAGGCGGCGGTAACCAAGAAAAAAAATATTTTTTTGTCGCGCGCGCGTATATAAGCGTCAAAAACGCAAAAACGCGTCGAACGCCCGCGCTTTATTCCGCTTTGTTCCGCAAGTTTCTCCGCGCCGTTTTTTGTAATCGCGGCGTATTCGAAGAAGCGCGGTTTTTGCCCGAAACGAAAAAATAAGTCGAAAAATATTTCAAAAAAATTCCTTTTATCCGCTTGACAAAATTTTGAATATTGTGTAAAATAGCTGCATATTTTTACACGCGGAGCGTAGCCGGCGCAAAAGCGCGTAAAAAAATCACACTAAGGAGAATAAACGATTGAACAGAAAAAAATCGGCCGCGTTAATGTGTGCGGTTGCCGTGTTTTTCGGCGCTTTTGCGCTGCTTAGCGGCTGCGCGGACTCGCAGGATACCCCGAGGAGAGGCAGATCTGTGCCCGGAGGCACGATGGACGACTACTTCGACGATTCCGTAATTACGTACGAAGTCGGCGCTACGTATACGTTTTAAAGTTATAAAACAAACAGATAAAATGTGGCGCCCCGAAGAAAAATCTTCGGGGCGTTTTCATTTGTCTTTTTATCGGAAATATATTTTACGAAAAGTTATTCCCGCTATGTTTAAACGGCGGAAAGCAGGGGTAAAAATAACTAATGAAAAAAGAAACCGACGGGTTGCGGAACAAAGCGCGGCACGCGGAAAACGGCAAGGAGGGCAAAATTATGGATATGAAAAAATTTACCGAGAAATCTTCGGAAGCGCTGGTAAACGCGCAGAGAGTTTCCACGGAATACGGCAACGCCGATATCAATCAGCTGCATCTGTTATTCTCGCTTTTAAGCGATAAGGAGGGGCTGATTGCCACGCTGTTGTCGCGTGCGGGGGTAAACGTTTCCGCGCTTCTCGAAAGAACGCGTACGGAAATTTCGCGGCTTCCCAAAGTATCGGGCGGCGAAAAATACGTATCCGGCGCGTTGAACGATCTGCTTGAAAGCGCGCAGAGTTCCGCGGAACAGATGGGCGATTCCTATGTTTCCGTCGAGCATCTGTTTATGGCGTTCTTCGATAAGGGCGAAAGCCTTGTGAAGCGCCTTCTGAAAGAAGCCGGGATAGATAAAAATACGTTCATGCAGGAGCTTGCCAAAGTGCGCGGCAATTCCCGCGTCGACAGCGAAAATCCCGAAGATACCTACGACGTACTGAATAAATACGGCAGCGATCTGGTGGAGCGGGCGCGGCAGCACAAACTCGACCCCGTCATCGGGCGGGACGAAGAAATCCGTTCCGTCATCCGTATTCTTTCGCGTAAAACGAAAAACAATCCCGTGCTGATCGGCGAAGCCGGCGTGGGCAAAACGGCAATCGCCGAAGGGCTTGCGATTCGTATCATGAAAGGGGACGTGCCCGATTCTCTGAAAGACCGCAAAGTATTTTCTCTGGATCTCGGCGCGTTGATTGCGGGCGCGAAATTCCGCGGCGAATTCGAAGAAAGATTGAAAGCCGTGCTTGCCGAAGTGAAGAAATCGGACGGCAGAATTATTCTGTTCATCGATGAGTTGCATACCATCGTCGGCGCCGGCAAAACGGACGGCGCGATGGACGCGGGCAACCTGTTAAAGCCTATGCTGGCGCGCGGCGAGCTGCATTGCATCGGCGCCACCACGCTGGACGAGTACCGCAAATATATCGAAAAAGATCCCGCGCTCGAACGTCGTTTCCAGCCCGTGCTGGTGGGCGAACCCACGGTGGAAGATACCATCTCCATTCTGCGCGGTCTGAAAGAGCGTTACGAAGTGTTCCACGGCGTAAAAATTCAGGATAACGCCTTAATCGCCGCGGCGACTCTTTCCGACAGATATATCACCGACAGATTCCTGCCCGATAAGGCGATCGACCTCGTGGACGAAGCCTGCGCCACCATCCGCACGCAGATGGAATCGAGCCCCGAAGAGATGGACGCGCTTTCGAGAAAGACGATGCAGCTGGAAATCGAAAAGAATGCCCTTTCCAAAGAAACCGATCCCGCTTCGCAGGAACATCTGAAAGAAATCGAAAACGAACTTGCGGAAATGAAAGAAAAATACGCAGCGTTGTCCACCCGCTGGGAAGCGGAAAAACGCGATATTTCCGCGGTGCAGTCTTTGCGCGAAGAAATCGAAAAATGCTCGGCGGATCTGGAAAAAGCGCAGCGCGAGTACGATTTGCAGAAAGCTTCCGAACTTCAGTACGGCAAACTGCCCGAACTGAAAAAGAAGCTGGAAGAAAGCGAGAAGAAAGCCGCGGCGGACGGCGCGGACGGCAACGGCGGCACGATTCTGCACGATAAAGTAACCGAAGAAGAAATCGCCGAAATCGTGGCAAAACGCACGGGTATTCCCGTGGCGAAACTGATGGAAGGCGAAAAGGAAAAACTGCTTCACCTCGCCGATACCCTGCACAAACGGGTAATCGGGCAGAACGAAGCGGTGGATGCCGTGGCTAACGCCATTCTTCGTTCCCGCGCGGGCATCGCCGATCCCGATCGTCCTATCGGTTCGTTCCTGTTTTTAGGCCCTACGGGCGTCGGCAAAACGCAGCTTGCGAAAACGTTGGCGAAGTGCCTGTTCGACGACGAGAAAAACATGGTGCGTATCGATATGAGCGAGTATATGGAAAAGTATTCCGTTTCCCGTCTGATCGGCGCGCCTCCCGGATACGTCGGGTACGACGAGGGCGGGCAGCTCACCGAAGCCGTGCGCCGTCATCCTTACTGCGTGGTGCTGTTCGACGAGGTGGAAAAGGCGCACCCGGACGTGTTCAACGTGCTTTTGCAAGTGCTTGACGACGGGCGTATCACCGACGGACAGGGCAGAACGGTGAACTTCAAAAACACCGTGATTATCTTAACTTCCAACCTCGGCTCGCCCGCCATTCTCGAAGGCATCGACGAAAAAGGCAACCTTTCCGAAACGGCGAAAAAGGAAGTGGAAGCGCTGCTTAAAACCTCGTTCCGTCCCGAATTTTTAAACCGTCTGGACGAAATCGTCATTTTCAAACCGCTGCAGAAAGGCGAAATCGAAAAGATCGTAAAACTTTTCGTTTCGTCGCTCAGAGAAAGACTCGCGGAAAAGCGGCTGACTCTGGAAATTACCGACAAAGCGTGCGCATACCTTGCGGACAACGGCTACGATCCGGTTCTCGGCGCAAGACCGTTGAAGAGGTACGTGCAGCAGGCGGTGGAAACGCCGCTCGCCAAAGAACTGCTTGCGGGCAGATTCCTGCCGGGCGACACGGTGAAAATCGACGCTTCCGATTCGGGCGTCATCATCACCAACCCGAAAAAGTAATCGCCGAAAATCCTGAAACGCTCTCCCGTACAACAAACGGGAGGGCGTTTTTTCTCATAAATTTCCGGGCGGCGGCATACGATAAAAAGAATCGATAAGAAACACCCGGAGGGCGCGCCATGTCCGCTAATGCAAAGAAAAACGCAGGTACGCAGGAAAAAAACGCATTGTTCGGTTTAAGCGAGGAAGAAGTAAAATTTTCACGCGAAAAATACGGCGAAAACGCACTGCAAAAGCGTAAAAGAAAGGGCTTTTTCAAGCAGTATCTTTCCGCCTTTTCCGATCCGATCATCCGCATCCTGCTCGTTGCGCTTGCCATCAATCTCATATTTTTCATCCGCAGCCGCAACGTAACCGAAACGGCGGGCATCGCCGTCGCCGTGTTTTTATCCACGTTCGTTTCCACCCTCTCGGAATACGGCAGCGAATCGGCGTTCGAACAGCTGATGGCGCAAAGCGAAAACTTGTCCTGCCGCGTCCGCCGCGGCGGAAAAACAAAACAAATCGCCGTACGCGAACTTGTCGTCGGCGATATATTGCTTCTGGAAGCGGGCGAACGAGTCCCCGCGGACGGCGTCATGCTTTCGGGCAGACTTGCCGTATCGCAATCCCCGCTCACGGGCGAAAGCGCGGAAATCGAAAAAACGCCCGGAGCGCTTGCCGGCGCGGAAGGGCTTTCCCGCCGCGAAAAGGTATTCGAAGGCAGTCTGGTTACGGGCGGCGAAGCGGCGGTACGGGTAAGCGAAGTGGGCGAAAACACCTTTTACGGGCAGATGGCGGGCGCGCTTCGTCAGGATAAAGGGGACAGCCCGTTGAAACGCAAACTTTCCGTTCTTGCAGGCACGCTTTCCCGCTTCGGATATCTCGCCGCCGTGCTCGTCGCTCTTGCCGATCTGTTCAACGCGTTCTTTCTGGATAACGCCATGAATCCCGCGCTTATCAAGGCGGATTTTCAAAACCCCGTTACGGTATTTTCCTGCCTGATGCACGCCGTTACCCTCGCCATCGCCGTCGTGGTGGTCGCCGTGCCGGAAGGGCTGCCCATGATGATCGCCGTGGTTCTTTCTTCCAACCGCGCGAAAATGGCAAAGGACAACGTGCTTGTAAAGCGCGCCGCGGGCATCGAAGCGGCGGGCGGCATGAAAATTCTTTTCACCGATAAAACGGGCACGCTCACCCGCGGCATGCCGTCCGTCGGCCGCGTTTTAACGGGCAGGGGCGAATTGCTTCCCCCCGACCGTCTGCCCGCGCTCCTTGCGGAAAAAATCGCCGCGTGCGCGTATTTCAACGGCGGCGAAGCGGCGGCAAAGGGCGGCGGCAACGCCGCGGACAGGGCTTTTAAAGCCGCCTTTCCGCCGGAAACGTATCTGCGCGGCGCCCGCTTGCACGAGGCGAAAATTATATCGCGGCAGAAATTCAGCACGGAAAACAAATACGCTCTTTCCGCGGTGCAAAGCGGCGGCGAAACAACGGTGTATTTTCAGGGCGCGCCCGAAATCCTGCTGCCGCATATCGCGTACTGTTTCAACGGCGAAAGCAATCTTCCGCTGGATGCGGCGCTGATGAAAAAACGCCTGCACGAACAGACGAGCCGCGGCAGACGCGTGATCGCTCTTGCCTGTTACGAGGGCGAATTTCCGCGTGCCTCCGAAGGAATCTTGCCGGAAAACGCCACGCTTCTTGCGCTTGCCGTGCTTTGCGACGAACTTCGCCCCGAAGCGAAAACCGCCGTGGACGATCTGCGCGGCGCCGGCGTGCAGGTAGTGATGATTACGGGCGATCATCCCGAAACCGCGGCGGCAATCGCCAAAGAGGCGGGGCTGTTTCTGCCCGTGCGGCAAACCGAAAAACGCAAAACTTCGCACCATACCCCCCGCAAAAGCAAGGCGGAAGCGCAGAAGTACGCGCCGTACGCCGAATCAGGCGGCGCCGTCGTGCTCACGGGCGGCGAACTGGCGGCGATGAGCGACGAAGAAGTATTAAAAATTCTGCCGCGGCTCCGCGTGGTGGCGCGCGCTCTCCCCACCGATAAAAGCCGGCTGGTAGAACTTTCGAAGCGCCTCGGTTGCGTAACGGGCATGACGGGCGACGGCATCAACGACGCGGCGGCGCTGAAAAAAGCGGACGTAGGTTTCGCGCTCGGTTCGGGCACGGAAGTCGCCAAAGAAGCGGGCGACGTGGTGATTACCGACGATAATCTTTCGTCCGTCGTCAAAGCGGCGGCATACGGCAGGCGGGTATTCAAAAGCATACGGCAGTTTGTGGTGTTTCAGCTTACGATGAATCTCTGCGCGGTGGGCGTATCTCTGCTTGCGCCGTTCATCGGCTTCGATACCCCCGTAACCGTCATGCAGATGCTGTGGATCAATATGATTATGGATACGCTCGCCTCGCTGGCGTTCGCGGGCATCCGCGTCGATCCGCAGGATATGCGCCGTCCGCCCGTGCCGCTTTCCGAGCCCGTGCTTACAAAGCGCCTTGCGGGGCGCGTCGCCGCCACGGGAATCTACTGCGTGCTGCTTTGCCTGTACTTTTTAAAGTCGCCGGAAATCGCCTCGTTTTTCCGCGTGGGCGAAAGCAGGGGCACGGCGCATTTTTACACCGCGTTTTTCTCGATTTTCGTGTTTTCCGGTTTGTTCGGCGCGTTCCACGCTCGTACCGATTCGCCGAATCCGTTCAGAAGAATGAAGGGCGGCGGCTCGTTCGTGATTTTCATCGCGCTCACCTCGTTTTGCCAGATCGCGCTTCTGTACTTCGGCGGCACGGTGTTCAGAACGTCCGGTTTAACGTTTGCCGAACTTATTTTAACGCTTGCGCTATCCGCTACGGTGCTGCCCGTGGGCGCGCTGGTAAAACTTGCCGAACGCCCCGTCGAAGCGGTTTATACGCTGCGCAAAACGCGCAAATCGCGCAAACCGAAAAACAAAAACATAAAAGCCCCGATTAAAAACCCGCTCGCCGCGCATAATAATATCGTGTAATCACGATGCGGGAGAAACGGACGATGACGGAAGCGAAAAAAGCGGCAATGCTTTTATATCTCAACGACGAATGTAAAGAAAACGGCTACGAAATTTTTTCGGACGACGATTTTTTAAGTTTATATCCCGCCGCGCTCGGCGTGAATAAGGAGGAAATCGCCCGCGCGGTGAAAACGCTGGACGAAGAGGGGTATATCGACGTGCGCTATGCCGAAGGCGGAAATTATTGTCTTTCCGTGCTGGATAAAGGGCGGAGGTACGAGGCGGAAGAGCAGCCGCTTTCGGTGCGGCGCAATTTGTTCCGTTCGCTGTCCCCCGTGTTCTGGTGGTCGTTTGCGGGCGGGGCTGCGGGCGGATTCCTCGCCGCGGCAATTGCTTCTTTATTGCGGCTCATCGCGCGCGGATAAGCGGGCGGACGAAAGAAAAATGCTGAACAGACGCGAAGAGAAAATCATGGACGAAATATATTCGCTTTGCAAAGGCGACGGAAAAAGTCTGATTTCCGCCGCCGATTTTTCGCGGTTGTTCGAAGCTAAGGACAGGCTTCCCGAAGAGAAGCTCGAAAAAATCTTTGAAGATCTGCGCGAGGACGATTACGCGGAAACGCTGTATTCTCACCGCAAAGGCGAAAAGATGTACCTGTTCACGCTGCGAGCGAAAGGGTATTGCTACCCGCGCGAAAAAGAGAATAAAAAGCGCGATAAGGCGCTGCTTGTGGTAAAATCGGTGGCTTCGGCAATCGTGGCTTTTCTGGTAGGCTTTATTCTCCGTCGCATTTTCAGATAGCGCGGCAATTCCTGCGCCGCATTCCGCAGATTTCTCTCTTGCGGAGGGCAAGCCGCAGGCGGGCGGCGGGAAAAAAACGGCGGCTGAAAAATTTCGTCGAAAAAATTTCAAATCGCCCGAAATGCGCCGCAAATAGCCTTGCTTTTTTTTCGAAGCCGTGCTATAATAATGTCGAAAAAATGCAAACGTTTGTTTGTTTTTAAGAAAAACGTCGAAAAAAGGAGCGGAAAGGAAAGCCTATGGAATTTAAATTGCACGCGCCGTATGCCCCCACGGGCGATCAGCCGCAGGCGATAGAAACGCTCACCGAAGGCGTGCGCGACGGAATCCGTACGCAGGTTTTAATCGGCGTAACGGGCAGCGGCAAAACGTTTACGATGGCAAACGTCATCAAAAACGTCAATCGTCCCACGCTGGTAATCGCGCACAATAAAACGCTTGCCGCGCAGCTTTGCAACGAATTCCGCGAATTTTTCCCCGAAAACCGCGTGGAATATTTCGTTTCGTATTACGATTATTATCAGCCGGAAAGCTACGTTCCCTCCACCGATACCTATATCGAAAAAGATTTGTCGATGAACGACGAAATCGATAAACTCCGCAACAGCGCCACCTGCGCCCTGATGGAGCGGAAAGACGTCATCGTGGTGGCTTCGGTATCCTGCATCTACGGCTTGGGCGCGCCCGAAGAATATTTCCGCCTTTCGATTTCGCTTCGTCCCGGCATGGAGTACCCGCGCGACGCGCTGATGCGCAAACTTGTGGAATTGCAATACGCCCGTTCCGATGCGGACTTCCGCCGTTCCACCTTCCGCGTGCGCGGCGACACGCTGGAAATATTCCCCGCGTCGGCTTCCGAAATCGCGATCCGCGTGGAATATTTCGGCGACGAAATCGATAAAATTTACGAAGTGGAAGCGCTTACGGGCAATCGCATCAACGAACTTTCTCACGCGGCGATTTTTCCCGCTTCGCAGTACGCCGTAGGCACCGAAAAATTGCGCGGCGCGCTTTCGATGATCGAAGAGGACTTACAGGGCGAAGTGAAAGCTTTTCAGGATGAAGGCAAAATTCTGGAAGCGCAGCGCTTAAAACAGCGCACCGAGCACGATCTCGAAATGATGCGCGAAATCGGCTATTGCAGCGGCATCGAAAATTACAGCCGTTATTTCGACGGCAGAAGCCCCGGCGAACCCTCGTTCACGCTGCTCGATTATTTTCCGAAAGGCGAGTTTCTGGTGTTCATCGACGAAAGCCACATGACGATTCCGCAAATCCGCGCCATGTATCACGGCGATTATTCGCGCAAAAAAAATCTGGTGGACTACGGCTTCCGCATGCGCTCGGCGTACGATAACCGTCCGCTCACGTTCGAAGAATTCGACGCGCGCGTTCCGCAGCTCATCTGCGTTTCCGCCACCCCTGCCCCCTACGAACGCGAACAGGCGGGGCAGTTTGCCGAACAGCTCATCCGCCCCACGGGGCTGCTCGATCCCGAAATCGACGTGCGCCCCACGAAAGGGCAGATCGACGATTTGTTTGCGGAAATCAACAAAGAAAAGGCGGCGGGCGGCAGAGTGCTCGTTACCACGCTCACGAAGCGCATGGCGGAAGAGCTCACCGATTATTTAAAGGAGCACGGCGTCAAGGTGCGATACATGCACAGCGACGTGGATACGCTGGAACGCGTAGACATCGTAAACGGTTTGCGTGCGGGCGAGTTCGACGTGCTTTGCGGCATCAACCTGCTCCGCGAGGGGCTGGATATGCCGGAAGTGCGGCTGGTGGCGATTCTGGACGCCGATAAAGAGGGCTTTCTGCGCAGCGATACCGCGCTTATCCAGACGATCGGCAGAGCGGCGCGTAACGCGGACGGGCGGGTGATTATGTACGCCGATACGATTACGGACAGCATGCGCCGCGCCATCGACGAAACCAACCGCCGCCGCACGATACAAAAGCGCTACAACGAGGAACACGGCATCACGCCGAAAACCATCGTGAAAGAAATCAAATCGTCGCTTGTCATCAGCAAAAAGGCGAAAGGCGGCGAAGAAATCAAAGCGAAAGATATTCCGGACGAAATCGAAAAACTGAAAGCGGTGATGAAAATCGCAAGCGCAAACCTCGATTTCGAAAAGGCAATCGAAATCCGCGAAAAGATAGCGGACTTGCGCCGGCAGCTTGCGAAACTCACCCGCAAATAGGCGGAAAGGGCTTTTAATAAGCTTCGCATTTCTTTGTAAAAAGCCTTCCACTTTTCGCTTTTTCTCTCGGGGGAGAAAAGCGCGAAAAAAATGCTCAGCCACTTCGTGGCTTCCCCTCGGGGGGAAGCTACTTGCGAAGCAAGGAGATGAGGGGCGCGGCAAATTATGCGTAGCCCGTTTTTGGTTTTCAGTATATTTTTGATAAAAAAATTTCCGGAAATCAAGGGGCAGCCCGTAACCGAATATCTCAAAAAAATCAAAAATACCAAACAGGAAGCAAAAAACCATGCAGGAAAATATCGTCGTCAAAGGCGCCAAAGAAAACAATTTAAAAAATATCAACGTAACGATTCCGCGCAACAAACTCACGGTGTTCACGGGGCTTTCGGGCAGCGGCAAATCCACGCTCGCCTTCGAAACCATTTTCGCCGAGGGGCAGCGCCGCTATGTGGAAAGCCTTTCTTCCTATGCCCGCCAGTTTCTGGGGCAGATGGAAAAACCTGACGTAGAAAGCATAGAGGGCTTATCTCCCGCGGTGAGCATCGATCAGAAAACCACTTCGCGCAACCCTCGTTCCACGGTGGGTACGGTTACGGAAATTTACGATTATTTCCGTCTTTTGTACGCCCGCGTCGGGGTGGTGCATTGCCCGAAATGCGGCAGAGAAATCCGGCACCAGACGGTGGACGAAATTGCCGATAAAGTGATGGCTATGCCGGAGGGCAGCAAAATTTTGGTTAACGCGCCCGTCGTGCGCGGCAGAAAGGGCGAATACGTAAAAGAACTGCAAAATTATAAAAAAAGCGGCTACGCCCGCGTGAAAATCGACGGAGCCGTGTACGATTTACAGGAAGAAATTCACCTTGAAAAGAATATCAAGCACAATATCTCGGTGGTGGTAGATCGCCTTGTGGTGAAAGAGGGCGTTTTAAAGCGCCTTACCGATTCGCTCGAAACCGCGCTTAAACTTGCGGACGGGCTGGTCGTTATCGATTGCGACGGCAACGAAGAATTGTTTTCCACCTCGTACGCCTGCCCCGATTGCGGCGTTTCCATCGAAGAAGTAGAACCCCGTCTGTTCTCGTTCAACACGCCGTACGGCGCCTGCCCCGATTGTTCGGGGCTCGGATTCAAACAGCTTGTCGATCCCGATCTCATCTGCCCGGATAAAACCAAAACTCTGCGCGAAGGCGCCATACACGTGGCGGGCTGGTGTCTCGAAAGCAATTCGCAAACGCAGATGTACGTCAATTCGCTTGCGAAGCGCTACGGCTTCTCGCTGGACGTTCCCGTCAAAGACCTGCCGAAGAGCGTGTACGATTTGTTGATGTACGGCAACGGCGGCGAAAAATTCGATATGTCGTATTCCACCCGCTCGTTTACGGGCAGCTATAAAATGTCGTGGGAAGGTTTCGTCAACAATCTTCAGCGCCGCTACGCGCAAACCTCGTCGGACGGCGTGAAGTACGATATCGAACGCTATATGCGCACCATGCCCTGCGATACGTGCGGCGGAAAACGCCTGAAAAAAGAAGCGCTCGCCGTAACGATCGGCGGCTTGAACATCTACGAATTAACGTCGCTTTCCGTGGAAAAACTGCTCGATTTTCTCGATGATCTTCAATTTTCCGAAAGCGAAAGCCTGATTGCGGCGGGCATTTTAAAAGAAATCCGCAGCCGCCTCGGCTTCCTGAAAAACGTAGGGCTGCAATATCTTACGCTTTCCCGTTCGGCGGTGGGGCTTTCGGGCGGCGAAGCGCAGCGTATCCGCCTCGCCACGCAGATCGGCAGCGCGCTCACGGGCGTTTTGTATATTCTCGACGAGCCGAGCATCGGGCTGCACCAGCGCGATAACGAAAAACTGCTTTCCTCCCTGCAAGGTCTGCGCGATCTCGGCAATACGCTCATCGTGGTGGAACATGACGAAGACACCATCCGCGCGGCGGATTATATCGTGGACATCGGTCCGTATGCGGGCGTGCACGGCGGCGAAGTGGTGGCGTGCGGAACGCAGGCGGACATTATGGCGGAGCCGCGTTCGATTACGGGCGATTATCTGGCGGGCAGACGAAAAATCGAAACGCCGAAAACGCGCGTGCAGCCGGACGGGCGCTGGCTGGAAGTGAAAGATTGCAGGCAAAACAACCTGAAAGGAATAAACGTGCGTTTTCCCGTGGGGCTTTTCACGGCGGTAACGGGCGTATCGGGCAGCGGAAAATCCTCGCTCATCAACGAAATTTTATATCCCGCGCTGGCGGACGAACTGAACGGCGCACGGCTTCCCAAAGGCAAATCGGGCGAAATTCTCGGCATGGAAAATTTCGATAAAGTGATCGCCATCGATCAATCTCCCATCGGCAGAACGCCGCGTTCCAACCCCGCCACCTATACGGGCGTGTTCGGGCTCATCCGCGAACTTTACGCCGCCACGCAGGACGCGAAAGAGCGCGGTTACAAAGCGGGCAGATTTTCCTTCAATATGGCGGGCGGCAGATGCGAACACTGCTTCGGCGACGGCATCATCAAAATCGAAATGCACTTTCTGCCCGATATTTTCGTGCCGTGCGAAGTCTGCGGCGGCAAGCGATACAACCGCGAAACGCTCGAAGTGAAATACAAGGGCAAGTCGATTGCCGACGTCCTCGATATGACGATCGACGAAGCCTGCGAGTTTTTCAAACCCGTTCCGTCCGTCTATAACAAAATCAAAACGCTCGAAGAAGTGGGCTTGGGCTACATGAAGCTCGGTCAGTCCGCCACAACGCTTTCGGGCGGCGAAGCGCAGCGCGTAAAGCTTGCCACCGAACTTTCAAAGCGTTCTACGGGCAGAACGGCGTATATTCTGGACGAGCCTACCACGGGGTTACATTCTTACGATGTGGACAAGCTTTTAAAAATCCTGCTCCGGCTCCGCAATTCCGGCAACACCGTCATCGTTATCGAACATAATCTGGACGTCATCAAATGCGCCGATTATATCGTGGATCTCGGTCCCGAAGGGGGAGACGGCGGCGGCACGGTGGTTGCGTGCGGCACCCCGGAAGAGGTGGCAAACGTCAAAGGCAGCTATACGGGCTTGTTCTTAAAGAAAATGCTGTAAATAATTCCTGCCTTTCTGCGCCCCGCGAAGCATCCGTTCGCGGGGCGGCTTTTTACCACGGCGCCTGCGCGAAACATCATGCCGCAATTTTGCAAAACGGCGATATTTGCCGCATTTGCCGCAAAAAAAACGATAGTATCGTTCGGAAAACGGAAATACTATCGTAAAAAAAGAAAAAAAGCGCGTTTTTTCGGCTTATTCATCACCATATAAGCCTCGGGAAAACGCGCTTGACAAATGAAATTTATCTTCTTTATTCTATCACAAATCTATCACTCTTGCAAGCATTTTTAACTAATATTTTAAAATAATTTTAACTTTTTTTAAAATATTACTGCATATCCTCGGGTGTTTTTCTTCCGCGGTAGTAAAATGCGCGGTCTTTGCCGCCGAATCTCCGGCAATTTCGTCAAAGAGCAAGGTTTTATTCGTGAGGTACGCCGCCTATAAAATCTTCTTGATTTTTACCGTGCCGCACAATACGTCGGAATAGGAATACGCCGTACGACCGAGAAAGTTTTTTTCGTCGGGCTTCACGGTAAACAGCGCGGGATAAATTCCCGAAAGCACGCCGAAGAAAGTAACCGATTTATTTCTGCCGAGATTCAGATTCACTTTCACTTTCGAATCGGCGCAGGTTTTCACATATTCTTTTACGGAGGATAAATTTGGGGTGTTTTTCAGCATATGCATATTTTAGCCGAAAATTTCCGCGCTTATTCGCTGAAGAAAAAAGTGGTGAAAATAGAAAGAATCGCTGTATATGTATCGCGCGCGTTCCCTTTGCAACAAACTCTTCGGGTAAGCGTTTTCATCTCATTCCGTCATATTTTATCTTCTCGGCTCATACAATAGTCAAGGACGAAAAAAGAGGCGGCGCAGGCAGCTATTGCTTTGCAAGGAGGACGAAAACAGTTATGATCAAACCCGAATACGCAACCTACCGTTATACGAAAAAATCGTGCGAGGCTTCGGCGCTCTCGCGTGTGGAATGTCGCATCCCCGGCAGTGAAATCAGCGAAATTTTAGCCGTGCGCGCCGAGGTGTATCCCGCAAATTGTTCCTGTTGCGATAAACAGATCGATTACGGCGGCAGAGTTGTGTTTTCCTTCGTTTATGCCGACGGCGACAAGCGCGTCTGCCGTGCGGAACGCGGCGTGGAATTTTCTCATCGCGCGGCGTGCGACGAGGCAATCGACGAATGTACCTGCGTTCCCGCATATTCCGCGGGCGACGTGTCCTGCCGGCGCGACGGATCGTTCATCGTCGCCGCGGCGGTCATCCGCGCGGATATCGCCGTATATCGCGACGAAGAAATTTCTTATCTTTGCGGCGGCGATAACCTCGCGGTGAATAAACGGCCCGTGCGGCTCACGCGGTTTTCTTTCTCGGCAACGGACGGCGAAGAAAGCGACGAATTCGAAACGGAATATTTCACCGATTTGCTTCTGCACAGCGAGACGGCATATGTAAAAAACGTGTCTTACGCAAACGGCGCGGCGAAAATCGAAGGCGAAATCGTGCTGAACGTGTGCGCGCTGAAAGAGGATGATTCGCTTGTGTCGTACGAACGACTGATTCCGTTTTCCGTGGAAGCGCCCGCACCTTGCGCAGCGGACGAAAACCGGCAGACGGCGGGGGCAGAGGCGGGTTCAACGCAGAATGCGGAGCCGCAATTTTCCGCCTGCGTGTCCGTTTCTTCGGCAAATCTCTCCGCGGAAACTTCGGAAGAACGTAACAAGTGCTCGGTGCGCGCCGAATTTTCGTTCAACGTGCAGCTCGCGCAGTACACGCCCGAAACTTTGGAACTTTGCTCCGACGCGTTTTCCGCCAAACAGGAAGTTGCGCTCGAAACGCGGCAGACGTCTTTCCGCCGTCTGAAATGGTCGAAAACGTACGTAAAAAAAATCGAGGGCGTGGCGGCGCTGTCCGCTCCCATCGATTATACCGCGTCGTTTCTTGCGGCGGCGTTGCCGAAAGCGGAAGTCGTCGTTCGCGGAACGGGCGCGGGCTCGTTCGAAATCGAGGGCGCGGCAAGCGCGCGCGTAATTCTATCCGATAAAGACGGCATGCGCGCCGCCGATTTAACGTTGCCGTTCGTGCTTTCCGAAACGGGCGAAATTGCCGCCTGCGACGAAGCGGAAGCGCAGGCAATCGTGTGCGGCATTTCGCTGAAGCAGAAAAAAGAGGGCGAAGCCGAAGCGGAAGCCACGCTGAAAATCACGCTTTTCGTGTACGATACTTGCGAGATCGGTTACGTATCCAAAGCGGAGGGCGGCGAAGAATACGGCGAAGAAACGTGCGGCATGTCCGTTTTCGTTCCCCGCGCGGGCGACGGCTTGTGGGAAACGGCGAAAGCGCTCCGCAAAACGCCCGAAGAGCTCACGCGCAGCAATCCCGATCTCGTTTTTCCTCTGAAAGGCAAAGAACGCATCCTTGTGTATAACCGCCGATAAGCGCGGCGAAAAATTTAAAACAGTAAAACAGAAAAACAAAAACAGATACTCCGGCTCCGAACCGCGTTTTTTCCGTTCGGCAGCCGGATTTTTCGCAAAAAACGTCGAAAGCCGTTCAAAAATCCCGCAAAAAACGCGTATACGCACGCGCGCGCCCATAAAATGAGCGAAAACCTGTTGACGAAACGCGGCGTTTGTGGTAGAATAATACGTGGAAAAATATCGCAAAGCGCAAAAAAACGCAAGGGAGCGTCGTCGGATGACGGAAGAAAACACAAAAAACGAAACCTCTTTTTTAAACGAAATCGCGGCGGAGGCGGCGAAAATCGCCGCGTCGCTTTCCGCAATTTCCGAAAGCAACGCAACCGAAATTACGGACTGCGCGTGCGCGGCGAAAAAAAACGGCGGAACCGCGGCGGGGCTGTGCCTGTTCGAAAACACCATCAAAGAGCTGCTGGAAGAAATCCGTTCGGCGCTGTTTCCCGATATATTCTGCTGCACGTCGCCCGAAAAATCTCTCGTTTCCGCGGCGAAAAAACTGTATTGCACGCTTCTTTCGGCAACGGGCGAAACGCCGCGCGCGCAAAACGTTACGCTTGAATTTCTCGGCGCGCTGCCCGAAATCCGTCGCGTGCTTCTCACCGATCTTTCGGCGGGCTACCGCGGCGATCCCGCGGCGAAAAACGAAAAGGAAATCGCGCTGTGTTATCCTTGCTTTTACGCGCTCACGGTGCACCGCCTCGCCCATTTCCTGTACGCGAAAAACATACCCGTGCTGCCCAGAATGATGAGCGAAATCGCGCACAGCCGCACGGGCATCGATATCCACCCGGGCGCGAAAATCGGCGAATATTTTTTCATCGACCACGGCACGGGCGTCGTCATCGGCGAAACGGCAACCATCGGCAGAAACGTAAAACTGTATCAGGGCGTAACCATCGGCGCGAAGAGTTTCAAAGCCAACCCCGACGGCTCCCTCGTCAAAGGCGTGAAGCGTCATCCGGATATTTTAAACGACGTAGTCATCTACGCCAACGCGTCCGTGCTCGGCGGCAATACCGTTATCGGTAACGGCGCCGTCATCGGCGGCAACGCGTGGGTAACCCGCTCCGTACCGGACGGCGTAACCATTCCGTCAAACTACGTGGGCTGAACATATTTCCCTTATAAGGAGGAACCGAAATGAAACAAAAACCATGCGAGCTGTTTTCAAACGCGAAAATCAATTTAACGCTTGA
Source organism: uncultured Eubacteriales bacterium (assembly GCA_900542935.1). Classification (GTDB taxonomy): domain Bacteria; phylum Bacillota; class Clostridia; order Christensenellales; family Borkfalkiaceae; genus Scatosoma. Next base: position 97,784 of record UQPN01000001.1, read on the forward strand.
TATCACGGGCACGGACGGCGGTTATCACACGCTTGATTCGCTCGCCGTGGAAATCGATCTCGGCAACGACATCGAGGCGGTAAAAACGCGCGACGGCGAAATTTCGATAGAATTCGTCGGCAGCGAATACGAGATTCCGTCCGTACCGGCAAACGAAACCAACGCATATAAGGCGGCGAAATTATTTGCCGAAACATTTCATACGGGCGGAGCGAAAATCACCGTATATTCCGTCATTCCCGTCGGCGCGGGGCTGGGCAGCTCTTCGGCGGACGCGGCGGGCGTGCTCCGCGCGATGCGGCAGCTGTATCTCAAAGAAACCACGCCCGAAACCGAGGAAAAAATTTTAAAAATCGCCGACATGACGGGCAGCGATACGCGCATGATGTATCTCGGCGGCGCGGTGAGAATGAAAGGCAGGGGCGACGTCGCCGAATCGTTGCCGCTTCCGCCGTCCCGCGCAAAAGAAAAAAAAGGGCTGTTCTCCTTTTTCCGGAAAGAAGATAAACGTATGATGTATTTCCTGCTCATCTGCCCGCTTACTCCGGTTTCCACGCCGCAGTGTTTTTGCAAGTACGACGAACTTGAAAAAACATACCCGCCCCGCACGCAGGATGCGACGGAACGTTTTCTGAAAGGCGACGTGTACGGCTTGGGCAGGCTGATGAAAAACGATTTGCAGGAAGCGGCTTGCGCGCTTAATCCCGACGTAAAAAACGCGCTGGAAGCGGCGCGGAAGCTGATGCCGATCGGCTTGACCATGACGGGTTCGGGCAGCACGGTGGTTGCGATGTTCGATACCGCCGAAAAACGCCGTTATGCCCTCGAACAGAGCCGCAAATGGCAGAATAATTACTGGGTAATCGATGCCGACAGCGTATTCTGAAAGTAAGCGTAACTTAAAAAACAATCCGCCCGGTTATCCGGGCAAAGGAGAGAAACCATGGAAGAAAGAATCATCGACGACGAGTACGGCAGGGGAATCCGTCTGAAAAAGACGAAGAACGGCTACGTAGACGCCACGGACGAGCTTGCGGAAGAAAAGAAAGCAAAGACGGGCGACGAAACGAAAAACGAACTCACGGACGAGATCGAGGACGAAATCGAAAACGAAATCGACGGCGAAGAAACGGAGGCGGAAGCCGCCGACGAGGTGCTGTTCGAATTTCCGGAAGAGGACGACGAAGAGCTTGCCGCCCTTTCCGCCGAGGACGCCGCCGCGCTGATAAAAAAACGCGAGGAAGAGCGGAAACAGCGGGAAGAAAAAGCGGAAAAGCTGTGCGCGGAGGGAGAAGCGCTGCTTGAAAAAGCCAAAGAGGAAACCGCCGAAACCGACGGGAACGGATGGAAAGCAGCGGCGGAAAAATTCGATGCCGCGCTGGTGGAAATCCCTTGTTATACGCGCGCGGCGCTCGGTTTCTGGCGCGCGAAAACGCGTTACGGCGAAGATTTGCAGCCGCTGTACGACGAATGGGCGGGCTACGGCTACGAAGATTTTGCGGCAACGTTCGGCGAAGAAAACGCCAAAATCCTGAAAGAGGAATGGCAGGCAAAAATCGGAACGGAAAAAACCCGTCTTGAAGAAGAAATCGCGCCGTTGAAAAAAGATTTCGAAGAAAAAACGGAAAAACGCCGCGCCGTGCTGAAAGAACGCACGTACGAAACGCGCAAAAAGTTTATTCCCGCGCTGTCCGTAGAAATCGCGCTGCTTGTGTTCACCGTTGTTTTTGCGGCAAACATCTTTTCCCGCGCGGACGCCGTGTTCGTGTGGCTTACCGTCGCGGGGGGCGCCGCGTTCGTGCTGGCGTTGCCGTTTTTCTGCCTTGCTGCGTCGAAATTCGCGCACGCCGTATCCCTTTCCCGCGCAAACGAATCGAAGAGTTCCACGGAAGAGGGCAGAACGCTGGAAGCGCTTGAAGACGCGCTTACCTTCTTAACGGATATGTCCGCCCCCGCAGACGCCCCCGAAGAAGAATAATCCTTGCCGTAGGCTTCCCCTTGTCGGACAAGCCTTGCCGTCTCCTTGCTTTCCCCTTCGGGCAGGCTTCGCCTGTCTCGTTATGCCGCCCGCAGTATTCCTGCTTTCCCCTTCGGGGAGAGTGGCGAGCGTATGCGAGCCGAGAGAGGACAAAATTAGAATAATTTCCTTATTCTAAGGCTTTCCCTTGCCTGAAAAAATTCGGTGAACTTCATTTTTTCAGCAAAAATGTCAGCCTATTTCATAGGCTTCCCCTCTTGCCTGAAAAAAATTCAGCGAACTTCATTTTTTCGGCAAAAAGGGTAATCCTTGCCTTCGTCAAGGCTTCCCCTTGGGGGGAAAGCTGTCAACGGAGTTGACTGATGAGGGGTGCAGCCTATTTTCGATTTTTCTCTGAGAGGCGAAAAGCGCGAAAAAAACTGCGGTAGCGGGAGTCCTTGCCGAATTGCCGCTTGAAGGCAATCCCGGCAAGTAGAGTGGCGCGCCGCCCGCAGTCTTCTTGCTTTCCCCTTCGGGCAGGCTTCGCCTGTTTCGTTATGTCGCCCGCGGTTTTCTTGCTTTCCCCTTCGGGGAGAGTGGCGAGCGTATGCGAGCCGAGAGAGGATGAGAAGAAACGAAAAAAGACAAATTTAAAATTTTCGTCAATCAGAGCGATACAACCGAAGAAGTAAAAAAATCTGTATGAAAAAATTATTCCCTTATTTCGGGGCGTATAAAAAGGAATGTTTTTTATCCCCCCTGTTCAAATTGTTCGAAGCCGTGTTCGAGCTTCTCGTGCCCGTCGTGGTGGCAAAAATCATCGACGTCGGGCTGGGCGAGCCTCTTGCGGGCGGCGGCTACAACGCAAACACGGCGTATATCGTTAAAATGTCGCTGTTGCTTATCGGTCTCGGACTTATCGGGCTGGGCTGCGCCGTCGTCGCGCAGTATTTCGCGGCAAAAGCGGCTACCGGCGTTTCGTACGAATTGAGAAAAGCGTTGTTTTCCAAATTGCAGACGCTTTCTTATAAAGATTACGATCGTCTCGGCACGTCCGCCATGCTCAACCGCATGACGGGCGACGTGCAGCAGTTTCAGACGGGCGTAAACATGTTTCTGCGCCTGTTTCTGCGTTCGCCTTTAATCGTGTTCGGCGCGATGATTGCGGCGTTTTTAATCGATCCGCCGTCCGCATGGGTATTTGCGGCGGTTATCCCCGCGCTGTTCGTCGCGGTGGCGCTCATCATGGGCATCACCACTCCGCTGTACAGAAAAGCGCAGGAAAAATCGGATAAAGTGGTGCTTGCCGCGCGCGAAAATTTAACGGGCGTGCGCGTGGTGCGCGCTTTCTGCAAAGAGGAAGAGGAACGCAAAAATTTCCGCGAAAAAAACCTTGCCTTAACGAAAGGCAGAGAAAAGGCGGGCACTATCGGCGCGCTGATGAACCCGGTTACGTTCGTTCTCGTCAATCTCGCCGTCATTTTCCTTCTGAAAGTCGGCGCCATTCGCGTGGATAACGGTTCCCTTTCGCAGGGCAACGTCATCGCGCTGTACAACCTGATGTCGCAGATTCTCGTGGAGCTTGTCAAATTCGCCAACCTCGTGGTTACGGTTACCAAAGCCGTGGCGTGCGGCGAGCGTATCGAGGGAGTCCTCGGCATGCAGGGCGACCTTAAAAAAATCGACGAATCCGCGGCGGAAGCGCACACCGATAAGCCCGGCTATATCGTGTTCGATAACGTTACGCTGAAATACAACGAAAACGCCGCGCCCGCTATCAAAAACGCCTCGTTCACGGTAGAAAAGGGCGAAACGGTAGGCGTCATCGGCGGCACGGGCAGCGGCAAAACTTCGCTCGTATCGCTGTTGCCGCATTTCTACGACGTTTCGGAAGGCGGCGTCTATCTCGGCGGCAAAAACGTAGCGGCGTACGCGCCCGAAGAACTGCGCGAAAAAATCGCCGTCGTGCCGCAGAAAGCGGTCTTGTTCAAAGGCACGGTGCGCAGCAATCTCGCCTGGGGAGATAAAGAAGCCGCTTTAAGCGACGATGCGGCATGGGCGGCGCTCAAATGCGCGCAGGCAGACGACGTGGTAAAACAAAAAGGCGGACTGGACGCCGTGGTGGAACAGGGCGGCGGCAACCTTTCGGGCGGGCAGAAACAGCGTTTAAGCGTTGCCCGCGCCCTCATGAAAGACGCGGACGTCCTCATTCTCGACGACAGCTCGTCCGCGCTGGACTACGCCACGGAACGCGCGCTTTCCAACGCCGTCCGCGCGCGGCAGAAAGAGAAGAAGCAAACGGTATTCATCGTTTCTCAGCGCGCCTCGTCGCTGATTACGGCGGATAAAATTCTGGTGCTGGACGAAGGAGAAATCATCGGCGCGGGCACGCACGAAGAACTTTTGAAATCGTGCCCGGAATACAAGGAAATTTACGAATTCCAGTACGGAACGGAGGCGCAACGATGAAGAAGCATACGTTAAAAAGAATTCTTGCGCTCGTGGGCAAATATCCGTTCTCGCCCGTCGCGGTCATTCTGTTCGCCGCGGCGGAAGTGGCGGCTACCTTATACGTGCCCGTGCTGGTGGGCGACGGCGTGGATTTAATCGTAGGCAAAGGCAACGTTAATTTCGAAGAACTGAAAATCGTATTTTACAAAATCGGCGTAGCGATATCCGTCGGTTTCGTCGCCAAATGGCTGGTGGGTATTTTCAACAACCGCCTCGCGTTCCGCACCGTGCAGGAAATCAGAAACAAGGCGTTCGATAAAATCAACGCCCTGCCCTTGAAATATCTCGATTCCCACCCCCACGGCGATACGCTTTCCCGCGTGGTAGCCGATGCCGACGAAGTGTCGGACGGGCTCGTCATGGGCTTTACGCAGCTGTTCACGGGCGTGCTCACCATCGGCGGCACCATCGCCCTGATGCTTCTTACAAACTGGAAGATAGCGCTCGTCGTTATCTTCGTTACGCCGCTTTCTATTTTTACGTCGCGTTTCATTGCCAAACGCACGTATTCGTACTTCCGCGCGCAGACGATAGCAAGAAGCGAACAGGTATCGTTCACCGAAGAAGCGGTGAGCAATTTAAAAACGGCGCAGGCGTTCTGCCACGAAAAAGAAAACGAAGCGGATTTCGAAAAAAAGAACGCCGCTTACAAATCCGCGGCAATGTCGGCAACGTTTTCCTCGTCGCTCGTCAACCCGCTTACCCGGTTCGTCAACAACGCCGTGTACGCCCTCGTTGTGCTGTTCGGCGCGCTGCAAATCGCAAAGGGCGGCTCCGGCGCGGCAGCCGCGGCGGGCGCGCTCACCGTGGGCGGACTTACCAAATTTCTGTCCTATGCAAATCAGTACACAAAACCTTTCAACGAAATTTCCGGGGTAGTAACCGAACTTTCGGGCGCGTTCGTGTGCGCGGGCAGAATTTTCGAACTTTTGGACGAAGCGGAAGAAGCGCCCGATTCGTCGCTCGGCGATCTTATCGTAACCGAGGGCAAAGTGCGGCTTGAAAACGTCAGCTTCGCCTACACCGAGGGGCAGAAACTCATCGAAAATCTGTCGCTCACGGCGGAGGGCGGCAAGCGCGTGGCAATCGTAGGCAGAACGGGCAGCGGCAAAACTACGCTCATTAACCTGTTAATGCGTTTTTACGACGTCAACGCGGGCGAAATCACGGTAGACGGCACAAAAATCCGCACCGTCAACCGCAAATCTCTCCGTTCCCGCTACGGCATGGTGTTGCAGGAAACGTTTTTAAAGACGGGCACGGTGCGCGAAAATTTAAAAATCGGTCGCGAATCCGCCACCGACGAAGAAATGATCGCCGCGGCGAAAGCCTGCCACGCGCACGGTTTCATCTCGCGCCTGCCGCATGGCTACGATACGTACATCACCGAAGAAGTGAACCTTTCGGCGGGGCAGAAGCAGCTTTTGTGCATCGCGCGCATCATGCTTTCCCTTCCCGATATGCTCATTCTCGACGAAGCCACGTCCTCGGTGGATACCCGCACGGAACGCCGCATTTCCGATGCGTTCGATAAACTGATGAAAGGCAGAACGTGCTTTATCGTGGCGCACCGTCTTTCCACCATCAAAAACGCCGATATTATCCTCGTGATGGAGCAGGGCAACGTGGTGGAACAGGGCAATCACGAAACGTTGCTTAAAAAGCGCGGCTATTATTACAACCTCTACACCAGCCAGTTCGCCACCCCCGAAAATTAGTTTTTCTTTGATTGCCTTGGCGAGCTTCCCGCGCATACTCCGCGGTTTATGCGCATATATATAGGCATAAACGGGCAAGGCGGTGGAGTATGCGGCTATTTAACGAAATCGGCGGAAATCTTCTACGCAACGTGGCGCCGAAAGGCAGATGTCTGTTTTTCACGGGCGGCGGCGGATATTTTCAGGGCGTAAAATCGTTCGACGGTTTTTCGCCGAAAACGGTAACGCTGCGTTTTTCCGGCGGCTCGCTGAAAGTTACGGGCGAAAATTTTTCCGTCGGCAAGTTTCAGAGCGGCGATTTCGAGCTTCTCGGCAGAATTTTCTCGATGGAATATTTTACCGCCGCCGCGCCCGCAACGCCCGAAACGATAGTAAACGCCGCCGCGCCCGCAAACAAAGCCGCAACGCCCGAAATAGCGGCGCAAGCGGCAAAGGACGGCGGCAAATGAACGCGGCTCTGCTTTGGCACGGCGAAAAATTCCGGCTTCGCGGCAAAAATGCGGAAATCGCCTTAACGCGCCTGAAAAACGCAAAAATCGACCTGTACAACGTAAAAAAAACCGAAAAAGACGCCGTAACCTTCGAGGTAAAAGGCAAACAGGCGCGAAAAGTTTTTGCAATTTATCCGAAAACGTGGTATAATAAAGCAGAGCGGGGCGGTTACGAAGCGATATCGCTCGGCGAAACGGGCGTCTTTCCGCGGCTGAAAGGCTTGCAGAAACGCGCCGGATTGCTGGTCGGGGCGGCGGCGTTTCTTCTTATCACCGCGTTCGCCGATAATTTCGTGTTCGACGCGGTATACACGGGCGACGGCGCATTGTGCAGGCAGGCGCGGCGAATCGTCCGAGAAAGCGGCGTTACGGCGTTTTCCCGTTTCGCCGACGCGCAGGCGGAAGAAATTTCCGCAAAAATTCTTTCGCTCGACGGCGCAAGTTACGCTTCCGTGCAAAAGAAAGGCACGGTGCTGTACGTGGAAGCGCGCCGTTCCCCGTTTTCGGAAGCGGAACCGATGCCGGGCGACATGACGGCAAAGCACGCGGGCACGTTGCTGTCTCTCACCGTGCTTCGCGGCGAACGGGCGGCGCGGCCGGGCGCGAAAATCGTCGCCGGCACTCCGCTCGTGTACGCCTCGCTGCGTTCGGGCGAGGGCGAAAGCGAAAAATTCACGAAAATCACCGTAAGCGCCCGCGCGGAAATCGCCTGCACGTACGAAGCGGAAACGGAAGCGCAAACGCAGGCGGAGGCGCTTGCCGTCGCAAAGTTCACTCTTGCCGGAACGGAAAAAACCGACGATTTTTTTATCGGAACGGCAAGCGCGGAACAAATCGGAAACGGCAGATACCTCGTAAAAATTGCCTATACGGCAATCGAAACGCTCAATTATTAGTCTTGCAAGAAAATATTCGCCTTGCATAAAAACGCGCCCGCCGCCGCAAAGCGGCGCCGCCCGGAGTAAAACAAACGAAACGGCGATTTACAACATCGGAGAAAAATCAAACGGAATGAAAAGCGAAAAACGCACAACGGTATATTTCGAAGCTTCCTCGGCGGACAGGCTTTGCGAACTTCTCGGCGCCTACGACGAAAATCTGAAAACGCTTTCGGCGGAGCTCGGCGTGGAAATTTCCGTCGCCGACGGCTTAACTTTGAAAATCAGCGGCGAAAAAGAGAACGTCGTCCTGTGCGAAAAAGCGCTGAAAGCGGCGGCGGGCGCGGCGGAAAAAGGCGAGCGGATCGACGAACGTCAGATTCTGTACTGTATCGAAACGGCAAAATCGGGCGAATCGGAAGAAACCGAAAAACTGTTCGACGGCGTCGTGGCAACCACCGCCACCGGTAAAAAAATCAAGTGCAAAACGCTGGGGCAGAAGCGTTACGCCGAAGCCATCGATAAAAATTCCGTCGTATTCGGCATCGGTCCCGCGGGCACGGGCAAAACGTATCTTGCCGTAGCCAAAGCGGTGGCGGCTTTCAAAGCGAAAAAGGCGGAAAAAATCATTCTCACCCGCCCCGCGGTGGAAGCGGGCGAAAATCTCGGCTTTCTGCCCGGCGATCTGCAGGAAAAAGTCGATCCGTATCTCCGCCCCTTATACGACGCTCTGCAGGAAATGTTCGGCGCCGAACAGTACGAAAAACTGATGGAACGCGGCGTCATCGAAGTGGCTCCGCTTGCGTACATGCGCGGCAGAACCCTGTCTTCTGCGTTCATTATTTTAGACGAAGCGCAGAACACCACGCGCGAACAGATGAAAATGTTTTTAACGCGCATGGGCGAGGGCAGCAAAGCGGTGGTAACGGGCGACGCAACGCAGGTAGATCTGCCGCGCGGCAAATCCTGCGGGCTTACCCACGCCGCGAAAATTCTCAAAGACGTAGAAGGCGTGCAGGTGTGCATGCTTTCCGATAAAGACGTGGTGCGCCATCCGCTTGTCATGCGCATCGTAAAGGCTTACGAAAAAGACGAGGAGCGCGAAGAGGCGCTTGCGCGCGAACGCGAAGAAAAAAGACGCTCCGCCTTATCCGCGGCGCGCGGAGAAACTCTGCCCGAAGCGGACGGGCGGCACAAAGGAGAAAACGTGAAATGAATCCTGACGTATCGAAAATGCGGCGTTGGACGAAGCGCGACGTATGGGGCAGCGCGTTGCTGTTCCTTCTCAATTTATTCATTCTGCTTGTCGTCGTGGCAACGCTGCTCATGGGCGGCAGCCTCGGCAACATAAAGCAGACGCTGGAAGAAAATAGGGCAAACTATATCTATATCGCTTTTTGCGTGATGCTGCTCGTATTCATCACGTATTTCTACTTTTTCTTCGAAGAGCGGTCGGTGCTGTACGAGGGCAAGAGCATCATGCTCGTGTTCGTCATTCTCGATTTAAGTTTTATTCTGTGTGTGCTCACGGGCAAATGGCTCAACGTATACGCGCGCCCCGTGGCGCTTTGCGCGCTGCTTACGTTTATTCTTCTCGGCAGGCGCAGCGCCATGTTCATGAATATCGTCAACGCGTTGCTGCTGTTTATTTTCGATAACTTTTCCACGGTAACGCCGTCCGCGCAAAGCATCTATTCGGCGCTGATGATCGCCTTTTCCGGCGGCATGATCGCCATTTTCGCGGCAAACAGACTGCGTACCCGCCTCCGCGTGGTGCTCGTGGGGCTTCTCATCGCGGCGCCGATGGATTTCATCGTGTTCCTGCTTGAAATTTCTTCCATGGCTTCGGGCGGCAGCTCGTTCGAACAGACGGGCGCGGCGCGCAACATCTGGATCAACCTCGGCTACGGCTTCATCGGCGGTATCTCCTCGGCGGTGCTGTTCCTGCTTTTTCTGCCGCTGTTCGAATCCATGTTCTCCGTGCTTACGGTGTTCCGCCTGCGCGAACTCACTTCGCTGGATTCCCCGCTTCTCAAAAAGCTCAAAGAGGAAGCGCCGGGCACTTACAACCACTCCGCCGTGGTATCGCAGCTGGCGGAAGAATGTGCCGTCGCGCTGGGCGAAGACGCGGAACTTGCCCGCGCCGCCGCGCTGTATCACGACGTAGGCAAACTGCACCACCCCGAATATTTCACCGAAAATCAGGGCGAGTACAACCTGCACGACGAGCTCACGCCCGAACTCTCGGCGGACATCATCCGTTCGCACACCACCGACGGGCACGATCTGATTCTTTCCAACCACCTGCCCGAATTTTTCGCGGACGTGGCGTTGCAGCATCACGGCACGCTGGCAATCGGCTATTTCTACGCAAAGGCGCAGAAAATGTACGGCGGCGAAGTAAACAAAGAAGATTTTTCGTATACGGGGCCCAAGCCGCAAAGCAAAATCGCGGCGATCATCATGGTTGCGGACGCGTCGGAAGCCGCCACCCGTTCTCTGCCCAACAAAACGCCGGAGGAAGTGGAAAAGCGCGTGCGCCGGCTCATCGAAGAACGCATGAATCAGGAACAGTTCGCCGAATGCGACATCACCATGGCGGATCTCACGCTGCTCAGGATCACGTTGGTCAATGCGCTCACGGGCGTATATCACAAGCGGGTGGATTATCCGTCCATACACTACGGCAAAAAAGAGGACGATTAAGCGATGAAAGGCAAGAAGTTTATTCTGGAAGCGTTCGGCGAAAACGAAGCGGACGTCATCGACGCGGAAAACGCGGCGAAAATCGAAGAGGCGCTTTCGCGTTTCGTGCAGACGGACGTGCCGTTGAAAATCGAGTGCGAGTTCGTCGGCGAGGAAGAAATCCGCCGCCTCAACGCAAAGATGCGCGGCGTGGATAAAATCACCGACGTGCTTTCTTTTCCGGAACTGGAATCCGTCAAAGGAAAGCCGATTAAAAAAGCGGAACACCCGTTCGAGACGGACGAGGACGGCGCCCTCGTCGTCGGCTCGCTGGCGGTGTGCGTGAAACGCGCGAAAGAGCAGGCGGAAGAATACGGGCATTCGTACTACCGCGAGCTGAATTATCTTATCGTGCACGGCATATTGCACTGCCTCGGCTACGATCATATCGAAGAGGCCGACAAGGCGGAAATGCGCGGCAAGGAAGAAGAAATTTTAGGCGGCATGGGCATTACGCGCGAAGCGTAAGCGGAACACACAAGGAGAGAAATACAGCGGCTATGAGAAGCGGTTACGTAGCGGTGATAGGCAAAGCCAACGCAGGGAAAAGCACGCTCATCAACGTGATGGTGGGGGAGAAAGTATCAATCGTATCCCCGCGCCCGCAAACCACGCGGGACAGAATACTGGGGGTGCTGACGGAAAAGGACAGCCAGATCGTGTTTGTGGATACCCCCGGCATCTATAAGGCGCGCAACGCGCTCACCGACGTCATGATGCGCACCACGGAAGAAAGTTCGAAGGACGTAGACGCGATTTTATTCGTCGTTGACGGGCACGAAAAATTAAGCGAGGAAGATTTTTCGCTGATGCGGAAGTATCGCGCGCAGGCGGAAAAAACCGATACTCCGTTCGTTGTGGCGTATACGAAAACGGACATCATGCCCAAGGAAAAAATTCCCGGCGATCTCGCGCTGTTCGCGGAAAAGCTGGAGGGAACGGACGTATTCCCCGTCTCGGCGCGAAAAGGCAGAAACGTGCGCGCGCTGAAAGAATTTCTCGTCAATCTTCTGCCGGAGGGCGGCAAGGTATTCGAAGAGGAAATCGTATCCGACCGCAGCGAAAAATTCATGATAGCGGAAATCATGCGCGAAAAAATTCTGCTGAAATTCGATCAGGAAATTCCGCACGGCGTCGCTGTCGTTATCAACACGTTTACGCGCAACGAAAACGGCGTATACGATATCAACCTCGATATCGTGTGCGAAAAGCAGGCGCACAAAGCGATTTTAATCGGCAAGCAGGGCAGGGCCATCAAAGAAGTTTCCTCGTTCGCGCGGCAGGATATGGAAAAGTTTCTGCAAAGCAAAGTGTTCCTCACCACGTACGTAAAAGTAAAAGAGGACTGGCGCGACCGTCCGAATTTGATGAAAGAATTCGGCTACGAAAAGCCGCAGACGCCGTAAGCGAATAAAATCGCGGCAAACCGCTCATTCTGTGGATAAACGGGAGGGCGGAACAATGAGAAAGGAAAACGGAGAAACAAAGGCGGCGAAGCTCGCGTGGGAGCTGTTCGAAAAAACGGGCGGCGTAAGCTATTACATGCTTTATCGCGAACTGACGGATAAAAATATAAAGCCGTAAGCGCCGTAAAAACGCAGGAAAAAAATGGAAATCAAAACGGACGCGATCGTGCTCCGCGCCGCCGATTATAAGGACGCGGATAAAATTTTAACGCTGTTAACGCCTTCGGCGGGCAAACTCACCGCGGGCATCAAAGGCGTAAAAAAATCGGGCGCGCGCCTCGCGTTCGCCGCGCAGCCGTTCTCTTTCTGCGAATACGTTCTGGCGGAAAAAAACGGCAGAAACACGGTTACGTCCGCTTATCAGCACGACGGGTTTTTTCCGCTTCGCACGGATATCACGCGTTATTATGCCGCGTGCGCGGTGGCGGAAATCGCGGACGAGCTTTCGGCGGAGGGCTCGGAAAACGAAGCGCTTTTCATTGCCGCGGCGCAGGCGCTCCGTTCGCTTGCCTACGGCGAAGAAAACGAAACGCCCGCCGAGGCGCTCTGTTCGTTTCTGCTCACCGCCCTTTTCGAAGCGGGGTATATGATAGACCTTGACGGCTGCGGCGCCTGCGGCAACGAAATCGAAAAACGCGCGGGCGCGGAAAAATCGGCTTGCTATTTCGATTTTTCGGGCGGCAGATTTCTGTGCGGAAACTGTGGCGCGGCGGCGGGCGGCGCAGGCGGAAATTTGGTGCGCGCAAGCATAAAAACATACGATTTTTTGCGTAAAATCAGCGGAATTTCGTGCGAAAATACGCAAAAAAACGTTGATTCCGGGGCAAAAAATGCAGAAAATACGCTTAAAAACGGCGATTTTTTTGATAAAAACGGGGCAAAAACAAGCAAAAACGACGCGGAATTACGCGCTTTACGCCTGTTAAAAGCCTATTTATCGGGCAAAACGGAGCGGGATTATCCGTGCTTTACGGAATTTTACCGCTTGTATCGCGACGATTTCAAAGGGGATTTTCGCGAATAAAAATACATATTTCAAAGGACATATTTTTCAATGGAGCAACAATTAACGATGAACGAAACGGAACCCGCCGCGGAAAAAAGCGGCAAAGGCGCAGATACGGCTAAGCCTGTTACGCGGGCGACGAAAGCAAAACGGCAGAAAGAAATTCTGCGCGCATTGCTGGAAAAAAAGCCGTATAAGTGGAACGAACTTTTAGAGGAAGCCGTGAAAGAATACACGGCGAAATACCCCGAAGAAAACGCGGATATTCCCGATATCAAAGGCAAATTCGGCTCGAATTTCTCGCTGATGGAAGACGCCGGCGAAGTGCTTTTCGATAAAGCCACAAATATGTGTTCGCTGAAAATCGAAGAGCCGAAAAAGCGCGGCAGAAAACCCGCTGCCGGCAAAGCCGAAAAAACGTCGGAAGCGGTGCAGGAAAAGGAAGAGGAAAAACGTACGGCGATAGAAGAATCGTTGAAAAAAGCAGTGGAAAAAGCCGTGGCGAAAGCGGAAGCGTTGGGCAGAAAACGCACGAAAAAGTCCGCCGCCGAAACGGCTGAAATGCAGGCGGCGGAACCGACTTCGGGGGCAAAGCCCGAAGCAAAATCCGAAACAAAATCCGAAGCAAAAGCGGAGGAAAAACCGCAGCCGAAAAAAAGGGGAAGAAAACCCGCGGCAAAAGCCGCCGAACCCGTGCCCGCCCCTGCGGATTCGCTTGCGCCCGCGCCCGTAACGGAAGAAAAGCCGGCAGAAAAACCCGCGGCAAAAGAGATGGAAAAAGCGGCGGAAAAACCCGTTGCAGCCGCCTCTGCCCCCGTGAAAGCGGCGGAAAAGAAAGAGGAAAAATCCCCCGCAAAAGCGGAAAAAACGCCTGCGAAAAAGGACGCGTTTAAAGATTTGTGGCTGACTGATTTCGTATTCCTCGGCAACGCCGCCAACGCAAAAAAAGAAGAAAAAGCCGCGTCGAAAGCGGAAGCCGCCCCGGCAGCGAAAGCGGAAGAAAAATCGGAACAGAAAGAAGAGTCGGCAGCCGAAACGAAGCTTACGGAAGAAAAATCTGCGGAAAAGCCCGCCGAAGCAAAAGAGGATGCAAAGCCGTTGCAAGCCGCGCAGACTTCGCCGAAAAGCGCGGCGCAGAATACGCAGAATACGCAAAACGCGCAGAATACGCAGAGCACGCAGAAAGCGCAGACTTCTGCGGGGACGCGCACGGCGCAGCCGCGCGAAACATCTTCCCGTACGGCGCAGCCGCAAACGCGCGCCGCGGCTCGTACGGCACCGTCCCGCGAAACTTCTTCCCGCATAGCGCAAAGCGCCGTTTCTCCCCGCACGGCGGACGAGAAACTGAAAGAGGAATTTCTGAAGAGATTGCGCGCGCTTTCGGGCGAATATTTCGAGTATTATTCGGTGTATCTGCTGGAGCGGTATTCGCTGAAAAGCGGCAGACGGCTGGAAGGACTTCGCATTTCGGGCGGCAAAAACGACGGCGGAATAGACGGCGAAATAGAGCTGACGGACAGATTCGGCTTCCGCGAAACCATCTACATACAGGCGAAGAACTGGGATCCGACGAAGGGACTTGCCGAAAAGTGGATGATAGGGGAAACGCTGGTGCAGCAGTTTGTGGGCGCGGCGACGTGCCGACAGATGCGGGACGGCAAGCGGAATTGCCGCGGTATTTTCGTAACGACTTCCACGTTTACGAAGGACGCGAAAGACGCCCTGGAAGTGCTGGGCGAAAAGTTTATCGGCTACGACGCCAACGACGTTTTCGAAACGGCGAAAGAGTGCGGATTCGGGCTGATTAAGGTAAACGGCGTGTGGCAGCTTGACGAGAAGCTGCTTGCCGGCGACAAAGCGTTTTTTAATTTGATATAAAAGAGTTAGAGAAAATTAAAAAGCCCGCGGGGACGAAAAGTTCGTCCCCGCGGGCGATTGTTTGCTTTTAATAAATTTGTTTTCGGTATGGCTCTTCTGTTAATGTTTTACCACGTTTCGATTTCGCCGTCTGAATTGTAGTGCCAGAAGTTTCCGCTTGCGGCGGGCTTCGTTGCGCTATAATAATAACGGGTTGCGTCTGTTAAGGGTATGTTATTATCATCTATACTCATTTGATTCCATTCGTTTTCGCTTCCTTTATAATAGACGCTTGTAAGATTGTCGCAATAAGAAAAGGCAGAATTTTTGATAGAAGTAACGCTGTTCGGGATTGTTATGGTCGTAAGCATGCGGCAAGAGAAGAACGCATCACTGCCGATAGAAGTAACGCTATTCGGTATCGTTACGCTTTTAAGACTGCTGCAAACAAAGAACGCCTGCTCGCCGATAGAGGTTACGCTATTTGGTATTGTTATGCTTGTAAGACTGCTGCAATTGCTGAATGCACCGATGCCGATAGAAGTAACGGAATTCGGTATCGTAATGCTTGTAAGACCGCTGCAACAGTGGAACGCGGAACTGCCGATAGAAGTAACGGAATTCGGTATCGTAATGCTTGTAAGGCCGCGGCAACTTTCGAACGCGTAACTGCCGATAGAAGTAACGCTATCCGGCATCGTAATGCTTGTAAGTTTATAGCAACTTCTGAACGCATAATTGCCGATGAAAGTAATGGTGTCGGGGAGAGTTATGCTTATAAGATTTTCGCACTTATCAAACCCTTTTTCGCTGATGGCGGTTACGGGTTTACCTTTATACGCGGCGGGAAGGCTGACGTTGTTCATTTGTGTTGCTTTGCCGACGGATACGCTGTAAGTGCCGTCGTCAAGCGGGTAAAACTCAAAAATCTGAGTTTTATCGTCTGTGTCGGCGCGGCCATCGGCTTTCAGCCAGTTAAGAAAATCCTGTTCGGTGCCGGTATGTCCGTTATCCAGCCAGATTTCGTAGGCGGATTTTCCGGTTGCGCCTGTATTGTCGCCGTCCGTTTTATCGCTTATGCCGCCCTTTTCGCCTTTGATGATAGCCAGCCATTCTTCGTACGAGAGGGGCGTTTCTCCGTTTCCTTCCGCGTTGGTTACATAAGAAGTGTAAATTTCGTGGATTTCCGCGTTTTGTTGCGGGGCGTTTCCTCCGCCCGTTTTTTCGCAAGCGGAAAAGACGGAAGTGGCGCAGGACAATGCCAGTGTGGCGATTACGGGAGTTAAAAATTTTTTCTTCATAAATTATACCTTTACGGAACAATGTTTTTTCGGCTTTGCAGGGCGGAGATTGCATCTGCTGTGCCGGGGTGTTCCGCCGAAAATATTATAACACAAAGAAAATTTTTGCGCAAGTTTCTACGGGCAGACGTATGCCGAGGAAACGGAATTTTCTTAAAATTTTTATTTCTTTCTTGAAAAATCGGAGAAAATGGGGGGTGTCCTCTTCAGTCCGCTTTGCGGACAGCTTCCCCGAAGGGGAAGCCGAGGAAATAAGGGTGCACGTTTGATTGAAAGCTATTTATCGTAAAGGTAACCGCCCCTTTGTTTGAAAATTTTTTGTAAGGTAAATTTTCAAACAAAAAAGAAAAGCGAGCTTTTCTTCATTTGTCCAAAGCTTTGCTTTGTCCACCTTCCCCCCAAGGGGAAGGTTTGAAATAAGGCTTCAATTTTTACAGATAGGGAAGTTACAAACAACAGTTCGAAGTTGAAGCGCCCCTTGATTTTTCAGAAATTCCTTCCGGAATATTCAGAAAATCAAAAATGTGCTGCGCATAATATGCTGCGCCCCTCATTCGTCGCCGTTCGGCGACACTTTCCCCCCAAGGGGAAAGCTATAAAAAGGCGATTTTCTAAATTTCATACGAATTGCAACAATCCGTTACAAAACGGGCGATGCCCGCCCCGAAGGGGAAGCCTTAAAGAAGGCGGAGATTGACTTGTTGCATCGCCTTGCGGCAGGCGCGAAAGATTAAGATAATTTTACGAAAAAAAATAAAAATAGCCCTTATAAAGACTTGATATTTTTTGCGTTTTATAGTAAAATAAGAATCGGTCGGATTTCCTGCCGCTTCTTTTTGCGTGGCGTTTATACCGCTTTCCGGGCGCTTTTTCGGCGCTGTACGGAGCTTTTTGCGGTGCGGGCGGGATTTTCCGTTTTAAATTCATCAAAGTACCAAAAATCAAGAATTTTCATTTGGAGGAAGTATCACTTATGGCTAAAAAGTATTGCTATCTGTTTACCGAAGGCAACGCGAAGATGCGCGAGCTGCTCGGCGGCAAGGGCGCGAACCTTGCGGAAATGACCAACATCGGTCTGCCTGTTCCCCAAGGCTTCACCATTTCTACGGAAGCCTGCACTCAGTATTACGAGGACGGCAAACAGATCAATCCCGACATTCAGGCGGAGATTATGGAATACATCGACAAGATGGAAAAAATCTGCGGAAAGAAATTCGGCGACAAGGAAAATCCTTTGCTCGTTTCCGTGCGTTCCGGCGCGCGCGCTTCCATGCCCGGCATGATGGACACCATCTTAAACCTCGGCTTGAACGAAGAAGTGGTAAACGTTATCGCTACGAAATCGAATAACCCCCGTTGGGCGTGGGACTGCTACAGAAGATTTATTCAGATGTTCTCCGACGTGGTTATGGAAGTAGGCAAGAAGTACTTCGAAAAACTTATCGACGAGATGAAAGAGAAGAAAGGCGTTACGCAGGACGTAGAGCTGGACGCGGAAGATCTGAAAACGCTTGCCAACCAGTTCAAAGCCGAATATAAGAAGCAGCTGGGCAAAGAATTCCCCAACGACCCGAAAGAACAGCTGTTCGAAGCTATCAAAGCCGTGTTCCGTTCGTGGGACAACCCCCGTGCGAACATCTATCGTATGGACCACGACATCCCTTACAGCTGGGGCACTGCCGTAAACGTACAGATGATGGCGTTCGGCAACATGGGCGACAACTGCGGCACCGGCGTTGCGTTTACGCGTAACCCCGCTACCGGCGAAAAAGGCTTGATGGGCGAATTCTTAACGAACGCTCAGGGCGAGGACGTTGTTGCCGGCGTGCGTACCCCGATGCCCATCGCGAAGATGGCGGAAGTATTCCCCGAAGTGTACAAGCAGTTCCAGGAAGTTTGCAAGATTCTCGAAAACCATTACCGCGATATGCAGGATATGGAATTCACCGTGGAGAACGAGAAACTGTACATGCTTCAGACGCGTAACGGCAAGCGTACGGCGGCTGCCGCTATCAAGATTGCGTGCGACCTCATCGACGAGGGCATGATTACCGAGCAGGAAGCGCTGATGCAGATCGACGCGAAGTCGCTCGACATGCTGCTGCACCCCACGTTCGACGCGAAAGATTTGAAAGCGGCGGACAAGACCGACGTGATCGGCAAGGGTATCGCGGCTTCTCCCGGCGCGGCGGCGGGCTCCATCGTATTTACGGCGGAGGACGCGGTGAAAGAAGGAAAGAACAAGAAGAAGGTGATTCTTGTCCGCCTTGAAACTTCGCCCGAAGATATCGAAGGCATGAAGTATTCGCAGGGTATTTTGACGGTGCGCGGCGGTCAGACGTCGCACGCTGCCGTGGTTGCCCGCGGTATGGGTACGTGCTGCGTTTCCGGTTGCGGCGACATCAAGATGCACGAGGACGAGAAGTACTTCGAACTTGCCGGCAAGATTTATCGCGAAGGCGACGAGATTTCGCTGGACGGCTCTACCGGTAACATTTACGGCAGACTGATCAAGACGGTTCCCGCAGATCCCAACAGCGGCTATTTCGGACGCATTATGGA
Organism: uncultured Eubacteriales bacterium; assembly: GCA_900542935.1. Lineage (GTDB taxonomy): Bacteria > Bacillota > Clostridia > Christensenellales > Borkfalkiaceae > Scatosoma. Next base: position 116,276 of record UQPN01000001.1, read on the forward strand.
ACTTGCGGATAAGTACAAGGCGCTCGGCGTTCGTACGAACGCGGATACCCCCAAGGACGCGAAGCAGGCGGCGGCGTTCGGCGCGCAGGGCATCGGTCTTTGCCGCACGGAGCATATGTTCTTCGATCCCGCTCGTATCGGCGCGTTCCGCGAAATGATCTGCTCCGACACGGTGGAAGAAAGAGTAGAAGCGCTTGCGAAAATCGAACCGATGCAGCAGGCGGACTTCGAAGGGTTGTTCGAAGCGCTGGGCGGTTATCCCGTAACCATCCGTTTCCTCGATCCCCCGCTTCACGAGTTCGTGCCTACGGAAAAAGCCGATATCGAAGCACTGGCGAAGGCGAAGAACAAGAGCGTGAAGCAGATTAAAGAAATCATCGATTCGCTGCACGAATTCAACCCGATGATGGGACACCGCGGTTGCCGTCTGACGGTAACGTATCCCGAAATCGCCGTGATGCAGACGAAAGCCGTGATTAAGGCGGCGATGGCCGTGAAGGCAAGACATGCGGACTGGAACATCGTTCCCGAAATCATGATTCCGCTTACCGGCGAAGTAAAAGAACTGAAGTTCGTGAAAGACATCGTTGTTAAGACGGCGGACGAGCTGATTGCGGCTGCGAAATCCGATCTGAAGTACGAAGTAGGCACGATGATTGAAATTCCCCGCGCGGCGCTGACGGCGGACGAGATTGCGAAAGAGGCGGAATTCTTCTGCTTCGGTACGAACGATCTGACGCAGATGACGTTCGGCTTCTCGCGCGACGACGCAGGCAAGTTCCTGCCCGCGTACTATGCGAACAAGATTTACGAATCCGATCCGTTTGCGCGCCTTGATACCGTGGGCGTCGGCAAGCTGATGAAGATGGCGGTGGAACTGGGCAGAAAGACGCGTCCCGGTATGTCCTGCGGCATTTGCGGCGAACATGGCGGCGATCCTTCTTCCGTAGAATTCTGCCACGAAATCGGTTTGACGTATGTTTCCTGCTCGCCGTTCCGCGTACCCATCGCGAGATTGGCCGCTGCGCAGGCGAACATCCGTAATCCGAGGGCGTAAGCTTTTGGCGGAAAACGGTTAAATTCCGGCATTTTAATACTGAATTTTAAGAAAAACAGCCATTCTCGCTTGAGTCTGGCTGTTTTTTTACTCTTTTGAAGACAGCCAAAAATCGGAAAATGTGCTAAAATTATGGGGTGGTTCCTCAAATGTTACATTTTTCCATATATACTGTTGTATGTAAAAGAGGGCGACACAAGAGAGGTATTTTATGTCGAAATATAAATTGATTATAGAGTATTACTTAAAAGGAAACAATCGCACGCAGATCGCTACGCTTTGCGATTGTTCCCGTATGACGGTCTGGCGCGTTTTGCAACGAGTAAACGCTATCGGTATCGGGCTTGACGAACTGAACGGAATGAGCGAAAAAGAACTTGCTTATTTGCTTTTCCCGGAAAGGACGAAACCGGGAGACGGGTATCTGATTCCGGATTTTAAGTGGGAAGAGTTTCAGATGGTTAAGCATCGTTCGTCAATCAGGCTTTGCTGGCGGAGGTATTGCAAACGCGCTTTGAAACAAAACCTTGCGGCGTATAGTTGGAAAGTGTTTCTGACTTCGTATAACGATTACCGCCGACCGAAAATACAGGTTGATGATCCGGACGATAAAATCAGGACAAAATTGAAAAATTACAATTTTTTGTTGGCTTATTGCGAGAGCGATAAGGTTATGTATTCCGTGATTCAGACGGAAAAGGAAATGTGGCTGAAATCGCTTGGACTGGACGAAAGCAAAATTATAAGCGATAGAAAAAAGTGAAAGAAATTAAAACTTCTTTGAATTTATTTCAAATACCTATTGCAAAACATACCGGAATATGGTATAATGAACGCAGAGTTTTGCATTCTGCAAAACGAAAGCTTTCGCTTTCCCCCGCGCCTTCGGCGCGGCTGCGAGATTGAAAGCAATCATAAAAATGCCCTTGCCGGCAAGCATTTTTATTTATGTTATAATCGAATAAAGTAGTCAATGAGGTGTATTATGGCAGCAAGTTATAAAAAATTATTCAAATTACTGATAGACAGGGAGATGAAGAGCAAGGAACTCGCCGCGCTCGCAAAGGTAAGCCCCGCAACGCTTGCAAAAATGAAAAAAGACGGCGTTTCGGTAAATTCCGACGTGCTTATAAAAATCTGCAAGGCACTTGGCTGTACGCTTGACGATATCGTCGAAATCGTGGACGATGAAAAATAATTGCAAAACTCAAGAAAAATATTTTAATTATGACCGTAGTTGTCATGTTTTGTATGATAAAATAGAAGTATTTAATAACTGGATTAGAAAGAGGGATAAAATGAACCGCTGTTTATATAATAACAAATTTGAAAAATTTTTGAATACGGAAGATAATTTTGTGTTCGGACAATTATGTGATAATTATCATGGTGAAGCGCTTACAACAACAAGAGAAGCGTGGAAAGCTGAAATTACCATCATGAAGGAAGTTTTATCTGGATTATCTGATAAAAATGGCGATATTATATTTGAATATGATATTCCGCGCTTGGGTAAGAGAATAGATGTGGTTTTATTGTATAGAGGTATTGTATTTTGCCTTGAATTTAAGGTAAATCAATCAAATATTTTAGAGGCTGACATCGATCAGGTTCTGGATTACGCGCTTGATTTGAAAAACTTTCATTTTTATAGCCAAGATAGAGTTATTGTTCCGATTTTAATTGCAACTAACTATAAAAATTGTTCTACAAACATTCAAATGTCGGTTTATGATGACAGGGTTGTAAATCCGCTTGTATCTGGTTCTTTTGGCGTAGGAGCTTTGATACAAAAAGTATTAAATAAGTTTCCGAGTGAGACTCCTGTGAATCCAAACTGGATAATTAGTCCGTATGCGCCTACACCAACGATTATCGAAGCGGCTAAATCTTTATATGAAAATCATTCGGTTGAAAGTATCACTCGCCATGAAGCGGACAAGGTTTCTACAGATAAAACAATTTCTTACATATTACAGGTAATAAAAAATAGTAAGTTAAATGGAAGAAAAAGTATATGTTTTGTAACCGGTGTTCCCGGCGCGGGCAAAACCTTGGTGGGTTTGGATGTTGCAATAAAGCAAACCTATCAAGGGAGTGATACACCTGTAGAAAATGAAGGAGCCGTATATTTATCGGGGAATGGGCCTTTAGTTGCGGTATTAAATGAAGCTCTTGCACAGGACAATTATAAAAAATGTAACATTAGGGGAGAAAAAAAGAAATTAACGGATTCACGTCGTGAGGTTAGCAAATCCATACAAATGATTCACCGATACCGTGATAATATGCTGGCAAAAATCAAGAATCCTGTTGAAAATGGAATTCTTGAAATTGATCCGGATAAAGCTGTTAAATTGAAAGAATCTGGGTTTGGCGAAGTTGAACATGTTGCTATATTTGACGAGGCGCAACGTGCCTGGACGCATAAGAGACTTGCTGAATATTTGAAACGAGGAGGGACTTATGGCAATAAACTGAAAGTTCCTAACTTTCCTATGTCTGAAGCCGCCTTTTTAATCTGGTCATTAGATCAAAGAGAAGATTGGGCCACGATTGTTTGTCTTGTTGGCGGTGGGCAGGAAATCAATACGGGAGAAGCTGGCATTACCGAATGGATAAAGGCACTTAATGAGAAATTTACAAATTGGGATGTATATATTTCGCCAAAATTGACGGAAGCAGAATATGCTGAGGGTAGAGTTAACGAATTATTAAAAGATAATAAAAGAGTTGTTTATTCTGATGATTTACATTTAAGTGTTTCACTTAGGTCGTTTAGAGCGGAAAAATTATCTGCATTTGTGCATGCACTTTTGTCATTTGACGAGAACGCTTCTGAAATTTATGCAGAAATTAAAAATAAATACCCGATTGTGCTTACACGTGATATGGAAAAAGCAAAAAGGTGGCTTCATGAGAAAGTTCGAGGTACGGAAAGGACAGGTGTTTTAATAACAAAAGAGTCTGCAAGATATAAGCCTTTGGGAATACATGTGTTACCTTCCGGAGATGAAAATGCGGTGCATTGGTTTTTGGAAGATAAGGTGGATACAAGATCATCAAATTATCTTGAAGACGCTGCTACAGAAATACAGGTGCAGGGTTTGGAGCTTGATTATACATGTATACTTTGGGATGCAGATATGCGATATGATAAAGGCCAGTGGCGTTTTTACAGATTTAACGGACAAACGAAATGGGTTGAGCAAACTGCAAATACCGAAAGTAAACAAGATTTGATAAAATATATGTTAAATGCATATCGTGTGCTTCTTACAAGAGCGAGAGTGGGAATGATAATATGTGTTCCAGAGGGGAACGCTCATAAAAATCCGAATGGCTTTTGGGAAGATAGTACCCGCTTGCCGGAATATTATGACGGCACATATCGGTATTTGAAAAACTTAGGGATAGAAGAGATTTAAAATAACGATTGTTGCCTAAAAAAATACTACAATAAATGCGGACTAAAAAGCATTTGTAAACTGATTATCTAAGCATGGATGTTGTGTTCTGAACCTATTAAAAAAAGAAAGGGAGTAAGGTTGAAAGCGATTAGTAATTAAGGGTAATTGTTACAACAAAAAGGAGGAAAATAATGAATCATAAAATGGATGAAAAACAATTTATAAGAAATTTTAAGTTTTTTACTAATGGGGCAATTGATGTATTTCTTGGAGCTGGAGCGTCATTTAGTTCAGGGATAGCTACGGGTGCAGTTTTAGTATGGTATTTCAAAAGAGAAATATATTGTATTGAAAATGGAATTCGCCAAGATAAATTTAAAGATCTGAATTCCGAAACAAATAAAAAGATATTGCAAGATTATTTTGATTCTCATGAAGGGTATCCCAAACAGGGTAGTCCTGAAGAGTATTCTTTCTATTTCGAAAAGTGTTTTAGTTCAAGAGAAGCTCGTAAGAATTTTATTGATTCACAGGTTGTAAGAAAAACACCGTCAATAGGATATCTTAGCCTTGCTAATCTTGTAATTTGTTCCAAAGTTAATAATATATGGACAACAAATTTTGATGAACTATTAGAAGTTGCTATTCGTCAAATAGATGGGACATATCCATTTAATGTATGCAGTTCTGCAAATCAAAATTCGTTTGCCGATTTGAATCCTAAATACAGTTGTATATTTAAATTACATGGTGATTATAGATACGATAAATTGCAAAACACAACAGAAGAGCTAAAAGAGCTGGAAGATAAAATAGGACATCAATTTGTATCAAAATTACTTGGCAAAGGCTTGTTGGTAATTGGATATTCAGGATCGGACGAGTCTGTTATGAGTACAATAGAACAGCATTTGAGCGAACCACGATTTTTGTCAAAAGGGTTGTTTTGGACAACAATGAAAGGAAAATCGGTCTCGAGTAGAGTGTTGAATATTATTGATAAATTAAATTCCCAAGGCAAAACTTCTTCAATTATAGAAATAGAAAACTTTGATTTATTTATGCTTGATGTGTATTATGCCTTGGAAAATAAAATTGATTTAATTGATAAACAAGTTTTGGTAAGAGAACAAAGTAGAAAATTATTATTTAATCTCAATAAAAATAAAAAATTTATAAAATTAAATACATTTAAAGCTGATGAGTATCCATTATGTAATGTTTTTGAAACAGATATAAAAGATTGGGCAACATTAAAACAAAATAGAGGAGATCTTATCGCGTCGCTGTTCAATGGATGCGTATATAGCTTTGCTACGACGGAACAACTTAAAGAACAGTTTAAAGGTCACATAAATTCCGAAATAATATTGCAAGAAGTGGGGTCTAAAGTTTTATATAGGAATGATTCTGTATATACTGGGATGCTTTATGATTTAATTGGTAAAGCTTTAGAACAGCGTGGATTAACAAGGTATAAAAAGTCAAAGTTTTATGATTTTTCTTCTTGTATTGTGGAGCGCGGATTTATCTATTATGATGCAATAGATATTTGCTTGGAGTTTATTGAGGATAAATATTACTTAAATGTATGTCCCACAACGCATATAACGAACCTAAATGGCGTTGTACCAGATAAATTCACATATCAAAAACAACTCAATTATAAATCTAATGTATATAATAAACAGTACGATGAAAAACTGAGGAGATGGCAAGCATGGTTAATAACAAATAAGGAGTTATCTTTTAATTATAATGGTTTTACTATTAGATTTAACGTGCCGGCCGTAAGTTGCGGTGGGGTAAAACGAGCGCCGCAATGGGATAAATTTGATGCTTTTAGTATAGATGAACCATTTATGCTTTTTTCAAACGATGATAAAAAGATGCGGGCTATTAATCAATTAAGGGGACTAATAAAATACGGCCCTATAGATCAATCTTTCTCTCGCAATATACCTAATAGACCGCCTATTAGGTTAGGTGTTATAGTGCCAGATAAAGCGGTAGATGATTTATTACTTCATTTAAACTTGCTGAGCTCTAAAGTGCAGAATAATAGTAAAGATAAATTTTTACCTAATTATGAGGGGTTTCTGGAAATTTATAAAAGAGCATTAACTGTGCCAATAAAAAGTGATACAAATGCTTGCGTGCAATATAATCAAGATGATGTATATAAACTTACAGCAAAAGATTTTGTAAATTTTCTTAAACGAGAAATTGATAAATTTGCTTTAAATCGCGGGGAATTTGATATTTTAATAATCTATATTCCTAATGCATTTAAAAAATTCAGGACGGCAGAATCTATTTCTTTAGATTTTGATTTGCATGATGCGTTGAAATTATATGCGACCGATAAAAAGGTGACTTTACAGTTCATTGAAGAAAAATCTGTAAGAGCTACTGATAAATGTAAGGTTTTATGGGGACTGTCGACCGCTTTGTATGCGAAGGCGTCAATGGGTGTTTTGTGGCATCCACAGGCAATAAACGATAGTACGGCTTATATTGGAATTAGTTATGCGGTTTCAAAAGAAAAAAAGATCTGCATAGGTTGCAGTCAATTATTTGATTCAACTGGAACAGGAATGAGAATGCTATTAAGAAAGCTTGAAGCTCCTATTTTCGCTGGTAAAAATAATCCTTATATGGGGCAAGAAGAAGCAAGATGTATGATGAGTGCTTTACGGGAAGAGTATTATCGTTGCAATCCGACAGCACAATTGGATAGAATAGTTATTCATAAAACAACCCCGTTTATGCGAGAGGAAATATTGGGCTTTGCACAAGCTTTTGAGGGAATAGCAAACATAGAATTAATTCAAATTCAAGAATTTAATCATTGGAAAGGAATAAAGTATGGTCTGGATTATGATTCGGGGGCAGAGAGCTATCCATTAGATAGAGGGACTGTTATACATATAAGTGAGGATTCTTTTTTACTGTGGACACATGGATGTTTAAGCAACTCAGAATTAGGCTCTGGGCATTATTATAAGAATGGGAGAGGAATTCCAACTCCGCTTGTAGTAAAACGATATTATGGCAATTCATCTGGAGATATTCTAGCTAAAGAAATATTAATGTTAACAAAAATGAATTGGAATAGTGGAGATAGCTTATACAAGGTATTACCTGTTACCTTAGATTTTGCAAAAGTTTTATCAAGGATGTCTAAACAAAATGAAGCGATTTACAATAAGGCTTATGATTTTAGATATTTTATGTGAGGCTTAATATGTATGAAGTACATGCATATAAACTGAATAAAGAGAAGCGCGCGGCGGAGGAAAACGGGAAGTTTCTGTATTATTTTTACGACCGCAAAAAACTGACGTCGGTTGCGCTTTCCGAAGAGCAGTTCGATAAACTTGTGGAGATGGACAGGGAGTATTATAATCTCGAACGCCGTGAACATGACCATAAAACGACGTTCAAAAAGTCCGCAAATACCAACGGTTATAAAAAAATCGATATAGAAAAGGACGATTTCGGACAAGCCTCGGATGAAGATCCGGATGACGACGATGTTTCCGGCGCGGACTTTACCTATAAAATTCACAAGCAGTGCGATATTGATAAAAAAGTAGCCGCGTTTTCGACTGACGACCGGACGATTTACCAAATGTATTATGAGGGCGGGTTCAGACAGGCGGAAATTGCGGAAGAACTCGGAAAAACGCAAGGTTACGTCGCAAAACGGTTGATGAAAATCGGCGACGCATTGCAGGAAAACAAAACCGACGAGGAACGCGCGAACGCCCAGTGGGAGAAATTTTTGCATAAATTCCGTACGGATGACGACGAAGATATTTTGTGGGATATGTTTTTGTATCTGCTGCCCGTTGAGGAGCAGACGGATATTGCCAGTTGGTTTTACAGTTATCGCGAATTTTATAAATTCGGTCTGTCGTATCTCATAATTCGTCCATTCGATAAAGTAACCGACCAAACCGAATTCGGGAACAGAATGAACGAGTTGCCGTATCACAGCCGTTATATGTATTACGAAATTTTCGACGGGCAAATCGAAGAACTGCAATGGCTGTATCTTGCGCTTTGCGAAGAGGTGGAAAACCGTAAGAAAACTTTTCCGCAGAAGCCCGCGGGAACGAATTTCGAGAAGATTTTTCAGAAAGCGGAAGAAATCTGCAAGCGGCTCGATATGACGACGGAAGAGTTTGTTAGCGAGCGATTTATACCGAAAGAAGCGGAAAAGCGCGGGAAACGTTACAAAGATTACAGACGGAAATATCAGAATATAGTTGTGGCGGACGAAAATGACGCGCGCCCGATAGAAGAACAACTTAGAGATATATTCGGAGACGGTCCGACACCTGAATTTTCCAACCCGGAATTCCGCAAGAAAAAATAAAAACACAAGGGAAAACTATGGATAACGAAAAAATACGTTTAAAAATGACGGAACTGCAAGAAAAGATAGGATATCAATTTAGTGATATCAATTGGCTTTCAGCGGCAATGAAATCAGAAAAAATCGAAGTTCGTAATGTTGGCAAAAATCATAAAGAATATACGAATGAAGGATTGGCGATAGTTGGCGACGCCGTTCTAAAAGCCGTTATTTCTGATTTTCTTTATAAAGGCGGGGTAACAAGAAAAGGTGAAATCACTACAAGAAAGAGTGAACTTGAAAATAATAAAAGTTTTCGTAAAATAATGACAGACAAAAAATTAATAGAATATGCCTATAATAATGAATATTTTCAGTCTGATAATCCGCCGAAACATAAACAGGTTGTAAATAAAAAACACGACCCGTATATTGAAGCGATTGTAGGTGCCGTTTATTATGATGCCGGCTTCGATAAAACGAAGAAATGGATAATAGAATGGCTATTACCGTTATTGGAAAAATATCGTTTAAATAATTAAGTAATTTTACACATCAGGGGATAACGATGAATATTGACGAAAGGCAAATACTGATTATTCAATTTAATCCGAAAACGGAAGAATGGGAAGATATTACGAAACGCGTTCAATGGTTTGACGGTAGCGGAAATGCTTGCAGAATTAAATATTCGGGCAATGATATTTTCTATTGGAAAAGTTGGGATGACCTCAGGATTATAAATAAACCGCTGACTGTGAATATAGTCGGGAAAATAATTTTTTGCGATAAAGTACCGGTATACGGTTTGCGCGAAGTAATACAGTTTAATTCTTACTTTAAATTATATTACAGTTCGGGGTATACAAAGTTAGTCGAGAAAAATCGCATAAAAATCGTCAGCGATATTACCGAAACGAGAGAAATAAAAAATTTTATAGAGTATTTGAAGGCAGTTGCGGTATTAACGCCGACGGAAGACGGACAAAATTTTTTACTGAAGCAGTTAGAAAAATTAACTGTCTTAGATGATTCCGTTCTTGGAAAATTTTTGCAAGGAAAACTTGGCAGGCGAGATAATAAGAAGATAATAATTTTTCCGTTCGATACGAATTCATCTCAGCGGGTTGCGGTGAAAAGGGCTTTGGAAGAGGATTTGTCCGTAATACAAGGTCCTCCCGGGACGGGAAAAACAGAAACGATTCGCAACATCGTGGCGAATTACGTTGCGAGGGGCGGCAGTGTTGCCGTTGTTTCGGGGAATAACGAAGCTACGAGAAACGTTAAAGATAAATTTGAATCGACCGGCTTTGGTTATTTAAACGCTTTTTTAGGGAATTCGGAAAACGTAAAAAAGTTTTTCGAATCGCCACATGAGAATGTCAGACAGATTGAGAAAATCGATAAAACGAATAGCGAACGTTTATTAAAAGAAGCAAGCGAGGGTGCGGAAACTTATCTGAAATATAGTTTGGATATTGCAAGAATCGTTCAATCTGTCTCCGAGTATGAAGTGGAAAAAGAAATAAACGATGCCGAATATCGTATAAAAAATAGAATCGTTCCGCAAGAGTTGACAAAGAAAAAATATACCGGCGCAAAACTTTTGGAACTGGCGTCTGTTCTTGAAACATTGCCCGAAAACAAGATAACGAGCTTTTTTAACAGAGTGCGATTTTTATTCAGATTCGGTATAATAAAAGTAAAGGAAATTGCAAAAAACAGAGAAGATTCCACAGAGTATCTGAAAAATAAATACTATGACGTCAAGATTTCGGAACTTAACGACGAAAAGGAGAAAAAACAAGAATTTGTCGATACAAACAATTTAAGCGAACTGCTTAAAGCACAAAAAGATTTATCCATGAAGATCTTTTTGTCCTGTTTACGGGAAAGATACGAAAGCTTTTGTGAACAGACATTTTCGATAAAAGATTATAAATTTCATTTTAACGATTTTATAAAAAGGTATCCCATCGTGTATAGCACAACTCACGCATTAAGGAGTTGCACCGGTGATAATTTTCTGTATGACTGCGTGATTATAGACGAATCGAGCCAGGTAGATCTGATCAGTGCAGTAATAGCCTTTTCTGTGGCGAAAAGGGTTGTCCTCGTAGGCGACGAAAAACAGTTGCCGCATGTTGTAAAATCTCAATTACTTACTACGTTAAACAACATTTTTGCTGAATACAAGTTACCTGAATACTTTGATTACGCTAAAAACAGTGTATTACATTGTGTGTTGAAGAAAGAGAAAAAGATCATTTCGACGTTGTTGAACGAACATTATAGGTGCGATCCTCAGATTATAGGTTTTTGCAATAAAAGATTCTACAACGGCGAGCTGGTAATTCGCACACCTCATATCGAAAGGAACGGCGTAACGATTATTACTCACGGCTCTCACTTTGAGCGGAACAGGTCCAACGAGAGGGAAGTCGATATTATCGAAAAAGAGATTATAAAAGAGTTACCCGCGGATAAAACCGGAATTATTGCGCCGTATAATAACCAGATTGCTTTATTAAACGAACGATTCGGCGATAGCGGCTATGTAATCGATACAATACATAAATTTCAAGGAAAAGAGAAGGATTATATTATATTGTCTACGGTCGCTAATAAAATTAAATTTTATGAGGACGAAGAACAGGTTGACTTTTTGAACAATCCTAATCTTATAAACGTCGCAATATCGCGGGCGAAAAAAAGACTGTATATTCTTGCGAGCGAAGAAGTTCTCGGGCAGGAAGGTTCTATACTGAGAGATTTATCCAAATATTACGAATATTATTGTAGTGAAACGAAAAAATTGAAGACCAATGTATTTTCCGTGTTTGACCTGATGTATGACGATTACGCGCCTATACTTGAAAAAACGAAGAAAGAACTTTTGAATATATCTTCTTTTGCAAGCGAAAATATAATTGCGACGGTGATAGATGAGATTTGCCGAAGCGGGGAATACGGAACGCTCGGGTACAAATTCAATTATCCTTTGAAATACGTTATAAAAACCGCTTCGCTCAGCGATGCGGAAGATATAAAATTTGTTTCCAATATAAATACTCATTGCGATTTTCTTATATACAATAAATTGAACAAGGAAATCGAAATGGTGGTAGAGGTTGATGGAAGCCAACATAAGGAAGATGTGCAGGCCGCGCGCGACAAGAGAAAAGACCGTCTGCTGACGGCGGCGGGAATTAAAATTTTACGCCTTCCGACGACCACGATTGAGTGTAAAGAAAAAATAATTGCCGTATTGACGGGAGCGGATATCGAAGTGAAAATTCCGCAAGAAAAAATAATTTAAAAAATTTTTTGTGTTTTGGAATATTTTCGGCGTTTTATTCGCTTGATAGGTGTAAAATTTTTTTGCAGTCAGGAGGAACATTAACATGCAAAACAAAATTAAAGTGTTTGAAAATAAGCAGGTGCGGACTTTATGGAACGCCGACGAAGAAGAATGGTATTTTTCCGTCGTAGACGTATGCAACGTTCTGGCGGATTCGGCAAGTAAAGATCCGGGCGCATACTGGCGTAAACTGAAACAGCGCTTAAAAAATGAAGGAAGCGAGGTCGTGACAAATTGTCACGGACTGAAAATGCAGGCATCCGATGGAAAATACTACAAGACCGATTGCCTTGATACGAAAGGCGTTTTGCGGCTTGTGCAGTCGATTCCGTCGCCGAAAGCAGAGCCGTTCAAAATGTGGCTGGCGCAGGTTGGAAGCGAGCGGCTTGACGAAATAGCCGATCCCGAAAAGGCGATACTTCGCGGCGCGGATTTTTACCGTGCCAAAGGCTATACGGAAGGTTGGATCAATCAGCGGCTTCAAACGATAGAAATGCGTAAAGAACTGACCGACGAGTGGAAAGCACGCGGAATAGAGCAGGAAAAAGATTACGCGATTTTAACGAACGAAATGACGAAAGCGTGGAGCGGCTTATCCGTTAAAGAATATAAAGAACTCAAAGGGCTGAAAAAAGAAAATCTGCGCGATAATATGACGAATATCGAACTCGTTCTGAATATGCTTGCGGAGGTTACGACGACGGCGATATCGAAACGGGAACAGCCCAATACGTTTGAAGAAAGCAAGACAATTGCAAAACGTGGCGGAAAAGTAGCAAAAAATACAAGAACGGATATTGAAAGTCAGTTGGGACAATCGATAATTTCTCCGCTCAATGCAAGCGACAAGCCTGCGCTTGAAGTGAAAACGGACAACGACGAGGAAAAAGATTAAAAACGTAAAAATACACAATTACATAAAAACGAACAGGAAGCCGGATAAAAGTCTGACTTCCTTTTTGTATGCGATTGTCGGGAGAAGTTCCGACAATTTTTTACTCTTAAGAAAGGAGCGATAAATGAAAAATTACAATCGGTATCGTCCGCCGTGAACGGGCGAAAAAACAACACAGAAAATGAAAAAACGAGGAGGGCAAATGGAAGAAAAAAGATTAAAACAATTTACGTTTTACGATTTGTATTACGAGGCATTGAAAGGACTTCCCGACGAGGCGGCGGGAAGAATGGCGAAAAACATCTGCAGGTTTATGTTGACAAACGAAGAGGTCTCGGAGCCGCAGGACGACAGGGAAAACTTTTTCTGGAGCAATATCAAGGACGTTCTCGAAGAGGTTAAACGAATAGAAGAAAGCGGACGAAAACCTAAAAATCTCAATGAAAAGATGCCGCATTTTATGTTTATGGAGACATACTACAAGGCAATCAAACTGATGACCGAAGCGGAGAGCGGACAATATATAAAGGCAATCTGCGAGTATATGTTTTACGGGACGGAACGGAAATTGAAACCGCCTGTCGATATGTATTTTTCGTTCGCGAAAAAGAAACTGGAATTATCCCGGAAAAGAAAATCGTCGGGCAGTAAAGGCGGCGCGACAACGCGCGTAAAGGTATCGGATAAAGAGATTTCAAAGGCAACCGAAAAGAAAAATCAATATGTTTCGTTCGATGATTTCATGGCGGAAAATCCGAAGATAAAAAACGATTTATATGCTTCGGGAATGCATTTGCTGGACGGAGTAAACTGGATGAAACTGGATTGTGGGCTGGAGAAAAGCGACTATAAAGATTGCGACAGCCTGTATCGGATTCTGATGCATAAAGAGGAGATAATGAACAATGCATGGTGATAAAAAGAACGGAGCAAACCGTGAAGCAAAAACGGAGCAAAACACGGTAAAACCGAAGACCAGCTATTAAAAGTCAAGCGAAAACACGCAGAAAAGATAAAAATTTTTTAGAGTAAAAAACTCTACGACAAAGAGCCGTTTTGTAAGAAACGGCTGAAAGATTAACGAATAAAAACGGGATTAGTTTTTTAAGACCGGTGAATAAGGTTTTTTAGATTTCATGATTGCCCAGACGATAATGCAGAGTTTTCTTGCGACGGCGGTCGTAGCGCAGCGATGGGTTTTCCCCCTTGCCCGTAATCTGGAATAGTAATCATAAAGAGCCGGATCGCACTGTAAAGACATAAAAGCTGCCATCCATAAAGCTCTGCGCAAATACGGAGATCCGCGCTTAGATATTTTGTTTTTCGAGGAATTGAACTCGCCCGATTGTTTTACCGAAGCGTCTAATCCGGCATAGGCTACGAGTTTAGAGGAGTTTTCAAAACGATTAATGTCTCCGATTTCGCTGACAATAACACTTCCGAGCATCGGACCGATTCCGCTTATAGTGGTAATAATTCCGTATTCGGACTGAGAAAGAAGTTTTTCCATTTCCGCGTCAACATCCGAAAGTTGGTTTTCCATGAACTCTATCTGAGCAAGCAATTGTTTAAGTTCGAAGGAGAACGCGTCGAGGGCATAAGAAATACCGATGGAAGATTGTGCGGCGGTTTTAATCAATTCGGCTTTTTCTCTTCCATTACGACCACGACTGACTTTGAGCAATAGATTAGTCAATTTAGTGGTGGAAATATCCATAAATTCGTCGGGTGTAGAAAATTGTTCGAGCAGTTGCTTGCTGGTTTTACCGAAAACGTCCGAAAAAACGCCGGTATATTCGGGAAAAACCTGATCGAGTATCGCAATGACCTTCTTCTTAAGGCTACCGCAAATATCGCTGATAGACAAACGGAAACGCGTCAGATTTTTGAGAGCAAGCATATTTTCATCGGGGATATAAGTTTCGGAATACCTGCCGAACCTTGTAAAATCCGCAATGAGAAGGCTGTCGAGATTGTCGTTTTTAACCTTACGAATGGTAATTTCCCGGAAAGCGGCAGTCTGGATTGGATTGAACACCTTAACGTCAAAACCGTTTTCGATAAGGAAGAAATACAATGGATACCAGTAGTGCCCTGTGGATTCCAGACCGATGATGCAATCGTTTTTTTCGATAGCGTTAGATTCGACAGCGGATAGAAATTTCGTAAAACCGTCCGAAGAGTTTTTGAAGTTGAACGGCTTTACGATGACGTTACCGGAAATATCCGTAACGGCAGCTTGGTGGGAACGTTTCGCAACGTCGATACCGATAAAGAACATAAAATACCTCCGAGGTAAAGAATAGGTGAACAGAGAATCCTCTAAGACTACGCCGGTACAGACTGGTTAGGAAAAGGGACAAAAACTGTCATCCAGCTTATTCGCACAATCACGTAGAGAAAGAGTCGTAACTCTTCGCTGGAAGATCTAAAGTCTTAAGCAGGATAGCTACGACCTCTATTCACATGAAAATTATAACACAAACATTTAATCAGGAAAATCAATATGAAATATTTATGTTGCAATTCAACTATATTTTACCAGCAGGTTAAGAAAATGCAGTCTTCGCCGCATTTTGTGTTACGGAAAGCGGCACAGCCGCCTTTCGTTTTCGAGAGCAAGAATACAAGTGAAAAGGAGGAAAATTTTGTCCGGAACGCCGGTAATATTCAACGTGGCATATACGCCGTATAAACTGAAAAAGGGTTCGACCGAAGAAGAGATAAAAGCCCACGCGGGAAAACGCGCGTATTACGATTTTACGGGCGATACGAATTATCTCAGGTATATGACCACCGAAGGGAAACTGATGGGAAACGAATCCAAAAAATTCACGATGCTCGATTATCTGCAAAAATCCACGGGCGTGTTCAACGGCGACGGAATGATAAGCAAGGACGAATTAAAAGAAATGAAACGACGGCTGAAAGAAAACAAAGGCAACATCTGGAGCGGGTTCGTATCGTTCGACGAAGAAAATTCCGGAAAGATCGATACGCCAGAAAAGTGTATCGCGCTGATACGGAAAACGTTCAACGAGTTCTTTCGCAATATGGGGCTGGATCCGCGAGAAGTCGATCTGATATGCGCTTTACATCTGGACAGACCGTCGCATCTGCACTTTCATTTCGAGTTTTACGAAAAGCGTCCGTGGCTGAAAAACAAGCGCGCCGCCGGATATAAATACCGAAGCAAGGGCAAAGTTCCGATAAAAGCCATAGACAATATGGTGGAGCGGCTGACTTCTTACACGATAGACGACGATTTGAAAAAACGTTCGGACGAAGCGCGGAGCGCGTTATATAAACGGAAAGATTTTTCGGAAGCGCTGTGCCGCGACGTGGCGACAAAGAAAATGAAAGAACTTGCGGAAAAAATTCCGCCGACGGCTTCGTTTCAATACGGCAAAAAAGATATGGCTATGTATCGCCGTGAGATTGACGAAATTGTGGAAGCGGTTGCTATGGTGGACGAGGACGTGTGCGCCGCCGACAGTGCGTTCAGGGCGGAACTTATGCGAAAAGAAACCGCGCTGAAAAGCATTATGGGGAAGTATTACGCCAAAAGAATAAAAGACGACGGCGTTTTCAAAGAGGAAATGACGAACGCTTCAGAAATTTTCGGGCTGAAACATATCCGGACGATAGACAGGCTGGAATGGGATTATCGCAGGCGGCTCGGGAATATCGTTCTTAAAAAGGTGAAGTACATACAAGAAAACACTTATAAGTGCAACCGGACGAAAAAGAGAAAAGCCAACGATAAGTCGATTAAACGCCATATCGCCGTGTCAGATAATAAAATCGGCAGGGAACTTTCTAACTTTTTCGGTTCGGTTTTCGATTTGTTTATACCCGAAACGCAAGCCTATTCAAACCGTTTGCGGGAGATAGAACGCGAAATGAAGGAAGAAAAAGAAAAGGAAGAGCGCGAAGCCGCGGCGTAGAACAATTATTATAACAGCAGATGAGGATTGCCCTACATTTTAGGGCAAATCTCGGAAAGGAGGGTAAAACGACATTTAATTAAAACCGAAAAAATAACGAAAACAAACTTTTACATTCGAGCCATAAAAAATTTTCTGTTTTTTCTTGCGAAAACAGCTTGACAAATACAGATTCGGATGCTATCGTATTGATACGACGAAAGAAAATCGGAGGTGGAACTATGAACAAAGCAAAAGTAATGCGAAAAGCGGAAGCGGGCGAGGGATTGACCGTAGCGGAAATCAAGGTTTATCAGACAACCGTTAAACCTGAAAAGCAAGTTTACGGTAAGTACGGAACGCTTGCTAAACAGTATTTGGAGGATAAGGGAATCGATTGGACGATTGCGAATCTTCCCGAATACCTGTACGGCGTAGATAAAGCCGCCGACGAACTGTACGAAACGATGTATGAAAAGTTCTCGAAAGAAGAGCGTTTCAAAAAGTCGGAGGATTTTATGGAAAACCTGAAAAGGGAAACCGAAATGCAAAGGCTTATCGAAGAAGAAATCTTAAACGAAATTGTTTATGTAAAATAACGGAGGTATCAAAATGAAAGTGCTAAAAGTAGTCGGAACTATCGGCGGATTTGCGTTGGCAGGCGTGCTTATTGCAGGGCATTTCGTAATGAACGTCATAGGTGCGTTGATTTGCGCCATCACTTCACAAGGCTAATGGAGGTTTTTATGGAAAAGAAAGAAACAACGCCGCGCAGAGCGGCAAGAAGAAGTTACGAGGAACGCAACAAAGATAAGCGCAAGCAGACAAGCGGAAATTTCGGAACGATGATTCCGCGCGATTTGTTCGACGAAATCAATGCGTTTCTGAAAGAACGTAATATGACAAAAGTGGACTTTATCCGAACGGCATACGAAATAATGAAGTCCGAAAACAACGGAACACATAATTGATTGTGGCTTATCCAACCCGTGATATCGGGAATCAATAAGGAGATATTGTGTGATAGGAGAACTGTACTTTTCTTTCCGTTAAAAGTACGGCAGGGAAAATAATTACGGCGCCGCTACGGAGAGTAGTCGAAAAAAATAATAAATAAAAGTGTAAATGCAGACAGAAATCCCGGGCGGCGCAACCTATATAAAACACAAAAATTTTAAGGAGACTTGAACGAGCAGAAATTAAAACAATTAGAGAGAGAAGAAAAAGGCAAACAACAAAAATTCCCCGAAGCGGGAGCGGAATTCGATTCTTCGCAGTTGAATACCGACGTATTCAATACCGTTATCGCTTTCAGAATGCTTGAAATTATGCGGAATAACGGATTGATTGACGAAAGCGAATATGCAAAGGTCGAGAAAGAGCGCGCCCGTTACAAGGGGAACGTGATAGACAAAAGAAAGACGAAAAAGGCGGTGATTCAATATGATTGAAAACGGTATGGTAATGCCGACAGACGTAAACTTCGACCGTAAAAGACAGCGGAAAGTTGTATTTTACGGAAGGGTAAGTACGGAACATGAAGCACAATTGGCTGCATTAGAGAATCAAATACAGTGGTATGATGATATAGCGGCGAAAAATCCGAATTGGTACATTTTAAAAAAGTATATCGACGAAGGCATCACGGGCACGCAGGCGAAGAAAAGACCTGCGTTTCTGCAAATGGTGCAGGATGCGAAACAAAAGAAATTCGACCTGATCGTAACGCGTGAAGTATGCCGTTTTGCAAGAAATACGGTGGATACGCTCGTCGTTACGCGTGAGTTGAAAAACTACGGCGTGGAAGTGTATTTTGTGGAAGACAATATCCGGACGATGGACGGAGACGGTGAACTACGGCTTACGATTATGGCGACTTTGGCGCAGGAAGAGAGCCGTAAAATTTCCGAACGCGTCCGCGCGGGACAGAAAATAAGCCGAGACAAGGGCGTATTGTTCGGAAACGGAAATATTCTCGGATATGACCGCGATAAAGCGAAAGGAACTTATGTCATCAATCCCGAACAGGCGGAAACGGTGCGTATGATTTACGATATGTATTCTGCGGGCAAGGGGATGTCGCAGATACGCAACGAACTGATACGCCTGAAACGCAAGGACAGTTCCGGGTTGGTGCGCTGGGAAAACTGCAAGATAGCGCGGATATTGCATAATTCGACCTATAAGGGGTATCCCGCATATCTGAAATCGCGCAGAAACAATTTCCTCGACCAGAAAATCATAAGAAACCGCGACGAAGATACCTATCTGTATGTGAAAGGCGATTTCGAGCCGATTATAAGCGAGGAACAGTGGGACAGATGCCGTCAGATACGGGAACAGCGCGTCCGTCGCAATAAAATTCTTACGGAAAACGGGGAAAAGAGCCATCTGACAGGCGTTCATACAAGCGACGACGTCTGGACGAAAAAACTCCGCTGCCGTTGCGGTTATCGTATGCGCAGGAATAAGTGGCGGAAGAACAGAAACGGCGAGTTGATTTACGGATATAAGTGCTATAATCAGTTGAATAACGGCACAAAAACCACAAGGCAACAGGCGGGTGTGGACGATGCCGGGTTCTGCGACCTGAAAGAAATCTGCGACTGGAAACTTGAAATGATGGCAAGGCGCATTTTCTCGGGTTTATGGGGGAACAAGAAAGATATTCTGAACAAAGTGTCGTCGTTATATCAGGTAGGCGTGTTTATGGAATATCGCGAAGCCGAAACGGTGAAAGACCGGGTAACGGAACAGCTTGCCAAACTGGACGAAAAACTGAAAAAACTTACCCGTATGCGGCTGGAGGACGAAATAACGCGGGAATCGTATTTCGAGTTCAAAAGCGAGATAGAGAAAGAAAAACTCGATTTACTGAGCAAACGGCGGGTGCTGGATGCGGGAATGGTTCCGAACGGAAATCCGGAAGATCCGGCGAAAAAGGTGGAAGACTTTCTGCTGGCGAAAATGGATTTTACCGACCATCGTATCGACAGAGACGTAATCGGTCAGTTCGTCGGCACGATTGTTCCCGTTACGGAAACGTGTTTCAACTGGTATATGAATTTCGACCTTGCAGACAAATCCGACGATATGAAAAAGCTCGTGTGGGAGTTTACGATAGATTATAAAGAAGCGAAATCTTACCGGAAAGAACGGGACGGAATGCTCAGGCAAAATCAATGGCACGACCTGACGGTAAGAGTGTTTATGTAACTTTACCGACAGACAGAAAAACGCCGTCCTTTGCTTTTGCGGAGGACGGCGTTTTTTAATGCTTTCAGACTAATAAAAAGATTTCGGGTTTACGATATTCCGATTTTATTCCTTTTTAGAAGAAACGAATATCGGATTTTATTCCTTTTTACAATAAAACAATATCCGAAAGACAATAAGAGATTGACAATAGATCTGAAGAACCAAAACGAAGGGGATTATCAGAAAATAATCCGTCATCTGTCAATTATTTTTATTAGATTTGCATAAAAAATGCAGAAACGGCAAAAATATTTGCGTAATGAGGCGGTTTTGGTTGACTTTTTGGAGTTTAAAAAATATAATATAATCAAGAGGTATCGTTATGATCATTGATTTTAAATTTAAGAACTATATGTCGTTTGCCGACGAATGTGATTTTACAATGCTTGCAAACAAAGATAAATCGCATGAGGAAAATCTGATCGTTGAGAAAAAAGACAGGATTTCGAAAACAAGAATGATTTACGGGGCAAATGCTTCGGGTAAATCGTCCTTTATCAATGCGATGCTTTTTGTCGTTTCGTTTATTGCCAACTCAAACGCTTTACTCGAAAAAAGACCTATACCTGTAAGTCCGTTTAAGTTTTGCGACGACTGTTTTAATAAGCCGTCGGAATTTTCCGTTACATTTATTAAGGATGGATTAAAGTACGCTTATCGTTTTAGTTGTACGAGAGAAAAGGTAATCGATGAACGCTTGGATATTTATTATTCGGCGAAGCCTACAATGATTTTCAACAGAACGAATACAAATAATTACGACTTTAATAAAGATGGAAAGCTTTTGAATGTATTGAAAGACAGAAATCTGGAAAATAAGTTGTTTTTGGTTACCTCGGCATCGTGGAATTATGAAAAAACCAAACCGGTGGTGGATTATTTTCTGAATACCATAATGGTCGCATTGGATATAGAGCCGCTTTGGAAAGCAAATCTGGATAGGATTTATGCCAATAATGAAGTCAATGAATATAAAGCATTTTGTTTGAAAATGTTGAATAGTGCGGATATAAGTATCAGCGATTTCAGCGTGGATTCGAAAAAGATTAAAGATGTCGGTAAAAACATAAACACTATCAAGGAATTTCTTCGTATAGCAACCAAAGGGAATGAAGAAGCGATAGCGCATCTTGAAAATTCAAACGTATACGATTTTATGACGTATCATGACGTTATGAGTGATAAGGGGACCAGAAGATATGCTTTGAATATAAACGAAGAATCTGTCGGTACCACCAAGATGTTTATGTATTCTCCGTTACTGTACTATGTGTTTAAAGAAGGTAAAGTTTTATTCGTGGATGAGCTTGATAAAAGTTTTCATCCGTTGATGGTAGAATATCTTGTAAAGATGTTTCTGGACAAAAACATCAATACGAATAATGCTCAGCTTATTGCAAATACGCATGACACGAATCTGCTTGACTTAAATATTTTCAGGAGAGACGATATCTGGTTTACGGAAAGGGATTATGAAAGCGGTAAAACGGAAATGTATCCGTTATCCGATTTTTCGCCGAGAACATCCGAAAACATTGAAAAGGCGTATCTTCTGGGAAGATTCGGTGCTATTCCTTTCATTAAGGGGGTATAGTATGGCTCAGCGCGCGAAATATAAGAGAGACCGAAAACCTCTTATTTTTATTGTTTGTGAAGGGCGTAATAAGACTGAAAGGACGTATTTCGGACATTTCAATACCAGAAAAGCACCTTTCAATTTACATATAGTGAACAGTGAGGCTACAGATATCGCCAGCATGGCGAAAAAAGCCGCAGATATATTTATCGAAAACCAACTGGATTCCGAATTGGGCGATAAGGTATATTGCCTGGTGGATTTAGATTTGGAACAATGTAAATATGAGAAATACGCCAAAGCCAAAAAGAAATATAAAAACATAGAAATTATTCCGTCTAATCCATGCTTTGAAATCTGGCTTTTATATTATTTTACAGAAGCGCCCAAAGTAGTTCATTCGTCTCAACGCGTTAAAGAAGAAATGGTAAAGAAATTACCGGGGTATACGGAAAGTATGGATGTTGTGGGTGTTGCAAATCTGTATGACAAACATTGGATTGCAATCAAGAATTCGGAAACAAAAAATAGCAGGTATACCGAGGAACTTAATATACTTTCAAAAAATCCGTATACAGAGGTGGCGACCGTTGTCAAGGAATTGTTAAAGCGGCTGAAGGAATCGTAAAAAGCCGCATTTAATTGTTCTTTATTTTAGTTTTATTATTAGCGGTTATTGGCTAAAAATTCAAAAAAATACGGAAAAACGGCGCAAGAAAACGCAAAAAAAATATTGCGTACAGTCGGGCGATAATATATATCCCGAAGACGGGCGATTTTCGATTGCAGACAGTAATGTTACCTATCGGTCGCTTTTGAAAGCTTTTGCGCAGGCGAACATTCGCAATCCCAGGTCCTAAATCTTGGGCTAAAACTTAATTAAAACACTATATATTGTGTTTGTGAGCCTGTATCTTTTAGGTACAGGCTCTGTTTTTATCTTTTTACGGCAAAAAATAAGCCAAAAAATCGCTGAAAAAAGTTTTATTCCACCGAAGTTGAACACTTTACAAGGGTAAAAAATTTTGGTATAATGAATAATAAAGAAAGTCATAGTAAAAAGGGTAAAAACGGGTAAAATGACCAATTACAGAGCTATTTTAGAGTATCATTATAAAGGAAACACCACAACGCAAGTCGCAAGGATTTGTGAATGTTCTCGTACAACGGTGTTGAAAACGATAAAAAGAGCGAAAGAATGCGGTCTTACTCAATCTTCTGTTGCCGGAATGAACGATTTTAAGCTTCTTTGTAAACTTTATCCTAATAGAGTTCAAAGAGCAGAATATACTTACCCTGATTTTGAGGCTATTATCAAAGATAAGAAGAAGAGAAAATTAACGAAATACGTTGCTTGGCGCAGATATTATAAAAGAACGATTGCGGCAGGCGGTAGACCATATAAAAAATCCCAATTTTTTAAGTTGTATAAAACGTTTTATAGTAGAAGTAGTCTTAGATTTAAGAATACGAAAACAATAGACCAAATAAAGGCATATAGGCTTGTTGGTCGTTATTTTGAATCTTCAAGAATGACAAATTCTCTTGAAAATTTGAAAAGCGAAATTTTGGAGTTTTGTAAAAAACTGCGATTGTGTCCACAACGGATATTTTAGCTTTTCAAGTGTGCCAAATATGGCTTTTCTTAGGCGCTCGAAAAACTTGGCATTCTTGGCACTCTTGAACAAATTTATATCAAATAGCGTCTTTTTGCCTAAAAAAGCGTAAAAATACGCCGTTTTTGCTACACTAAGGATGCCAATGGGTTTTGCGCACTTGAATTTCTTGCGTTAAAATATACCCGTTTGGGTATAATACGCTAAAAAAACTTAAGAATAGTCCCGAAATGGTATAAAAACGATTACATATTTGCTCCGCAAAATTGTATTTAATGCAATTATCTGGAGCAAATATTTTTTGTATAAAAATTAACTAAATTTACGCAAAACCCCCAAGAAATGCAGTGTTTTACGTTAAAATGGTTAAAAATTAAAGATTTAAAATAAAATTACCTAAATTGCATAAAAAGCGTTGACATTTATTCGTAAATTATGTAAAATAGGTATAACAATATAAGGAAAAATGTAGAAATGGAAGATTTTTATCAAACTCACGCATTGTTTCGTACACAAGATATTTTAGAAAATTTTACAAGTGTTCGTAGCATGCAAGCGAAATTAAAATCATTAATTGACGTCGGTCGTATAGCCAAAATAAAAAACGGGTTATATGCGACGGTCAATCCTTTAACAGGAGATATATTTGCGAGTCGTTTTGAAATAGCGTCAGCGCTCTTTGAAAATGCCTGCGTTGCATATCATTCGGCGTTAGAATTTCACGGGTTTGGCAATCAAATGTTTTCGGAAGTGCAAGTTTTTACCGAGAAAAGAAATATTCCCTTTGAATATAACGGGCTTGAATATAAATTTTTCTCTTATACCGCAAAGGGTGGAATAATGCGCTTAGAACAAAATGCGGAAATCGTCGTTACGGATTTAGAAAAAACGGTTGTTGACTGTATTGACCGCATTGACCTTGCAGGTGGACTTGAAGAACTTGTTACGGCGTTAAACGGGATAACACATCTTGACGAGCAAGCGTTATTGACCTATTTAAAAGAATATGATAAGAAATTCGTTTATAAAAAAGCGGGATTTTTACTTTCATTACTCAAGAAAGACATTTTTTCACAAAACTTCTTTGATATATGCAAGCAAAATTGCTCTATAAAATTAGAAGATATAAGCGAAAACAAAAAGATGCCGAGAAAAACGGATAAGTATTGGGGGCTTATGTATCCTGAAAAACTTATAAACACGGAGAACTGATATGATAAACCTAGCTCAAAAGAACGTAGTTAAAATAGCAAAAGAAACCAACTTTATAAAAGATAACGTTGAAAAGGTTATGCGCCTTGCGGATATTTTAGAGTTTGTGTTTACGTCTAAGTGGAAAGATAAACTCGCTCTTAAAGGTGGAACGGCTATCAATTTGTTTTATCGTGAACTTCCAAGACTTTCGGTTGATATTGATTTAGACTATATCGGCGACACGAAAGAAGAAATGGAAAAAGATAAGGAAGAACTTTGGAACTTCTTGCAAATGGCATTATTTCAAAAGAATTATTCTCTTTCGCCGCAAAGCAAAAGATATTTTGCTTTAGATTCCGCCGTTTTTCAATATATCAATAACGCAGGCAACCGAGACAATATCAAAATAGAAATAAATTATCTTGACAGAAAGCATGTTCTTCCGTTAAATGATAAACATATTAAAACACCTGTTGCCGAAAGCGATACGTGCGTAAAAGTTTTAAGTGCTTGTGAATTATACGGAAGTAAACTTGCGGCATTGATTGGTCGTTGTAAGCCAAGAGATATTTACGACGTTTACGGGCTTATTGAAAGTGGGGATGTGGAAGATAAAGAAATGCTTAAAAAGTGCACAATCTTCTATAACTGTATCGGTGGCGATGCTAGCATTTGCGACGTTTCGCTTGATATTTTAGATGGAGTTACGGACAGAGATATTAACAGGCAATTAAAACCTATGCTTAACAAAAACGACCGTTTCAAAAAAGACGCGGTAATCGCATCGATAAAAGAATATTTGCAAGAATTGCTTGTGTTTAGCGATAACGAAAAGGAATTTGTAAAAGAGTTTGCTTCTAAAAACTATCGCCCTGAACTTTTATTTGAAGATAAAGATATTGTAGAACGCATCTATACGCACCCGATGGCATTGTGGAGAGTTAGAGAAAATTAAAAACTTTTATAAATATGACTGAAGTTGTCATATATACTGTGCTAAAATCAAGTTGATTTTAGCAAACAAGGAGAAAGGCTTATTATGAGTCGTTGTTTATATAACAGCAGTTTTGAGAAATTCATAAACGCTGATGATAATTCAATATTTTGTGCGTTATGTGATAATTATCACGGTGACGCACTTACAACCACAAGAGAAGCTTGGAGGTCTGAAATATCCATCATAAAGGGAGTTTTATTAAATTATGCGGATAAAAATGGTCAAGTTATATTTGAATATGATATTCCGCGTCTTGGAAAGCGTATTGACGTCGTTTTGCTTTTCAAAGGCATAGTTTTTTGCGTTGAATTTAAGGTTGGCGAATCAAAGATATTAGAGGCAGATATTGACAAAGTTCTTGACTATGCATTAGACCTTAAAAACTTCCATAAATTTAGTCAGGACAATCTTATTGTTCCTATTTTAGTTGCAACAAATTATAGCAATTCGTCTACCGATATTAGAATGTCCGTTTATGATGACAGGTTTTTAATCCGCTCGTAACAGGCAAAGCAGGCGATATCATAGAAGCGAAAGCAAAAAACTCTCCGATTCACGTAGAGAGGTAGGCAAGTTTATTCAAATTATCCACCGTTATCGTGATAATATGCTTGCAAAAATCAAGAATCCGGTTGAAAACGGAGTTTTAGAGATTGACACTGAAAAGGCGGTAAAACTTGCAGAATCTGGCTACGGCGAAGTGGAACACGTTGCAATTTTTGACGAGGCGCAACGTTCTTGGACGCATAAAAGACTTGCGGATTATCTTAAAAGAGGCGGAACGTACGGTAATATATTAAAAGTTCCTAATTTTCCTATGTCTGAGGCGGCGTTTTTGATTTGGTCACTTGACCAACGTGAGGGATGGGCAACGATTATTTGTCTTGTTGGTGGCGGTCAAGAAATTAACACGGGTGAAGCTGGTATTTCCGAGTGGATTAACGCGCTTAATGAAAAATTCCCGCATTGGAATGTTTATATTTCGTCGAAATTAACGGAGGCAGAATACGCCGAAGGTAAAGTGAACGTATTGCTTGAAAAGAACGATAAAGTTACATATTCTGACAATTTACACCTTGCGGTTTCCTTGCGTTCTTATAGAGCGGAAAAACTCTCTGCGTTTGTTCATGTATTGCTGGCTATTGAGCCGACTGCGGCGGAATTATATAAAGAAATTAAGGGCAAGTATTCTATCGTACTTACAAGGGGGATATGGAAAAGGCAAAAAGGTGGTTACACGATAAAGTTAGGGGAACGAAGCGCACAGGTGTTCTTATAACAAAGGAGTCGGCAAGATTTAAGCCTTCGGGGATCCACGTATTACTTTCAGGTGATGAAAATGCTGTTCATTGGTTCTTAGGAGATAAAATTGACACAAGAGCATCAAATTATCTTGAAGATGCGGCAACAGAAATCCAAGTACAAGGATTAGAGCTTGATTATACGTGTTTACTTTGGGATGCCGATATGCGATATGAAAACGGCTAGTGTCGTTTTTATAGATTTAACGGGCAAATAATCCCGTGAAATAGCGCGCGAAAACAAGCAAGATTTAATGAAGTATATGCTTAATGCTTACCGTGTTTTATTGACACGTGCGAGAGCTGGTATGGTTATATGTGTTCCTGAAGGCAATGGAAACAAAAAACCCTAGTGGATTTTGGGAAGATTGTACACGTTTGCCTGAATATTACAACGGTACATATCAATACTTAAAAAGTTTAGGAATGAAGAAATATAAATGAAAGAAATTATTTACGACAAACTTGTACGAGACAAAATCCCCAAAATCATTGAAAAGTCGGGTAAACAGTGTGAAATAGAAATTCTGTCCGACGAAAAACATCTTGAAATGATAGATAAAAAGCTTGATGAGGAACTTGCGGAATATCACAAGGACCAAAACATTGAAGAACTTGCGGACCTTTTAGAAGTTATTTATGCGGCAACAAAGGCGCGCGGGTATTCTATTGAAGAATTAGAAAAGGTTAGGACTGAAAAGGCAGAAAGACATGGTGGATTTGATAAGAAAATATTACTTAAAAAAGTAATAGAGGAGTAAAGATGACGGAATTGAAGTCTATTTCCGGTAGCGGAGCAGAAGATTTATTCATAGATTTATTTGCCGACACTTTTGGTGCGGAAAAGGCGGGGTATTTATATTCTCAATACCCTTTCTTTGACATATATCAAAATGCAAGATTTGCTGATTTTGTCTGCGAAAGTGGAGCAAAAAGAATTGCTATTGAAATAGACGATGAAGCATCGCACAATCCAAGACTTGTTTCAAAAGATAAATTCACAGACGATTTGCTCAAACAGAACAGTATGATTCATCTCGGTTGGGACGTTTATCGTTGGACGGTTAGACAAATGCAAAAACAGCCCGACACGGTTAAAGATGAATTGCGTCTGTTTTTAGGCTCGGAAAGTAGATTTAAGGAAATAGACGATTATCTTCCTACCCAACGTGGACAAGCGCTTGACGGTGAAAAACTTGAACTTCGTGAATACCAGCAAGAAGCGCTTAAAAACTTGCAAGTTATGAGAGAAAATAAGGAAACGATTGCGCTCTTATATCAAGCAACGGGTACGGGTAAAACCGTAACGGCAGTTATGGACGCTAAAAAAGTTGGCGGGCGTACGTTATTTGTTGCGCATACCATGGAACTTGTCAATCAAGCATATAAAACGTTTAAGTCAATATGGAATAGCGTTTCAGTGGGTAAATTTGCCGATAACGTAAAGGACTATGATTCGCACGTGATTTGTGGTAGTATTCAAAGTGTTGCGCTTAATTTGGACTCTTTTAAGTACGACGATTTCGATTACATAATCATTGACGAAGCGCACCACGCCACGGCAGACACCTATCAAAAGGTTTTGGCGTATTTTAAGCCGAAATTTATATTAGGTTTAACGGCTACGCCCGAACGCGCAGACGACACGAATATTCTTGAAATTTTCAAAAACACGGCACATAAATTAGATATTCAAACGGCAGTTGAAATGGGCGCGCTTACCAACGTTCGTTGTATCAGAATCCATACGAATATTGATATGACGAAAGTTCGTTTTAATAGCGTGCAGTATAATATTCGAGATTTAGACGTTAAAATTTGCATAACGGAAAGGAATAAACTCATTGTTGATACTTGGCTTAATTACGTTAAAGACAAGCGCACGGTAGTGTTCTGCGCTTCGGTAAAACACGCGGATCAGATAGCAGAACTTTTCAAGGAACAAGGCGTTTCGGCTATGGCGGTTTCAGGTAGTATGAAAACGTCCGAAAGAAACGAGCAAATTGCAAAGTTTGCCAGTGGCGAGTTGAAAGTTTTGTGTGCGTGTGATTTGTTAAACGAAGGCTGGGATTGTCCGCAAACGGAAGTGCTGTTTATGGCTCGTCTCACCATGTCAAAAGTTTTATATACGCAACAATTAGGTCGTGGTATGCGACTTAGCGAAGGGAAAGAGTTTTTAATGGTGTTTGACTTTGTGGACAACGCAAGTCAATATAACGCGCCGTATTCTATGCACCGTTTGTTTAAGATTAAGGATTATCACGCAGGTGGAACGGTTTTAGGAAAGAAAGGGCAACGGGAAGCGGAAATAGAGATTTATGCGAAAGGAGAACGTCCCAATGCGGTTATAGATTATCCAGTTGATGCTACCGATTACGAAGCTGTTGATATCTTTAATTGGCAAGAAGAGGCGGTGGGTATGATAAGTCAGATGGAATTTATTCGCCGTGTGGACGTTCAGTCTGAAACGATAGAGAGATATGTTCGTGAAGGAAAATTGATTCCAGACTTGGTAATACCTATGAGCGAACACAGGGTGTTTAAGTATTTCAAAGAAGAAACTTTGGAACGTTATGCGCAAGAGTTTGGCTGGAAACTTATAGACGATAATAACCGCAAGACGTTGTTTTTGGAAATGGTTGAGCAAATGGATATGAGTTATTCTTATAAGCCTGTTTTGCTTAAAGCGGTACTGCAATATGCGGACAAGCAAGGTAGAGTGAAGATAGAAGATATCGTTTCGTATTTTAAGGCGTATTACGAAAATAGGCGAGCAAAAGGATTGAAAGTAGAGAAACAAAATAGCATTTTCGCAAAAGGCGGATATACCGATAAAGAAGCGGAACGAAATATTCTTTCTAATCCATTTAAGCGTTTTGAAGATATGAATATGATGCGTCATACAAAAACGCTTGGAATCGTGGAAGTAGATTCAATCGTTTGGAAGAAACTTTCAGAGGACGAGAAAGAATATATACTTTCTGTTTGCGATAAAAAGTTGGACGAATATTACGCAAGAATAAAGTAAAATTATATACTTTTTAGTGGGGAAATTCGACAACTGCGGAAAAATATTATGATTACTGCGGAATAGATTTTAAATCTGGTTATGTTATAATAGAAGTGGGGGAGTGTTATGGTAGAAGTTGTTGCGGCGCTTATATGGGATAAGGATAAGTTTTTGATTTGTCAAAGACCTGCTAATAAAGCACGAGCTCTCCTTTGGGAGTTTGTTGGCGGCAAGGTTGAGAAAGGCGAAACAAAAGAGCAAGCCTTAATCCGTGAGTGCAAAGAAGAACTAAATATTACGCTAAACGTCGGTGACGTTTTTATGGAAGTTGTCCACGAATACCCCGATATTACCGTGCATTTGACTTTGTTTAATGCAACAATAGCCGAAGGCGTTCCACAAAAAATAGAGCATAACGATATAAAATGGATAACGTCGGCAGAAATTCCTAACTACAATTTCTGCCCAGCAGATGAAGAAATTTTAGAAAAAATTAAAAATATGAATAAAAAACAAACTAACAAAGAAAAACGAAAAAGAGATGATTTTACCGAATCGGTTAAAAGAAAAGCAGCCCAAAGAGTTGCGTATAGATGTTCTTTCCCCGGATGTGGTGTTTCAACTATAGGACCAAAACATGGCGATGCATTGGGTGTAGCTTCAGTTGGACAAGCATGTCATATATGTGCGGCTGCGACAAATGGACCTAGATATGATGAAACGATGACAGAAAAAGAAAGGAAAGCCATAGAAAATTGTATTTGGATGTGTGATACGCACGCAAAATTAATTGATTCTGACGAATTTAAATATCCTGTTTCATTATTACGAGAATGGAAGAATAGTGCAGAGAAAATAGCGGCTGAGAATTTAGCAAATTATAAGTTTTCTAAAGAACAGTTAAAAGACACAAATTCTTTAGCATTAATCTTTGACGAGTTAATTAAAGAGGGTAACTTTGATGCGTTAAGGATGATTATAGATAAAACAAACAAAGGTAGTAACGATGAAATATTATTGAGATATCAAGTCATCTATAATGTTTATTGTAATAGAGACGCATTACTCCTAAGCATAAATTATTATTTGCAGAATGCGAATCCGAAAAAATGCGATGACATTTTAAGATGTTTAGTGGCAAATAATATTTCTAATGGAATAGATGAATTGCTTCCTTGTTGTGATAATGAGGAAATAAAGAAACTGGCAATTGAGATTAAAAAGGAAAATATAAATAATTACATATTTAGAGATAAAAAAGAAATAGAGGAAGGACCATTACCTGCGTTTAAAGATAATGAAACGATTTCTAAGCTTTTATCTAATATTGTAATTATAAGCAAGTTTCCTGCGCTTCCAACTATGGCTAACGGAGAAAAGTTTGCTCTTTATGAAAAGGAATTTGTATGTGAGATGTTAGCGCATGCATGGAAACTGTTTAGTGGCATGTTGAAGCAGAAAAGTAAAAAAAATGACGAGGTACTGAAGGAACATTATCTTTTTATAAAGAAAGCAATTCCAAAAATTATTAAACTAGACAAAGCAATTCAAGAAAATATATGGTGCTATACTTTGAATTATGTATTAGCAGACGAGGGCGAATTTAACTATATTTACTCAATGTGTCCGATATCTATAAGAGAAACAGGGCAGTGCAAACAAATTGAAACGCTTTTTGAATTAATGCATAATAAAATAGATGCGGACAAAGCCTTAGAGGACGAAGAATTGAAAAGAGACGAGGGGAAACTTGTACAGATTCTTTTATCTGCTTCTAAAGAAAAGAAATTTAGCTATCTTGAAGATAATAAATTTTTATTAAAAAAGAATGTTTATTTTTTGTACGTTTGGACGACGTCATGTGATTTGGGTGAAGAAGATATAAGCAAAAACATTTTGTCATACAAGGCATATTTCGAGAATGATTTTTTATGGAACTGTTTAGCCGCTTATTATAATTGTATGGGGAATCCCTCTACAAATCTATCATGGATAATAGAACACAAACAGAATTTAGGATATCCTGAAATTGAATTGTTTATAAAAGTTTTAAGGAAATATAAACAATGGGATGAGTTAAATAAATTGGTAGAAGTGGTTATTCCTTTAGATATAAAATATCAAATAATATTAGCCTTAACTGAAAATACAAGTATTGAAAATATTCAAAATTGTATAAAGCTATTTGATAAATTAGAGCAATCTGAGTTTTGTAGAGAGGGCTTTTATTATAATTTTTCTTCTCTTTATTATCAAGTGAATGATGTTGTTAGGTCAAAAGCTTATCTTGAAAAAGAATTCGATGCGTATCAAAAAGAAGAAAGTTTATTGGAATTACTAAAACTTCGATATAAAACGTTAGATTTTAAGCTGGATAGATACGTGGACGCAGCAAAAAACACGGCTAATGCAGAAATTTTATTTCTTGTAGCAATTTTTTACGAAAAGAAACAAGATTTAAATCAACAAAGAGTATATTTGTTAAAAGCGCTATTTATAGACCCTCAAAATGAAAACACATTAAGAGGTTTGGCTTCATGGTTCTTACAAAATGAAAAAAGTAGTTCTATAGAAATTGGTAAAATATACAAATTAAAAAATGACTCAAGGGAACTTAATGTAGCGTTGATAGATAGCAATTTAATTGAAGGAATTGCAACTAAAGAAGTAATAGGTTGTACGATTGTTAACTGTAAAGCAAATGGCGTCATTGGTTGGAACTTTTACGATAAAAATGATGTTGTTGAATTTAATGGAGAAAAATTTAAGATAATTGATATAACTTCCTTCATACAGGAATTGTCTCAATTTGTGATTGGGAAATTAATGACAGCTAAAGACGTTACAACTATAAAGGGTAGCACGACGGAAGAAGCAATAGAACAAATTAAACAATTGATGAATAAACAAGAGACTGAACAAAAAAGAGTTTTATCAATTTTTAATGAGTCAAGAGGTGTTTTGCCTATAACTATGCTTGCGCGAAAATTAGGTTGCGGCTATGAAGAAACTTGGAACACAATAATTTCAATAAATGAGTTGAAAATTGACAATAGTAGCACGAGTGGACTAAACCAATGTAATTATATTATGGCGCATGATGCTATAGGAACACTTATGTCGCTAAACGCCATGGAAGATTTAAGCAATATTGACTTTATTCTACCGGAACAAGCAAAGATAGCTTTTCTGTCAAAGATAACAGAGAAGATTAATGATGTTCAATCTAAAAACTCTGTTGGAAAACTTTATACTCGAGATGATCAGCTGTACAGATTCGAGCATGATAAAGAATATAAAAAGGGCGCTGCTGTTTTTTTGTCAAAAGTAAAGGAATTTCTTGAAAAAATAGAGGGTGTTAATTGTAGTATTTATCAAACCACAAATTCAGATTTTAAAGCTTTTTTTATAGATAATAATTTAGTTAACGAGAGTTACATGTTGGGATTAGCTCAATCAAACAATAACTATGTATTAGTAACAGATGAGCCGTTTATGTGCATTATTTGTGACATGGAAAAAATCCCACGTGTAAGCTTTATTGATTTATTATTGAATCAAAATTTGCCTTGCGACAAACTGCTGGATTATATGGAAAAATTATCTAATTATAACTTCATAAATTTCTTTAACGCTGAACGATATAAAAGAATTATTGATTTTGCCTTAAAAGAAGATGAATTGAAAGCGAAAGAATTATTATTAAGATTTGAGAAATGGCTAATGCCAGAGAATAGCTCTAAAGAACATCAGCAAAGAGTTTTTAATGTATATCGTGAACTTGGTATTGAGGATAGAGATTCAAGTTATTTTAATTCTTTGAGTGAAATCGGAAGATTTTATTTTGCTAAACTTTTTCCAGAAAAGCATCAAGAAATCATAGAAAGAATTAAAAACATGAAATTCAAGGTAGAAGTTAAGCCTTCTGATGGGGAGGATTTTACAGTTCAAGTAGGCGTTTTTGAAAACGAAAATAATGAAGAAGGATAAAATATAAAGGAGAATTTACAAATGGTAAAAAGTATGCAATGCGCAGTAGAAAAATTTGTAAAAGCAAAAGAAAACGGGCTTTGTTTAATAGATATGCCCACGGGTTCTGGTAAGACATACCTTACTGGTAAAATTATAGGCGGATTTATTCGTGAAGAAATTCTACAAGACGTTAAAACTATCATTTATTTAACTCCGCAAAAGAAGAATATAGATGATATTTTTAATGACGTAAAGCGCGATTTTTCAGATAATCCGTCTCTTTTTGATGCAAATGTTTTGAGAATCTATGCGAATTATGAAAGTGTCTTAGATAAGTTTTTGGAGGTTTACGATAAAATCCCTTATGCGATTCAAAATAGACAGTCTTGTAAAGATTTGAAAAAGCAGATAGAACTTTATAACGATTTGCTAAATAGAAATATTCCAAAGGATATTTTAGATAGCACGCTTGCAGAAATAAGGAAACACTATGAGGTTGCGTTTAGAAAAGATTTAGCTGAAGAATTATCAAAGATTGCGAAAAATAAACGTGAAAAAAAGATAAAGCTTAATAGTAAAGAATATTCGTGGATAAAAGTGTTATATCCTGCTTGTTTAACAGAAGATAGAAAAGTTTTATTTATGACGGTTGATAAGTTTGTTTCAGGAAATGATCCGATTATTTCTAAATCATATCGTTTTATTTCGCACTCTAAGACAAAAAATGCATTAATTTTTATTGACGAATTTGATGCTACTAAAGACGTTTTACTTAATCAGGAAATACAGAATTGTACTGATTACAAAATGGATTTAATAAAGCTATTTTCTAGCATATCAAACACATTAAAAGGCAGAGAATTTCCTTTATCGATATTTGCGAATTCTTTGGATGAGGACGATAAAACAAGTTCTATTTATCAGTTCAACAAAATGAAAAAATACTTTGAAGAGGTTGAGGAGAAGTATAATTTAAATTATTTATTCAAATTAGATCCTCAAGAAGAAAGTGATAGATATTTCTTGTTTGATGATTACCAATTACATACGATAACAAATTCCAAAACTGATAAAAATATAATTTTAGAAGTAAATAAAAAGAAAAAGCAAAATACAATTTCCATCTCTAAAGATAGTGATGATGGAAAGTTTTATCGTACAATTTATTCAATTAAAAATACAATAAATGTCTTTATAGGTTGCTGCGCAAATATGGCAAAAGTTTATATGAATCATTATAATAATGATGCTCGAAAAACCCATAGGGATATGATGGAAATTGACCAAGCGGTTAGTACTATAATTGATTTGTATAATTTAGACTATGTTATGGCTAAAAATATTACTGCCATGATAGTTGATAACATTTCTATTCCTGTTATAGATAGAGGTAGAGACGTATTTGATACTGATTTCTATATGAATGGGTTTAGATATT
Source organism: uncultured Eubacteriales bacterium (assembly GCA_900542935.1). Taxonomy (GTDB): domain Bacteria; phylum Bacillota; class Clostridia; order Christensenellales; family Borkfalkiaceae; genus Scatosoma. The sequence continues at coordinate 151,650 of UQPN01000001.1, forward strand.
ATGATTTTAAGGATGATATATCCCACAATGAGTCTACAACAATGGCAATGTGCTATTTGGATAATACACCCGAAAAATTTATGCTTTCTCTAGCAAGCAAGGCAAGAGTGGTTGGATTGTCGGCTACTGCTAGTATTGAAACTGTTACGGGAAATTACAACATAGAATATTTAAGTGATAGGTTGAATGATGATTATTATGAGATGCCCACTTATGATAAAGAAAATATTCAAAACTATATTAAATCGCGTCTAAATAATAGTGATAACATTAACGTAACGACAGAAAGTTTAGATGAAGTAAAGTCAGACAATCTAGAGGATATTCTTGCTCAATTATTTAATACGGACGAAAATATAGAGTTGTTCACAGGGAAACTTGCTAGATATCAACAAACAGATAAAAGAGATCCGTTTTATAATGTGAAAAGAATCGTTAAGGCAATGAAAGCTGTAAGGGCTTTTATTGAAAATAAGGCTTCTAAAGTTTTATTAGTAATGACGAATAGGAACGTTGTAGAATATAGCGAATATAATATATTTTCTGAAGAAATAATTGAAGCGTTGATTGATTCCTTGTGCAATGAAATGGAGGTAAGCAAACCGAAGGCACACTACTTAAACAGTTCAGAATTTCTAGCTCAAAAAGAAGATTATAAAAAAGATATTCAGCTGGGCGAAAAGGTTATATTGTTTTCCAGCTACAATACGGCAGGAACCGGACAAAACCTTCAATATGAAATAGATAACAAAGAAATGGATATTGACTCGCTCTATTTGGAACTTCCAACAAATATTTTAGTCAATGTTTCAGAACTTAGGGAAGAGGCTAGTTTGATAAAACTAATTTATCAATATGAAACATTGAAAACAAGTGGGGAAATAACAAAAAATACAGCATTTGGTAATATCAAATCTGCGTTTAGACGATTAATGACGGCAAATAAGACCGACCATTTTGATTATTATGCTTATAAAGCAGAATCTATAAATAATCACATAGTAAAAATAGTTATTCAAGCGGTGGGTAGAATTTGTCGTACAAAAAACAAAAATACAAATATAAACATTTATGTTGACGAAGAGATTTTTAAAAACGTTGACTTTTCTGTGGCTTTTAAAAATGATAGAATATTAAATCCAGAATTTAGAAAAATTGCGGAATTGAATGCAAAAACGAGTCCTAGTGATATACATATTAATTTAAATAAGGCTTGTGATAGAAATGCTCGTGTAAAAACGCGCATAGAAAATATTCTTAATGTAAATAGAACATCTTGGAGTGATAAGGATGTAGAACAGTGGAATGATATGCGAGAATTCGTATTGAAGCATCCCACAATTCCAAAATCAGAATTAACTTTAGAAGTAAAAAAACATTATTCTGTTAGAGATTTTTACCTTGAAGCGAGGGATGGAGAAACAATAAATCATTATTTATATATTAATGATGAAACCGAAGCAAAACAAATACTTTATGATTATAGTTTAGAGAAAAGAAAAAATACAATCAGGATAGATGAATATGGTACTAGATTAACTAATTTAATACGTATTCCTGCGGTTAAAAAGGTTTTTGAAGAAAACGGTTATGCTATATCTTTCAAAAGTAATGATTGCATGATATTGCCGGTAGTTTATCAAAATATTTATAAAGGAGCGCTTGGAGAAGTAGCTGGTAAGGCTATTTTAGAGGCTAATGGCATCAAATTATCCGAAATTACAGATGTTACTAAGTTTGAAAAATTCGATTTTTGTTTAATGGCAGATAAAGATGTTTATATCGATTTTAAAAACTGGTCAGAGCAAGATAAAGTAGATAGAGATGAGTATAGAAAAAAGTGTTTGGCTAAATTAGACAAAATTGGAGGCAAAAAAGTATTTATCATAAATGTGGCGGCTAACAACTTTCAAATTCATAGTAGTTATAACAATAAAATTATTGAGATTTCAAGTTTGTGTAAAATAATGCCTAAATCAGAATTGTTGTATCAATTGGATGAAAGAGATATGAGCAGGGTTATTAGATTGTTATTGGAGGCTTGTAACAATGGCAATATGTAATCAACTTAACGTAAGGTTTAATCTCCAAGAAATAGATAATACATTTGATTTTTATTTAATTAATACCACGGAAAAATATATCCCGTTTGGTGCTAAATGTTTAGATTTTGAAACCGGCAAAATAGAAAGCTTAGCTTTTGAAAATGGAAAATCATTGTATCTAATGTTAAAAAAAGAAATCTTTTCAAAAATGGATTTAGTTAAACAACTAGACAATGCAAAACTTTATATAAAAAGAATTAATTCATCGGAAATTCCTAATTATATTTTATTTAGGTTGTTTTTGTATTCGTTGAACAATTTTAATTCGGAGAATTTAAGCTTTAATAATTTAACTGGAAAGTTTTATATTCTTAAACCAGAGTGGATGAAAAAAAATAGAAGTTCTTTTACCGCTTTAGGAATAAATGTGGATGTTGACATGAACATACTTGTCGAGGCTGCTACTTTTGCCAAATATTCATTGTTTAAGAAAAATAAGAAAATAAATGAGTATCCAAAATATATTTTTAGCAATAAGAATTGTTCATTAAAACGCGTTTTTGATATTACGTCAGATGATATTTATATAAAGAAGGGCATCTATAATAAAAAAGCAGAAGTTCCCTTTTTTACTATGAGTAGGGAAGACTTGAAAAACAATAAGGTTTATTATTTATATTACGTTTTAAGATTATTAAAAAGTAAATATAGTAAACTAATTGAATTTTCATTTGATATGATTGAGGTTGTTAAGACTATAGGTGTTGAAAGAGATAAATTATTTATGAATTACGCCTTGGATGAGATTAAAAGAATGGAAATTAATCTTGTTAACGTTGTTGATAGGGCAGAGTATGAAGAAGAATTTGATACTCTAACAGATAAAATACAAGAAAGTATTGGCGTTTGTGATATAAATACAAGTAAGAAAATTGAAAAAGATAAAGCAAATATTGTACTTATTCACAATAAGGAATATTATGAGCAATTAGAGTATCCAGACCCTCATAAAAACTTTGAACGTTCAACGTTAGTTCAATGTGTTACAGTTGAAGATAGCGCGGAAAAAATTATAAATGACAACGAAGCAATTATAAATACAATAATTAAGGAAGTCGTTATTAAAAATGACATTTTAAATAAAAAAGATATTTCGTTAGATAACTGGGCATCATACGGCTTTACGTGCGACTGGATATTTGGAAAAGAAAAAGATGGGAAGCATTATTTTATAGTAATTCACCCTAACGGAAGTTTTGAATTATATAATAAATTAGATGACTTTTCTTCATTTGATATTGATATATTAAATGAATGCTCGGACTATTTAACCGATAATAAGGGGAAAGAAAAAACCATTATTGCTTCTACTGATGGGAATATTAATGTCATAACGAGAACAAATAGATATCCATTACCAGAGGAGGAAATTTTTGAACAAGAAATAATAAGCCGTAGTAAAGAAGCCAGGGATAGATTTTTATCTGGTGTTGTAGATATAAATCTTTATGAAGATGGTTTGTATTACAGCGTGGGCATAAAAGGTAGTGGCATGAATACAAAAGTTATACGTGCGCCACATTTATACAAGGTAGAGGTTGTTTCCGGCAAAAATATTACGGAGGATATTCTATCAACTTTAAGTGCAACCTTTGTTAAATATAAATCTTTTACGGTTTTACCATATCCAGTGAAATATTTAAACGAATATATTTTAATGATTGAAAGGTTGCTGTGATATTGGCAGATAAAATGTTTTTAGATTTTTGCAATAGGATAACCCATGATACGATTCCAAACGGGAGTAGAAATTAAGAAATTTTAGCTCAAAAAAGACAATAGAAGGACTAGGTAAAAATGAAACAAGGGTATAGAATTATTTCAATTGAAGCGGCGGATATTTATCGGCAAGAGCAAGAAAACGGCGTTAGCGTTGGGTATGTAATGCCTGAAAAGAAAAGCGACGCCTATTTCCGTTTGTTCAAAATCTATTTAGATAATTCGCTAGACCTTATAGAGCTTGAAAAGGCGTACGCGCGTATTTGCCGTAAAAAGTTCTCTTTTCAAGACAAGCACGAGCACGATTATACCCTTGCCGTAATTAACTTAAAGTTTAACTATACGTACAAGCCCGAAAACGACAAACCTGTAAAAATCAAAGACTTGCGCTCACATTTCTGCGAAAACGGTTTTTATTTAGACGGCGTTCATTACGTAAGATACAAGCGTAGCGCGGGTAGTTCACGAGAAGGCAAGTGCCTTTTTATTGACGAGCGATTGTATAAAGCAATGGATAAGTGGAGCGGTTGCGGATTAAAAGCTCAAACTGACCTTGCTTCGTGGGAATCATATAAAGCGTTATCATTAAGTAGCATCAAGGGGACAGTGAATATTCCATTTCATGGAATACTTTTCGTTCCCGATTATAAAAGCGTATTTACGGAAGAAGTAATATCCGTAGAACTTAAGGATAGCAAACTTGTAGCCGAGCAAAAGCAAACGGAAATAACTAACGACATTTGGGATGGCGAGAGCCTTTTAGACGAGAGCGTGTTTGAAAGCGGCTATGCGGACAAGCATATGTTACTTCTTCGTAATAAGTTTTTTAAGTCTTGCGCTTTTAGAACAAAACTTCAAAAATGGATAAAAGATAAAAACATTACGCTTGCCGATTTGAAAACAAGGGGATTTACTCTTGCAACCGACATAAGTCAAATTGTTATGGTAACGACGCCAAATAGTTTGAAATATCTTAAATTTGTTGGAGGTCTTTCCGAAAAGAATATTTGCAAGTGGGTGGAAAACGTAACCGATACGTTCGGTGTAGTTAAATGGGATAAAAGCACGAGATTTTTTCAGGGCGATATGGTGCAGGGCAGTTATCAACTACTGAACACGTTAGGTCTTGATAAGGCGCAAGCGGAAGAGCTATTAAAGCCGAGTTTTGACTATATCTCGCTTGTTCGTAACGACGTGGAATTTATGCGCTATCATTTTACTGATGCTTACGCAAGAGAAAAGGATGGGGAAGAAAAGAAAGCTCCCGACGGACTTGCCGATCGTGCCGACGTTATTTTTAGATTGCTTTTCAGTTGTACGCATTTTAATACAACGGCATTATATGCTAATTTTAGAGATGACGTAGTAAGCGGACTAAAAAGCAGTTTGCGCCGTGGACATATTTTATTAAACGGCACGAACGCAACGTTGTTCGGCAACGGACCTGAACTGTTAAAGTACATAGCCGGCGAAAAGATAACAAGCGAGTTAAAGAAGGGACAAATTTACTGCAAGAGATTCGAAAGCGGCGCGAAACTTCTTTGCGCGCGCTCACCGCATATAACGATGGGCAACCTTTACTGTGTGGAAAACAACCTTAGCGGAGAGATTTGGAATTACTTCAATTTAGGTAAAAATATCGTTTGTGTAAATGCTATTGGCGAGAATATTCAACAGCGCTTAAATGGTTGCGATTACGATTCGGATTCTATGCTCATCACCGACGATAAGTTGATGGTGGAGAGCGCCGAGAAATATAAAGAGCAGTTCAAAGTGCCCGTTTGCGGTATTTCCTCAATGAGTAAAAATGGTCAAACGCTTGCAGAGCTCGACCACGACACAAGCGAAAACAAAATAGGCGAAATCGTAAATCTATCGCAAAAATTAAATAGTATTATATGGAACGAAATGAAAGGCGGTGCACCTACGGAGAAAATCTTAGAGATTTATAACGACGTTTGTAAGCTTGCCGTTTTGTCAGGCTTAGAGATAGACAAAGCAAAGCGCGCTTACGATAACGTAAACGTTGGGAAAGAACTTTTCGCATTGCGCAAGAAGTATAATAGTCCTGCGCCGATTTTCTTTAAGGAAATCGACGATAAGGGAAAAGAAAACGAGTATACTTTTTATGATACGGCGATGGATTATATCTACCAAGCCGTTAAAAAGTTTAACTTTGTAAAGGGCAAAAGGAAAAGAGTTAATTATATGCCCATTTCTTGGGTCGTGGGAGAAATTACGACTTCGGATAACGCTACCGATTATAGGCATAGAGATAAAATCATTGAGATTTGCGAAGAGTATAGAAAGAGAATTGACCGTTTGTATATGGAACTACGAGTTTCGGATGACCAAGAAAAAGAGGTTGTTTACGAAAAAATAGAAGAAGAGAAAGCCGATAGAGATAAGCAAGTTTCCAAATGGCTAACGAGTAGAAACGTTCTTATATTCGTGGCTCGCCACTATGAAAAGAATCGTCCGTCCGATTGGCGAATTTATGCCCCGATAGTAAATGCTCGTCACTTTAAGGATTTTATGCTTAAAGGCGGTTCTCCTATAGGGTTCGTTGAGGAAAGTAGAGACGGGAATATTATTGTTTATGGTAAGAAATTCGCAATAAAATGGTAAAAAGTGAAAGAGCACGTCTTTGGGATACAAATTAAAAATTAGAGTTTTCCCTTTCATAGAAAGGGAAAGGCTTGCCCAAATTTTAAAATGAGTAATCGGTGTAATAGAACCCGTTTTTCAAAAGCGTGGAAATGAAAGCTCGACAGTGATAAACTGTCGGGCTTTTTCTACGCCCAAAAGACAACTAAATACAATAAGGTAAAAGGGTTGCTTCAACATTATAGCGAGGAACGTATTTGGATTGCCAAATACCGACTTTACAAAGTCGCCTCGTTAGGGGCCCACCCCTAATACCCCGAGTAGTTCACGAAAATTTACTGCGTAAATTTTCCGTGAGGGTACTGTGGTCGTAATTTTCTTAACGGGCGATATGAATCCGCCCTTGAAAATTTCGGCGTAATAAATAAAAAAAGGAGGAAGAGTTATAGTAAAAAGGACAAGACCGTTCGCGTATACCTTTCGGGTGAGCGAACAAGAGAAAAATTTAATCGACGAAAAAATAGCAAAGAGCGGGCTTACGATGCGGGAATTTATTCTACGCTCTATCACGGATAAGCCTATAATCGTAATCGAGTGCGGCGGCGAAATACTTGCGGAATTAAAGAGACAAGGGAATAATTTAAACCAAGCGGTGAGGAGCAGTTATTATGGCGCGAATACGGAACGTGAAATAAAATACTGTATCGCGTACTTAAAAGAAGTGTATCGGAAATTGTCTTTCGCTGCGGGAGGGTAAACGATGCCGCTTTTAAAATGCAGTGCAAGTAAGGCAAGATCGAAAAACGGAATAGGGTACATAACCGATCCGAAGAAAGCGGCGATCGTGTCGGTGAAAAATTTATTCGACGACGAAGATTATGCAAAGCAATTCGAAGAAACGGCGGCGAGGTTCGGTAAAGGCGAAAAATACGACGAGCGGAAGTATTATCATTTTAAACTTTCCTGCGCGAGAAAAGATAACGTAACGCCCGAAAAAGCCCACGCGTATGCGGAAGAGATAGCGGAAGCGTTTTTCAAAAATTACGAATGCGTAATCGCCACGCATACGGATACGCAGACTGTTCACAGCCACATTATCGTAAACGCCGTCGATCCGCTTACAGGTAAAAAATTGCAATTTTCAAAGCAGGATTACGCAAAAATGAAAGACGAAGTAAACGCAATCGGCAGAAAATACGGCTTTACGGAAACGGAATTTCGGAAGCGCGGCAAAAACAGCAGAACGGCGGCAGAAAAGAAAATCATATTAAAAGGCGGAACGAGCTGGAAAGAAGAACTGCGCGAAGTCATAGCTGAAGCGGTAAAGAAAACGAAATCGCCCGAAGCGTTCAAAAAATATCTTGACGAATGTTACGGCGTAAAAATCACGCGGGACGGAAAGGATTATTCCTATCTGCATCCGAACAAACAAAAACCGATCCGAGGGGAGCGGCTCGAAACAAATTATACGAAAAGCGAGGTAATAAAACGAATTGGAGAACAGAATAACGGGGTTAAGTCCTCAGCCTATAACGGAGGAAGAAGTGGATTTAACGGAAAACGTACCGGCAGCGGAACTGTGCGAGGAAGTAAAACGACTTACGGCAGAAACGCGGGAAGCGTTATTAGAGCAAGACTTGGCGGTATCGAACGAGAAATGCAACGGCTTAATTTTGCAGCTGAATGCGCGGGTAACGGACTTGACGCGGCAAGTGAGGAGCGTAAAATGGATGAACGAAGAACTCGCCTCGAGTTTGAAAGACGACGCAGAGAAGCTGACGAAAGAGATGAAAGAAGAAAATCGGAATATGCTTGCGAGCATGCGGATAACACTTCAGAGAATAACGGAAACGGTAACGAAGATACAGGAAATAGTAAATACAACTATGGCAAAGGCGACTGACGAAGCGGGAGAGCTGTTAAAGGAAAGAGTTACCGAAGCGGCAGACGACGCGGCGTTTACAATCGACGAGCATGCAAAATCGATGAAAAAGAAAGTGGAAGCCCTCGAAAAAGAAGTGTATAAAGCCAAGGAAGATATACGCTTGGAGCGCGGTTTTCGCAAATTCTTCTTTTGGGTTACGCCCGCATTGTTGCTTTTGCGAAGCGTTATGACGGTAATGTTGCTTTTGAGATAAAAAATTTTTTCAAAAAGTAATAATTTTAGCTTGACTATAAAATGGCAAGCAAGTATAATGTAATTACAATATCGTATATATACGAGAATATAAAAACAGGAGATGAAGATATGAAAGCCACGGAAGTGATACGAAAAGCAAATTCGGGCGAGGGGTTAACGGTGGAAGAAATTAAAATTTACAACGCTAACGTAAAACCGCAGAAACACGTTTACGGCAAGTACGGAACGCTTGCAAAAAAGTATCTCGAAGATAAAGGGATCGACTGGACGATTGCAGATCTCCCCGAATATTTACACGGCGTAGACAAAATGGCGGAAGCGCTTTACGATGATATGTGGAATAAACTTTCCGGATGCGAGCAGTATCGCCGAACGGGAGATTATTTGGTCGATGTTAAGAGAATTAACGCTATTGAGAAAATCATCGAAGAAGAAATATTGAATGAAATTGTCTATGTATAGAGGCTGAAATTATGAAATTATTAAAAGTGTTGAACGTAACGGGAAGAATTTTGTTTGCGGGTTTATTGATAATAAGTCATATTATAATGGGTATTATAGGGATTATTATTTGCGCTGTTACGTCACAAAAATAAATTCGCAGGCGATATAAAAATTAATCTGAAAAAGCGAACGAGGCGGACAGCGGTAGTTTGTTTATTTCGGAAATATTAAAAATGGAGGATAATACGCTATAAATGGAGAGAGAACATTGTATCTATATGGTGAGAGAACATAGTAACCGTTCGGGGAAGAGAACATTGTACCCTGTAGCAAAAATTAAAAATTACAGGAGTGACAAAGGAACAAAAGAAATTAAAAGAGGTAATGGACGAAAAGTATGTGGCTTTCTTATTGCTTGAAAGCATGTACGAATCTGGGAAAATTAACAAGGCAACGTATGAAAACGTGCTTAAAGAAAAAAGGAATTATATCGAAGAAAAGTATAATTTAAAGGATGTGACGGTATGAGCAGGGTGATTTTATCTGATTTATCGGAAAATAAAGTGGTTTTGCCGACGAATGTATCGACGTTTGACAGGGACAGGCAGCGCAGCGTTGTATTTTACGGACGGGTAAGTACCGAAGACGAGTAAACATAGGGGAAACAATCAAACAGCAAGTTCGTAAATATTTAAAAATACTGAAGAAAGTGGTCAAACGACGCTATTTTTCATGCGAGGATGCGTGTTTCGGCTTGAAATAATCTTGAAAATATAGTATAATAAAAATGGAAAAGTGTAAGATCGGAGGGATTGACAGGCTATGCCGAAAAGATTTGAAGAATTGATCGCTCAAGGCGAAGGAATATCGATTGAATTCAAAGAGTGTAAAGACGCTTTGCCGAAAAACGTGTTTGAAACGTTATGCGCATTTCTGAATCGTTTCGGCGGAGATATTTTTCTCGGTTTGAAAGATGACGGCACCATTATCGGCGTCGATAAAGACAAATCGAAAAAGATAAGAGCAGATTTTGTATCCGCGATGAACAATCCGCAGAAAATATTTCCGACGGTGTATTTGCCAGTCGATGAGTTTGAATTAGACGGCAAAACGATTTTACACGTTTACGTTCCGGAAAGTTCGCAGGTGCATAACACCAACAGGCGGATTTTTGACAGAAACGAGGACGGCGATTTTGATATTACGGATAATACCGATCTCGTTGCGGCAATGTATATCAGAAAACAACGCGAATATACGGAAAATACCGTTTTCCCGTATGCGACGGAAAATGACCTGAAACAAGACCTTATCGACCGCGCGCGGATTATGGCGACAAACAGAAATCCGCATCACCCGTGGGAGCGGATGACGAACGAAGAAATTTTGCGTAACGCGGGGCTGTATAAGAAAAATCTTCAGACGGGCGAAAGCGGATATACGCTTGCGTGTATTCTGCTTTTCGGAACGGACGAAGCGATTTTATCGGCGTTGCCGCACCATAAAACGGACGCGATTTATCGGGTGAACGAAACGGACAGGTATGACGACAGGGACGATATTCGTTGTAACCTGATCGAAAGTTACGATCGGCTTATGGCTTTTATCGAAAAGCACGTGGACGATAAGTTTTATATGGAAAACGAAATTCGCGTAAGCGCGAGAAATAAATTGTTTCGCGAAGTCATTGCAAACATGCTTATTCACCGCGAATATTCCAACGCATATCCCGCAAAACTTATCATCGAAAAAGATTGCGTAAGAACGGAAAACGGCAATAAAGCGCGCGGTCTCGGAACGATAAGTTTAACGGATTTCGTGCCGTATCCGAAAAATCCCGTAATCGCGTCTGTTTTTAAAGAAATCGGCTGGGCGGAGGAACTCGGCTCGGGCGTGAGAAATATCGTAAAATACAGCAAAGTGTATTCGGGAACGATTCCCGAATTTATCGACGGCGACGTTTTCAAAACGAAAATATCTTTGAATGGGACTGTAAACGGGACTGTAAGTGGCACTGTAAATGACACTGTAAACGTCGATGTAAATTTATCGGAAACCGAGAAAGCGGTGCTGGATTGTATAAGAGATAACAATTCCATCGGCGTTGCGGAAATTGTTAGTCGGACAGAAAAAGGAAGAAGCACTATCATGCGCTCTATCAAATCTTTAAAAGAAAAAGGATTTATTCGGCGCGTCGGTTCGGATAAAACGGGCAGTTGGGAAATTCTCCGATAACGGCGAAAAAAATAAAAAATTTTATTAACTATGACAACCGCTGACATATTTAATGTGCTAAAATAGAACGAACGAAGAGATTTACAGGAGAAAACTTAAATGAAAAACATTACAAAAGTGCAATCAATAGAGCCTAACATCGCCGATTTGGCTAACGGCTGGTTGAAATCATATAGATTGAATTATAAACTCGAACAGGAGTCGCTTAATTCAGAAATAGATCAGGCTCTTAACGAATACGTTTCAAAAAGCGGTGGCGTCGGAGGAAACAGACCCGATGTTAAATTGTTGTTGCAAGATAATAATCTTGTAAGTTACCCTAAAATTTTGTGAAGGGTTCAAATGCTGAACTCTTATTGTTGGTAAAAGTTTTATATAAAAAATTGCCGAGTGTTCAAATGGTGAACACTCGGGAGTGATATATTCGAAATATAAGCAAGAAAATTAAAAAAGTTTTCTCGTGTCACACAATGGGGGTGTTGCGGGAATTATATAATTTTCTTGTAAAAATCTTTTTCGTTTGACAAAATGGTGGTAAAGCAAGATTGATAAAATAAAACTAAAAAATAATTTTCCGATATATCACCCATGCTGGGATTTATCCGTGATTCCGAGTAATATTATGGGTATGCTCGTGGCGGCTTTGGAGAAGGAAATAACGAGAATTATGGAAGAAGGTAAAGCGGGATAGATAAACAATCTATATTAAAGAGCCGAAACTTAAAAACAATCAAAAACGCATATAAAATCATTAAAAACAAAAACGTATGGCGATTGACGGTTTGCGATGAACGGTGATACAATATAAATAAAAGGAAATTCGATAAAGCAGACCGGAGTTCGGACGAAGAACATATCGGAATTAAACAAACAGGAGAAAAAGATGAAAGATATAAAACTTGTAAACAAACGTATTCTGATAGACAAGTCGAAAATAATCTACGACAAAAACCTCGACGAAACGTGGCGGGACGATTGGCTCGTTATGGCGGGGGAGTGGACGTGCGAGGACGGATGCCTTATCGGCGTGGAGCGCGGAAACAAAGGCGGAGTTTTGTTCTATAAGGAAGAATTCGACGGCAAAAACGTTATGCTTACGTGCAGAATAAGTTCCGTTCTGCCCGCGACGCGCGACGTAAACGGTATTTTTTGCGCCGGATGGGACGAAAAAACCGATTATCTTTCGGACTATTATGTTTGCGGTCTGAACGGTTGGTACGACAATAAAGCGGGAATCGAGGGATGCAAAGCCGGCGTGGGCGATTTTTGCGGAATGTCCGCGACGTCTTATCGTTACGAGCCCGGAAAGGAAATAGAATTCACTTTCGGAGCGGTCGATGGGCATTGTTTTATGGTGGTGGACGACATGCTTGTCGCCGAGCATCTCGACGGGATTCTGAAACTCAGAAAAGGTCACATAGGCTTTTCGCCGTATTGCACGATACTTAAAATCCGCGATATCGTAATCCGCGAAATCGCGTACGAGAAATTCCAGCAGTCATACGACCCGGAGTTCTGAGACAGATGAAAAAATATTTGATGAAAGACAATCGCGACGGATCGGAAGCGGTCTACGAAACTTCGGTCGGGATATCCGAAACGGATACGGAGATAACGTTCGCGTTCGACGCGAAACATTCCGGATTTTATTGTCCGTATCACGAATATAACGAAATTCATTCGTGCGGAGACGCGGTAGAGGTGCTTATAGGGACGGATCCCGGGCGCGGTAAATATTACGAGATCGAGGTAAGCCCGGAAAACGGGAAAATGCTCGCTCTTATGCGGTATCTCGGCACGGACGGCGAGGGCAAAGTGAAACTCGACATCGGTTTTATCGACGAAAGTAAATGTTTTTTTCGTTCGTCGGTAACAAGAACGTCGGACGGTTACGTCGCCGTTATAACGATAAACAAAGACGAGGCGGGATTAAACGGGGACGGAGTTTACTTTAATGCGTATCGTCTCGAAACGGACGGAGGCGAGCAGGAAAAACACCTGTTCGCGCTCAATCCGACGATGTGCGGAAAGTTCCATGTTCCGTCGAAGTACGTGTATCTTAAAGATTTCGTGTAGTATAAAAAGAAGGCTTCTGTCGTAAGAGCCTTCTTTTCGGTTAAAACACGGATACGCGGTATCTGGCTGCGTATTGCGACGGGGTAAGCCCCGTTTTTTCTTTAAAAAACACGCAAAATCTCGAATGAGTCGCATAACCTATGCTCGTGGCGATCGATTCGTGGGAGTAAGTCGTTCCGACAAGCAGTCTTTTGGCGTAGGCAAGTCGTTTTTCCTTGAGGTAATTCGACGGCGTTACGCCGGTTTCTTTTTTGAAAACGGCGTTGAGATGAGAATACGAATAGTTGGTTTTTGCTATCAGGTCGTCGAGGTGCAGCGCAAGATTTTCGGGCTTTTCGAGCAGAGCGATAAAACTGCTTACGCCGGCAGAGTACGTCGTTTTTCTTTGTTTGTTGTCAAGAGATAATATTATTTCGTTGACAAAAGCAAGCAAAAACATATCGCAAGTTGTGGTGTATGTTCCGTCGGCGGCGGATACGAGGTAGTGATCCGAAATTGATTTAATGTACTTTTCGTCCGTCTTGGATAAGCAAATTTCGATATAGTCGAGCGAGAGCAAATCGGATAGCGAGCCTGCGGCGAGAAGGTTAAAAAGCATTAAAAAATATTCTTCTTTCACACAGAAAGTTATATAGGTGGAGCGTTTCGTGTTTTCGCGCGTGCAGTGCGTGTCGTCCGGTCGGAGAACGCAAAGAGTCCCGGCTTTTATAACGCGTAACTCTCCGTTGATTTCATGCGTGTATTCGCCCGAAGTGACGTATATAAACTCCCAGTATCCGTCGTGACTGTGCAAAATCGGATAATCGCCCGTTCTGAAATAGAAATACGCCTCGCTGTCGGACGGCATTTGCAGTTTTGTCATGGTACACCCCCGTACACCGATATTTTATCACTTTCTTCGGGGTTTGTCAATTGCGATTGACGAACGAAGAAAATATTTTCGCACGGAACGTCGAAATAAGCAAAAAAAGAAATAAAGCAAGTAAAAAAAGTATTGAAACGAAACAGTCAAAAGGTTATAATAAAGAAGGTAACAGTCGGAAAGTTTGCTTTTCGCAATTTAAAATTTTACTTACGGAGCGAAAATTATGAGAAAATCGTTTTTTAAAAAACTTGTAAGCGCGATACTTGCTTTTTCCGTTATCGTGTCGGTTTGCGCGTGCGGGAAAGACTCCGGCGGCGGCAACAACAAGAAAAAGTACGACCCGAACAAAACGCAGATTCAGGTATTTGTATATCTTGCCGGATACGGCGACGACTGGCTTTACAGTCTCGAAAACGCGTTTGAGAAAAAATACGCGGATCGCAGTTTCGAGGACGGTAAAACGGGCGTTCAGGTATGGCATACCGGCGACATGAAAGATTTCAACGCTACGGAAATACAGCAGAGCAAATACGATATCTTCTTCCTCGAAAACGGACAGTACTATTCGCTTCTCGGCGATACGCTCGAGGATCTTACGTCCATAGTTACCGGCACGAACACCGACGGCAAGACGATTCTTTCCAAACTCGACGATCAGCAGGTCGATTATTTCGGCGTAATGCAGGACGGCGAACGCCACTTTTACGCGTTACCGTCCGACGTGGGCGATTACGGACTTATCTATAACGTAGATCTGTTCGAAAGCAAGGGATACTACATAGCCGACGATAAGTCCGGCGGTTTTGTTATCGGCGACGATAAATCCGCTCGCAAAAGCGCGGGACCAGACGGCGAATACGACACCGACGACGACGGGTTGCCCGCAACGTACGACGAGTTTTACGAACTTTGCGACGAAATCAAAAACGGAAACGATATTCCGCTTTGCTGGCCCGGAAAATATAAGGAGCAACATCTCGGCGGATTGATGAATAACCTTATCTCAAATTACGAGGGCGTCGAGCAGATGCGTATCAACTACGATTTTGCCGGAACGGCAAACGACCTCGTCGTGCTGGACGGCGAAGGGAAGATTATGTATAACGCAGACGGGTCTGTGAAAACCGAGTCTAAAAAAATTACTACGACTAACGGATACGACGTTGCGCGTCAGGTCGGCAAACTTTACGGAATGGAGTTTATAGACGAAATAATGAAAGCCGACAACGGATACTACTATAAGGATTCGTTTACCGATTCGTACTCGCATACCGACAATCAGGAAATGTTCCTTATGAACGGTACGGAATTCAGCAACGAGAGCAAAACCATAGCAATGCTTGTGGACGGCGTGTGGTGGCAGGAAGAGTCGAAAGACGTGTTCGAATCGATGGCGTCCAACGACGAAAAATACTCGGCGAAGAACCGTAAATTCGGCTGGATGCCGCTTCCCAAGGCAAACGAAGAAAAGATCGGGAGCGAAAACGTTTATACCGATTTCGTCGACGCGCTGATGTGTCTTAAAAAGGGAGCGGGGACGAGAAAAGAAGCCGCGCTCGAGTTTATAAAATTTGCGAGCACGGACGAAATGCTCGTCGATTACACCAAAATTACCGGAGCGGTAAGAGCATACAAATACGATATTCCCGATTCGGCGTTGAGCGATCTTACGCCCTTTGCGAAAAGCATGGTGAATTACGCGAAAAAAGCGAAGAAGGTATACAAATTCTCGTCGAGTCAGTTCTACAACGACAACATAGGCGCGTTTGACGACGACGCTCTGTACTCGGTATACGACGATAACGGAAATATCCGCAAAAACGTCGTGTCCGGAATAAGAGAGGGCAAACTTACGGGCGAACGCTTCTTCGAGAAAAATTTCGCGTACTTCAAAAACCACAGTTTCTGGAGATAATCGGTTTACTCCGATGTCGTTCCGGACACAACGGGGTTTTCCGACGATCTGACGAAAGGAAAATGGAAATGCATAAATTTAAACTAAAATCGTTCAGAAGCGCGCGGAGCATGTGGTTTTACATAGGCTTTATGGCGTTGCCGATGTTACAGTTCGTTATATTTTACATAGGCGTAAACGTAAATTCGGTTCTTCTCGCATTCAAAGACATTACGTTTACCAACGGCGCGTATTCGTTCGGCTGGACGTTTTCTAACTTTACGAAATGGTTTACGGACGTAAACGAGTTTGCGTTGATGAAGCAAACGTTACTCGTCTCGGTCAAATCGTATTTTATAAACCTGTGTTTCGGCGTGCCGCTCGGATTGTTTTTCGCGTATTACATATTCAAAAAATTACCCGGCGCGATGTTTTTCAGATTTATGCTGTTTTTGCCTTCGATAATATCCAGCATAGTCCTCGTAACCGTGTATATGTGTTTTACCGATTACGTAGTTCCTGAACTTCTCGATAAGATCTTCAGAGTAACGATGGAGACGTCGCTTCTTTCCGGAAAAACGCGGTACGCAACCGTTATGTTCTACAATCTGTTCGTAAGTTTCGGGACTACCGTCCTTCTGTATTCAAACAAGATGTCGAGCATATCTCCCGAAGTCATCGAAGCCGCTCAACTCGACGGAGCGAATTCGGTTCAGGAATTTTTCCGTATCGTTTTGCCGCAAACGTATCCCACGCTGTCGGTGTTTCTCATCTCGGGAGTAGCGGGGATATTCATCAACGAAATAAATAACTTCGCTTTTTTCAAGTATAGTTGGAAATCGGATACGGCGACGCTCGGGTTTTTGATGTATTTCAGAACGCAGAAAGCGAAAGCGGATATAGTTCAGTATCCTCCGCTTGCCGCGCTCGGAATTATAATGTCGGCGATTGCCATTCCGCTTACGTTCGCGGTAAAGAAACTTCTGGCTAAAGTCGGACCGAGCGAAGATTGACGGAGGGCAGCGAATTATGTTAAGCAAAAAGATAAAAGGCGAAGATCGCAAAAGCAGGTTGTCGCCACTTACCGTCGTTATGCTCGTGCTACTCGTCGCTTATTGCGTGATGCTTCTCGGACTGATTTTCTGGATGACTATAACCGCGCTTAAAAAGCCGCTCGGTTTCAATACGAACAGAGTAGGATTGCCCGATCCGTGGTATTTCAAAAACTTCGGATACGTTCTCAAAAACGCGCAGATCGAAAAAGAGCAGGGAGTGGTGCCGTTTGCCGAAATAATCCTTAATTCGGTTGTATACGCCGTAGGTTGCGCGGTAGTCAATACTTTTGTTACGATGCTTGTCGCGTATCTTTGCGCGCATTACAAAAATAAATTTTCGTCGTTTGTGTATTCGCTCGTTCTTGTGGTTATGGTGATTCCGGTCGTAGGCAACCAGACATCCGAACTTCAGACGGCGATCAACCTCGGCATTTACGATTCGATGCTCGGAATGCTGATCATGAGGGCTACGTTTCTGGGTCTTTATTTTCTCGTGTTTCACGAAATGTTCAGATCCGTTCCGTCTACGCTCAGCGAAGCCGCAGAGATAGACGGCGCGGGAGATTTCCTGATAATGGTCCGGATTTATTTCCCGTTGGCGCGCAATACCGCGCTTACCGTATTGCTTATTTACTTTATACAGTATTGGAACAATTTTCAGACGCCGATGCTGTTCGTGCCCAATCATCCGACGCTTGCCGAGTACCTTTTCCGCATAGTTCAGTTGTCGAAAGGAGAGTTCAGCCGCGTTCCGGTTCAGATGTCGGCTGCGCTTATGCTGCTTGCTCCGGTAGCGGTGATATTCCTTTGTTCGCATAAATGGTTGCTCGGCAACCTGTCGATAGGCGGCGTAAAAGGATAAAGACTAATATCGGCGTAATAGCCGTCGGACAAACGATTTCTTCGCGAATAAGGAGAGAAAATGAGAAGAAAAAACAAAATAGTTGTGATTTTATCCTCAATAGCGGTTGCGATCGGCATTGTTGCCGGCGCAGGTGCTTTGTCCGCCCGCGCAAATGCCGAAACGTGGAGCGTCGCGGATTTTGCCGCCGGATATGTTTACGGCGAAACCGTCGATATTCCGGACAGAACGGTTTCGATCGGAGAAAACTCGACGATCGCGCTATCTACGATAACTTATCCGAGCGGAAAGGTTACGCGCGAAAAACGCGTGCGGCTCGGCGAAGCGGGCAACTGGACGGTAAGATATTACGCCGAACTTGACGGTAAACATTACGCGAAAAACGAAACGTTTCTCGTCGAAGGGCGCGGTTATAACGTAAAGAGTAAAAACAGTTCCGTCGAATGGTCGGATTATACCGATCTCGGAATCACCTCGACGGGCCTTCTGGTAAGACTTGCCAATAAAGACTCGCTTACCTTTACGGGACTTATCGACGTCGGCGACCTTTCGGCTTCGGCTCCGTTCGTCAGCGGGTTCATTACTCCCGATCAACGCGGCGTCCACGATTTCAACAAACTTACTTTTACGCTCACCGACGCGACAGACGATTCCGTTTACGTAAAGTTCGACATAAACCGCAGTCAATTCGGCACGTCGGGATATAACTACGGCTGGGTGTCCGCGGGCGGTAACGGTCAGGATATGGTCGGAATCGAGGGCAGCAAACTGCACGTAAACGATAACGTAGGTACGGATATATCGCTTACTTTCAACGGTCTCAGAAATATCAGCGGTTGGGGAGGAGCGACGGAGCCGGTGGCGGTAAACGCTACGCCGTTTACGCTTGCCTTCGACTCTTCCGCGAAACAAGTATACGCACAGCAAAAACTCGTATCCGATCTCGATTCGTCCAAATTCTATTCGGACTTGTGGAGCGGATTCAGAAGCGGTAAAGTCCGGCTGTCGGTAAGCGCGAGCGGGTATTCGAGCGCAACCGCAAACTTTTGTATTTTGTCGGTTGCCGGCACGAGCGCGGCGGATCTTAAAAACAATTATTTTGCCGACTCCGAAAAGCCGGAAATAACGATCGAAACCGATTACGAAACCATGCCCGACGCCGAAGCGGGAACTCCGTATCCGATTCCGGAAGCCTCCGCTTACGATTATTATTCGGGAGCGACGGAAGTCGTGACGAATGTATTTTACGATTATTATTCCGAAAATCCGGCATCGATCGGCGTGCGCGACGGGAAATTTATCCCTGAAAAACCGGGAGTTTACGCAATAGAGTACGCCGCGATCGACGGATACAAAAACCGGGCAAATAAGGTTTTGTTTGTTCGGGCGAGAGCCGGGATAGCCGATCTTACCATAAATCTGCCCGACGAAATAACTTCGGCGCAACTCGGTAAATTCGTTCCCGCCCACCTTCCCGAAGTAAGCGGCGGCAGCGGCAGGATCGACATCGAGACCGCGGTGATTTTCGGCAACAAACGCACGGTCGTAAACGGCGGTTTTACGCCCGAGAACAGCGGCGAATATACCGTCGAGTTCGTCGCTACCGACTATATCGGAAAAAGAGCGACCGCTTCGTATAAGGTTATCGCAACGCCGGGCGATAAACCGCTGCTCGATACCGACCCCGTACTTATGCGCGTGTATCTGTCCGGCAGCGAGTACGTTCTTCCGGTCGCGTACGCTTCGGATTACTCTGGCGGAAGCAAAGTCGGAGTTCTTTGCGACGTTAAGGTTAAAGATTCGGCAGGCGAAAAAACTTATAAGGCGGGCGACAGATTCACTCCTTCGGTTGCCGCAAACGGCGACGAAATCGAAATTTCGTACGTTGCGAAGGGCGTTGAACTTTATAGGGTTGCCGTTCCGACCATAATCGCGCGAGACGGCAAAAAAGTGTTTATGTCGAATTATCTTTACGGCAAAACCGTAAACGTCGACGTCAGAGACGCGGAGGGCGAGGCTCCGTATAAAAACGGGTTGTCAGTTGCTCCCTGCGCCGGCACGGACGTAGCCGGCTGGACGTTTGCAAATCCCGTTCTCGCCGAAGGCGCGGCGGTAGACGTAAGGACGATTTCCGGAAAGACGAATTTCGACGGCTTCGTATTTTCGCTCGTTGATCCCGAAAATCCGACCGTTGCCGTGTCGCTGAAAGTCGCGATAAACAGTCGCAGACTCGGAATCGAACACGCCGGCAACGAATACGAACTCGACGTTTCGATCAAGTCGGATTCCAACGTTCGCTTTGCGTACGCCGGCGGAAAATTTTCCGTTACGGCAAACGAAAAAACGCTTTCCGTTCCAGTTGTATATACGGATGACGGCGAGCAATTCGACGGGTTCCCGACGCATAAAGCGTTTATGGGACTTTCGACGACCGGGAACGCGGACGGCGCGAAGTATATGGTTATGAACGTTTGCGACAACGCGCTTTCGTTTCGCAACGCGGATAATTCCGCTCCTTCGTTCTCGATAGTCGGCGATTACGGCGGCAAATGGGCTAAGGGTACTACGTACGTTATCCGCAAAGGAGAGAGCGGCGACGTGTTTGCGCCGTCAACGAAAGTTGCGTTTACGGCGTATAATCCGGACGGAAGCGTCGCTTCGGACGTTAACGGCAAACGACTCGAAAACATCGTTCCCGACGCAGACTATTCGATCGTTCTCGCTTCTTACGGGCAATATAAGATCGAGTATAAAATCGAAGAGGTAAACTGGGTCGGAAAATCCAAGACGTTCACGGTAATCGCAAACGCAATTGACGGCGAAGACCCCGTAATAGAATGGACGAGCAAAGGCACGGAAGAGGCAAAAGTCGGCGACGTGATCGTTATGCCGGATTACAGTGTAAAAGATAACTTAACCGAGAGTAAAGATATTGCGGTGTCGGTATACGTCATCAACGCGGAAGGCAGAACCATAGAGCTTGAAGGCGGATCCAATTCGATAAAATGCGAACATGCCGGAATTTATACGTTTATGGTTTACGCTGTGGACAAAGACGGGAACGCTGCCGTTGCGAAATGGCGGGTTAACGTTAAGTAACGGAGGGCAAGCAGATGAAAAAGAATAAAATCATAACGGCGATGCTCGCGGGAGTGCTTGCGTTTTCCTCACTTTGCGGCTGTGGCGGAAGCAACGCCGATAAAATTCCGGATCCGGTATCGCCCGCTTCGGATATGGAAGCGCATTATGTCGAGGGAATGCTCCACGACGTTAACGTAAACTACGACGAGCCCGTCGGCGACCTGGTAAAAAACGGCGTTACGGAGTACAAAATAGTCGCGCCGGCAAAATTCGGAACAGCCGCAAAGTTTGTTTCCAAACATCTTAACGCCGCGACTTCGGCAACTTTCGGGATCGTAAATTCCGACGCCGTCGATCTTAGCGCGGGAAAATATATAGTAATAGGCGATTACGGCGAGATTAAAGAGGCAACGACGGTTCCGTCGCACGACGAACTCGGCAATCAGGGTTACTATATCAAAACCGTAGGCGACGATATGCTTGCGTACTGCACGAGTGAAAACGGCGCGCAACTTACCGCGCTTGCCGTGCTTCGCGCAATCGTCGGGTACGACATGTTAGCCGACGATCTCGTGATATACGAAAGAGACGGTTCTGTCATGCCGGCAACGGAAATTAAAGAAAAGCCCGATTACGAATTCCGTTTTAATGGAAATACCATTTCGGACGAGCAGAAGTACGGCATGGGCTATCTTTCCGACGGCGGAATGATCTCTACGCCGATAGGAAATGTTCATAACCTGTTCGACTTCCTCGATCCGGACGCAAACGGCGAAATCCACAGAAAATGGTTTTCTTCCGATCCGTGGATGGCTCAGCCGTGCTTTACCGCGCACGGGGATCACGACGAGTACGTCGCGCTTGTCGATCATATGGCGGATTATATAATCGAAAATATTCTTAAAAAACATCCGGACGCCGCAAATATGCGTATTTCGCAAAACGACGTCGTGGGTACGCAGACGATAGCGCGTTGCGAATGCGCCGCGTGCAACGCAAGTTTCGATTACTACGGAACTATGGCGGGGGCAATGCTTTCGTTTGCCAACGACATCGCCGGAAAAGTTTACGATTATATCGACGACAACGAACCCGGCAGAGAATTCAATATCGTTATTCTCGCATACGGCGCGACCGTAAAAGCACCGGCGAAACGCAAGGCAAACGGAGAATACGAACTCGACTCCGAAGGCAGAGGAATTCCTCTCGTTCGTCGCGATTTTGACGAAGACGGTCGGGGCGAAGACGTTCTCGACGAAAACGGCAACGGGAAAACGCTTATTTGCGGAAGGGGAGTCGCTTACGAGTACGCAACGTCGCTTGCCAACTGGATTCACTCATATTACGAACCCGAAAACAGAATGTACGCTTCCTACGTCGAGGCGTGGTCGGGACTGAAAGGCGACAAGGACAGTCTTTACGTGTGGTCGTACGAAATCAGTTATATGCAGTATCTGTATCCGTATAACAATTACGAGATACTCGTCGAGAACTTCAGGTACTTCAAACAATACGGCGGAAACTTCATTTATCCCGAAGGAACGTGGGAGAATCCCAACAATCCCGGGTTTGCGAAATTCCGCGATTACGTCAACGGCAAGGCGATGTTCGATGTAAACGTTGATTACAATTCGCTCGTCGAAAAATTCTTCAAGTACTATTTCGGCGAGGCCGGACCTCTTATGCGAAAATACTTCGACGAGGTTCAGTTAAACCTTAAAGACAAAGAGGGTATTACAGGAGGCAGCGTTCTTTCGTACACGCTCGGAAGAGCGGACGTGTGGCCCGAAGGACTTATAACGAGTTGGAATTCGCTTTTCGACGAGGCGTACAAAGTCATCGAAAAGCACTCGTCCGATCCGGAACTGTACGACGCGGTTTACAAACATATCCTTATCGAATCGCTCTTCCCGAGGTACGTACTCTGCACCACTTACGCGCTGTCGTTCAGCAAAACGCAACTTAAAGAGATGAGAAAAGCGTTTGCGGAGGATTTCGAAACGCTCGGCAACACTACTCACGAAGAGCATTACACGATCGACGTGATTTTCTCGACGTGGGATCTTGACTGACGGTGGGGGATAAAGATATGAAAAAAAGATTTTCTAAAATCGCTTTCTTACTCGTTCTTATTTTCGTTCCCGTCATTGTGACGTTCGGATTCTCGGCTTGCTCGTGTTCCGACAAGCCCGACCTCGAACCGCCCGCAAACGTAGCCGTCGTTACGATTAACCGCGAAAGCGCGTCCGTTCCGGAGTACGAAACGATTATGCTGGCGGCAACTGCCGAAAACACAGACGAACCGATAACGTGGACTTCGTCCGACGAGTCCGTCGCTACCGTCGACGGCGGCGTTGTATACGGCGTAAAAGCGGGTTCCGCCGCGATTACCGCTTCTGCGGGTGGGGCGAGCGCGACTTGCGCCGTTACCGTCACCGAAACGATAAACGTTCCCGTTATAGCGTTTAACGGAGATATCAGTCTCGAAGAAGGTCAAATTTTTTCGGACGAGATAAAAGTAAAATTCAACGGACGGGACATAACCGACGAGGCGACAATCGAAGTCGCTGGCGCGGGCGAAACGGCAAACGTTTGCACCGTACAAAACGACGCGGACGGAAAGGTCGTTTTTACGGCGGGGAAAGTCGGTACGGCGGAGTTTATCGTCGCCGTTACCGCTCGCGGAATTTACGTAAGCAAGAACGTTACCGTAAGAGTGTCGGAAGCGAACGTAAACGTTTTTCCGGACGGAGACGAAGTTACGGTTACGGAAAACGGTTATGCGGCAACGCTGTCGACTACGACGGACAACGGCAAAAAAACCGAAATTCCTCTGACGTTTACCGCTGTTAAAGGCGATAACGTGACCGAAAAAGCAAATATCGCGTGGGATTTATCTTCCTCGGCTTATGATCCTTCGGTAGCAACGGTATCGGGTACCGGAGGCGAATACGTCGTCCGTAAAGCGGGCGCGGGCAAGACGAAACTCGTCGGTGCTTACGTTTCCGGAACAAAAAAGATTCCCGTCGAAATCGAAGTCACGGTAGAGAGAACGTTAAAAAACCTGACGATCGAGACGGTCGTCGAAGCCAACGGGCTCGCGACGTTGCCGATTCACGAGGAAATTTCCGAGACGATCGTCGACGTAACGTTGAGGGGAGAATCCGTTTTCGATAGCACGGACGGCGGCGTTATCAACCTGAAAAAAGACAGATTACCCAAAAAGGCCAGCGAATTGGGGCCGGTCTCTTTCGTTGTTTCGACGGAAAACTACGACTACGTGTGCGAAACGGAAATGTATTCGCTCGTAATCGGATCCAAAGCCGATCTGGACGCGTTCGCGGAGGCGGCTCGAGCTAACGGCGACGTAAAAAATACGGGAGTTCTCGACGGGTATTTCGTAATGGACGCAGACGTTTCTTATAACGGAACGTTCGCATCCGTTACCGACTCCGACGAAATATACGAGGCGGCAAGCAAAAACGGCGGCGGCTGGATGACCGGCAGCGCAAAATACGGATTTCGCGGCGTGTTCGACGGAAGAGGTCATAACATCGAAGGACTCACCGTAAGAGCGCGCTCAAACGATTCGTCAAGCGGCGGATTCGTAGGGTATCTTAACGACGCTGGCGTCGTAAAAAACGTTTCGTTCACAGATGCCGGACTGTACGAAAACAGCGGGTTTATATGCTCGCTCGGCGGCGGCACGGTGGAAAACGTAAATGTAACGTTTGCGAAAATCGGCGTCGGAAACGCAACGAAGGACTTGTATCACGATAGTAACAATCCGCGTAAAATGGGAGCGTTCTTTACGTTTTTCGCAACCGAGTCGGCTATTGTCCGCAATTGTCTCGTGGACGCGATCGGAGCGGAGATCCATTACGAAATAAACGCGGCAAGATCGGAAACCAACGTTTGTCTCGGTACGGGCGCGAAAAATACGGATAACTTCGTCGTTATTACGGACGTAGCGCGTATTGCCTCCGAATCGGGCGCGACGACGACCGCGCTTTCGTACGAAGATATTGCCTCGAACGAGAACGTACGTTCGGCGTTCGAAGAATTCGACAAATCGTTCTGGCAAATCGCCGGCAACATGCTGTTGCCGAAATCGGTCGCGGGTAAAATCGATCTGACCGCGAATATCGCGTTTGCAGACGTTCCGCCCGTGCTTTACGGCGGCAATGAGGCGAAAATCGTTGCCGATACCCGCTACGCTTACGTGACGGCGGGAGAACTCCCCGAGGGAGTAACGTTCGCAAACAGTATTCTGACGGTCGGCGAAACGGCGGAAAGCGGCAGCGTTACGCTTACCGTAACGTCTCTTCTTAACGGCTCGACCGCAACGGCGACGATATCGACGGTAAAAGCGCGCAAAGTTACCGTGAACCACGCTCGTACGGACATTGAAAAACGCGCCGAAGAAATCGATCTTTCGTTTGCGGGAGAGTATCTCGGCGACAGCGCGGAAGTATTTCTCGGCTCGGTAAAAATCGGAGGAGGAGCCGTAACGTACGGAAAAGTACCGTTCGACGGCAGTAAATTCGGCAACGAAACGGGCGAAAAAACTCTTACGGTTTATTCGGAAACGGGCGGAACGGTCAATTGTTTCGACATGAAGATCCGCGCCGTGACGATGATTATCCGCTCGGCGTCCGATCTCGACACCGTTCGTATCGGACAGCGGAATATCGACGCTAAAGAATCGATCGGCGGGTTATACGTTCTGGGCAACGATATAGATCTCGGCGGCGTGAAAATCGGAAGCAATCTCAATTATTCGGCAGATACGGTTCCCATATACGAATCCGATTTCGGTTTTGTCGGAACGTTCGAGGGCGGAGATCATACGATTTCTAATTTCACCGTCGGCAAAGGCGGACTGTTCGGTCACGTCGGCAGAGGCGCCGTTATTTCCGGCTTCAAAGTTAAAAACGTCACGTATTCGGGCGATTATCTTACGGCGTTGTTCGGCGTAACGGTTTCGGACGCGACGATCGACAATATCGGGATATCCGTTGCAAACTATTATGCGGACGCTGGTTCCGCCGCGGGCATTATCGCCTCGCGGTATATGAAAAATTGTACGATCCGCGGCGTAGAAATAAAAGCGGAAACGTGCGACGTGGACTCGATATTCGGCTGGAGCGTAACCAACAACAAGTTCGTCGGCGTTACGGCAATCGTGAAATCTTTCGGCCGTCTCGGATATTCGGACGACGGAAAAACGCAGGAGATAACGTCGCTCGAAAACGTGACAGTAACGCTTTCGTAACGGTAAAAAGAGATGTGCGCGCGGCTTTTTTAAGGCGGCGTAACGTACACGCGTAAATAAAATCGGATTTAGCGCAAACGTGCGATAATCAATATAATTCCGGAGGAAAAGTATGAGAAAAGTTGTAAGAGTCCTGATGGCGACTATTTGCGTCGCTTTCGCGTCGTGGGCGTTTGTCGCGTGCGGCGGGAACAAACCCGAGCCGAAAACCGCGCTCGACGTTCCGGTTATAGCAAGTAAAGTCTATAACGGAGAAACGCAAACCGCTTCCGTTCCCGAAAACGCCGGCTATACGGTTACGACAAATGCGGGCGGAACGGACGTCGGCGAATATCCGGTAGTCCTTACGCTTACCGATCCTGACAAATACGAGTGGAACAAGCCCGACGAGGACGACGCAACCCGCGTTACGCTCAGATTCGGGATAACCGTGGCGGCTAACGAGATAACGACGATTTCGGTCGGAGAAAAAGTCGTTTACGGAACCGCCCTCGATCCGACCGCTACGGCCAAATTCGGCGTGCCGGTATTTACTTATTCGACGGAAGAAAATGGAACGTATTCGACAAAAGCGCCGACTGTCGCGGGATCGTATTGCCTGAAAGCGACCGTCGCGGCGACGGAAAACTACGACGGAGCAACGAGAACGCTTGCTTTTACGATCGAAAAAGCAGAGTCCCGCGTAACGACAAAGCCTTCGGCAAAAGAACTTTTCGCAAACGGCGCGCCGCAACAACTCGTAACGGCCGGCATTGCCGACGGCGGAACCGTTGTTTATGCGACGGTCGACGGCGAAGAAACCGAGCCGAGCGCGTCGCTTGCCGACGCCGGCAAATGGTCCCGGGAAATTCCTTCGGCGACCGCGGCGGGTAAATATACGGTTTATTACTCGGTAAAGGGAGACGAGAATCATACCGATTCGACGATCGGGAAAGTTGTTGCGGAGATTAAAAAGAACGACAACGCGATTTCGGATCTTACGGTAGCCGACGTAACGTATAACGGCGCACCTCCCGCTCCGGGCGCGAGCGTAGCGCACGGCACGATCGAATACTCCTATTCGCTTGCCGCCGACGGAAATTTCGTGGCGTGGAGCGCAATAGAAAAGCGTGCGGGCGTATATTACGTAAAAGCGATGGTCGCCGAAGATGATACGCATAAAGGCGCGACCGCAACCGCTTCGTTTACGATGAACAAAGCGGCTAACGCTATATCGGCGGTTACGGTTGAAAATATCCACTGCAACGAAACGCCTTCGCCTTCCGCAACGGCAACCGACGGAGTACCGATTTATAAGTATGCGACCGAAAGAGACGGAGCGTACGGCGATATTACCGAATTCAAAGCCGAAACCGGAACGTATTACGTAAAGGCTTACGTTGCCGCGACCGACAACTATCTCGCCGTCGAAAGCGATCCCGTTTCGTTTACCGTAACGCACAATCACGTCTGGACCGTCGGAGAAACCGAAGACGTAAAGCAATGTGTTTGCGGCGACGTTTCCGAGACGTTCGAAAAGACGCTTGCCTCGACTGCCGCCCGGAGAATCGACCTCTGCGTCGGTAACGACGGCGCGTTGAGCGAGTCGGCGACGAGCGAAATATCGCTTGCCGGTATTTCCGATTATACGACCGTTTCGTCGGTGAAGTTCGGCGATAAAACCGTCGCGGTTTCTTCCGAAAACGCCGCGGATAAAAAACTCACGGTGCCGGCAAACGGTTTCGGCTATGCTTACGGCGAACAAACCGTAAAAATCACGGTGAACGGCAGCGACGAAGCCGCTCACGAAATAAGCGTAAAACTTTTGCTGGTGACCCGCGTTTTTGCGGATAAGGACGGACTCGATTCGTTCGGAACGATCGCGAAAAAATGCGAAAGCGGCGAAAATTCATGGGGCGGTTATTTCGAACTTGGCAACGACATCGAATATAACGGAATCTGGAAGAGTTTCATATCCGCTTCCGATAACACCGCACTCGAAGCGTACGACGGCTTTAAGGGAGTGTTCGACGGCAAGGGATACAAGATAAACAAACTTACGGTTACGTGGAACTCGGTATCCGGCGTCGAAGGAGACGGAGTCGGCGCGTTTATCGGAAAATTACATAAGGACGGAGTTCTGCGCAACGTTGCGTTCACCGACGCGCGCGTCGGACATAGCCGCAGCTTGCTCGTGTTCGCAGGATCCGGAACGATCGAAAACATTTACGTCAAGTACGGAATTTTCGGCGTGAATAATTACGACTCGTATGATGTCAGCACTTTATGGGGGCAGACGGCAACGATGTTTTCTCAAAGCGAGGGAGTCGGAGCAAAAGTCAGAAACGTTATCGTTGACGTAACCGACGCCGTGGGAATTTCCGTTGCGCCTAATGAAAAATATTCGGGTTCGATCGTCGGACTATTAAATGACGTTACCGTGCTTTCCGACGTGTACGTGGTAGGAGTTCCAGAGGCATTCGACGGCAACGTCGTAAAAAAATGGGGCGGCGCATACGAATCCGGCACGAATTTCTTTGTTTATCGTTCGTTCGTCGATATGGCGGCAGATACGTCGCGCGACTATTCTTCGTTTGTCTCTCTCGTGTGGACGGTAAAACAGGGCGGACTTCCGTACTATGCGAGCATAGCGATTGCCGCACCCGCGCTCGCGGTTCCGGGCGAAATAGTTAAGGGAACAACGGGAGCTGTCACCCTCGGCGCAAACGCGACCGTCGCTCTCGACCAAGCCGCAATCGACGCGGGGATCGAATTGTCAGGCAATACGATTTCCGTTCCCGAGGACGCCGCCAACGCAACGTATACGGTTACCGCAACTTCGGTGTTCGATCCCGCTCTTAAAACCGCAGTGTCGTTCGACGTCGTAAATAAGCGCGTTATCAAAAATCTTTCTTCGGTTACCGAACTCGATTTCAATCTCGATAACGACAATCCCGACTTAACCTCCGAAAAGCCGATAACCTTCGATCTGACGGAAGCGTTTGCGGGAGACGTTACCGCGGCGGTTTACGTCGGCGAAACAAAGACGGCGGACGGCGTTTCGATCGCGAAAGGCAAAGTAACTCTTAACTTCGCGGCAAAGGACTGTTTCGGCGAAAAAACAGTAAGATTCGTATTCTCTTCGGACGGTACGGATTACGAAGTGGCTGCGCCCGCGTTATTCGCTACGAAAACGATCAAAAATCACTCTACGAGCGGTTACGGTGATAACGATCTTCGCGCGATAAAAAAGATTTCTGATCTTCTCGACGGCGGCGGTTATTATCGTCTCGGCGAAAATATCAAACTTCAGTGGTACTGGTACTGCGGCAGCGACGATTATCGTATCGGCGTCGACAAGCCGTTTGTCGGAACGATTGACGGAAACGGATACTCGATCGACGGGTTAAAACTCTGGTCTAACATCGCAGGCGGATTTATACAGAATCTCGGCGAAAAGGGTACGGTCAAGAATATTTCTTTTACCGGCGTGCAACTCGGAATGATAACTTCTCTGATTCATACGGGTTCCGGCAGTCTTGAGAATATTTACGTCAAGGTCGGCGAAATACCCGCGGCATATGGAGGATATGCGGATTATGCGCTTAACAACGAAACTACGATATTCGGAAACAGCACGCAAACGAATGCTTTCAGAGCCAAAAATATTCTCGTGGATTACTCCGGTACGCACGTCGGAGATTACAGCGGTAAAGCCAATGCTAAACTGCTCGGAACGTTCGGCAAAAGCGCAACGGTCACAAACGTTGTCGCAACGGGTATTCCGACCGCGCTGGGTACTATAATGACGGATACCGCGACGGTTTATCTCGGATTCGACGACGGCACGCATAACGACGTTGCGTTCCCCGCGACCGGATGGAACGAAACCTACTGGACTGTCGGCGAGAATACCGTAACGTGGAATACGAAAACCTGATTATAAAAAAATTAAACTAACTCAACTGAGACAACATGCTATACCCGCAGTCAAACAAATTCAGAAGCACCACGAGTTTAAACGGAATATGGAATTATAAGACGGTAGACGACGATTACAAGCCCGTAGCGAAAGCGACGGGCGCGTCGCCTATGGCGGTACCCGCAAGTATCAACGATATCGTCACCGATAAAAAAATCGCCGAATACGTGGGAAAAGTTCTTTTCGAAACCGATTTTGCGCTTCCGCGCGAGAACGGTAAAGTTTACAGATTACGCATCGGAGCAGCCAGTCACAAATGCGAAGTTTATCTTAACGGCGATAAAATCGGAGAAGGGATCTGCGGTCAATTGCCGATAGATCTGCCGCTTGACGGACTGAAAGACGAAAATCGTCTGTCGGTGATCGTGGACAATCGGCTTGATTATCACACGCTTCCGATGGGTAAACTCATAGACGGAAACATATTGTGCGAGTCGAATTCCCGCGGGCGCAAATATTTTGAATTCGACGGCGATTTCCCTGCAAAAAAGCAGGTGATCAACCATGATTTTTACAATTTTACCGGGATTCACCGCGACGTTACCGTTTACGGGATTTCGCCGGGGGCAATCAGGGATATAACGGTAAAAACCGTCGTCGGCGGGGATTACGGCAAGGTTGCCGTACAAACCGAATTTTTCGAAGATTTACCCGAGGCTGCCGCCGTTAAATTCGTAATCCGCCGCAACGATTCGGTCGTCGCCTGGAAAATCGTAAAAGCGAGCGAGGCAAAGGAGGTTGTTTTCGATATTGCCGACCCCGAACTCTGGGATATCGGCAAGCCCGAACTTTACACCGTTTCCGTCGGAACGGACCACGACTTTTACGAGACCGTGTTCGGGATCCGCAAGGTAAGTTACGACGAAAAGGGACTTTATATTAACGACAGACCGGTATACCTCAAAGGTTTCGGAATGCACGAAGATTTTTTTGTTCTCGGCAAAGGTGCAAGCTCCGCCGTGAACGTTAAAAGTTTCGAACTTCTTAAATGGATCAACGCAAATTCGGTAAGGACGAGTCATTATCCTTACGTCGAAGAGATCTACGATCTTGCCGACAGATACGGAATTCTGGTTATAGACGAAGTCCCCGCCGTAGGAATGAATCACTGGGAGCCTACGTTTGCCGAGGGGAGGGCGGACGAACAAACGCTTGCGCTTCATAAAAAAACCTTGTCGATGCTTATCGAACGGGACAAGAACCATCCGTGCGTAGTCATGATAAGCGTGGCTAACGAGGCCGCTACTTACGAGGACGGCGCACGCGAATACTTCAAAAAAATCGTGAATCACACGCGTTCGCTTACCGATCTGCCGATTACAAGTCCGGAGGAAACGAAATTCGCCGAAGATAACAAGTGCGCGGATTTGTTCGACTTTGTGTCGCTTAACAGATACTACGGCTGGTACGACGAAATAGGCAGGATCGAAGCGATCGGACCGCTTTATAAAAACGACCTTTGCAACTATTACGAAAAGTTCCGTAAGCCAATTATCGTCGCCGAGTTCGGCGCGGATACGGTCGAAGGAGTTCATTCTTTGCAGTCGTATGTGTTTTCCGAAGAATATCAGCGCGATTACATTACCGAGTGTTGCAGAGTGTTCGACGAACTTCCGTTCGTAGTCGGCGAGCACGTCTGGAATTTTGCCGATTTCAGGACAAAAGAGGGTACTATCCGGATGCGAGGCAACCGGAAGGGCGTTTTCACAAAAGACCGGGAGCCGAAAGCGGCGGCGTTTATGTTGAAAAAGCGGTGGGCGGAAAAAACGGAAAAGTGAGGACGACTGTGAAAAAACTTGATTTCGAATCGGTTTTGCGCGGACGACGGTATCGCGACGGATTATTTCTGCCCGATTATCCGCGCGACGAATCCGGCAGATTTTTACGCGAAAAGACGCTTGAAATAATCGTTCGCGAAGAGTATGGCGAAATAGGCGAAAAAGAACGTGAAGGTCTTACCGTTACAACCGAAGACGTCACGGACAGAGATGCCGACCTGTATAACGGCTGCCTCGTTTGCGCAAAGGCCTTGCACGATAAAGTTAAATTCACGTTAAGTAAAAACGGAAAATCTTCAAGTTTTATCGTCGATATTTTTAATCCGGTTAAGGTAAAAGCCCCCGATTTCGTCGTTCATCTCGATTTCGTCGCCGGTGTGCCGACAAAATATCTGCCGATCGAGGAGATTATGGATCGGGGGATAGGCGTAGCGCATGTCGACTATAAAGGAATCACTTCCGACGACGAGAATTTCGACGACGGAATCGCGAAATTGTTCGAGCGCAAAAATTCGTATTCGGCGGGTAAAATCGCGATATGGGCGTTCGCCGCGAAACTCATAGGCGAATATCTGTCGGAGCGCGGCTACGCCGAAAAGGATCGGTTGTACGTTGCCGGACATTCGCGGCTCGGTAAAACCGCGCTTTTAGCAGGCGCTTTGTATCCGATATTTGCCGGGTGTTTCGTCAATTGCTCGGGATGTTCGGGCGCGGCGATTTCACGAGGTAAACAAGGCGAAACGATACGGAAAATCAACGACGTTTTCGGCTACTGGTTTACGGAAAATTACAAAAAGTACAACGACCGCGAATATGAAATGCCGTTTGATCAGCATTTCCTTGCAGCATCGGTCTTTCCGCGTAGATTGTTTATTGTGGCTGCGAGCAAGGACGATTGGGCGGATACTGACGCGCAGTATCTTTGCGCCGAAGCTGCTTCGACAGTATACGAAGAATCCGGATCGGTCGGACTTTCGCGATTAGTCAAGCCGCTCGGAGTCGGCGAGAAAAACGATAAAGGTAATATTAAATTTTTTATTCGCGACGGCGTGCATTATTTCAGCCGCGAAGACTGGAATTTCTATATCGACTGTCTGAAAAAATCGCAACAGGTATAACGATTATTCGATATAGTCGAAGTAAGAGTATAATCGCGAATGTAACGTTTCAAAAAAACGAACCCCGTAACGAAACCGCTTGCGGGGTGAATTTTTTCAGATCGTTTACGACAAAAAAACTGTATTGTGCTGTACGCGGAAATCAAAAAAGAGGAGAGACGATGAGTTTTTACGACGATAACGTATTTCTGAGAGGAAACGCTGCAAGGACGATTTACGGCGAAATAAAGGATTTGCCGGTAATCGACTACCATTGCCACCTCGATCCCGCCGCGATAGCGCGCGACGACGGATTCGGGAACATAGGCGAACTGTGGCTTAAAGGCGACCATTACAAATGGCGGGCGATGCGGCTTTGCGGCGTTCCCGAGTGTAAAATCACGGGGGAGGCGGACTATAAAACGAAGTTTATCTCGTTCGCGGAAATTCTGCCGAGTCTCGTCGGCAACCCCGTTTATCACTGGGCGCACCTCGAACTCAAAGAGATTTTCGGAATAACCGAACCGCTTGATTCGCAATCGGCGGAGCGGATTTACGAAGAGACAAGCGAAAAACTGAAAGATATACGCGTTTCGACGCTTCTTAATAAATTCAACGTCGAGTGGCTCGCTACCACCGACGATCCGGCTTTCGATCTGCCGCACCACGGCAAGAGGGGAAACACCGTAGTTACTCCGACTTTCCGCCCCGATCGGCTTTACGACCTAGGCGGCGAGTATATCGACCTTCTCGGGGTAAGCGCGGGAGTGAAAATCGAAACGCTCGACGATCTTCTCGGCGCGCTTATCAAGCGGCTGGATTATTTCGTAAGCCGAGGTTGCAGGATTTCCGACCACGGATTTTACCGTTTTCCGCAATCTTACGCAAGCGAACGGCAAGCAAAGGACATGTTTTTGCGGCGCGAAAACCTTACGGCGACCGAAAAAGACGCGTTCTTCGGGTTTATGCTCACGTGGCTTGCGCGCGAGTACGCAAAGCGCGGTATACTAATGCAGATCCATTTCGCGGTAAAACGCAACGTAAACACGCCGGCTTTTAACGAAATCGGCGCGGACGGCGGATTCGACGTTATCGCCGACCCGCAGCCAGCGGAAGATATTATAAAGTTTCTCGACCGGCTTTCGGACGACGATAGACCCGAAACGGTGCTGTATTCGCTCTCGCCCGTCAATCTTTCGACGATCGCGGTGTTGTCGGGCGCGTTCCGCAAAGTCCGTATGGGAGCCGCGTGGTGGTTCAACGATACGGCGTCGGGGATAAGGAACAATCTTTCGCTCATCGCCGAACACGCCGCGCTCGGCACAAACCTCGGTATGCTCACCGACAGCCGCAGTTTTTCGTCGTACGTGCGCTTCGATTATTTCCGTCGGATTCTCGCCTCTTACCTCGGCGAGGCGGCAGACGGGGGCGAATTTACCGAAAAAGAGGCGATCGGGATTGCCCGCAAAATTTGCTACTTCAACGTAAAGGAGACGCTTAAAATATGAAAATGACTTTCCGCTGGTACGGCGAAAAGGATTGTATTCCGCTGTCGTATATAAAACAAATTCAGGGAATGACGGGCGTGGTTACCGCCGTTTACGACGTTCCCGTGGGCGAAGTCTGGGATTTGGAAAAACTCGTCCGGCTCAAAGAACTTGCGGCTGCCGCGGGACTCGAAACCGAAGTAATCGAATCCATTCCCGTCCACGAAGACGTAAAACTCGGACGTCCGACCCGCGACAAACTCATCGCCAACTACGCGCAGAACATAATAAATTGCGGAAAAATCGGCGTAAAATGCGTTTGTTACAACTTTATGCCCGTTTTCGACTGGTTCAGGACGAATCTTCGTTACGAACACGCCGACGGTAGCAACTCGCTTTCGTACAGCGAGGCGGACTTCAAAAAACTCGACCGTAACAATCTTCGTCTTCCGGGCTGGGACGAGAGTTACACGCAAGGCGAACTCGGCGCGCTCCTTGCCGCGTACGACGGAATGACGCACGAGAGACTTTTTGACAACCTCGTGTATTTCTTAAACGGAATAATGCCGGCGTGCAGGGAGGCGGGCGTAAACATGGCTATTCACCCCGACGACCCGCCGTGGGATATTTTCGGGCTTCCGCGAATCGTGGGTCGCGAAGAGGACTACGACCGTCTTTTTGCCGCCGTTCCCGACCTGCATAACGGTATTACGTTCTGTACGGGGTCGCTCGGCGCGGGCAAGTTCAACGACCTTCCTAAAATGGCGAAAAAGTACGCGAAACGTATTTATTTCGCTCATCTTCGCCAACTCAAATTCACGTCCGATACCGATTTTTACGAAAACGGTCACCGCACCGCGGACGGCGACGTGGATATTTACGCGATAGTCAGGGCTCTTAGCGAGGGCGGGTTCGACGGATACGTCCGCCCCGACCATGGCAGAAACGTGTGGGGAGAAAATGCAAAGCCTGGGTACGGACTTTTCGACCGCGCGATGGGTGCGGCGTACCTTAACGGACTTTTCGAGGCTGTCGAAAAAGACATAAAAAACGTAAAGAGAGGATAAAAATATGAAAAAATTACCGTTTAAAATCGATCTTAAAGGGAAAACCGCCGTCATCACCGGCGCGGGAGGAGTTATTTGCGGATCGTTCGCCCGTGCGCTTGCGGCGTGCGGAGCGTCCGTCGCGCTTCTGGACGTGAATTACGACGCGGCGAAAGCGATAGCCGACGACATAGGCGATAATGCGTTCGCCGTAAAATGCAACTGCCTCGACAAGCAAAGCATAATCGAAGCGAAAAAGGCGGTGGACGAGCGTTTCGGGGGGACGGATATTCTTATTAACGGCGCGGGCGGAAACAATCCGAAAGCGACCTGCGACAATGAAACAATGACTCCCGACCTTACGGGCGTAAAGGACTTTTTCGCGCTTGACGAAAGCGGTCTTAAGTTCGTGTTCGACCTCAACATTACTTCCGCATTTCTGGTAACTCAGGTGTTTGCGGCGGATATGGTAAAAACGGGCGGCAACATTATCAACGTTTCGTCCATGAACGCTTTCCGTCCGCTTACCAAAATTCCGGCATACAGCGCAGCCAAAGCCGCCGTGAGCAACTTCACCCAATGGCTGGCCGTGCATTTTGCTCCCTGTGGCATACGCGTCAACGCTATAGCGCCCGGCTTCTTTGCCACTGCTCAGAATAAAAGCCTGCTCTTTGAGCCTAACGGAGAATTAAGCGCACGCAGCAAAAAGATTATAAGCCATACTCCTATGGGCAGATTCGGCACTCCAAAGGATTTGCTCGGCGCCCTGCGCTTTTTAACGGATGAAAATGCATCCGGATTTATAACGGGAATAACCCTTCCCGTAGACGGCGGCTTTTCAGCCTATTCGGGAGTATAAATCAACTCTCCCGTTTAAGAAACCTGCGCGCCTTTATTAAGCAGGCGCCTTCTCGGCTTATCTGTAAAATATAAAGCGGCGCCGCTGCAAAAGAAAGAGATTGTATTATGGAAAAAGAAAAAGTATTGTCCAATATAGAGCATACAGGCGTTATTGCCGTAATAAGAGCCCAATCCGCCGAGCAGGCGCTGAATATGGCTGAAAATTGCCTAAAAGGCGGCATAGATATAATAGAGCTGGCTTTCACAACCCCTTCCCCGCTTGCCGCCCTTGAAACGCTCAAAAAAGAGCTGGGCGGAAAAATAACGCTGGGCGCAGGCACTGTTCTGGACGCGCCCAGTGCCAGCGCGGCAATGCACTGCGGGGCAGATTTTATAGTCTCCCCTCATTTTGACTCCGAAATAATAAAAGCCTGCAATAGGAACAACGTCCTCTCTGTCGCAGGATTTTTCACTCCTACCGAGGGAATAAACGCAATGGCCGCCGGCTGCGATGTTTTAAAGCTTTTTCCCGCCCAGGTGCTGGGTCCGGATTTTTTAAAAGCCATTTTAGCTCCTTTGCCCGGCGCTAAAGTAATCCCAACAGGAGGCATAGACGCGGACAATATTGGGGCATGGCTTCAGGCCGGCGCAATAGCCGCGGGTGTGGGCGGAAAGCTGCTTAAAGGAGATATACAGCAGAACGCGCACCGGTTAACCGCCCAGATTAAAGCGGCAAGAGAGGAAGAGTCAGAAAAATGATTGTTTGCTTTGGAGAAATAATGCTCAGGCTGACGCCTCCCGGCCATATGAAAATAGAACAGGCGCAGAATTTTGAATTCTGCTTCGGAGGCGCTGAAGCCAATACGGCCGTTCTGCTCGCCCGGCTGGGACTGAAAAGTGCTTTTGTAACAAAACTGCCTGACAACCCCATAGGCAGGGCATGCCTTAACAAACTGCGTGAAAACCAGGTTGAAACAAAGCACATAATTATGGATAATTCTAATAAAGCCCGGCTGGGGATATATTTTTGCGAACAAGGTACGTCCCAGCGCCCTTCAAGAGTATTTTACGACCGCCGGAATTCCTGTTTTGCCCTTATGGGCGCAGAGGACGCCCCGCATTGGGAAAGCGTTCTTAAGACAGCTTCATGGCTGCATTTTACAGGCATTACTCCCGCTCTGGGCGAAGGCCCGCGCATCAGCCTTAAAGAAGCCTGCCAAACGGCGCGCCGGCTTAAAATTCCCGTTTCATGCGACCTTAATTACCGAGCCTCCCTCTGGGACGGTGTTTCAGCACGCGAAACAATGGAAGAATATATGCCCTTTGTCAGCCTGCTCATAGCCAACTGCGGCAGCGCAAAGGATGTATTTAATATAGGCGGAGGGGTGGACGCTCCGCCTGACGCTCAAAATACCCTCCGAATTGCCCGAACCATTTCGGAAAAATATAATATTCCCCGCGTGGCCATGACCATGCGCACGGTTAAAAGCGCCTCCCGTAATCTCTGGCAGGGCTTTTACCTGGATAACGGCAGACCCTATTTTTCAAGAGAATATGAAATGGAAATCATTGAAAGGGTAGGCGGAGGGGACTGCTTCAGCGCCGGGCTGATCCTCGGCCTGTTAAAAGGCTGGGATGGCGAAAAATGCGTGCAGTTCGCCGCAGCCGCGTCCTGCCTGAAGCATTCGGTGCCCGGCGATTTTCCCATATTGGATATGGAGGAGATAGAGCGTCTGGCCGATTATGAAAATATGCTTATAAACCGGTAGATTATTGAGCTGTATAACTCAGCCCGCTGCAAGCAAACAGAAATGCCTTTGCTTTGGGATGTTTTCAGTATTGAGATTTATAACTCAGCCCGCCGCAAACAGACCAAAAGGCCGGCCTTTTCAGTATTGATAACCATAAAAAGGCGGACTGTCCGCCTAAATTCAAGAATTTACAATCAGCTGAAATAACAGGCTTTCTCAGGCTAATGCTCATAAGCAGATAAAAAACATATCAGGAGGAACAAACAATGATAATAGGAGCGCAGGGGTACACCATAAGAAATTTTGTCCGCAATGAAGAAGAAATAAAAAATTCCCTTAAAAAACTAAAAGAAATAGGATATAATTGTCTGCAGGTATCCGCCTTCGGCCCCGTCGCCCCGCATATACTGAAGGAAATATGCGGGCAGAACGGTCTGGAAATAATTGTAACGCACGTTAACCCGGACAGAATTTTAAAGGATACTGATAAAGTAATAGAAGAGCATAAAATCCTAGGCTGCAAGCATATAGGCATAAGCTGCATGCCCGAACGGTATATAGGCTCGCTTTCAGGCCTCCGGCAATTTATAAAGGATTATAATCCAGTCGCTGTTAAACTGAATGAACATGGCCTGAAACTGCAATATCACAACCATTTCTTTGAATATATGCGCCAGGACGGCAAAGCGTTTATGGACATACTGGCTGAAGAGACTTCCCCCGAACTTTGGGGATTCATCCTGGATGTATTCTGGACTCAGTTCAGCGGACGCTGTCCCGCGCAGCAGATAAGAATGCTTAAAGGGCGCATAGATGTCTGCCACCTTAAGGATATATCCCTTAACGGGCGCGAACAGCGCACGGCGGCCGTCATGGAAGGAAACTTGTGCTGGGATGAGATTTTTGCCGCCTGCTGGGAAACAGGCGTCAAATACGCTATGGTAGAGCAGGACGATACCTACGGCAAAGACCCATTTGACGAGCTGGCGCTCAGCCTGAATAATTTGAAGAACGCCGGCTTTATACAATAACAGCAAACATAATAGCTGGCAGTATCTATCTCTCCGCCGTATTTCGGACGGCAAGCTTATCATAAAAGGAGGTAATATAAATATGCCTGATTTTCTCCTCTCCGCTTTCAGCGATGAAAGCGCTCCCGACCTGGAAGGACAAATAGACGCCCTTCACCGCTGCGGCCTAAAATATATGGAACTGCGCAACATAGACGGAAACAGCCCCGTCCAGCTGGACATATCCAAATTAAAGGAAATTTCAAAAAAACTAAAGGACCAGGATATAAAAGTGTCCGCTGTCGGCTCGCCCATAGGCAAAATATTAATAACCCAGCCGTTTGAACCGCATTTTGAGCAGTTTAAAAGGGCGGTCCAGGCCGCGGATATACTAGGAAGCAAATTAATACGCATATTCAGCTTCTATATCCCACCAAATCAGCCGCCTGAAAAATATTGCGGCGAGGTTCTGGAGCGCTTGGAAAAACTCATTGAATACGCAGGTTCCTGCGGAATTACCTGCTGCCACGAAAATGAAAAAGGGATTTTCGGAGACAGCATACCGCGCTGCATGCTGCTATTGGAAAAGCTGGACGCCCTAACGGGCATAATCGACCCGGCTAATTTTATCCAATGCGGCCAGCTGCCGTTAAATATCCCCTCCTCCATGCTGCCGCGCATAAAATACCTGCATATAAAGGACGCGCTCCCAGACGGCACGGTTGTGCCCTCAGGCCAGGGAGCAGGGCATATTCCCCAGCTTTTAGACGCATTTTATAAAAAGGATAAAGCGCAGTTCCTGTCAGTCGAGCCTCATCTGCATGCTTTTATAGGAGTCTCTTCCCTGCAAAAAGAAGAACTAAAGCATCTAAAAGCTTATTCTTCGCCCCAGGAAGCCTTTGATGCGGCCGTTGCCGCACTTAAAAATATATTAAACGAAAGAGGGTACAGCTATGAATAATGTCAGGATAGGAATAATAGGCATAGGAAATATGGGTAGCGCCCACGCCCGAAGCATTTTTAGCGGGCTCATTCCCCGCATGACTTTAACAGCAGTCTGCGATATCGCTCCTCAGAAGCTTGAATGGGCAAGCGCCAATCTGCCCGGAACGCCTCAATTTACAGATTACCGCCAGCTGCTAAACAGCGGCCTTATTGACGCTGTCATAATCGCCACTCCACACTATCTGCATCCTCCCATAGCCATAGAGGCCTTTGGACACGGCCTGCATGTCATGACGGAAAAGCCCGCGGGAGTATATACGGCGCAGGTGCAGGAGATGAACCAGGCTGCCAAAGAATCAGGAAAAGTATTTGGGATAATGTATAACCAGCGCACCAATCCGCTGTTCCAGGAAATGCGCCAGATAGTCAAAAGCGGGCGGCTGGGCGAATTAAAACGGAGCGTCTGGATAATAACCAACTGGTACCGCACCCAGGCTTATTATAATTCAGGCTCATGGCGGGCCACCTGGGAAGGCGAAGGAGGCGGAGTGCTTTTAAATCAGTGCCCGCACAATTTGGATTTATGGCAATGGATATTCGGAATGCCCTCAAGGATACGCGGCTTCTGCCAATACGGGCGCTGGCACGATATAGAGGTAGAGGATGAAGTGACCGCCTTTGCCCAGTACCCTAACGGCGCCACCGGCGTATTTATAACCACTACAGGCGAATTTCCGGGAACAAACCGTCTGGAAATCACCGGCGACAAAGGCAAGCTGGTATGGGAAGAAGGACGTCTTACCTTCTGGGAGCTTTCTCAGCCCGAACGGCAGGTATGCTTTGAGAGCCCCCAGGGCTTTGCAAGCATTCCCTGTTCAGTAAAGCAAATAGAAACAGATAAAAAGGAAACCGGACATATAGGCATCCTTACAAACTTTGCCAACTGCATTCTGGACGGCGAAGAGCTGCTTGCACCCGGCTATGAAGGCATAAACGGGCTGAACATATCCAATGCCATACACCTCTCCGACTGGACAAACGACTGGGCGGAGCTGCCTGTTGATTCAGAGCTTTTCCTGAAGCTTTTAAATCAAAAGCGCAAAAACTCCGTTAAAAAGGAAACCGCCTCTTCTGAGATACAGGACATAAGCGGCACCTATAACGACCGCTGGAAAGTGCGCTGATAACGGCTGTATACATTTGCGCTTCAAACAGCGTTAAAACTATAATAAAATACAAAAAAAACGGCCATGGCGCTAAGGGATTAAATCCGCAAAGCTCCTAGGCCGTTTTAGTTTTGCTCTTTCGCGGCGCATGCCCTCTTCCGCAACGTACGCCTTCTTCCGCAGCATACGCCTTCTTCCTCAGCGTACGCCTTCTTCCTCAGCGCACGCCTTCTCCCGCAGCACACGCCTTCTCCCGCAGCGCACTCCCTATTACGCAACGTACGCCTTCTCCCGCGGCGCACGTTCTCTCCCGCAGCGCACTCCCGGAGCATGCGCGCCCTAAAAACGTCCAAGCCGCGCTTTTATTGCTTTTTCCGCATAATTTTTACCGCCGCCGTCACGCACGCTCCAGCCAAAACTGCCCCGCCAATGCCCAAAATCAGCCCCAGGCTGTTTACAGACTGCTCTTTATTGCTATTTCCGCCCTTTTCAGGTGAATCAGCATTTGTTTCCGGATGGGTTACTCCCTGCCGGTTCATGCCCTTAAGCCGGTAAACCTTAATGCTTTTTACAATTACCTCCCCGCCCGTGCTGAAAAGCCTCATGCCTCTGCTTTGAGATGAGGAAAAAGTAAATCCGTTATGGAATACCAGCCCATCCATACCGTAAACGTCTATCATGGAGGAATCGGCTATAATGCGCATAGTTACCTGCCCGTCATTAACAGGTGTCCGGCAGTAATAGGAGCCGCTGACATATTGGCTGCTGTCGCTTTTGCTGGTTATAAACATATCCCGCTTAACGTCATAGTAAACAGAGGTGCTTTCCCCCTCCCCTATCTTAAATTCCACTCCGAAGCGTTGTGCGTCTTTAATTTCAAAAACCGCCTCTATTTCAAACAGCTCTTCCTCAATCTGCGCAAGGGGATTTTCGCTCTTGGGGCCTATTATAAGATTTTCCGCCTCAAACACCGTATCTGTCCGCAGAGTTTCCAATTCCTCCACCGGGGTTTTTATAATCCGAGGTTCGCCGTTATATGTTATTAATCTAATCTCCTGCGCTAAGGAAAGCGCGTTATACCATACCTTGCCCGGCGCGCTGACTAAATCGCGCACCCAGCTGACTTCTATTCTGCGCCCCAGCCTGTCATTATAAAAAGTCTGGGCGGCGTACATTTCAGGATATTCGCCTGAACCGGGAAAAAGCTCGCTTATGCCGTTTACATACTGCATTTTTTCCGTCTGCGCAATAAAATCCAGTTTGCCGTCCTCTCTGCGCACCAGCTCGCCTATTATATACCATACTCCGCCGCCGCTGTACACCCATTTCATATTAGCTTCATCCCCGTCTAAAGGCAATGGATAAAGATCGGGGCATTCCGAATCTAAAGGGGAACCGTCCATACAGCATAATTCCCTGTCCCTGCTCCAGTGTATAAGGTCGCTCGAAGTAAAAAGCTGTGCGCGGCCGCCCGCGGCTACCATAACCCATGTACCCGGCGTGCCGTTCTCCCCCTCCAGCCAGAATACTTTCGGATCACGGAATCCCGCCTGATACATATTATTGGTATTGGGGATTATAGGCTCGCTAAAGAGCTTTATAAACGTATATCCGCCGTCAGGAGAATAAGCCAGGCCTATTGAGCAGAGGCCGTTAGTAGGCTTAGTGCCCCCGTAATAGGTATAAAGGGCCACTATCCTCGCTTCGGGCGGCGTATTTTCATCAAAAAGGCCCGAAGTATTGTCCTTATCCACAACGCATGAGCCCGACCATATAGTACCGTTTTCATCAGGCTCTATTACTCTGTCAAACATTTCCCAATTAACCAAATCCCTGCTGACTGCATGTCCCCAGCTTTTACTGTTGCCCTCCACAGCATACTGGGTATGAAAGGGCTCGTCCGACTGGAAATACATATGATATTCCCCTGTCGCGGCGTTATAGACCAGTCCGTTAGGGTCGTTAAGGGAATACTGGTACTGGGTAAAATGGAACTGGGGACGCAGTTCCTCTTTATACAGCAAATTTTCATCCTGCCTGCGCAGCAAAACTACTTTTGTTATTGAGCTTATTCCGTTAGAATTTACCGCCGATATCTCAATATCATTTCTGCCCACAGCCAAATTAACCAGAAAACCTTCCTCCGTCTTAACGCCGCCGCTGCATTTTACTTCGCAGCCTCCAGAAGCCACAGCTGAAATTTTAACGCTGGCCGCGTCATATTCAACCGTTCCCCAATATTCTTTTACTTCAGGGCTAAACGGCGAATCAAGAGTCACTCCCTCCACTGTCAATGAAATAAGTTCAGGCTGATTCTCCATATTCATATCTTTTCCGCTCCTTATTTTTTCCGCCTCTTTTTTTATGTTCGCTTCTCCAGGCTCAGAAGGGATGGACGCGCTGTAATTTAATCCGTTCAGGCAGGAATCCGCGCCAGTCTCAAGATACCCGCAAGCCGCCTGAGCGCTCTGAGCGCAAAAAAGCCCCGCAGCCTGGAAAACAGTTAAAATCACTAAACACAATCCTGCAAACGCCCTTAACATACACACCCCGTCCATTATCCCTTGATGCATTAAATTATAGCATACATTATCCGATTGTAAAGAAATAAAAAAATCCCCCCGCATAAGCGGAGGGAAAAATTTATCGCATGTACGTTATTAATTGCAGCATGTATTGCCCATAAGGCTGTTGTTGTTGCCGCAGCCGCAGCAAAGTACAAGGAGCAGAATAATCCATATGATGCCGTCGTCACAGCCGCATCCGCCTTTGTTGCCGCCGCAGCCGCAGCAAAGTATTAATATAAAGATGATCCAGATAAAGCTGTCGTC
Source organism: uncultured Eubacteriales bacterium (assembly GCA_900542935.1). Classification (GTDB taxonomy): domain Bacteria; phylum Bacillota; class Clostridia; order Christensenellales; family Borkfalkiaceae; genus Scatosoma. The sequence continues at coordinate 195,920 of UQPN01000001.1, forward strand.
GCCGCATCCGCAATTATTACCAAACATAGTTTTTAAAACTCCCTTCTGTTTCTGGTACACTACATATTATGTGCCCGGCCGTAGTTTGGTTCTTACCTGTCCAAAATCTCCGTATATAAATATTTTTTATTTTCCAGACTGCCGCGGCGCATTGCTGAGCCGCAAAACCGCTTGACAGAAATATAATTTTGGGTATCATAAAATAAACAACTGAACAGGCGCTGAAGCGGAAAATTTCTGTATAATGCTTTAAAAGCGAGCCGGCGGCGGTGAAAGGCCGGCATTGACTTTGCAGAAGGGGCGCCGCTGAGCCGTATAAACGAATCTAAAGAGGGCATTTACGCCAATCGGGGTGGAACCGCGGAGCTGTTTGCTTCGTCCCCGGAGCTGTATACCCTCTTATTTTTATATCAGAAAGGAAATTAATAATCTATGTCAGAGATAACAATGGACAAAATCATAGCTTTATGCAAAAACCGCGGCATAATTTTCGCAGGCTCGGAAATTTACGGCGGCTTGGCCAACACCTGGGATTACGGTCCCTTGGGCGTGGAGCTGAAAAACAACGTCAAAAAAGCCTGGTGGAAAAAATTTGTGCAGGAAAGCCCCTATAACGTAGGCGTAGACTGTGCCATCCTCATGAATCCTGAAGTCTGGGTCGCATCAGGTCACGTCGGCGGCTTTTCCGACCCGCTTATGGACTGCAAGGAATGCAAGGCGCGCTTCAGAGCGGATAAGCTTATAGATGATTATCTGTCCGCCCAGGGAAAAAACGAAAATGCAGACGGCTGGTCAAATGAAAAAATGGAAGGATTTATAAAGGAGCATTCTTTAGCCTGTCCCGAATGCGGCAAATCCAACTGGACCCCAATAAGAAAATTCAATCTTATGTTCAAAACCTTCCAGGGGGTTACTGAGGACAGCGCTTCAACCGTCTATCTCCGCCCCGAAACCGCTCAGGGAATATTTGTGAATTTCAAAAATGTTCAGCGCACCACCCGCAAGAAGCTGCCCTTCGGCATAGCGCAAATCGGCAAATCCTTCCGAAATGAAATAACGCCGGGCAATTTTACCTTCCGCACCCGTGAATTTGAGCAGATGGAGCTGGAATTTTTCTGCAAACCGGGCGAAGACCTCGAATGGTTTAATTACTGGCGCTCCTTCTGCCGCGACTGGCTGCTGTCTTTAGGAATGGACGAAACCAAGCTGCGCCTGCGCGACCATGAAAAAGAAGAGCTTTCCCATTATTCCAAGGCAACTACCGACTTTGAATTCCTGTTCCCCTTCGGCTGGGGCGAGCTTTGGGGAATCGCCGACAGGACGGATTTCGACCTTAAGAGCCATGCTCAGCATTCGGGCGAAAGCATGGAATATCTGGACCCGGTAACCAATGAAAAATATATACCCTACTGCGTAGAACCCTCTCTGGGAGCAGACAGAGTTACATTGGCCTTCATATGCGGGGCTTATGACGAAGAAACTTTAGAAAACGGGGACGTGCGTTCAGTCCTGCGCCTGCATCCTGCTCTTGCGCCTTTTAAATGCGCCGTACTGCCCCTGCAAAAGAATAAGCTGGGCGATAAAGCCAAAGAAATACATGCGCAGCTCTCTAAGCGCTTTATGACCGATTACGATGAAACGGGCAGCATAGGCAAGCGTTACCGCCGCCAGGATGAAGCGGGCACCCCCTATTGCGTAACGGTAGATTTTGACACCTTGGAAACCAACGAGGTTACTCTGCGCGACAGGGACACCATGCAGCAGATTAAGCTGCCCATTGATAAAATCGCCGCTTATATAGAAGAAAAAATGGAATTTTGATTTTAACTGGGCTGTTGCGTCACAAAAAACGCACAGCCTTTTTCTTTATCCTGATAATTTCGTCAAATCCTTGCGCGGTCAGCCGAAGACCTAATAAATTAAACGGCGAGAGCCAAAAGCCAACGCCGCATAAGGAAGTTTAGAAAAACACCCTCCGAAAGAGTTTGCTTCTTCGGAGGGTGTTAATTTGTGTAAGAGTATACTCATTTTGTTTCGCTAATGCCAAATTCTATCAGCAGATCAAGATACCGTTCCATTTCCCGCTGCGCTATGGGAAACGCAGTATTGTACAAACGGTGATCCATGACATCAGCATCTTTCAATAATTCATCATATGGTTCGTGAATGTGTTTTTTATCGCTATGTCTTGAAATAGCGGTAGTAACTATTTTAATTTCATCATCACTGTATAACCTTATTGTTTTTAATATCGTTTCTGCTTGTTCTGCACCCTTTGCAGCATGATTATCGCTGGCGCCACCGGACATATAAAATATATCATGAAGCATTCCGCAAGTTGTAGCAAGTTCAACATTCAAATTCCTTTTCATAGCTAACAATGTACAAAATCGTGCAGCGCCGTACATATGAGAGATATGCATACGGATATGATCTGATTTCTCATTAAAAATAATCTTATCAATTTCATTGCGTAATATTTCAAGCCGATTTTCCATAAATTCCCCTCATATTTTAGAGACACAAAAAAAGAATACAGCGCAACCTTTTACTGAGTTACACCGTACCTTAAAAAACTTCCTTACCAGCGCCCACCCAAAACACGGCTCTGTTTGTAAATTGATAATCTTATGAATTTCTTGCGCGGCTTTGCACAGCGAGCCGAAAAGAATAAAAACGGCGCCATCTCTGCGTGCTCTAAAACA
>UQPN01000002.1 GCA_900542935.1 uncultured Eubacteriales bacterium
TGCAGATTGTAGAAGGCTGGACGGTGAAATTGCCGGACGAAGTAACGGATAAACTCTGGAAGAGAACGGACTATACGTGGCCCTGCACGTGGTTTACGCCGCGCGTAACGTGCAAAGGCGCGTTCAGGAGTGCGTATGACGTAATGAATAATTGGGGCGCGAACCACGGCGCGATTTCCTACGGACACATCGGCGCGGATTTAATCACAATGTGTTCGATGCTAAGAATACCGGTGTGTATGCACAACGTAGACGAGAAAGACATCTACCGCCCCGCGGCGTGGAACGCGTTCGGAATGGATAAAGAAGGGCAGGACTACCGCGCCTGCGCCGCCTACGGCCCGCTGTATAAAAATATAAGATAAAATAACTATGTATATAGCCAAAGGAAAAGAATATAACACAATAGAAATGCACGTCAACGCGCCGCTTTTCAAGCGCATATTCGATTGTAAAACAAACGAAATAAGCACGATAAAAATCACCGCCGTCGGGTTGTATCGTTTGTTTTTAAACGGAAAAGAACTGAATAAAAGTTGGTTCGCGCCGTATTTAAGCAATCCGGATGAAATTGTATTTTACGATGAGTACGATGTAATCGGGCAACTGAAACCGAAAAACAACGTTCTTTGCGTTCTGCTCGGTAACGGTTTTGTAAACAACAACGATTTTAATATCTGGCAAAACGAAACGGCGACGTATCGTTCCGCGCCGAAATTTGATTTGCAATTTAAAATCGGGGACGAAACGGTTTTTGAAAGCGATGAAGAATTTCTTGTTGCCGATTCACCGATTACGTTTGACGATTTCCGTTGCGGAGAACGTTACGACGCGAATTTGGAAATTGAAAACGTACTTGAAAGCACTTCGCTTGAAAATTTCGGAAAACCTCTCATCGTTGCGCCGCCGAAAGGAGAAATTATCAAAAACTCGGCGCAACCCGTCGTTGCCGAAGGCGAAAGAAGCGCGGTGGCAATCAAGAAAACCGAAACAGGCTATATTTACGATTTCGGCGTAAACGATACGGGTATTCCGCATTTGAAAATAAATGCGAAAAAAGGTCAGAAAATCGATTTGTATTTTGCGGAAACCGTCGGCGGGAACGGCGTTGATTTTCGTAGTATTTCGTTTGCAAAAAGTAATCTCGAATACGTTCAACACGATGTGTATATCTGTAAAGACGGAATACAAGAATATAAACCGAGTTTTACGTGGCACGGTTGCCGCTATGCGGAAGTACGCGGAATTTCGGCGGAGCAGGCAACGAAAGCCTTGCTGACGTTTATTCCCGTTCATTCTTCCATCGGGAAAATATGTCGTTTTCAATGCGATAACGAAACGATCAATAAGCTGGTTGAAATTACGCTTAGAAGCGATAAAAGCAATTTTATTTTTTATCCATACGATTGTCCGCATCGAGAAAAAAACGGCTGGACGGCAGACGCGGCAATATCCGCGGAACAAATGTTGTATACGTTTGATGCTTACGAAAGTTTAAGACAATGGATGCTTTGTATAAGAAAAGCGCAACGGAAAGACGGCGCGTTGCCGGGAATCATTCCCACGGCAGGGTGGGGCTTTACGTTCGGTAACGGTCCTGCGTGGGATAGCGTTCTTATTGAATTGCCGTATCAATTATATCGTTTTTACGGAAAAGACGAGATAATAAAAGAAAACGCCGCGACAATCGAAAAATACTTTAAATATATCGAAACAAAATTAAACGCCGAAGGGCTTATTGAAATAGGTCTTGGCGACTGGTGTCAGACGTATACGCACGCGGAAGGAGAATACGAAACGCCTGTGGAAGTTACCGATAGCCTTACAATGATTTCGCTTGCCGGAAAAACGGCGGAAATGTTTGAAAAAGTCGGTTTAAAAGCGGAGGATATCCAACGTTTCGGAAACGTTTTACGCGAAAAATTCAGAAAGAAATATGTTGTAGAAGAAAGCTTGACGGTGCAAACGCAAACTGCGCTTGCAATGTGTCTGCAACTGAATATTTTTACGGCAAAAGAGGAGAAAAAAGCCTACGCGCAACTGCTTGAAAATATCCGTCGGCAGGGGAATCATTTCAGGGTGGGCGTAATCGGGTATCGGTATTTGTTCGAAACGCTTGCGCAACGCGGCGATCAAAATTTTTGTTTTCAATTGATTTCGCAAAAAAGTTTTCCTTCATACGGATACATTATCGATTGTGGTGCAACTACGCTATGGGAAAGTTTTGACGAATATGAGTGCATAAACGGCAAGTTGCTGAGAAAAGGCGGAGTGAAACGGATTCCGTCGTTTAACCATCATTTCTGGGGCGGCGTGCTTGCGTGGATTTATCGCTATATCGGCTGGCTGGATATAAAGTCGGAAGATACGATAGAAATCTCGCCGATGATGATAAAAGGTGTGAATTGCGCCGAAATCGCATATAGCAGAAACGAAAAAAGCGTTACGATATCTTGGAAACGAGCTGATAGAAAATTGCAATTGAAAGTTAATAGTCTTGGATTTAAATGTATTTTAAAACACGGGGGAAAAACAATATTGCCGAACGGCGATAGCCGGTTTGAATTTACAATAAAATAATTGTACGATTTTTTCGTAGATAAACAAAAAATTCTTTCTTTTCAAAATTTGAAAATGAAAGAATTTTTTTAAAATTTTTAACAGTATCATACATTGCATATTTTTCGGTGTTATAATAAGCTGACGAAAGAATAGAAAGTCTTAGTCTTGAGAGCAAACTTCGGCAAGTAAAAAAGTCGCAAAAACCACGATTTTGAAAGCAGGTTAATATTTTTGCCATCAACGGCAAAAACGAATGGGAAGAAGTCGGAATCCGACTTTTCTTTGCTTACGGCTTTTAACAAATTTTGAAAGTCCGAAAATTAAAATTGCAGGCGAAAATTCGTTGACATTTCTAAAAAATTATGATATTGTATATATACAAATAATACAAAAGGAGGTAAACAAGGAAATGGTAACGAGAAAAGAAGATACGCCGCAGAGAATTGCGAGCCGGAAGTACGAAGAGCGAAACAAAGAAAAGCGCAGAGCGGCAAGCGGGAATTTTCAAACGATGATCCCGCGCGACTTGTACGAAGAAATCAACGCGTATCTGAAAAAGAATAAAATCACGAAAGTAGATTTTATAAAAATGGCGTATGAAATAATGAAAAACAACAGCGGAACACATTGAGTGCTTATAAAACCCGTAATATCGGGAAAAAGCAAGGAGAAATTGTGAAATAGGGGAAATCCGCGCGCCTGCCTTTCCGTTACGGGCGCGAAAACCAAAAGGAAACTGCAAAGCGGCGGCAACAATTAAAACAAAATTATAAACAAAAACGCAAGCCGAAAAATCGGCGCGAAATCATCCGCAAAATGCAATGCAGCCCGAAAAAAATCACAAACAAAGGAGAATTGACCAACCAAGAATTAGACACTATTTTAAAGACGTTAAAAACATTGCCCGAAGAAAATAGCGATACGGCAAGGCTGATATTGAAAGCGGCGGCAGATTCCGTCACGCTTGAAGCATTGCAAAAGATATTGCCTTCGGGGCGGGCGGAAACCGCAGCGCAGAACGCGACTCGCGGCAACGCCGTAAGACGTAGGGGCAGAAGTTCGAAAGTCGGTTTTACTTTTACGAACAAGGAGATAAAAAGTATACCGACAATGTATAAAAAAATTTTTGCATATAACGATAAAATCATACCGTACCGTTACCACAAAGGCGTGTACGAGGCGCATTTTCGCCGAAGCGGATTGAACGTGTTTGCCTGCGCGAAAGATTTTTCCGAAATGAAGCGTAAGCTGATCGAAAAACTTTCCCGTTCGGCAGAGCAAAACATACAGCCGAAAACAGAACGTAAACAACTCACGCAATCGGCAACGGTTGAACAGGCCAATCAAGTGAATAACGACGTATTATTTACGTTTTATGTCCGTCAATGGCTCGAAATCAAACGAAAAACCACCAAACCGTCTACATTCAAAGAATACGAACGCTTATGCAGGTACAATCTCGAAACGGCGTTTGAAGGAATGAAAATCGGCGACATGACAAGAGCGGTAATTCAAAACTATTTGTTTAAAATCGTCGATGAAGGCAAGCACCGCACGGCGGAAAAATTATCGCAACTTCTCACTTGTATATTCGATTTGGCGTGCGAAGATCTGAATATCGCTTCGCCGATGAAGAAGATCGTTTTGCCGTATTATGAAACGAAGAAAGGTTCGGCACTCACGAAAGAAGAAGAGAGCAAGCTTGTAAAGTTTTGTATAGAAAATCCGGAGAACGCGGCAAGTTCCGCCTTGCTTGTGCTGCTGTATTTCGGACTTAGAAAATCCGAGCTGAGCAGTATCCGAGTGAAGAACGAACAGCTCGAGTGTACAACGAGTAAAACGCGATTCGGCAGAGGAGAAGTCAAACGGAAAATCCCGTTTACACCTGTATTCAGACGAGTGCAAGGGTACGTCGATTTTGAAAAAGCGAAGATAACGAACGTGCATACCATTGCCACAACGTTTAAAAAACTGTTCCCGAATCGACACCCGCACGAACTCAGATACAATTTTATCACGCGCGCGAAAGAGAGCGGCGTATCGGGCGAAGTGGTGATGTTGTGGGCGGGGCATACGTTTGATTCCGACGTAAAGACGTCAGCGGTGGACAGAGGTTACACAACCTATGGCGAAGAATATTTGCGCAAAGAAGCCGAAAAAGTGAATTATGCGCTGTTGTAAGAGACGGCGCGAAAGTATTAAAAACAGGCATAAAAAGCCGTTTTTTTTAACGGTATTTTACCCCACGATTTCCCCACAAATTACCCCACAATTTTGTTTTTTACATAGAAATATGAGCCGAAAAACAACAAAAAAAGAACGATTTTCAAGCAAAAAAGCCTGAAAATCGCTCGATTGGCTGGGGTAGCTGGATTCGAACCAACGAAGTGACGGAGTCAGAGTCCGTTGCCTTACCGCTTGGCGATACCCCAATATTCTGTTTTTGTCCGGCGAGCGGCCCGTCGCGCGAACAGCTCTTCAAACATAACGGTAATATTCTATCAAATTTTTTTAATTATGGCAAGCGATTTATGAGCGTTTTGCAAAAATCGCCAAAAAAATTTTTTAAATTCTCTTTTTCAACGGAAAGATTTTGTTATAATAGCGTTAATCCAACGTAAAGAGGTGAAAAAATGGCTGAATCAGATCTTTCGCTCGGCGAAATTCCGAAGCTTCGTTTAACAACCTTGCTGAATAAACCCGTTGTCTGCGCAGACGGCGCGCTGTTGCCCGTCGGCGGCGTTACATTTTCACTTTCAAGCGGAAAAATCCGCCATATCATCGTTAAAATGGGAGCGGCGCTTCAAAGCGAAGACGTTTCCGAATTGTATCTGCCGTTTTCGACAGCTCGGTTTTCGGCATGGCGTATCGCGCCCGCATCCGATCGTACGTGTTCACCTAAGGGGACGCAGCGTCTGATTCTCGGCAAGCCGTTGTATTCCACGGGCGGCACATATTACGGAAAACTGACGGACGTTTTGATAAAAAACGGCATTTTAAAGCTGTTTTATACGGAAAACGGCGTATTTTCGGCGGAAAATCTTTATGCTGCGGGCGACGCGCTGTTGTTTCGTTTGCCGGAACCTTATCCGATCGGGCAGAAAATTCCCGTAAATACGCATGCGCAAACGCGCACCGGTACGTCCGTGCGTTTTTCAAAACAGGTAACGCGGGCGGCTTTGCATTGTTTTTTGCGCGAGGGGAGATTGATTGAATTTACCACTTCTTTGCCGCTTTTTTGCAAAAAATAACGGTGTGGTAAGCCGAAAAAGGCTTAATTACGGCATGAAAACGGGCTGAAAACAGCGAAAAAAAGCAATTTTTTGAGATTGTAAGATATAGTGCGTAAGTCGGATAAAAGGCTTGCGCGCTTTTTCGTTTTTAGAGAAAGCGTGATAAAATACATGCAGTAAAGACAAAAGAGAGGGCAATTCATGCTTATGAATAGTATAGGAATTTTTTGTAATTCTATAGCAAGCAAGCGCAGCAAAAACGTTTAAAAAATGCGTAAACATACATAAAAAAACGGTTGTTTTACATACTGAACGTATGAAAAATAAAAGTTTTTTTTACAGAATTCTACTGGTTTCCGCGTGTATTTTTATGCCGTTTCTGTTGGGGAACGCAAAACAATCCGACCTGAAAGAAATTTCGAAGCCGTACGCGGGCACGTATGCATGCAAAGAAATGAAGTACGGCGAACGCGATTTATCGGAGTATATTTCGGCAGCGACGATCGAACTGAAAAACGACGGAACTTACGTGCTTTCAGTGGAAATGAAAAACGGAAAAACGCGTAAAAGCGCGGGCGATTACGAGGTGAACGGAGAAACGATTGCGTTTATCGATAAAACGAAGAAACACGCGCCCCGCCGCGTGTTTTCGCGCAGAAACGATGAAATCGAAGTGGTTACGATGCTGCACGGAAAAACTTTGTTCTTTTTATTTACGCGCGCGTCGTGAGAGCGCGGAAGTTTACGTAAAAAATAACGATGGTCGATTTGTTCCGGCGGAAAAAACTTCTGCCGGATTTTTTTTGTTACATTTTTTATCGCTTCGGATTGTTTTGCACGCTTGACAAGAGTATACAAGATAGTGTATAATGACTATGACTTGCAACAACATAAGGCGTTGCAGGCGGTAAAAAGCGGAAAGGAGGCGAAGCGAGTTGGAAGGTTATATTCATTCTTTCGAATCGTTCGGCACGAGCGACGGACCGGGCATCCGCTTCGTTGTATTTCTGCAGGGCTGCCCGATGCGCTGTTTGTACTGTCATAATCCCGACACGCGCGAATTTACGGACGGCGGAAAACGGCTGGGTACGGTATACGCACCTCGGAAGGTGCTGGACGAGATTTTAAAGTACGAAAAATATATCGCTTCCGGCGGGGTAACGGTATCGGGCGGCGAGCCAATGGCACAGGCGGAATTCGTAACGGAGTTGTTCTCGCTGCTGAAAGAACGCGGCATTCATACGGCGCTGGATACTTCGGGGTGCGCGTTCGACGCCGCGGACGAAGCGAAAACGAAAACAATCGGGGCGCTTCTGGAAAAAACCGACCTGATTTTACTGGATATCAAGCATATCGAAAGCGCGGCGCACAAAGTTTTAACGGGGCGCGGCAACGAAAATATTCTGGCGTTCGCCCGTTTTGCGGCGGCGCGGGGCAATAAAATGTGGATTCGCCACGTGCTTGTGCCGGGCTATACCGATTCCGACGAAACTTTGAAAAAAATCGGCGATTTCGCTTGGAATCTTGGCACCGTGGAAAAAGTGCAGATTCTGCCTTATCATACGCTGGGCAAATCGAAATACGAAAAAATGGGATTGCCGTATCCGTTGGAGGGCGTGGAGCCGCCGACGGAAGAACGGGTGAGAAACGCGCGGAGAATCATGCGCGAGGCAAAAGAAAACGCGGAAAGAAACGCCGCGGACAAAAGATAATCACGTTTGAAAACAGGGGAAAGAGAAGAGAATAAAGCAGACCAAGGAGAAGCGGAACAATGCAAAACGAAAAGACAGTATACGAGGGCTGGAACGGCTTTCAACCCGGAGAATGGCAAAACGAAGTAAACGTAAGAGATTTCATTCAGAAGAATTATACTCCTTACGAGGGCGGCGCGGAATTTCTTGCGCCCGCGACGGAAAATACAAAGAAACTGTGGAAAATCGTTACCGATCTTTCCGCGAAAGAACGCGAAGCGGGCGGCGTTTTAGACGCCGATACCTCTGTAGTGTCTTCGCTTACGTCGCACGGGGCTGGGTATCTCGATAAAGATCTGGAACAGATTGTGGGCTTGCAGACGGATAAACCGTTCAAGCGCGCGTTGCAGCCGTTCGGCGGCATCAGAATGTCCGAAGAGGCGCTGGAAATGTACGGCTATCGTCTGGACCCGAATGTGAAAGAAATTTTCGCAAAGTTCAGAAAGACGCATAACGACGGCGTATACGACGCGTACACGCCCGAAATGCGCGCGGCGAGAAAGGCGCACATTTTAACGGGGCTTCCCGATACCTACGGCAGAGGCAGAATCGTGGGCGATTACCGCCGCGTGGCGCTGTACGGCGTAGATTTTCTTATCGCGAAAAAAGAAGCGGATAAAAAGGCGATGACGGGCGAGATGACGGCGGAACTCGTGCGCGACCGCGAAGAGGTTTCCGAACAAATCAAAGCGCTGAAAAAGCTGAAAGAAATGGCGAATATTTACGGCTGCGATATTTCTCAGCCCGCAAAAACGGCGAAAGAAGCCGTGCAGGCGCTGTATTTCGGATATCTCGCGGCGGTGAAAGACCAGAACGGCGCGGCGATGTCTATCGGCAGAAACAGCACGTTCCTCGATATTTATATCGAAAGAGATTTGAAAAACGGCGTGATTACCGAAGAGGAAGCGCAGGAATATATCGACCATTTCGTAATGAAACTGCGCATCGTGAAATTTATGCGTATCCGCGAATACAACGAGCTGTTTTCCGGCGATCCTACATGGGTAACGGAATCGATCGGCGGTATGGGCGAGGACGGCAGAACGCTGGTTACGAAAACGGCGTTCCGTATTCTGCACACGCTTGATAATTTAGGTCCTGCCCCCGAACCCAACTTAACGGTGTTGTGGGCGCGCGCGCTGCCCGAAAAATTCAAGAAGTTCTGCGCGGATCTTTCCATCCGTACTTCTTCGCTGCAGTACGAAAGCGACGAGCTGATGCGCCCCTTAATGGGCGACGATTATTGCATCGCCTGTTGCGTGAGCTGCATGCGCGAGGGCAAGGACATGCAGTTTTTCGGCGCGCGCGCAAATCTTGCGAAGTGCCTTTTGTACGCGTTGAACGGCGGCAAAGACGAGCTTCTGAAAGATAAGAACGGCAAGCCTTTTCAGGTTTCGCCCGCGTTTCCCGCGGTGGAAGGCGACGGCGCGCTGGATTACGACGACGTGGTGGCTCGTTCCGAAAAAACGATGGGCTGGCTTGCGGATTTGTACGTAAACACGCTGAATCTGATTCATTACATGCACGACAAATATTCGTACGAGGCGCTTGAAATGGCGTTGCACGATACGAAAGTGCGCAGATTTTTCGCTACGGGCATCGCGGGACTTTCCTGCGCGGTGGATTCGCTTTCCGCCATCAAATACGCGAAAGTGTACCCGATCCGCGACGAGGACGGCCTGATTGTAGATTACCGTATCGAAGGCGACTATCCCAAGTACGGCAACAACGACGACCGCGTGGACGAGATCGCCGTGTGGCTGTTAAAAACGTTTATGGGCAAAGTGGCAAGCCATCACACGTACCGCGATTCGATTCCCACCACTTCGATTTTAACGATTACTTCCAACGTGGTGTACGGCAAAAAGACGGGCAACACGCCGGACGGCAGAAGAGCGGGAACGCCGCTTGCGCCGGGCGCGAACCCTATGCACGGCAGAGATCACACGGGCGCGATCGCTTCGCTTTGCTCGGTGGCGAAATTGCCGTATACGTTTGCGCGCGACGGCATTTCCAACACGTTTTCCGTAACGCCTTCCTCGCTGGGCAGCGACGAAGAGTAAACGGACGAAAAAAATAACAACGAACGGAGATAAAAACAATGAGTGAGAGAGTAGATAATCTTGTAAACATGCTGGACGCGTACGTAGCGGACGGCGGACATCATCTGAACGTGAACGTTTTCAACCGCGAAACGCTGCTTGACGCGCAGAAGCATCCCGAAAAATATCCGCAGCTTACCATCCGGGTATCGGGGTATGCCGTTAATTTCAACAAACTTACGAAAGAGCAGCAGGACGAAGTGATTTCGCGCACGATTCACGAGCACATGTAATTGTGCGGATTGCGTTATAAGTTATGGCAACAAAGAAAAGAAAGAAAAACAATAAGCGGAAAGCGGCGGTAAAATTGCCGCTTTTCGTGGTAATTCTGCTGATTATCGCCGCGCTTGTGCTGGCGTTTCTCTGGTGGAAAGGCTATCTGGATATATGGCTGAAACCGGGAGATTCCGCGGGCGGCGGAACGGGCGATACCCCCGGCGGCGAAACGATTGTTACCGACGATCTGCAGATACATTTTTTGGAACTCGGCAATAAATATACGGGCGATTGCACGTTGATTAAAGTGGGCGATACCGAAATTCTGGTGGACGCCGGTTCGCGGCAGTCCTCAGCGAAAACGATTACGGAGTATGTCAGCCGGTACTGCACGGACGGCGTGCTGGAATACGTGATTGCCACGCATGCCGATCAGGACCATATCGCGGGCTTTGTGGGTACGTCTGCCGTCAAGGGGATATTCGAAGCGTTCGAATGCAGAACGATTATCGATTTCGCGCGCACTTCGAAAGATACGCAGCTCTACAAAAAATACGTGGAAAAGCGCGACGCGGCGGTGGCGGCAAGCGAACAGACGGTGCATTATACCGCGCTCGATTGCTGGAACAACGCGAACGGCGCGCAGAGATCGTACGAACTCGCGCCGGATATTACTCTGAATTTTCTGTATCAGAAATTCTATGAGGAAGAAGCGAAAGACGAAAACAATTATTCCGTATGCTTTCTTTTGAAACAAGGAAACAATAACTATCTGTTTACGGGAGATCTCGAAAAAGAGGGCGAAAAATCGCTTGTGGAAAAGAACGACTTGCCGCAATGCAAGCTGTTCAAAGCGGGACATCACGGTTCGAAAACTTCTTCGAACGACGAGTTGCTTGCGAAAATCCGCCCGGAAATCGTGTGCGTTTGCTGTTGCTGCGGAAGTACGGAATATACGAATGATATCGCCAACGTGTTTCCTACGCAGGATTTCTGCGACAGAGTGATTAAATATACCGATAAAATTTACGTAACCACGATGTATTCCGAAACAGCCGAGGGAAATTTCGAATCGCTGAACGGAAATATTATCGTTTCTTCAAACGGCGGCGAAGTGAAAGTTACCTGTTCCGGCAGCAGCGAGCCGTTCACGAAGAGCGAATGGTACCTTAAATATCGCGCAGGGAACAAGGCAGCGTAAAAAGCGGCGGGAGGTTTCGCCCGATGGTAGAGATTTCCTGTTTGCCGATAAAAATTGAATTTGTTCCGTTAATCCGCCTTTTGTTTCCGTAACAAAAGGCGGTTAGTTTTGTACTGCCTTTTCGGGAAGCGGCGCGAAAAAAATGCCGTTTCCGTCGTCTGCGGCTTGCAGGCTTGCGCTTTCCGCCGTATCTTCGATGTCGGCGCCGGTTTCCGTCGCGCCCGTAACGGCAGGGAAAATTATTTTTTGCTTTACGGAAAAAAGGCAAGAAAAAAGCCCTCGTGCGAGGGCTTGTAAAAATCAGATTTATCCGCAAAAAAGCATCAGTCGTTTAAATTCCAGTCGATCGGCGCGATGCCGTGCGCGGTTAAATACGCGTTGGTTTTCGAAAAGTGGCGGCAGCCGAAAAATCCGTTGTACGCGGAAAGCGGCGAGGGATGCGCGCACTCTAAAATCAGGTGCTTATCCGCGTTGATCAGCGGCTTTTTGCTGCGCGCGTTCCCGCCCCAGAGGATAAATACCGCGTGTTCTTTTTTTTCGGAAACGATGCGTATCACGTTATCGGTAAACCACGACCAGCCGCATTTCGAGTGGGAATTCGCCATATGCGCGCGCACGGTGAGCGAAGTGTTTAAAAGCAGAACGCCTTCGTTCGCCCATTTGGTGAGGTTGCCGCTTTTCGGCGGCTCGTAGCCGAGGTCGCTTTTTAATTCTTTGAAAATGTTCACCAGCGAGGGCGGCGGTTCAACGCCGTCTTTTACCGAAAAGCAAAGCCCGTGCGCCTGTCCTTCGTTATGGTAGGGGTCCTGCCCCAAAAGCACGGCTTTCACGTTTTTGAACGGCGTGAAACGAAAGCAGTTGTACAAATCGTACATATCCGGGTAAACGGTATGCTTCGAATATTCTTCGATTAAAAATTTTCTGATTTTTTTGTATTCGTCCGCCTGAAACAGCGGAGATAAAATTTCGTTCCAGTCGCCTAAATCAATCATAATTTTTTCCTTTTCCGGTAGCGTTTTTTATTTCAGCGCCGCAAAAATTTCGGGAAGCGCCTTTTCAAGGTTGAAAAGCGCCGCCGCGCGGTTTTGCATGTACTGCTGCGTGGTGCTGCCGCTGCCCGCGACGTCGGAAATCGCTTTGAAAGAATATACGGGAACGCCTGCGCTTTTTGCCGTCTGTACGATTGCGCAACCTTCCATATCCCGTATGTCGGCGTTCAGTTCTTTCGTAAGCAGCGCGTAATCCGCCGCGGAATCGTTGAATCGGTCCGCCGTGGCAAGCGCGCGTACGGGAAACGCAGCGGAAAGAACGGGCGGAAGAGGGGAAAGCGGGAGATAATTTTCGGTGTATTCGTCCAGCGTGCCGATTTTTCCGCCGTTCAGTTGCGTTAAATCGAAATCGAACTGTACGGCTTTGTTAATGGCGTATACTTCGCAAAGCTTTGCGGATTCGTTCAAGCCGCCCGCAACGCCGAAATTCAAAACCGAGGACGGACGATAGGCGGTAATTCCCGCCGCCGCGCCGACGGCTGCGTTTACCTTGCCCACGCCGCAGATAACGAGCGCGAATTTTTTGCCGTGAAATTCGCCCTCGTACGTTTTTTTGCCGAGAAGCGTTTTTTCCGCCGTAACGGTTGCGTTTTTCAGAAGAATTTCCGCTTCGCTTTCCATTGCGATAATTGCCGTAATCATTGATGTAAATCTCCCTGCAGATAATGAATTTTTCCGAATTGTTCGTTATTTTCCGCGCAGATTGCCACGGCGTGCCCCGCGATTTCCGCGGAAAACAGTCGTACGGGCAGTTCTTTGCCGTTTAAAAACACGCGCCGCTTCGTATCTTCGCCGCGTTCAAGCGTTATTTTTCCGAATACGGAAAACACGGGCGCGGAAAGGTATTTTGCGACGGCTTCCCGTTCCGTCCAGAGTTTTAAAAATTCTTCGGGCGAAGCAAGGGCGCGCGCGCGTTCGCTTTCGGGCAGCCGCGAAATAATCGCGGAAAAATCGCCGCGCCGCGAAAGAGATTCCGCGTCGGCGCCGACTTCTTTTTCCGATACGGCGAGAAAGAAATATTCCCGCGTATGCGAAAGCGAAAAACAAACGGGGGCGTCGCACAAAGGCTTTCCGGAGGCGGAACGCGAAAAGGTTGCGTTGCCGAATCCGTAACAATCGCCAAGCACGCGCGAAACGAAATCGCGCGAAGTGCCGCCGCGCGGCGCGTAAAAGAGTTCTATCATAAAAAAATTATAACAAAAGAACGGAAAAAAGTCAAGCGCGGCGCGCCGCATAAAAGAAAAAGAGACGGAGAAATCGGAAGAAAGAGGCGCGCAAGCCTGTTGTTTCATTGACATTACAACGAAAATATGTTACAATACTTTATATAACCTACGCGGAGGAAGAAGAAAGACAGATGACGGAAACGGACGTTCCGGAAAAGAAAAAGCCGGACACAACGCACGAAGGGCACAGGGGACGGCTGATAGCGAAGTTCGAATCGGGCGGACTGGAAGAACACGAATGGCTGGAAGGGCTGCTGTTCAACGCGTATCCGAGAAAAAACACAAATCCCGTGGCGCACGCGCTGCTTCGGAAATTCGGCAGTATCGAAAATATTTTTACCAGAACGACGGAACAGTTGCAGACGGTGGAAGGGGTAGGTCCCGGCGTGGCGGCATATCTTCGCGTGATCGGCGTGTTCTTTAAAAAATTCCGTTCAAGCGGCGCCTGCTATCCGAAATATTACGACGTGAAAGAGTTTGTAAAATACGCGAGGCGCGAATATTCCGGGTTGCGGTTCGAAACGTTCGATATGTACTTTCTCGATAAAAAAATGAATATCGTCTGCAGGGAAGAATACGGCGGCTTCAGCGAAACGAACGTCGCCGTTCCTACGGCGGCGATCGGGGAAAGTCTGGTGATTCAAAAGCCGAAGGGCGTGATTCTGGTGCACAATCATCCTAAAGAATCGGCGTTGCCGTCGGACGCGGACAATGCCGCCACGAAAGTGATTCAGATGATTTGCAGTACGTTCGACGTGCTTTTGTGCGATCATTTCATCGTCAGCGGCAAAGAGGACGTATACAGTTATTACGCGGTGGGAGAAATGAGTTACATCAACGAAAATTACTCGCTGCAATCTATTTTTTCTTCGGCGAAAATGTACGAAGAAGCGAAACGGCGGCAGCGGGAGTGCGTGGACAGAAATTTTCGGGGCGAAGCGAACGAAAAAATGCGGTTGCAGACGGAATCGCTCCGAGACGGCATCGAAAGCGGTTGCGGCACGATTTACGGAAGAAAACGATAATATTTTCTGCGGATAACTGCGGAATATAAAAAACCCGTTCTCCTTTTGCGGAGAGCGGGTAATTTTTTCAAAACCGCGATTATTTCGTGCTCTTCGAAACGTTGAAGAAAAATTCTACCACGTCGCCGTCCTGCATCACGTATTCTTTGCCTTCGCTGCGCACCTTGCCTTTTTCTTTCGCCGCCACCAGCGAGCCCAAAGATACAAGCGTTTCCCAGTTTACGACGTCGGCGCGGATAAAGCCGCGTTCGAAATCGGAATGGATTTTTCCCGCCGCCTGCGGCGCCTTCGTGCCTTTGGTAATCGTCCAGGCGCGCGTTTCCTTTTCGCCGGCGGTAAGATAGGAAATCAGACCGAGCAGGGAATACGATTTTTTAATCAGCCTGTCCAGTCCGCTTTCGCCCAAGCCGAATTCTTCCATAAACAGCGCCTTGTCCTCCGCTTCCATCTGCGAAAGTTCTTCTTCGGTTTTCGCGCAGATGACAAGCGTTTCGCTGCCTTCGTTTTTCGCAAACTCTTTCACGCGGACGACGTAGGGCAGAGCGTCTTCGTCTTTGCCCATGTCCGTTTCTTTGATGTTCGCCGCGTAAATTACGGGTTTCGAAGTAAGCAGGAATAAATTTTTATAAAATTCTTCGTCTTTTTCGTCTACCGTAAAGTTGCGCGCGGGGTTTTCCTTTTCAAGGAACGCGTAAATTTTTTCAAGAAATTCGTATTCTTCCGCGGCTTTTTTGTCGGCGCCGCCTTTCGCGTTGTTTTTCACTTTGTTCATACGCGTCTGCACCGTTTCCATATCGGAAAGAATGAGTTCCAGATTGATCGTCTGAATATCGCGTACGGGATCTACGGAATTTTCCACGTGCGTGATGTTCGCGTCTTCGAAGCAGCGCACCACGTGTACGATGGCGTCTACTTCGCGGATGTGCGAAAGAAATTTGTTGCCTAATCCTTCGCCGTGCGAAGCGCCTTTTACAAGTCCCGCGATGTCTACGAATTCGATGACGGCGGGGGTTACTTTTTTGCTTTGATACAGGGCGGCAAGCTTATCCAGCCGCTCGTCGGGCACGGCAACCACGCCTACGTTGGGTTCGATGGTGCAGAAAGGGTAATTCGCACATTCCGCACCCGCGTGCGTGATGGCGTTGAAAAGAGTGGATTTTCCTACGTTGGGCAAGCCTACGACTCCGAGCTTCATATCAAAAATACTTCCTTAAAATAAATAATCGCGTTGCGCGAGCCGCTTTTCTTTACGGCTGCCACATAATTATAATATAAAATTCGAAAATAAGCAAATTAAACTTGCATATTTTTCAAAAATATGTTAATATATCTTTTGAAAATGCCGAAAAAACGCACGCGGAACTATGTTTCGTTCCGCGCGGGAGGAGATTCACGAATGGATTACAAAAAGTATATTGCCGGAAAAATCAATATCGTCGGAGCGAGCGCGGAGGAAATTGCTTCTTACATCACCGTTCCGCCCGCCGGCGATATGGGAGATTTCGCGCTGCCCTGTTTCAGATTTGCGAAAATACTGCGGAAGCCGCCGGCGGCGATTGCGGAAGATGTGAAAAATTCGTTCGTAACCGATTCCGTCGTGTGCGGCGTTTCGGCGGTGAACGGGTATCTCAATTTTAAAATCGACCGTTCGGCATTCGTTACGGAAACGCTGAAAAAAATTGCGGCAGAAGGCGATAAATACGGCGCTTCCGATATGGGGAAAGGCAAGACGATCTGCATCGATTATTCTTCGATCAATATCGCGAAGCCGTTTCATATCGGGCATTTATCCACTACGGTGCTCGGCGGCGCGTTGTACAGAATTTTATCGTTTTTAGGCTATAAAACGGTGGGCATCAATCACCTCGGCGATTACGGAACGCAGTTCGGAAAACTGATTTCCGCCTATAAGCGCTGGGGAGATAAAGAAACGGTGCAAAAGGGCGGAATACGCGCGCTGAACGAATTGTACGTGAGATTTCACCGCGAGGCGGAAGAACACCCGGAATACGACGACGAAGCCCGCGCTTATTTCAAAAAAATCGAAGAAAAGGACGCGGAGTGTCTGGAACTGTTCCACTGGTTCAAAGAACTGACGCTGAAAGACGTGCAGAAGATTTACGACCTGCTGGATATCAGGTTCGATTCTTATGCGGGGGAAAGCTTTTATACCGATAAAATGCAGCCCGTGGTGGACGAGCTGAAAGAAAAGGGGCTGCTGGTGGAAAGTCAGGGCGCGCAGGTGGTGAAGCTGGACGAATACGGCATGCCGCCCTGCATGATTCTGAAATCGGACGGCACCTCGCTGTACGCGACGCGCGACATGGCGGCGGCGATTTACCGCAAAAAAACGTATGATTTTTATAAATGCCTCTATGTGGTGGCGTATCAGCAGAATCTGCATTTCCGTCAGTTTTTCAAAGTGCTGGAACTGATGGGGAAAGAGTGGGCGAAAGATCTGGTACACGTGGCGTACGGCATGGTATCGCTGGAAGAAGGCACGATGTCCACACGCAAGGGAAACGTGGTGTTTCTTGAGGACGTGATTTCGCGCTGCATCGAAAAGGCGTACGAGATCATCAGCGAAAAGAACCCGGCGTTGCAGGGCGAAGAAAAACAGAAAATCGCTTCGCAGGTGGGCGTGGGCGCGGTGATTTTCGGCGCGCTTTACAACAGCAAAATCAAGGATATCGTATTTTCGTACGATAAGGTGCTGAATTTCGACGGCGAAACCAGCGTGTATGTGCAGTATACCTGCGCCCGTGCGAAATCCGTGCTGCAGAAAGCGAAAGAGCAGAATATCGCGTGCGGCGATTATCGCGTCGATTTCGAACTGAACGAAGCGGAAACTGATCTTGCGAAAGCGCTGGAAAAATTCCCCGATACGGTGAAAGAGGCGGCGGAAAAATACGAACCCTCGTTTATCGCGCGCTACGCCGTGGATTTATCGCAGAAGTTCAACAAATTTTATTTCGATTGCAAAATTCTTTCCGCCGAGGACGAAAACCGCAAGCATTTCCGTCTTGCGCTTACCGCGGCGGCGGCGCAGGCGCTGAAAAACGCGTTCGCGCTGCTTGGAATTTCCATGCCGGACAGAATGTAAAAAGCAAAAACGCTTTCCCTGCGCGGGAAGGCGTTTTTCGATAGCGCGAATTACGGCGAAAAATGAAAAATCGGGCGATTTTTTCAAAAAACGGATAAAATCCTTTGACTTTTGCGAAAAGTATGGTATTATAGAAGATAATCAGTGCAAGCCGCCGCGCGGGAAAAAGCGGGGTGGACGAGAGGGGCGAACGGTGGACGGAGAAAACAAACTTCAAAACTGCATACGTCTGCTCGATCCGAAAAAACAAGCGGATAAAACATGGTTTTTAGCGCTTCTGGACGACGAAAAACAACGTCTTTACGAAGAGGAACGGTTAAAGGCGCTTTTAATCATGCTGCGTTTAACGAAAATCAACGCGCTGAAAAAACAGCTTGTCGCCGCAGACGAAGAACTGGGAGAACTCCGTAAAAAAATTTCGAAAAACGCCGAAACATATTGCAGAATCAAAGAATTGCGGGCGGAAAAATTGCGCCTTGCCGCGGAAATAGAGAAATGCCGTCCGTTTTTCGACGAGCCGTATTTCGCGCGGATGGACGTGGTGGACGATAAAGAGGGGTACAACAGCTATTACATCGGCAAGCGCGGGGATATGCGGCTGGAAATCGTGGACTGGCGCGCGCCCATTGCCAGACGGTATTACCAGAAGAGCAGCGTGCGTTTTTCCATCAACGAATACGATTACAGGGTGATTCTCCGCCGCGCGCTGCGCGTGAAAGCGGGGAAAATCGACGGGTTCAAAAACGAATTCCTCTCCGTGCGGGATTATCTTTCCCGCGAAGAAATTTCGGGAAGGGACGAGGAGATTTTATTCGACCCGTACCTGCGCGAAATTTTAAAATCGCGCAAGGAAGAAACGAACGTACGCGATATTATCGAAACGATACAGGAAAAGCAGTACGCGGTGATTTCGTTGCCGGAAAGGGAAAGTTTCGTGCTGCAAGGGTGCGCGGGCAGCGGCAAAACAATGGTGATGCTGCACCGCCTTTCTTACCTTATGTATAACGACGAAAACGTGCGCCCGCGCGACGTTCTGCTGATTACGCCGGGCGATTCGTTCAACGAATTCATCGAAGAACTTGCGGAAATTCTGCAACTGGAAAAAGTGCGCGCGATGACGGCCGGGGAATACTTTTCCAAAGTGCTTTCCCGTTCCGGAATCGACGCGGAAAGCAAAATCGATGATTCGGCGAAAGAGAACGAAGAGTACCTCAGATATCTGTATTCTCCCGCGTTCGCGCGCGATATTCAGAAAAAAGTGAGTAAAACGTACGATAACCTGTACGGAATTTTTACGGGCGAAGAGTGCCGCGAATACGTCGACTCGCTGGTAAAACGCACGGAAGAACAATTGGCGGCGTACGAGAAAGTGAAGAACGCTTCGTTAAGAATCCGCCGCGCGGTGCTCGGCGAAATCAAAGAAAGGAAAGACGGCGGCGGGGTGTATTACACGAAGCCTTTCCGTTACCTGATGAACGCCGTTACCGTGGTGAACGATTTTTTGAAAAACGTGGTGAAAGAGGAAAAATCGGGCGTTCCCGCGTATTTTTTCAGGCAGATTTTAACGTTTTACAGCAATGCGGCGTATCTCGCGAAAAAGACGGAAGAAATCTGCACGGACGCGCTTTCGTCGCTCGGCGAACTTTCGGCGACGGTGGAAAAAGAACTTGCCGACGTAAAGCGGTATAAAAGCTCGGCGGGCGGCGCGGAAACGTATCTGTTTCCCGAACGGCTGGCGGCAAAAGAGGAATTGCTTGCGGAAATAAAAAAAGTTACTGCGAAAGTGGAAACGATCGGAGAAACAAACGACGCTTTTGCGGAATTTTACGCGTTTCTGCGCGGCGAAAGCACGTTTGCGGCGCTTGGGAAAGGCGAGAATTTCGTAGACGTTCTGCGTTATTTCTACCGGGAAACGGTGAAAAAATACAAGCTGAAATACGGCATGGAAGGGCGCGCGCTTTATCCTTCGGATCGTTACGCGTTGTGCGCGCTTCTGGCGGCGACGGGCGAAGAACTGCGCCCCGCGTATTCGTTTGTTTTCGTGGACGAGGCGCAGGATATATCCACGGGAGAATACGCGCTGCTTCAGAAAATCAATGCCCGCGCGGCGTTTAACGTATTCGGAGATCTGGGACAGAACGTAACGCCTTACCGCGGCGTGGGGAAATGGGAAAACGCTTTTCCCGGCGCGAATATTTACAAACTGAACAATAATTACCGCAACACGAATCAGATTGTGGAATACGTGAAGCG
The DNA here is from genome assembly GCA_900542935.1 of uncultured Eubacteriales bacterium. Classification (GTDB taxonomy): domain Bacteria; phylum Bacillota; class Clostridia; order Christensenellales; family Borkfalkiaceae; genus Scatosoma. Next base: position 19,722 of record UQPN01000002.1, read on the forward strand.
CGACACGCAGATTGACATGGTGGCTTTCGGGGTGGACGGTCCGCCCGTGGAACATATTCCGGCGCGGGCGATCGCTTCGTTTTTTGCGGATAAAAAGGGCTTGCGCGCCGTGATCTGCACCGAAAAAGACAAACAGATGTACCTTAGAAAAAGCTATTGGGACGTGGGGAAAAAGGGCAGATTGTCCCGTACGAAAGTGAATATTTTAACGGTGTACGAAAGCAAAGGACTGGAATTTTCCGCGGTGGCGGCGGTGGTGGAAAACATGAACGCGGCGGAAAAATACATTGCCTGCACGCGTGCGCTGAACGCGCTGGCAATCATCGGCGAAACGGGCAAAAACGGGGATTTATAAGGAAAAAATTGCTTAAAACGGTTGAAAAAAACAAAAAAGTATGTTATAATATAAAATAATTCATCATTCCGCCTCCGTGGTTCGGGGGCGGAAAATCACGCGAAGAGGAATAGAACGGACGAAATGGCAGAAAACGAAAAAGAAGAAAAACAGGAAAAAAATTCTTACAGCGCGAAAAATCTCGAAGTGCTCGAAGGGCTGGACGCGGTGCGTATGCGCCCCGGTATGTACATCGGTTCCACGGGCGTAAAAGGGCTTCATCATATCCTTTGGGAAATCGTGGATAACGCGATTGACGAAGCAGCCAACGGGTACGCAAATAAAATCAAAGTGGTTTTGTACAAAGACGGCAGCGCCTCCGTGGAAGATAACGGCAGAGGTATTCCCACCGATATTCACCCGAAAGAAAAGGTTTCCGGCGTTCAGCTGGTATTCACGAAGCTGCATGCGGGCGGAAAATTCGGGCAGGGAAACTATCAGTATTCGGGCGGTTTGCACGGCGTGGGCGCTTCCGTAACCAACGCGCTTTCCGAATGGCTGCAGGTGGAAGTAAAGCACGGCACCGTGTATAAAATGAGTTTCCGTTCGTTCTACAATGCCCGCAAGAAGAAATACGAATCGGGCATTCCGGACGGACCGCTTGAAAATACGGGCGTACGCACGAAACTTACGGGCACCACGGTGCGTTTCAAGCCGGACGCCGCGGTGTTTTCCGAAACGAGTTTCGACCTTGACACGGTGGAGGAACGCCTGAACGAGCTGGCGTTTTTAAACCGCGGACTGGAAATCACGCTGACCGACGAACGCATTACGATGGCGGACGCGAAGCGCATGCGCGGCAATATCGAAACCGACGAAGAAGAGCAGGGCGAAAACGCGGAAAACGCGGGCGAAACCGAAGGCGCTGAAACCTACGATCGTTCCGCCTATACCCCTCACGATTTGTTCGACGAGGCGGATGCGGCGATGCTGGAAAAAGAGCCGTACAGCGTGATGTTCAAGTACGACGGCGGTATCAGCGATTTCGTGCGCAGTTTAAACGAAGAAAAGAAAAAGCTTTATCCTACGCCCGTGTACTACAAAACGGTGAAAAACGATATCAGCATCGAATTCGCCGTACAGCATACCACCGAATACACCGAGAGCATTTTCTCGTTCGTAAACAATATTCCTACGCCCGAAGGCGGCTATCACGAAGCGGGGTTCCGTTCGGGAATAGCCAAGGCGTTCAACGATTACGCGCGCAGCAACGGATTTTTAAAGGAAAAAGACGCTAACTTTCAGGGCGACGATTTCCGCGAAGGGCTTACGGCGGTGCTTTCCGTAAAGATGCGCGAAGTGCAGTTCGAAGGGCAGACGAAAACAAAGCTCGGAAACACCGAAGCCCGTCCCGCGGTGGAAGCGGCGGTGATCGAAGGGTTCAAAGAATTCGCCAACACCCGCGGCGCGAAGAAAACGTTTGAAGAAATCATTAAAAAAGCGCAGGGCGCGGCGAAAGTGCGCCTTGCCGCAAAACAGGCAAAGGATAACGCTCGCGCGAAAAACAGCATCGACGGTCTGACGCTCATCGGCAAGCTGGCTTCCTGTTCGGGCAGAAAACCGGAACTCAACGAAATGTTCATTGTGGAGGGCGATTCGGCAGGCGGCACGGCGAAGCAGGCGCGCATCCGTCAGTTTCAGTCGATTCTGCCGCTTCGCGGCAAACCGCTCAACGTGGAAAAGAAGCGGCTCAGCCAGATACTCGAAAACGAAGAAATCAAAACGATCATCGGCGCGATCGGCGCCGGCATCGACGGCATCAATCCGGGGTTCAATCTGGATAAAATCAATTATCACAAAGTGATTATTCTTTCCGATGCCGACCAGGACGGCATGCACATCCGTTGTATTCTGCTTACGTTCTTCTTCCGCTACATGCGCGATCTTGTGAACGCCGGGCACGTATACATCGGGATGCCGCCGCTTTATAAGGTGTACAAGGGCGACAAAGTAGAGTACGCCTACGACGACAAGGAACTTGCGGAAAAGATTGCGAAAGTGGGCAAAGGGTATCAGTTACAGCGCTATAAAGGGCTTGGCGAAATGAGCGCGGACCAGCTGTGGGATACCACGATGAACCCCGCCACGAGAAATCTTACGCAGGTTACGATTGAGGACGCCGCCAAGGCGGAACGTATGATTACCACGCTGATGGGCGACAAAGTGGAAGGAAGAAAGGAATTTCTTGCCAAATACGCGAACTTCAACAAACACGACGAATTTATGGATAAGATAGACGGCAAGGAGGGCGCGATCAATGGCTAAGTCGAATAAAAAAGAACCCGAAAAAATCGAAGCGAAAGGGCAACTTTTTGTTGAGCCGCTGGAAAAAGTGTTGCATTCCTCCATGTTGCCGTATGCGGAATTCGTTATTCTCGACCGTGCGCTGCCCCGCGTGGAGGACGGCTTGAAACCCGTTCAGCGGCGTATTTTATACACGATGAACGAAATGGGGCTGACGCCTGATAAGCCGCACAAGAAGTGCGCGCGTATCGTGGGCGACTGCATGGGTAAATATCATCCGCACGGCGATTCGAGCGTTTACGGCGCCATGGTGAATATGGCGCAGGATTTCAATATGGGCAAAGTGCTCATCGACGGACACGGCAACTTCGGCAGCGTGGACGGCGACCCCGCCGCCGCTATGCGTTACACGGAAGCCCGCCTCGCTCCGCCCGCCCTCGAATTACTGCGCGACATCGATAAAGATACGGTGCCTTTTTCGCTGAACTTCGACGATTCTCTGAAAGAACCGGACGTTCTGCCGGGAAGATTTCCGAATCTGCTTGTCAACGGCGCGTACGGCATTGCCGTAGGGCTTGCCACCAACATCCCCACGCACAATCTGGAAGAGGTGATCAACGGCGTTGTGGCGTACATCGATAACCCCGCGATTTCGCTGGAAGAGATGATGCAATATATTCCCTGCCCCGATTTTCCTACGGGCGGCATCATTATTGCGAACGAACTGATACAGGCGTATAAAACGGGGCGCGGAAGAATCACGATCCGCGCGAAAATATCCATCGAACCTACCGATAACGGAAAAACGAATCTCGTCATCAGCGAAATTCCCTATCAGGTGAACAAAGCGCAGCTGCTTCGCCGCATCGTGGAGCTTTGCGAAGAAAAAAAGGAAGAACTGGCGGCGGTAGATCACGTGTCCGACGAGTCCGACCGCGCGGGCATGCGCGCCGTGGTGCGCATCAAAAAAGGCGGCGACATCCGTCAGATTTTAAAGGTACTGTATAAAAATACCGACCTTGAAATATCCTTCGGCATCAATATGGTGGTGATAGCGGACGGCAAGCCGCAGCAACTGGGGCTGATGGAAATCATCCGCCATTACGTGGCGTACCAGCGGCAGGTGATTCTGCGCCGTACGAAGTTCGATCTGAACGAAGCGGAAAGCCGTTGCCACGTGTTGGAAGGGCTGATTATCGCCGTGCGCAACATCGACGAAGTGATTGCCATTATCAAGTCGGCGGAAAGCACCGCGGACGCGCGCGCGAAATTGATGAAGCGTTTTGAACTTACCGAAATTCAGGCGCAGGCGATTCTGGATTTGCGCCTCGCGCGCCTTACCAAGCTGGAAGTATTCAAGCTGGAAGAGGAACTGAAAGAACTGAAGAAACTCATTAAAAAACTTACCGCGATTTCGAAGAGCAAAGATTTGCAGTTGCAGGTGGTAAAGGAAGAAATTTCCGAAATCCGAGATAAATATCCCACGCCGCGCCGTTCGCGCCTTGTGTTTACGGGGGCGGAAGCCGACGATTTGCTTGCGGTTACCAGCGAAAAGGTCCCGGGGGCAAAATGCGCGCTTGTTCGTACGGCGGATGAAAAAATCAAAGTGCTTACGGGCAAAAACGCCGACGCGCTTTCGCTGCCCGTATCCGGAAAATTCAAAGCCGGGGTGATTGCGGAGGATATTCTTTCCACGGTTACGGACAAAGTGATTTACGCGTTTACGAACTTCGGCAACCTGCATCGCCTGAATATTTCGGACGCGGCGCTTTCGTGCAAGCTTTCGGACGAGGGCGTTTCGCTTGCGGAACTTTCTCCGGGTGCGGTAGACGGCGAAAAATGCGTGAAATTCTTCGAAATCGGCGATAAATTCCCCGTGGGAAATCTGCTGTTCTTTACGGCGAAGGGCATGGTGAAAAAATCTTCGTGGGAAGAATACGAGGGCATCAGAAAAGACGTTCTGCAAGCCGTAAAAGTGGCGGACGACGACGAGCTGATTGCCGTGGAAGAGGAACGCGAAGAGGAAGAAACGATGCTGTTCGTTACGGAACAGGGGTACTGCCTGAACGCGCTGAAAAACGATATTCCTTTGCAGGGCAGAGTATCGGGCGGCGTGAAGGGAATCATGCTTCGCGACGGCGACAAAGTGAAGTTTGTATCGCAGGTGAACGGCGAGGGCGAAATCGTAATCGTAACGAGCGAAGGAAAATTCAAGAAAGTGATTTCTTCGCAGATCGACGTATCGGGAAGATACAAGAAAGGTTCGATGATCGTGGCTCTGCCGGACGGCGCGAAAGTGCTTTCCGCAAGCTACGTAACGGTGCCGTATAAGATTGCCGTGGTGGAAAAGGGAAACAAGATTTCCTGTATTTCTTCGGAGGACGTGCCCATTGCGATGCAGAGCGCGAAAGCCCGCAAGATTTCCGCATACGACGAGGGCAGCGTGATTGCGGCGTACCCTTTAAGGTATCAGACGGAAGAATAACGGAAAACGTAATGGCGGCAACCGCCATAGAAAGCAAGCTTTTCGGATAAAGCATAACCGGAACGAATCCGACATAGAATAAAACAGCGTTAATTCTTTGTCGGAGGTGGGGAGCTTTGTGGGAAGAGCTTGAAGAGAGAGTGCTTTGTTGCGCGGAGTATATCGTGCAGACGGGATGTACCGTCCGTGCGTGCTCCGCGCATTTTGCCGTCAGTAAATCTACGGTGCATAAAGATATGACGGAGCGGCTGCCGTACGTGGATAAAGTGTTGTACGAGGAAGTGCGCGACGTGCTGGATAAAAATCTGCGGGAACGGCACATCCGCGGCGGCAACGCGACGAAACGGAAGTACGAATCGCAACGCGTAAAAAAAGAAGAAAAAACATTGCGGAAATCGCTGCCGAACATTGCGGAAAATCACATCGAAATACCGCAAAAAATACAAAAAAACGGTTAAAAATCAGACGAAAATTATTTGTAAAACCGAAAAAGATTGCTAAAACCGCCCCGAAGGGCGGTTTTTTCGTCGTAAAAGCCGCGTAAAGATTGTTATCGGAAGCAAAAAAACAGAAGAAAGCGCTTTTCCTCGGTTGTTTTTGCTTGACAAATAAAATCCGCAATGCTATAATTGTTCTAAAAAGAACTATTTTGGAGATAAAAATGGAGTTTTTCGAAAAACAAAAAATGGTTTCGGCTTTGTACGAATCCGTTACGGACGACGTACGGAAAAACCATGCGCTGACGCGCGCCGGGTTTGACGTGCTGATGTTTTTAAAAAACAATCCGAGACTTAATACGGCAACGCAGATTGTCAAGTACCGGAAACTTGTGAAATCGCAGGTTTCGGGCGCGGTGGCGGAATTGACTGAACGCGGACTGATTACGGCGGAACATGCGGGCAGCAATAAAAAAACGCTGTTTTTAACGCCAACGGCGCAGGGGATTCTGCTTGCGGAAGAGGGGCGAAAGGCGCAGCGCGTATTTGCGGAAACGCTTTTCCGCGGATTTAAAAAGGAAGAAATCGATACGATGAAAGAATTTTTCGAAAGGGCTTTTGCCAACGCGGAAAATTATTTTGAGGAGAAAAAGAAATGTCGTTAGGAATAAAAATTCTTGTGTGTTTCCTTGCCGGACTCGGCGCGGGCGTGGGAACGGGTTTTGCCGGAATGAGCGCGGCGGCGGTGATCGGTCCGATGCTGATTACCTTTCTCGGCGTGCCCGCGTATCAGGCGGTGGGCATAGGGCTTGCCAGCGACGTGCTTGCCAGCGCTGTGAGCGCGTGGACGTATAAAAAAAGCGGCAATCTCGACGTGAAAAACAGTCTTGTGTTGCTTGCAAGCGTTTTGTGCGCCACGGTGGCGGGCAGTCTGGCGGCGAAACTTGTGCCAGAACGGGCGATGAGCGGAACGATGCAGATAGCGATGATTGTTTTAGGCTTGAAATTTATCTTGAAACCCGTGGTTACGACAAAGGAGCAGATGCTGGAACAAAGCAGAAAATCGCGGATTATCAAGTCGGTTTTCGGCGGCGTTGCCATCGGGTTTATCTGCGGATTTGTGGGCGCGGGCGGCGGCATGATGATGCTGTTTGTGCTGACGTCGTTTCTGGGCTACGAAATGCACGTTGCCGTGGGAACAAGCGTATTTATCATGTCGTTTACGGCGCTTACCGGCGGAATCAGTCATTTTATTATCGGCGGCATGCCGGATGTGTTGTGTCTGGTTCTGTGCGTAGGGTTTACGCTGATATGTTCGCTGATTGCCGCGAAAATAGCAAATAAAGCCGACGCAAAGGTGTTGAACAGAGTTGTCGGCGCGGTGCTGATAGCAACAAGCGTTGTGATTCTTGCGGTGAATTATTTATTCTGATTTTGCTCGATTTGCAATATTAAAAACGCGGCGGGGTGGTGTCCCCGCCGCGTTTTTAATATTACTGTTTCGGCGCGTTTAATATTCTTTTCTGCTTGAGATTTTTAACATAAAAACAAGAAGTTACAAAAAAGTGAGCAAAATCGAACTAATTCTACGCATCGTAGAGATAAAGAATTACAAGTTTAAGTTTTAAAATATTCGCTCAACGAAAAATAGAATCAAGATGCTTGACATAGAATGGATTTTATAGTATTATTTAAATGTAAGAATAAGGAGGTGTATACAGTGGAGGAAATAGGAAAAATAATTCTCCGATTGAGAAAACAAAGGGAATGGACGCAAGCGGAATTAGCGAAAAAACTCTGTGTGAGCGATAAAGCTGTGAGTAAATGGGAAAACGGAAACGGTCTGCCTGAAATTTCTCAATTGCCTATGCTTGCAGAAATATTCGGCGTAAGTATTGATTATTTAATGACAGGAGCGGAAACGCCGAAGGAAAAGACGGAAAGATTACAAAATGAGAAAACAAATAAAAACGATAGAACTGAAGGTGTGATGCCGGAGAATAGAAAAGGTGAAAAAGCAGCCGATGAATTTGTCGATGAAGCTGAAGCGGCTGTGCAATCGGCTATACATTATGGAATTTTGAATTTAGACGAGTTAAAAAACATTCAAAATTTAGCTGTATTAAGGCAAGCAATAAATAAGTATCCGGTTCATATTTTTGAGCTTTTATATCAATGGTATAATAATAAAAATTGGCGCAGATTGTTTCAATTTGCAGTGAATAATGAAAACGAATCTTTCGCGGATTCGATTCTGAATGAAGATACAGAGGCTATCGAACGGAATCTTCTGGAATATTGGTTTAATGGGCATAAAGCGAGACAAGAAAAATTAACGGTATTAAGCGTTATTGCCGAATTGCATTTAAAAAAGGACCGCTTTATCGAAGAATTGGAGAAAAAAGACGAGCGACAAAAGATAATGGACCAACTGACGAAAGATTATTTTTACTCTGAATTTAGTAGGGGAAATAAGGCTCTTGTTATTGTTAAATTGTGTGTTCGTTTGGAAGCAATTTTAAAATACGATTACAAGCTTGTAGGAGATTTTTCAACAATGCTGGATCGTTTTTGTTTGCAATTTAATACAACGGAAGAAGATGAATTAGATTACGATCCTTATACTCCACAAACATTAAAAGAATTGAGGGAACAACGCAATAATATTGTTTTTTCTGAAAAATCGGAAATTACTATATCCGATGACGATTTACAATGGTGTATAGAGTATATTTGCAGTATGTAAGAACAGGGTGAAAAAATGGATAAATATCAAAAATATATTTTTCAAAAAATGTTTAATATAAAAGAATCGTTTATTTTTTCTCGTTGCTGTCCGAGCAATTTTCATTGGGACAATACGGAATATGGAAAATTTTACGAAGATGATGATGCGTTTGAATTAAGACAGGACGAGGAATTTAAAAAGACAAAATACCTACTTAGCATTAAGAAAAAAGAACATAATCCTTTTTTGCGTATAGAAACAAAGCATGGTGAAAATTGGGAAAAAGCAGAAGAGGAGAATGGCAGTTATATTATTGTTGCCGATTTTAACGATAGAATCGAGGCAATTAAATTTGTATTCAGGAATAACCTTGCAGACGATTATATTCTGAACATGCAATATAAGGAAGTAAACAAGACGGAAAATTAAGTGAATGACGAAAAAATTACGAAAAAAATGTGTGTAATTCAATTTAATAGCAATATCGCAAAAGATAATCGGGAAATAGGTATCGCTTTTTATGCCAATATTGGATTTTTCATAGAAATAGCACAAATGCTTGAATATAATTTAAGAAAACTCTTGTGTTTTAAGCGTGCGGTGACAGAAATCGAAAAAGATGCAATAACCTTTGAGCGAGTAAAAACAATTTGTCAAGAAGAGGACAATGCGTATACTGCTACTTATAGCGAAAAATGGACGCTTGGACGATTAATAAAAAAAATAAAAAACGAACTTGATTTAGAAGAGCCCATTTTAAAAGTAATTGATGAAATTAATGATTATCGTATAAAATTAGTGCATATAATTTTTCAAAATAATGTTATGACACAATATTTAGTTTCTTCGGAGAATGTTCAAAAGTATATAAATGAACAGTTAATTCCGATGACGAATAAGGCTGATGAAGTCAATCAATTGATTATTAGAGTAATCGAACATTACAGAAACGATTTGCATGTCTACAAAAAAAGTGTCGGAATAAAGATTTTGTAATTGAGTGTTACGCACGAAGCGATTAAATCTTACTGCGAAATACAAGCGACGGCGGAAAACGAATAAAAAGAAAGAGGTTTATTCAAAATTATCGTTGTAAACATGATAAAACGCCGTTAAAACGCTTGCATAACGCAAAAAATTATGCTATAATGTTTATACTTAATAATCAGTAATGAGTATTGAGAGTGGTTCGCCACTCTCAATATTGCTATGTGGAGGTGTTTCGCCGTGAAATGTAAGCCTATCGAAGAAATTAAAGCCTTTCTCGAACCGTTTGCCGAGGAACAGGGAATCGAAATTTACGACATTGAATTCAAAGCGGGCAAAGAACCCGCGCTGACCGTTTATATCGATAAAGAGGGCGGCGTCGATCTGAATACCTGCGAAGCGTTTCACCGCGCGATAGATGAGCCGCTCGATACGCTCGACCCCACGTACGGCGAACAATATACGCTGAACGTTTCTTCGCCGGGACTGGACCGACCTTTAAAAACCGACAAAGATTTCGCGCGGGTAAAGGGTAAGAAAGTGGAAGTAAAGCTGTTTGCGCCGATGAAAGGCAAGAAATTTTTCGAAGCGGTTTTAGAAGATTTTACGGAAACCTGCGTGATTCTGAATACGGGAAAGGAAACGGAAAAAATCGAACGGGCGAAAATCGCGCGGATCAACGAAGCAATCGATTTCGATTGAGCCGCCGAATCGGATAAAAGTAAAAAATCAAACATTAAAAATAAAACACAAATCTGACTTCAGGAGAGAAAGTAAAATGGACAACAAAGAATTTTTCGCTGCTTTCGACGATCTTTGCAAAGAAAAGGGAATCGGAAGAGAAGAATTTATCGAAACACTGAAAAACGCGCTCAATTCCGCTTATAAAAAGCAGTACGACGACGGTTCGGAAGTGTTTGTGGACATCGATCCCGAAAAGGGCATTTTCGAATGTAACGCCGTGCAGAAAGTCGTGGCGGAAGTTACCGATCGCGACAGAGAAATTTCCGTGGAAGAGGCGCAGGCGATCAATCCGGAATATCGCGAGGGCGACGAAATCGTACGTACGTTCGTACCGCAGGATTTCGGACGGATTGCGGCGCAGACGGCGCGTCAGGTAATTTTGCAGAAACTCCGCGAGAAAGAACGCGACAACACGTTTTCCGCCATTTCCGATAAGGAAGGCGAGCTGATGGAAGCGACGGTACGCAAGATTGACGATAAAAACGTGTACGTCGATTTTGCCGATCGTAAAATCGAAGGAGTGATGCTGCCGCAGGATCAGTCGCCTACGGAAAAATACGAGCCGAACGACGTTATCAAAGTATTTGTGAAGCGCGTGAAGAGCGGCGGCAGAAATTCTCAGGTGCTTGTATCTCGTACGGCGCCGGGGCTGGTGAAAAAGCTGTTCGAACAGCAGGTGCCGGAAATCGCGCAGGGGCTTGTGGAAATCAAATCCGTTTCCCGCGAGGCAGGGCACAGAACGAAGATGGCGATTTACTCTTCCGATTCCCGCGTGGACGCGGTGGGCGCGTGCGTAGGCAACAAGGGCAGCCGCGTGAACGCCGTTGTGAACGAACTGGGCGGCGAGAAAATCGATATTATTCTCTGGAGCGAAAATCCGCTTGAATTTATCGCGAAAGCGCTTTCTCCCGCAACGGTGATTTCCGTTACGCAGACGGGCGAAAATGCCGCCGTGGCGGTTGTGCCGGACGAAAAATTGTCGCTGGCGATCGGGCGCGACGGACAGAACGCGCGTCTGGCGGCACGGCTGACGGGCTGGAAGATAGACGTGAAAGATTATTCCACGGCGGAAAAACTCGGACTTCTGGCATATGAGAACGAGGGCGAAGAGGCGGAAGGCGAAGAGACCGCTGCCGGAACCGATGAAACGAAGAGCGCCGAAGTTGCGGCGGAAGAGACCGGAAAGACGGAAGAGTAATGGAAAAAAAAGAGCCGAAAAGAATGTGCGTCGCATGCCGCGAAATGAAAGACAAACGCGAACTTCTGCGCGTGGTGAAAAATGCGGCGGGAGAAATCGGAATCGATTTCTCGTTCAAAGCGGCTGGACGCGGCGCGTATGTTTGCAAGAATGCGGGATGCGTAAAGCGGATGAAAAAATATCGGCTGCTGAACAAGGCGTTTTCCTCGCCCGTAAGCGAGGAGATATACGCAAAAATCGAATCGGAGTGCGCGGCGGAACATGAAGAACGGTAACGGAGCCGCGAAAGACGACGCGGCAAAATTGAAAGCCTATCTCGGTTTTTCTTTAAGAAGCGGAAAAATCGTGCTCGGCGCCGATAAAATCGCGGAAACGCGGCGGGGCGTACGGCTGATTCTTGCCGATTCGGACATGGGAAAAACGGCGTTGAAGCGACTGAAAGCCGCGGCGGACGAATCCGGTGCGCCGCTCTATCTGTACGACGGGCGGTTGGGCGAATTGCTGTCGATTCCCGCGGTGAAAGCGGCGGCATTGAAAGACAAAAATCTCGCGAAAGCGGCTGAAGGGGCTGTTTGCGCGGGCGAAAAGTGGAATTTATATTCGGAAGGAGAAATCTGAACTTATGGCAACAAAAAAATACGAAAACGCGGAAAAGGTAACGGAGCTGCTGGGAGCGGGCGGCTTGAAATCGGCTTCCGAGCGGTTACTTTCTTCGGAAAAGCAGCTTTCCGACATTCTGAAAAAGCTGTCGATTCTCGAAGAAGAGCGCGATCGCGCCGACGCGGAAGAAAAGAGAATCGCGGAGGAACAGCGTTACGCGGAAGAGCAGGAACGCGCCGCAAAAGCGGCGGAAGAACAGGCGGCTGCGGAAAACGCGCGCGCGGAAGCCGAACGCGAGGCGGCGGAAGCTGCCGCGGCGAAGGCGCAAAAAGAGGCGGAAGAAGCGGAGAAAGCCGAAAGCAAACAGACGGAAACGCCTGCGCAGGCAAAGGAACCCGTGGCGGAAGAAGCGCCTGCCGTGGAGGAGAAACCTGCGGAAAAAGGATCCGAAGCGGAAATAACGGCGGAAGAAAAAAAGACGGATATCGCGAAAGAGGTACCGTCGGTTGCCGTAAACGAAGAAAAAACGCCCGATACGGCGGAAAAAGCACCGTCTGCGGAAAAAGCGGAGGTAAAAGAACCCGCCGCCGAATCGAAAGCGGAAGAGCCTAAAAAGCCCTCCACGCCTTCGTATATCGTGCGCAGAGCATCCGACGCGCCCGCAGCTTCCGCACCCGTAACCCGCCCCGCGGGGGCGAAAAGACCGCCGATGCGTTTCGTGAACGGTCAGGCGGTGGGCGTATACGTAGCGAAGCCCGGTACGGAAAACAACGATAAGTCGTCTTATCGTCCCGGCGGCGCGGCAGGTACGTTCCGCCAGAGAGGCGATAAGCCGTTCCCGCCGAAATCGGGTACGGGCGCCGCGCCTTTCAAACCGAGAACCGGAGCAGTTGCCGCTCCCGTTCTCCCGAAAGAGAATACAAAAACCCCTTCCAAGAAAAAATTCGAAAAGACGTACGTTGAAAAACGCCCCGTATCCCGCTACACCCTTCAAAAGCAGCAGGGCATGACGGTGGAAGATTTCGACGAAGATAAGACGGGTTACAGAAAGGTCCGTTTGCCGAAAAAGGCGAAAAAAGCGGATATTCCTACGATTAAAATCGAACATGCCGTAGTTACCACGCAGGAAATTCCTTTGAAAGTGCTTTCCGAAAAACTGGGAATTTCCGCGGTGGAAATTACCAAGCGCCTTTTCAAAGAAGGCATTATGAAGAGCATCAACGATTCGATCGATTACGATAACGCGGCGCTTATCGCGCTCGATATGGGCATCGACCTTGAATATAAGCCGGAAAAAACGGCGGAAGAGGTACTTCTCGATACGGTGAAAGACGAGGACGAAACCAAGCTTGTAACGCGTGCGCCCGTGGTTACGGTAATGGGGCACGTAGACCACGGCAAAACTTCGCTGCTGGATAAAATCCGTTCCACTTCCGTTACGGAAGGCGAAGCGGGCGGCATTACGCAGAGCATCGGCGCCTATACGGTTACGGCGAAAGGCAAACAGATTACGTTTATCGATACGCCGGGACACGCGGCATTTACTTCGATGCGTGCGCGCGGCGCGAAAGTTACCGATATCGTCGTTCTGGTGGTGGCTGCCGACGACGGCATCATGCCGCAGACGGTGGAAGCCATCAACCACGCGAAAGCCGCAAACGTGCCGATTATCGTAGCGATGAACAAGATGGATAAGCCGGACGTGAACCCCGATAAGGTGAAACAGGGGCTTGTGGAAAACAATCTCGTTCCCGAAGAGTGGGGCGGCGACGTAATGATCGTTCCCGTTTCCGCGAAAACGGGTATGGGCATCGACAACCTGCTTGACGCCATCAATCTTGTGGCGGAAATGCAGGAACTGAAAGCCAACCCGGACAGAGAGGCAAAAGGTACGATTATCGAAGCTCGTCTGGATAAAGGGAAAGGACCTGTGGCAAGCATCATCGTGCAGAACGGTACGCTGCGTACGGGCGACAATATCCTTTCCGGCACCACGATGGGCAGAGTGCGCGCGATGTTTGACGACAAGGGCAAACCCGTGAAATCGGCAGGTCCTTCGATGGCGGTATCCGTGCTCGGTTTAGAGGACGTGCCGAACGCGGGCGACAGCATTGTGGCGGTGGATCAGAGCTTGATGAAGCAGGTACAGGAAGAACGCAAGAACAAAGAGCGCGAAAGCATGATCAAGGAACAGGGGCACGTAACGCTCGACGACGTGTTCGCGCAGGTGGAAGAGGGCAAGATGAAGAATCTGAACCTCATTATCAAAGCGGACGTGCAGGGCAGCGTGGAAGCGGTGAAACAGTCGCTTGAAAAGATGTCCAACGAAGAAGTGCGCGTGAAAGTGATTCATGCGCAGGCGGGCGCGATTAACGAAAGCGACGTGATGCTGGCGGAAAGCGCGAACGCGATTATCATCGGCTTCAACGTGCGTCCGGACGCGAAAGCGAAAAAGCTTGCGGAAACTTCGAAAGTGGACGTAAGAATGTACCGTATTATTTACGAGCTGCTGGACGATATCGAAAAGGCGCTGAAAGGTATGCTTACGCCGAAAACGCAGGACGTTCTTACGGGCAAATGCGAAGTTCGTCAGACGTTCCAGATTACGGGCGTCGGTACGGTTGCGGGCTGCTATGTAACGGAAGGCAAGATTGTGCGCGGCGGTAAGCTTCGTATCTATCGCGACGACATTATGATTTGCGAGGGCGGCGTAAAACAGCTCAAGCGCTTCAAAGACGACGTGAAAGAAGTGAATTACGGCTACGAATGCGGCTGCGCGATCAACGGCTTCAACGAAATCCGCGTGGGCGATATTATCGAATGTTACGTAACGGAGGAAATTAAAGCGGAATGAAGGTTTCGAGAACTTCGCGACTGAACGGAGAGTATCAGAAAGAAATCAGCGCGATTATTTCGGGTAAACTGAAAAATCGCGATCCGCGCCTCACGGGATTGATTTCCGTTACGGAGGCGGACGTTGCGCCCGATTTGAAAACGGCAAACGTATACGTGAGTATTTATGCGTCTTCCGAAGAAACGAAAAAGCGCGATTTTGCGATTCTGCAGGAGAACGCGCCGTTTATACGGCACGAACTTTCTCAGGTGATGCGTATGCGTACCGTGCCCGCGCTTACGTTCCGGCTGGATAAAAGCATGGAATACGGTTCGAAAATGGACGAGTTGTTCAGAAAAATTCACGTGGAAGAAAGTGCCGGCGAGGACGGAAAGGACGGCGGAAATACGGAAAAATAAAGACGAAAAAGATGACGGATATTCTGAAATTTTTTACCGACGACGAGCGAGCGACGCTTGCACGGGCGGCAAAACAAATAAAAGCGGCGAAAAAAATCGCCGTGATAACGCATATGCGCCCGGACGGCGACGCGGTGGGCAGCGCGCTTTCGCTTACGCTGGCGTTGAAAAATATGGGCAAAAACTGCGTTGTCTGCGACGAATCGGATCTTCCGTCGAATCTGATGTTTATATCTCAGGCGACGTGGCTGGAAAAAGAACTGCCGGACGACGCGGATTTATACATCGCCGTGGACAGTGCCGACGTAGCGCGGCTCGGCGCCGAATGCGATGCGTTTCGTTTTGCGGGACAGAGGGCGACAACCTGGAATATCGATCACCATGTATCGAATACGCGCTATGCGAAAGAAAATTTCGTGCGGGTATGCTCGGCAAACTGCATGAATATGCTCGGGCTTTTGTTATCGCTCGGCGCGAAAATCGATAAAGAAACGGCGAACCTTTTAATGATCGGCTTGCTCACCGATTCGGGGGATTTTTCGCACGACGACGTAACGGAAGAAACGTTTGCGGCGGGCGCGTATCTCACGGCGGCGGGAGCGGACGTGGCAACGCTGCAATACACGCTTTTTAAAAAGCAATCGAAGGCGCGCGCGCTTCTGCACGGCGAAACGATGAGCAGAATGAAATTCGATTTCGACGACCGTTTTGCATATATCGTGATTACGCGCGCAATGCTGGAAAAATACGGCGCCGATCAGGGCGCGACGGAAGGGTTTGTGGACTTTCCTTTGTCGGTGGACGGCGTGGAAATCTGCGCTTCTGTTATGGAAGTAAAAAAAGGGCAGTATAAAATTTCTTTGCGTTCGAAATCGTATGCCGACGTAAACCGGCTGGCGGCTACGTTCGGCGGAGGCGGGCACGTCCGCGCGGCGGGGTGCATGTTAAGCGGGGATTTGTATGAGGTGTTGGATCGGCTATCGTATGCCGTATCGCAATATTTATAAATACGCAAGGAGCCGAGCCGTAGTCTGCTTGTCAGGTAACTTTTAGCCTTCTTTGAAAACAATAAATATCGAAAATCGAATAAATAGTATCGGGAATCATATAGACATATGATTCCCGATATGTTATAATAGAAACAGTTTCGGAAATCGCCATTCGGTTATCCGGGCAATAAGCAAACGAGGATGTTTGATATGAAAAAGATTAAAGTAGGTGTGATCGGGTTAGGACAGCGCGGCATGGGGTTGTTGGGGGCGATGATGGCGTGCGAAGAGGCCGATGTCGTGGCGGTGTGCGATAAGTACGAAGATCGCCGCGAAGACGGCGCAAAGCGCGTGAAAGAAACGCGCGGCATCGACGTGAAACAATACGAGGACTATCGCGAGCTGATAGATGATAAAGACGTAGAAGCCGTAGTAATTGCCACTTCGTGGGACGAGCATACGCGCATGGCGGTTTATTCGATGAAAGCGGGAAAATATACCGCCGTAGAAGTTGCCGGCGCATACGATATCGAGGACTGCTGGCAGCTTGTGCGCACGTACGAAGATACGAAAACGCCGATTATGATGCTTGAAAATTGTTGTTTCGATAAGTTCGAACTGCTTTCCACGTCGCTGGTGCGTTCGGGAAAACTCGGGGAAATCGTGTATTGTCATGGCGCGTATGCGCACGAGCTGCGCGGGGAAGTGCTCGGAGGAAACGTAAACAGACATTATCGCCTGAGAAATTACGAGCTGAGAAATTGCGAAAATTACCCTACGCACGAACTGGGCCCGATTGCTAAAATTTTAAATATCAATCGCGGGAACAAGATGCTTTCTTTAACTTCCGTGGCTACGAAGAGTCGGGGGCTGACAGAGTGCGCTAAGAGCGACCGTTCGCCCGATCCGTCGTTGAAGGATACCGAATTTAATCAGGGCGATATTGTGGTAACTACGATTACCTGTGCCGGCGGCGAGGTGATTACGCTGCGCCTCGATACGACGCTGCCGCGTTGTTATTCGCGCGAATTTACCGTGCGCGGTACGAAAGGACTTTGCATGCAGGATGCGAATATGGTGCTTCTGGAATCGGATAAGTTTCTGCATGACGATTTCGAAGCGGTTAAGACGATTGAAAAGCATATGAACTGTGCGGAAGACTACGCACGGTATTTGCCTGCAATCTGGCGCGATATGACTGAAGAAGAGAAACGCTTGGGGCACGGCGGCATGGATTATCTTGAATTCAAGGCGTTTTTCCATGCGATTTTAAATAATGAAGAAATGCCGATCGACGTGTATGATATGGCGGCGTGGATGGCGATTACGCCGCTTTCCGAACAATCTGTCGCGCACGGCGGTATGCCGCAGGCAATCCCCGATTTCACGCGCGGAAAATGGATGTACCGCCCGACTCTGGACGTAACGGAATTGCCCGAAGTTTCGGAAGAAGCGGATAGCGGGCTTTGCGTTAAAAATCGACTTGGATATTCAAGAAAATAACAAAAGCAAGCAGATAATACGCAGAAATGAGAGCGAATCTACCTTGATGAAATAGCGACGGACTTTTTCCGCCGCTTTTTCTTTGGGGTAATGCGGGAATGAAAAAAAGCGGGATGTATGTCGCGGGAAATGATAAAGCAACGGCGGAATATCGGAAAACACGCTGTAAAAAGCCTTTTTCGGCCAAAAATACAGGGAAGGAGATAGAAAGTATCGCATATTTATAAGTACTATGTCCGACATAATAATTATGATACGCATAGTACTTATAAGCTAAAAATGTCAGGCATAATAGCGTAAAACAACGAAAAATGTCTGTCATAATACCGTATTTGACGGTATTTTGAAGAAAAATATGTAAAAAAATGCGAATCATAATACGGCACGCCGTATTATGATTCGGATAATCTGCTTCTCGTGGTGGAAAGCGGCTGAAAATATTCGAACTCACGGTATAAGAAGAAGCGGAATTTTCCTCCTGTTATTTATTTTCCGTTTTCAAGGAGCTTTCTTTCGTCTTTTTCAGATGCTTCGGATTATCTGTAAACGTGTACGTTATTACAATCTCGTCATCATAGAATAGGGCTTGCCGAATAAATGCATTTACTATTTGTTTTCTCTGTTTTATCGCGCCCTTGTCCTCGTATACGAATTTATAATGTAGTTCAGGTTAAATAGATCGCGATCGTTTTTTATGCCAAAATATTCGTTATCAAAAAATAATACGAACTCCGAATTGAATTCGAAGTTCGTATTATTCACGTTGTGGCGCAGAAGACGAGATTTGAACTCGTGCCACCATTACTGATGCTACTCCCTTAGCAGGGGAGCCCCTTGAGCCTCTTGGGTACTTCTGCAACGTTTCAAAAGAGAAGTTTTCTATCTCTTGTTTCAACGCTATATTACTATACCATATTTCAATAGAAAAGTCAAAGCTTTTTACGCGCCCGAACCAAAAATTCCGTGTGAAAAATCGAAAAAATGAAAAATTTTTCTTTCAGTCTGTTGTCCGCCTTGATTTTTTAACAAAAATGTGATACAATATTGATACTGAAAACGAGCGGGTGCCCGTAAATCGGATAACGACCGAAAAACAGGCAGGCTTACAATAACGAGGTAAGAAAACTATGAACATCTGGCACGATATCTCCCCGGCGCGGATTACGGCAAAAACTTTTGAAGCTCTGATCGAAATACCCAAAGGCTGTAAGGCGAAATACGAACTTGATAAAGAAACGGGTATTTTGCGCCTCGATCGCGTGCTGTATACTTCCACGGTTTACCCTGCCAACTACGGCTTTATTCCCCGCACGCTTGCGGAGGACGGCGATCCGCTTGACGTACTGGTGCTTTGCGGCGAAAGCATCTATCCGATGACGCTTGTAACGTGCTATCCCATCGGCGTTATCAAAATGACCGACGGAGGCGATCTCGACGAAAAAATTATCGCCATTCCGGTAAAAGACCCCACCTACAACACTTATTATGATATTCACGAGTTGCCGGCGCATATTTTCGATGAAATGATGCACTTTTTCGAGGTGTATAAATCGCTCGAACACAAACAGACGACGGTGAAAGAGATTTGCCACCGCGACGAAGCCGTGGAAATCATTAAAAAGTGCGTTGAAATCTATGACAAAACATATAAAAACGGAAAAAAGCGCAAGTAAAACCGCGTAGGCGACGATTAAACGACTCGTACGCGATTTTTTAAGGTTTCCTGCAAATATAAGCAGAGAGATTCGGCGCGTTGTTTTGCGATATCCGCATTGTATGCGACGCCCGCTCTGCCGAGGGCGGCTTCTTTGCTTTTTCCGAAAACGTGATAGGGGATAATCTCGGCGCGCTGAAATTTTTCCCGATAAATCGTAAGAAATTCTTTTAAGGCTTCAAATTCGCCTTCATCGTCGTTCGCGCCCGGAATCAGCGGCAGTCGAACGACGATTTTTGCGTTTATATCGAACAGCCGTTTTAAATTTTCGAGAATTAAAGCGTTGCCCACGCCCGTAAGTTTTTGATGCGTTGTTGCGTTGAGGTGTTTTATATCGTATAAAAACGTGCTGCCCGCTTTTGCTGCCCGTGTGAAAAAATCGGGCGAGCCGCAGCCGCAGGTTTCTATCGCCGTATCGATGCCTTTTTCTTGCGCAAGCCGAATGAGTTCAAGCGAAAATTCCGCTTGCGCCGCCGGTTCTCCGCCCGAGATCGTGATGCCTCCTTCCGCAATGCCGCCCGAAGAATAGAACGGCTTATCTTTTTCCGCTTCGGCGATGATTTCTTCCGCCGAAACGATTTTGCCGCAGATTTCGTTTGCGCCGGCGGGGCAGATTTCCGCGCATTTTCCGCATAACGTGCAAAGTTTGCGGTTGACGACGATTCTTCCGTTTTCAAGCCGCCGCGCGGCGCAATCGCGCAGACATTTGCCGCACCCCGTGCATTTATGCGCGTAAAAAAGCAGCTCGGAATCGGCGGATTGCGATTCTGGGTTATGACACCAGGCGCACCGCAGCGGACATCCTTTTAAAAAAATCGCCGTCCTGATTCCGTTGCCGTCGCTTAAAGAGCAATGCTGAATATCGAATATTTTTCCGTACATATCGCCGCTTCTCCGTTGAAAAATTCAATCAATCCTCGTGCTCCGTCCGCTTTAAAATTTCGTTTCTGATTTCGGGGCAAAGCTTTGTGTAGTACGCGGAAAAGCCGCTTACGCGCACGCGCAGCGAGCCGTAATTTTCGGGCGTTTTTTCCGCCTGCAGAAGCGTTTCGCGCGATACGTGATTTACCTGAAACTGTACGCCGCCCTCGTTTAAAAACGTTTCGAACAACGCAGCCGTTTTTGAAAATTTTTCATCGTTTTGTATCATCGAAGGATCGAGCGCAACGTTAAAAACAAGGCTGCCCGTTAAAATTTTCGAAGGATCCATATGCGCCACCGATAATAAAAGCGAAGTCAGCCCGTTTTTATCGAGTCCGTGCCATTGTCCTATGCCGATCATAAACGGATCGCCGTGCTTTCTTCCGTCGGGCGTGGCGGGCGTAGCCGCGCCGAACCACGCAGAGTGCGGATTGTATCCTTCGAAGCAGCCGACAAGAAGTTTATGCCCGAATTCTTCGGAAAGCGGAGAAATAATTTCGTGCAACGCGTTTGTAACGCTTATGGCTACGCTTTCGGAATGTTCGTCGTTGTTGCCGAAGAATTTTCCGCGGTTGAGTACGTAGGCGCGCAATTCGCCGTCGCCCCAGTCGTTGTCTAATAGAGTACAAAGCTCTTGCGCCGAAACGCGTTTTTCGTCGTAAACAAGTTGTTTGATGATGGAAATCGAATCAATCACGCACATCAAGCCGTTCATATTCAGGTTGGCGGAAAGCCGCTTTGCGCCGCCCTGCGTTGCGCTTTTTGCGCTTTCGATACATCCCGGCATAAACAAAGAAGAAATCACGTCGGTATCTTTCGAACGCGCGGCATTGAATAAATTCTGATAATTAAGAGCTTCTTTTACGGTATCTTTCAATATCGTTTTAAATAAAGTCGAAAATTCTTCGTAAGATTTGCAGGCGGCAAACTCATTGCGCCGCCCGTTTAAAAGGGTATCGAGCGAGCGGGCGATATTGATATGCGCGCCGGTAAAATCCACGCCGCCCGGAAACGCCGTTTCGTTGCAACCCACCGTAGTGTAATTCACGGCGAGCGACAGGGGCAAGCCGATAATTTTCGTAAAAGCTTCGATTCTCGGCTCGTCGGCAACGAACGCAATGCGTTTATAGCTATCGCGCCGTTCCGCATCGAGAAGTTTGTAAAGCACCGCAAATGGCGTTTTTTTCGTATGCCGCAGCGAAATCTGCGGGCAGCACATCGGCAGTTCGAGAAGGGCTTCGAGAATAAGATCGGAAAGCTCGTTCCAGCAGTCGTTCATATTTTCGTCGTAGCCGCCCAAAGCGAAGTGCGATTCGCCGCCCTTACCCGCATTGATTGAAAAATAGGGGGTATTCGCCTTGACGGTTACGAAAAATTCCTGCAAAAGGCTTTTCGCTTCGTTTCGCGTAATGCTTCCGTTTTGAATATCGCGCGTATAGTACGGGTATAAGTATCTGTCGATCAAGCCGATACTGTCGGGATTGAAATGAAAGCATATTGAAACGGCGGTAATCGCCTCACGAAAACTCTGCGCGGGAAATCTCGGCGCGCGGCGGCATGCAGCGGCGGTATCGGTAAGTTCGCGGCGGCGCGCGGAATCCGCAGCGGTTTTCGCAGCGGTTTCAAAGCCGTCCGCAAGCCTTTCGCACCACGCGATCATACCGTTACATACGATTTTTAATGCGCGCAGATAATCAAGCCGGTCTTTATCGCCCGCGTGCGTTTTTTTCGATTCCTCGATTTTTTTCAGCAAGCCTTCCAAACCTTCTTCGAGAATGAGCTTGTAATCAAGTACGGAATGTTCCCATTCGAACGTAATAAGATTTTTATACGGTTTTAAATAAAACAGCTCGGCAATCTGTTGCCAACGTTTATAGCCGGGGCGTTGAAACAAATCGCCGCGAAAACTTCCGTCGAAGCGGAACATGCCGGGCAGGCGCAACTGCGGCTCGCGGACTACCGTCTGATTTTGCATATACGCCGCGAATTTCAGCGCGTCGACCACGGGATCGGGTTCGCATTCTATGATCCGATCGTAGGCGGTGGCAACGGGCGCGGGATAAATATCCTGCACGTTTGAAAGTTCAAGTAAAGTCTGTATTCTTTTTTCCATAATTTTTGCCTCGCTTTTGGCTTTTTATAGATTCAGTATAGCGTTCTTGCGTGGGATAAGTCAAGAAAAAACCTAAACGAGTATTCAAAAAAGAAACAGAATGTTTGACAAAATAAAAAATATCCGCTATAATAAAAAATATCCGCTATAATATAAAAATAGCGGACGAAGGGGGAAAATAAAATGAATTTCGAATTGTTGTATACCGACGCCGCGCATACGCCCGAAATCGTGGGCGCGAACGACGTAAACAATAAAGCGGGGCGGTACGATTTCACCACCGTATGTTACGAAATTTATTTTTCGGAATACGGCGGCACGCGGTCTTTGTATTTTTTTCAGGGCGGCACAACGCGTGAAATCACGATTGAAAAAGGTAAAATCTATTTAATTCCGCCGAAAATAAGGCATATCGACGAAGTTACGAAAACTTCGGAGGATTGCAGCGGCTTTATTTTGTTTTTAAAATTTCAATGCGAAGATTTTCTCGGCGATTTACGTATCGTGCGGGGAAACAAGCGTTTTGAAATACTCGCCGATAAATTCCGCCGCGAATGGCTCGGGAGAAACCCCGGCTTCCGTATCCGTTGCCATGCGATACTTGCGGAAATTTTCGAAGAATTGCGAAAAAGCGTCGATATATTGTATTCAAAAAAGAAATACGAAATTTTGCGCCCCGCCGTGGATTATATTCATGAAAATTATCGCGACGAAAAAATTTCCGTGGAAAAATTAAGCGGGATTTGTAAAATCACGCCGCAATATTTTCATCGTTTGTTTTTGCGCGCATACGGCGTTACTCCGCATAACTATATCGAAAATCTGCGGCTGCAATACGCAAGAGAACTGCTTGTAACGGGCAAATACGCCGTGGCGGAAGCTGCTTTTTCCGCGGGGTACGAAAACGCTTCGAATTTTACGCGCAGTTTTCGTCGCTGTTTCGGCGCTTTGCCCGCGGATTTTTTTTCCGATAAAAGAATGAAATAAACTTTTCAACTTACGGCGGATTCGGTCGCCGCGCCCTTGTAAAGCCGCACGGCCACCACGGTAATATCGTCCTGCGCGGTTCCGTTTTCGCGGCGCAGCACTTCGGCAAGTAAGTTATCGGCAATCTCCTGCGGATTATAGCAGGGGATTTTTTTCAGTGCATCCAGTAATTCGCCGGAAGAGGAAAACGCCGAAGTTACGCCGTCGCTCACGAAAAGCAGAATATCGTTGTCTTTCAGGCAATACGTGGCGGCGGTAGGGCGCATTGCCTCTAAAATACCCAGCGGCAACGAATTTCCTTCCAGTATTTTCAGCGTATTTTCCGATAAAATAAATCCCATCGGCGAACCGATTTTTACAATGTCCGCTTTGCCGCTGTCCAGGTCTACCACGGCAACGTCTACGCAGGCAAACGTTTCTTCTTTGCTGAAAGAAAGCAGTTTATTCACTGTGGAAAGCACGAGATCCGAGGGCATTTTTGCCCGATAAAAACTTTCCAGAAGAGAAATTGCCGTTTCCGATACCTTTTTGGCATATTCGCCGCTGCCCATTCCGTCGGAAAGCGCCACCATAAATTTCCGTTCGTCGATGCGGATCACCGAATGCGTATCTCCGCTGGCGGTTTCTCCGTGTTTTTTCATGCTTGCCACGCCGAACGCCGCGTCGTAAACGGGTTTTTTGCGCAGAATACAGCAGAATTTATCATCGGACAGGGTAATTCTTTCCGAAATCATCATCGGCGATTTCAGAACCTCCGAAGCCACAGCCGCAATTTTTTTCACGTCCGCTTTGCCGTACGTTACCAGCGAAAGCACGGGGGAATCGTCGCCGGAGAACGTCTTGCAAAGCATGGTTTCGCTGCATACGATTCCCGCTTTTTGCAAAGTCGTCGCCACGGCTTTTTCTTTATCCCGCTGCGATGTGAAAGGCGTGCTTTGTTCCAGTGCCAGACCCTTTAAAATTTCGCTGATCGCCTGCGCTTGTTTCGATAAAAGCTCTCTGCCGCCGGCGGCATTGTCCGCTTCCACGATATACTTACGGTATTCGGCAAGCTGTTTGTTTACGGCAAACAGCAGTCCGCTCTGGTCGCGGCAGGCAGCGGCAAGCTTTTCCGGAATATCGATGAGGCTTACTCTTCCTTTGATACAGCCTATTTCAACCAGTTTTTCAATCTGCGCCCGCGCGTTCGGTTCTTTGTTGCATTCCGAAAATCCGGGGCATCTGCCGCACACGCCGTCGGAAACGCATTTACACATATATTCTTTGGCGCCGTCTTTCGAATCTTCGGAAGAAAGCGCCGTGAAAGAACTTTCGATTTCGCGGAAAACTGCGGAAATTTCAAACAGCTGTTCGCCGATTGCGGCCCTGTTCCGGTTGATGGCAATGCGTGAAAGATGTTTTTCCCGGTAAAACACAAGCTTGTTTTCCGCACGCGCGATTGCCGAAGGCGGCAAAATCAGAAACGCCAGCGACGGCAACAGCACGCACAATACCCACGGCACCAGATAAGAAGTCGTCGTTTCAAACACGTTTTCGTAGATACCGAAGAAAAAATAGCATAAAATCAGCGCGAATACGGAAGGAAGTCTGCCCAGCGGAGCAAAAGCGGCAACCGCCACGCCGAAAACAAAAAATTTTGCCAGCGGCACCCCGGTCAATGCGGCAGGCAAAGCCAGCACAAACGCCGCAACGACGGAAGAAGCGTCTTTTACGGCGGCAGAATAAAACAGAAGAATAAAAAACGCCGCGCCGAGGTAAACGTCGGGCGTAAAAGCGCGGCACATTCCTATGCCGGAAAGTACGAATAACAGAAGCGAAAAAATGATTTCGTCGGCGCGCAGGCGGCATTTCAAAAGTCGGAACAAAATCGCCTTCACCGCAACGGAAAACACGGCAGATAAGAGATAAATCAGCGCCGCCGCGGCGATTTTCTGCACAAGCGCATCGTTCAGAAAAGAAAACACGGGCGGAAGCGAATAAGCCGAAAAAGGCGCGAATACCGCAAACAGCGCCAGTGCCGCAAACAGCGCGAAAAAGGGGACAGGCGCGGCTTTACGTGCCGATTCCCTGCTTTCTTTGCAGAGTTTTCCGTAAACGGTAAATCCGATGAATAAAATCACGGCTTCTCCCGCGCACACAAGAAATACGTTACCGCTGAGCGCCACGGCGGACGTCGCCGCGAAACAGGCGCAGCAGCCCGTCGGCGACGCATGCGCGGAAAGCGCCGCAAACAGCAGCGCCAGCGCAAACGGTTCGTAATTGTTTCCGAGAAAGAAAAATAAAGCGCAAAGCGCCGTAAACGTAAAATAAAGTAAAAAGGTTTTTCCGCTGCGTTCGGTCCGGTGCATAATCGCCCTCCGCGATAAATTTTGTTACGATAAACAAATTATATCACGGCGATTCGCGAAAAATTTGGCGGTTTTTCGCCGATTTTCCGCAATTTCGTCGTTTCCGCTTTACGGCATTGATTCCGGAAAATAAACAGCCGCCATAACCGACAATGCGGATGATAAAAAAGAAAAAAGACTTCTCCTTATGGAGAAGTCCCGACGTTCTCGACGCTCAATGCGCTCTTGAATCTACCGAAAATCCGAGCGAAATTAAAATGGCGCGGTTTACGCGGCTCATCGCTTCGGGCGGCAGTTCGCCGATGCGTTCTTTCAGTCTGCGTTTGTCCAGAGTCCGAATCTGTTCCAGCAATATTACGCTGTCCTTGGCAAGTCCGTAAGCGGAGGGCAGTTCGATATGCGTGGGAAGCTTCGCTTTGTTGATTTTGCTTGTTACCGCCGCGGCGATCACGGTGGGGGAATATTTATTGCCTATATCGTTCTGCACCACAAGCACGGGGCGTACGCCGCCTTGTTCGCTGCCTACCACCGGTGAAAGGTCGGCATAATAAAGTTCGCCTCGTTTAACGTTCATTTTTTACCTCTTGCGTGAAAGACTTCCCTACGATATAATATGTAATATCGCCGTCTTTCCGTTCGCAACCGAAGTATAGCCGCGCCGTCGGCGTTTTATACCGGACTTTGAAAAAAAAGTGCGGAAAGCGGCAAAAAAATTCCGCCGGACGGAATCGTCCGACGGAACACGGCTGTCTGATGCGGCTGTTACATACTTATCAACTAGAATTTATATGATATATTCCGCTTTCTTTTCGGGCAGGGAATCGAGTTCCTGTTTTTTCTGCGCGTAGCCGGCTTTTCCAAGCAGAGCAAACGTCGCTTTTTTGCCTTCTTCAACGCCCGGCTGATTGAAGGTATTGATGTTGAACATCGCGCCCGCATATGCCGTCTGCAATTCGAAGAGAAACAGAAGTTCGCCGAGGGTGAACGCGTTCAGTTCGGGAATCCACAGCGTGTAATTCATTCTTCCGGCTTTCGTCAGCGCGTACGCCGTAGCGGCGTTTTCCGCCTGAATCAGTTCTTCCATCGTGTGTCCGCCGAGGAACGAAACGTCGGGAATGCTTTCGCAGCCGTTCGGAATGCCGAATTCGCACGCATATTTTTTCAGCGAAAGGAAAGTAACCACTTTATCGTAAGGGCCTTCCGTATACAGCTGTACCTGCGAATGCTGGTCGGTAACGCCCAGCGATTTTACGGGCGTCTGACCTACGTTGCAGGGCTTGCCGTCCAGCGTTTCGTTTTTGCCGAGCGATTCCGCCCAAAGCTGGCAATACCAGTCGGCAAGATATTTCAGATTGTCGGAATAGGGCATCATCACGCCGATGTTTTTGCCTTCGTTCATCGCGGCAACCTGCAATACGGCGCACGCCAGCGCGGGGTTCTTCGCCATCGAAGAAGAACGGCAGATCGAATCCATATACGCGGCGCCCGCAAGCAAGCCTTTGATATCGATGCCGAGTACCGCCGCGGGTAAAAGCCCTACGGGGCACAGTTCGGAGAATCTTCCGCCTACGCCGTCGGGAAGAACATAGCTCTTCACGCCGCCCAGTTCGTCGGAAATCTTTTTCAGATTGCCTTTTTTCGCGTCCGTCGTGAAAATCACGTTGTCTTTTACGGAAACGCCCGCCTTTTTCAGAAGGTCGGCAATCACAAGATACTGCGTCATCGTTTCGCTGGTAGCGCCCGATTTGGAAATTACGTTAAAGCAGGTTTCTTCGGGCTCGATAACGTCCAGCAAGTCTTTCATTCTGACGGGATCAACGTTATCCTCCACGTAGAATTTCGGACCTTTCCGCTTGTTGCGGGGCAGATCGTTGTAGTGCAGATGGCAAAGCGCGTTGAACGCCATAATCGGACCGAGCGCGCTGCCGCCGATGCCGAGCACTACGAAATATTTGAATTTTTTGCGAACGTTTTTCGTCGTTTCCAAAATATCCGCAACGATTTCTTTCTGATTGTAGGGCAGTTCCGTCCAGCCCATAAACAGTTCGTCTTTGCCGCGGTTTTCTTTCACGTAGGCGTATGCTTTCGACGCCGCGGAGCGGTACGAAGCCAGCTTTTTATCGGTAAAGCCTTTATCGCCGAGGAAAGTTTCCGTCATATTGTTGTAATCGAGCGTTACGCGCATCGAATCGCGCCATTCTCTGGTTTTGTAACTCATATTGTTTTTACAATACTCCTTTGAATTTTTAATACAAAAATATTTTAAAACAATTTGCGCCGTCTGTCAAGGGTTGAAAAGGAAAAAACGAAAAAATTTCTCAAAAATACTTGAATTTTTTTCATACTCATCAAAAAGGCACGAAAAAGTGCGTTAAAACAGCGTTTTCTTCACCTTTTTTACGGGGAACAGCCTGAAAGCTATCCAAAGCAGCAGGTTTGCCGCCAGCGTGCACACGCCTGATAAAAGCATCGCGGGAACGGCGGAAAGAAATCCCGAAAAGAGTGAATATAACGCTTTGCCGCACGCGGCTACGGGCGCCGTCAGCGCAAACGCAAGCAGGCATTTTTTCAGCAGCGCGCCCGAAAGCGGGTAGTGCGCAATCAGAAACAGCATGTTCAGACACGCCGTGCATACAAACGAAACCGTCATACCTACGGGATAGGCGTACGCGCCGATTTCCGAAGGCAGAAAAAATACGCATAACAGCATCAGCGCCGCGCCGATGAAGTAAAAACGCAACGTTTGTTTTTCGTAATTTATCGAATTCAGAATACCCGTGGAAATTAAAGAAACGCTCATCGGCAGCAACATAAACGCGCATTTCGCAATCATTTCTCCGGCGCCGCGGTCGGAATATAAAAGTTCGCCGAGCGATAATCCGTATACGAAGAAAAAGGGCATGAACAGGCAGGAAAAAGCAAACGCCGAGTATACCCCCCGTTCGATGTCCGCCGTCAGTTTTCGGGTGCGTTTTTTATAAAAACTTTCCGAAAATTCCGGCGTCAGCACCAGCGAGATCGCTCCGATGAATGTAGAGGGGACGGAAAGTACGGGCATCGCCATGCCCGCCGCCACGCCGAACGTACGTAGCGCTTCCGAAGGAGAGAGCCCCGAGCGTATCAGCATTGCGGGCAAAATTACGGCAACAGCCGAACCTATCAGCGTAGAACACGTGCGCACGGCGGTAATCGGCAACGCCGAAGAAAAAAGCGGACGGAATTGTTTTTTGGGCGAGCGGATTTTTCCTCCGTCCGCAAAAAACAGAATCACGGATGTCGCAAACGAAGCAAGATAAGAAATCACCACGGCAAAGCATGCAAGCCGCGTTCCCCGCGCAACCTGGTCGGCTGCGCCGTAATATTCGGGAGAAAAGCGGTTCAGCAGCAAAACGCCGGCAATCACCATCACGGCTTCTTCGAACAATTCCGTCAGAGCCGGCTGAAAAAATTGTTTTTCGCCCCAGAAACTTCCTCGAATATCGGCATAAACGCATGTGAAGGGCAGCCCGATCAAAAGCAGCGTAAACAGACTGATGCAGCGTTCGTCGGAAAACAAAAATCCCGTATGTCGCCCGAAAATAAAGAAAAACACGCATACGGGCAGGGTGAGAATCAGCGAAAAACAAACGCCCGCCGAAAGCGCGGAATCTCCCGCTTCGTTTTTCCCTTCGGCATAACCTTTCGTTTTCAGTCTCGAAATCGTTATCGGTATACCGCCCGTGCCGATCGTTAAAAATACGGCGAAAAGCGAAAGCGCCACCTGATACAGCCCCAATCCCTCCGCGCCGATATACCGCGAAAGCACGATGCGGTATAAAAAACCGAGAGTTCTTTCCGCCGCGGATAAAATCGTAATAATCGCGGTTGTTTTATAAACGTTGTTTCGCATATAATATTGTACGGGGGCAAGCTCCGCTTTATGAAAACGACGGAAAAAAACGAGGTAAAAAGCCGATAAAAATAAAATCAACGAGGGGCATAGAATAAACCGATGCTGAGTATTGCAATTCCTAAATATTACAAAGTAAAAAAAGGACAGACGCTGCGTGCCGTGGCGGAGGCTTTTTGCGTTCCGGAAACGCGGATCGCGGCGGAAAACGGACTGAAAGGCGAAATTACGGAAGGGCAACTGCTGCGTCTCCCGCAGGAAAAGGGCAATTTATATATCGTACGCGCGGGCGACACGAAAGAATTGTTGTGCGGAAGCGCCGGAAATTATAAAAAAAAGAACGGCACGGACGCTTTTTACCCCGGCATGAAAATATGGATATAGAAAAAGCGCCCGGGCGTAACGCTTTATACTTCCGCCGCATACAATATAATAAGAAATTGAATGAAAAAACCCCGCCTGAACATCCGTAAAATGCGTAAAAGCGCGGGGAATTTCGGTCAGGAGGTTACAATGTCGTTTTATTCAAATTTTCAATCGGATAAATGTCCGGGTCCGATTACGGGAAATCCGCTGAACGGACTGACGGAAAAAGTGTGTCTGCAGGCGGAGAAAATTTTCGATGCGTGCATCAAACAATTGCAGCTCGAAAACTATACGCTTACGCTTACGGATTTCACTCCGGAAAATCCTACATATCCGCTTACGTTCGTCAGTGCCCGTACCACTTCTTCGGATGCGGTTGTCAGCAATCTGAACGTCGATCGGCAGGGCGATCGCCAGTGCGCCAGAGTGCAGGCAACGGTTACCGTCCCCGTGGAAGTGCTGTATGTAGACGCCGCGGGAGTGGAAGGTAAAGCCACGTCGTTCGTATCCGTTTCCGAAGACGTTCTGTTGTCTGTTCCCGCACCGTCGGTGATGCCGTTTATCGTCCGTGCCGCATGCAGCGCCGTTTCGCCCGAAGGAACGTTCAACGCGGCAAACAATACGTTCACCGTAAACCTTTGCTGCACGGTGATACTGAAAGTTGCCATGCAGGTGGAGCTGCTCGTGCCTTCGTACGGCTACAGCGTAATTCCGCCCGCGCAGGATTATTCGCAGGAAGTATGTTCCGGCTTCTTCGAACTGCCGCTCTATCCCAAAATGAATCCTTGTCCGTGCAAAAACGGATGAAACCGTGCGCGCCGAGTGATAAAACAGCCGCTTCCCGCTTGTCGGGAAGCGGTAAATTTTTTATAAAAGCAACAAAAAATTTCCGTTAAAAAGTTGCCTTTTTTTGCCGCGACTGCTATAATATTGCTATGAGTATTTATGCAATCGGCGATCTTCATTTGTCTTTCGACGACGCGAAACCGATGGATGTGTTCGGCAGCGCGTGGGCGGGGCATTTCGATAAAATCCGCGCCGACTGGAAAAGCAAAGTCGCGCCGGATGACGTCGTGCTGATTCCCGGCGATATTTCGTGGGCGATGAAACAGGAGGACGCGCTGAAAGATCTTGCCCGTCTGAAAGATCTGCCCGGCAAAAAGGTGTTTATCAAAGGCAATCACGATTTCTGGTGGAGCGGCATCACGAAACTTCGCGATAGCGCGCCGGACGAAACTTTTTATTTTTTGCAGACCGACGCGGTGCGTATCGGCAATAAAGTATATGCGGGTTCCCGCGGGTGGAGCTGCCCCGGCAGCACGGATTTTTCCGCCGAGGACGAAAAACTTTACCGCCGCGAATGCGAACGTTTCCGTCTGGCGCTGAATTGCGGTAAGGCGCTTTTGGAAGAGGGCGACGAGCTTATCGCCCTGATTCATTATCCGCCGTTTTCGCTGCGTTCGGCGGAATCGGGGTTTACGGAGCTGTTCGAAGAATACGGCGTCGGCAAAGTGATTTTCGGGCATCTGCACGGCGCGGGATATTTTCCGTTGCAAACGGAAAAAAACGGAGTGAAATATTATCTCACTTCCTGCGATAAAACAAATTTTTCGCTGACGAAAATCGAATGACGAAAATTTCCGTTTGAAAAATGCCGGCGAAGAATTTATCGGGAAAACAACCTGAACGCGCCGATGACGGACGGAAATTCCGGCAAATCGGAAAGTTTCGGCGCTTTGAAAAGCAGATAGCCTCCCGCTGCGGCAAAAAACACGGCGAACAAAAATAACATGCCCGCAACGGGCAACCAGTTTCGTTTCATATCCGTTACTATGGGTAAAAAACGGAAAAATATTTATTTAAAATTTTTTTTATCGCCCGCTTAACTGCAGGAAAGGTAAAAATGAAAGGAGATAATCATGACGAAAATCACAAAATCGGCTTTCGGCGAATTCGAAGGTAAACCGGTGGAGCGTTACACGCTCAGCGAGGGCGAAATGTCCGTAAGCGTTTTAACGTACGGCGGCATACTGCAAAGCATCGTTCTTCCCGATAAAAATGGGGAAAAACGCGACGTCCTTCTCGGATACGATACGATGGATGGCTATCTGAACAACGGCGGCTATCTCGGCGCGCTCATCGGCAGATTCGGCAACCGTATCGATAAAGGCATTCTGAAAATCGACGGGAAAGAATATCGGTTGTATTGCAATGACCGAGGCAATCATCTGCACGGCGGAAAAGTCGGTTTCAACGCGAAAATCTGGAACGCCGAAATTTCTGGCGAAACGCTTTGCCTCACTTATTTTTCTCCGGACGGCGAGGAAAATTATCCGGGCGATCTCGGCGTGCGGGTGGTATATTCGCTGCAAAACGGCGCGCTTACCATTTCTTACCTTGCCGTACCCGATAAAAAAACGGCGATCAATCTCACGAATCACGCGTATTTCAATCTCAACGGAGAAGGAAATAACGTTACCGCGGCGGATAACTTTCTGCAAATCAACGCGCCGTATATCACGCCTACCGACGATACCCTGATTCCCCGCGGCGAACTTCGCGCCACCGCCGGCACGCCGTTCGATTTTTCCTCGCCGAAGCGTATTTCGCGGGATATCGATGCCGACGATCCCGATCTGAAAAAAGGCGGCGGTTACGATCATTGTTTCGTACTGATTCCGGGCCGCGACGTAACCAAACCTTACGCCGTCGCGTACAGCGAAAAAACGGGTATCGAAATGCGTTGTTATACCGATATGCCCGCGGTGCAGCTTTATACCGGCAACGGACTCGATCAATACGGCAAAAACGGACATCATTACGGCAAAAACAACGCTTACTGCCTTGAAACGCAGGCGATTCCCAACAACGTCAACGTTCCCGGATACGCGAAGTTCGGCTCTTCGATTTACGAACGCGGACAAATTTATCGCTTCTTCGCCTCTTATGAATTTTCCGTCAGAAAATAACGGCGGAACAGCGGTTCGTATCAATCAAAAAAGTCGTAAAAAATTCTCAAAACGCACGTAAAAGTGATTTATTTTCTTTTCTCTTGACAAAAACGAACAAATCGTAGTACAATAGAAACAGAAGAAACGCGGAGCGGGCGTTTTTTGCCGCTAAAATCCGCGCAAACAGAATCATTAAGGAGAAACAGAAATGGGAAAGTACGAGGAAGCAAAAAAAGCGTACGCCGCTTACGGCGTAGATACGGAAAGCGCGCTTGAACGGCTGAAAAACATCCCTGTCAGCGTACATTGCTGGCAAGGCGACGACGTGCTCGGCTTCGACGGCAGCGATTCGCTCGAAGGCGGCATTCAGACGACGGGAAATTATCCCGGAAAAGCCGTCGGGTTCGATCAGCTCAAACAGGATATTAAAGAAGCGTTTTCTCTGATGCCCGGAAAGAAGCGCCTGAACCTTCACGCCAGCTACGCGGTGCTCGGCAAAGATAAAGGCAAAGTGGACCGCGACGCCTATACGTACGAATATTTCAAGCCTTGGGTAGATTTCGCCAAAGAAAACAATTTCGACGGCATCGATTTCAACCCCACGTTTTTCTCGCATCCGAAGATGAAAAACGGTCTGACGATTTCTTCCGGCGATGAAGAAATCCGTTCCTTCTGGGTTCGCCACGGCAAAGCCTGCATGAAAATCGCGGCGGAAATCGGCAAAGCGATGGGGTCGCCGTGCCTTGTTAATCTGTGGGCTCCGGACGGCAGCAAAGATATCCCCGCCGACCGCCTTACGCCGCGCCTCAGAATGAAAAAATCTCTCGACGAAATTCTCGAAGGATACGATAAAGAATGGGTGATTCCCGCCGTGGAAAGCAAGGTGTTCGGCATCGGCGTGGAAAGCTATACCGTAGGCAGCAACGAATTTTACCAGAATTATGCGGCTACGCGCGGCATCTGCTGTCTGCTCGATACGGGGCACTATCATCCCACGGAAGTGGTTTCCGATAAGATTCCCGCGCTGCTCGCGTTTTACGATAAAGTGGCGCTGCACGTTTCCCGTCCCGTCCGTTGGGATAGCGACCACGTGGTGATTTTAGAGGACGAACTTAAAGAAATCGCCAAAGAAATCGTAAGAAACGGCGCGGAAAACAAAGTGAAAATCGCGCTCGATTATTTTGATGCGTCCATCAACCGCATCGGCGCCTGGGTAACGGGGCAGCGTTCTATGCAGAAAGCGCTTCTGTATGCAATGCTTTTACCGAACGATACGATGAAAGAATTGCAGGAAAGCGGTTCGTTCGGAAAGCTGATGTATATGAACGAACTGTTTAAAATGATGCCCGTCGGCGACGTCTGGAACGAATATCTTACCCGTCAGGGACTTTCCGAAACCTGGTACGGCGAAGTGGAACGCTACGAAAAAGAAGTGCTTTCCAAGCGTAAATAAAACAAAATCTCATGCAATACAAAAAGCCGCTGTTTTCCTTTGAAAACAGCGGCTTTTACAGGTGTGCCCGGTTTAAGTTTTAATCGGCGTCGGTCGTTTTCGAAAATAACCGATAGAATATCGAAAACAACACTATGTTGAAGAGATATAATGCGGGAAGTACCACAAACTTAAGCAAATCGCGCAACGAGCGGAGATCCGCTTTCATGTACACCGCAATCATCGATGCCAGTACCGTTACGATAACGAACATCACGCACGCCGTAACGATGTACGGGCATTTTTTCGTTCTGCGGACTTTCGGTTTATAGCCGCCTGCGTACATAATCGTGCAAATCAGAAACGCAAGGAATCCTACGGCAAACGCGGCGAAGGGGTACAGCCCGTTCACGTTCAGTTTATCGCGGAGGAAAAACGCCGAAAGGCTTTCCGCGATAATAATGAAGAAAATTACCATCGCCGCTCTGAACAGCGTTTTGCCTTTATTGAAAAATCCGTTTGCGGCTTCCGTTTTCTGCGCGTTTGCGACAGGGAGGGGAGCGTTATAATTCGTTCCGCCGAACCCCTGTGCGTTTCCCGCGGTACGCAGCTTGATTCCGTCCGCATGCGCGCGTTCGTTCAACGCCGAAAAATCATAGCCGTTCTGCGCGTTGTTTCTTCCGAACTCCTGCGCATAGGGGGCGGGCTGCTGCGGAACCGCGGCTTGTTGCTGCCTGTTCCGTTCGTTTTGTTCGCGGTTATCGTAAGAAGAGGGCGTGCCCGTCAACGCTGCGTATTCCTGAGCGATTCGCGTCGCGTTGAATTGTCTGCGCGCTTCGTTCAAAGCCGATTCTCTGCCTTCCAGCTCATATTCTTTGTCTTTTAAAGCTGCTTCGCGACGGGTTAAATTTGCGGCTTGTTCGCGTACGGCGTTGATCGTCTGCGCGTTTTCTTCTTCCGTTCTGGCTTTATCCGCTTCGTATTTTTCTTTTTCTTTTTGCCAGAGCGCTTTTTCCGTATAGTAATTCTGCCGTTCTTCGTCGAAGGCGCGGCGTTCTTCCGTCCATGCGGTTCGCTCGGAATGGAATCGTTGCAGATCCTCGTTGAAAGATTTCAGGTCGGCGTTGTATGCTCCGATTTTGTCGGCATAATCGAATTGCTGTGTAGAAAGTTCGCCGCGCCGCGTCGCAAAATCCGACTGCTCGGTTTTCAACGTTTCTTCGCGTTCTTCCAGCTCGCTTTCGCGTGCCGAGAGCCGATTTTCCGTCGTGGAAATTTCGTCTTTTCTCTGGCGCAGCGCCGCTTCGCGCTCGTTGAGGCGAATTTGTCTTTCGTCCAGTTCCGATTCGCGCTGCGAAAGGGCGTTTTCGCGCGATTCGAAATCGGTCGTCTTGTTTTCTACGTCTTTTTCCTTTGCCGAAAATTCGTATTCCCGTTCGGTGAATTCGTATTTTTCCTTTTCGAAAGCCGCGCGCAATTCCTCAAACGAACGCTTCGTTTCTTCGAAATCCGTTTTTTCTTCTTCGAAACGCCGCTTTTCTTCGTCGAAATCGTTCTGTTCTTCTTTCAGCGCGTTCTCGCGTTCTTCCAGTTCTTTCGCGCTTTCCGTCGTTTTTAACGCGGCGGAATCCGTCAATGCCGAAAGTTCCTGTAATTTCTGTTCGCGCTCGGCAAGTTCTGTTTCTTTTTCGTTCAGTTCCTTCCGCGCGTTTTCTGCTTCGTTAAGCGCCGCGTCAAGTTCGGTTTGCTTGTCGGCGTTTTCCGCTTCCAGCGATTCCCGCGCCGCAATCGATTCGGCAAGCTCGTTTTGCATATCGGAAAGCTTCGCTTCCGCGGCGGAAAGTTTCTCTTTCGCTTCCGCGAGCTCGGTTTCCTGCTTTTGCAAAGCTTCGCGTTTCTCGTTCAGTTCTGTTTCTCTGGCTTCGATTTCGTTTTGTTTTTCCTGCGATTCCAGCTGTGCTTTTCTTAAAGATTCCGCCGTTTCGTCCACGCGCGATTGCATTTCGGAAATCCGCAGCTGCATTTCGTTCAGTTCTTCCTGCCTGTTTTCGGCTTCCGCACGGGCGTCTTTCAATGCGGCGAGTTCCGCGCGGGCGTTTTCCAAGGCTTCCGTTTTTACGCCGATGTCCGATTGCAGATCGGCAAGTTCCTGCTGTTTCCCGTTTAAAAGATCGCGTGCCTCGTTCAGTTCGGCGGAAAGGGCGTCCGTTTCGGCGGAATTATTCTGCGAAGAAATCTTCAGACGGTCGATTTCCGCCTGCAACCGTTCCATATCGCGGTTATTTTCTTCCGTCTCTTCGCGCAGTCGTTCCAGTTT
The DNA here is from genome assembly GCA_900542935.1 of uncultured Eubacteriales bacterium. Taxonomy (GTDB): domain Bacteria; phylum Bacillota; class Clostridia; order Christensenellales; family Borkfalkiaceae; genus Scatosoma. The sequence goes on from UQPN01000002.1 coordinate 56,321, forward strand.
CGCGTTGCTTGCCGAAAGCTCGGTTCTTTTCGCCGAAAGTTCGCGTTCCTTGGCTTCCGATTCGCTTTCCAGACGCTCGATTTTCGCTTTTAGTTCGTTATAATCGCTTTTTTGCGAAGAAAGGGCAGAAGTCTGCACCGAAAGCAACGAACGCTGCCGTTCAAGTTCCGCCTGCAGATTTTTCAGCGAATTTCTTTCTTCGGTAAGCGCCGATTCGCGCGCCGTAAGATTGCGCTTGATATTCTCCAGTTCTTTCTGCTTTTCCGTGATAAACGAAAAATCGAAATGCTTGTCGCCGTCCGCAATCAGGCTGTCGATAATCGTACGTGAATATTCCCATTCGGAAAGGGACTTTTTCACGAATTCCTTGCCTTCGTCGGTCAGACGGAAATATTTTCTCCTGCCGCCGTTGGAAAATTCTCCGTAGTATGAAGCGACGTACCGCAGCGATTCAAGGCGTTTCAGCGCGCTGTACAAAGTAGGCTGCTTGATGGAATACAAGCCGCCCGTTTTGCTTTCGATTTCGCTTAAAATATCATATCCGTATTTGTCGCCGTCGTATAAACTGCGCAGAATAATCGTATTGATGTGTCCGCGGATTAAATCGGAGCTGATAGACATGCCGCCTTCTTCTCCGCCTGTAATCTTATCGTAATCGTATTCCGATTCGTCGAATGTTTCTTTTATGTCGCTCACGCGATAAACCTCCCCGATAGTGCTTTATTGCTATGCCTGACACAATAATTACGTCAGACATAGTACAAAAACCTCAAAAATTACTTCGCCACACATAATTATTATGTCTGTCGTAATAGTTTGTGCGCCTTGATTTGTCCGTTTCCGGTACAAAAAAGGGCATAAAAACATAAATAATCTGTATGTCGTAAATATTATATCACATCAAAAAGTAATTGTCAACGATACACGGGCAGAATTGAACAATTGTACATAAAATTTCGCAAAAAAATGCAAAATCGGGCGAAATTTGCGGGAAATATTTTTTTCGCGCCTTCGGCGAGTTGACTTTTTTCTTTTTTCACTGTATAATAAAACCGATATGGCACATTACAGATGCGAAGAATCTTATAAAACCGATTTTTGCGACGTGGACTTCAAGGACGAGCTGAAGATTTCCGCGCTTTTGTCGCGCTTTGAAAGCATCGCTTCGAAGAGCGCGGACGAGCTGGAATTCGGCTATAAGTATCTGAAAGAACGCGGCTATGCTTTTTTTCTTGCGGAAATCCGCTGCGTGCTTTCCCGCGCCGTGCCGCTGTACGAAACGCTTTCGCTTCGCACGTGGCCCACGCCGCCGTCTTACGTCGTATTCGGCAGAGAATACGAAGGGTATGCAGAAAGCGGAGAAAAAATTTTGTCCGCTACGTCCCGCTGGTGCGCGGTGGATTTTTCCACGGGGAAACTTCTTACCCCCAAAGCGTTTCCGGAACAGGATTATCGCAACGCGGAAATTTACGATCCCGCAAAGTCCGGCGCTCCGCAGACGAAAACCGCGAAACTGTCCGCGGGGGAAGGCGAGAAGAAATTTTCGATTAAAATCGCAAATTCCGAATACGATCACAACATGCACGTCAACAACACGCATTATGCCGATTATTGTCTGAATTGCTTTTCCGTCGCCGAACTTGCCGATAAATACGTAAACTCGTTTTCTATCGCTTACGTCAAACAGTGCAAAGAGGGCGAAACGCTGTCTTTTTACCGCAAGGACGAGGCGGATTTTTCCGTGATCGGCGGCTTTAACGAACAGGGCGAAAACGTCGTACGCGCCGAATTTTCCTTTGCGAAGCGCGGCGCGCGGCAAGAAAAGGTGCAAATCGGCGGCGAAACAAGCGGCGGTAACGCGCAATGAGAAAAAACGGCGTCGCAAGAACTTTCGAGCCGCTCGGCGAATGTGCCGTGCTTGCAAGCGGTTTTACAAGGGAAAAGCCCGCGTTCAGCAGGCTGGCGCCGCCGGGCGCCGTGTATTGCCGTCCGCCGGCGGAATCGGCTTATATCACGGGCGGAAATTTGCAAAAGCCGTATTTTCACGCGCTGTCCGAAACGGCGGCTAAAAAAGATAAGGCGAAAGCGGTTTTATTTTTAAACGGCGCGGAAAAGCCTTTTTCCGCAAAAGAAAAGGAAACGTGCGAAAAGTATCTCAAAGAACTTTTTTGCGATTTGAAAATCGGCAAAAACGAACTGGCGATTTTTACGAACGATTCTTCTCCGTCGCAAACGATTTCCCGCCGCTATAAAATTTCCGTCGGCGGTTACCCGTGCGAAATCGATTTTCTTCTGCGCGTTTCCGCCGGCGGATTTACGGGCGAAAAAACGGTCGGCGGCGAAAATACGGAAGTTTCGTATCGTCAGCTTTTAATCCTTACCGACGCGCGCATATCCTCGCCTATGCTTTTGAAAATGCTGAAAAGCCTGTATGCCGATCCGCTCGGCTGCACGGGCGATTCCGCAGACGGCGGACTTTTCGACGCCGCGGCGTTTTTATCCGGGTGCGGCGCCGAAAATTATCCGATCGATCGCGCCGACGCCGAGTACGGCAAAGCTTTCCGTCTGATTCGTTCGGCGCTGACCGATTTTTTGGCGTTCGCGGCGGAATCGTGCGGAGAAAAACTGATAACGGCGGAAGTGCGCGGAGCGAAATCCGCGCGGGAGGCTGTCGGAGCGGCAACGTCGTTCGCGCGGCGTAATTCCGTAGCCGAATCTTTGAAACGCGGGCGGCTGAATCCGTACGCCGTGCTCGAAGCAATCGGCGCCGCGGGGTTTGCGTCGGCGGAAACGGCAAACGTGTATCTGACGTCGGAAACGGGAAAAATCTGCGTGGTGTACGAAGGCAAGCCGCTTTTTCCGGCAACGGAAGCGCAACGCACGGTTCTGAAAGGCGGCAACGCGAAAATTCTCGCGGAGCTCGGCGCCGGAAATTATTCGGCTTCCGCCTGTATTTTTATCAGACAAGAAACGGAACAAAATCAAAAAACGGAACAAAATCAAGTAAATATATAGGAGATAACAAGAAAACGATGGATGTTTTATATGAAGAAAGCGCGGTGAGCGCCAACGCGCCGAAAGTAGAAAAGCGCTATAAGGTAATCAATATTATTTCTAAATTTTTCGGCGCGCTCGCGGTAATTTTCGCCGTCATTTTTCTTTTCAATCTGCTCACGTTTTTATTTTCGTTCAAAGCGATGAAAGCGGAGGACAGAGGATCGGCGATCGCCCTGCTTATTTTTCTGCTGTTTATGCTTTTTCTGTTCGGCGGACCGTGGCTCGCGTGTTTTCTTTTAAAGCGCCGGATCAATCTCAGCTACGATTACACGTTCGTTTCGGGCGAACTTCGCATCTCCAGAGTTTACAACGTCAATCGCCGCAAATTTTTGTACAGAATCGAAGCGGAAAGCATCTTAAAACTCGGCGACGCCGACGCTCCGTCGTTTGAGCGCGTCTGCGCCGATCCGTCGGTGAAACAAATCGTGTGCACGCCGAACGCGGAACCCGCCAAAGGCAAATTCTTTTTGTATATCCAGACGAGCGAGCCCGTCGGCAAACGCGTTTATGTTCTCGAATGCCGCGAAGAACTGCTTGTCAATATCCTGAAATTCGTCAAGCGCGGAATTCTTGAAAGCGATTACGTCATGCAGGATAAAAAACAGGCGCAGCGCTGAAAAAAATTATCCGGAGCAATAAGCAAAACATGCAGACGATTTATATGGATAACGCCGCCACCACGCAACCTTGCGGCGAAAGCGTTGCGCGTGCGGAACAATACCTGAAAGAAAACTATTTCAATCCTTCGGCGATGTATAAAGAGGGGTTTGCGCTTTCGCGCGAACTGAAAGCCGCCCGCGAAAAACTGGTTTCGTACGTTGCCGATACCGCTTCGTACGATTTAACGTTTACTTCCTGCGGCACCGAAGCGGATAACACGGCGGTGTTCGGCTATGCCCGGCGGGGCAACGCGGTAACTTCGGCGGGCGAACATTCGGCGATTCTGGCTCCGTTTGCCGAACTGAAAAACAGAAACGTCGCGGAAACGCGCTTTGCTCCGTTGGAAGCGGACGGGCGTGTGAACGTCGGAAAACTGCTGGAACTGGTGGACGAAAAAACAACGTTCGTTTCCGTCATGCACGTCAATAACGAAACGGGCGCGATAAACGATATCAACGCCGTTGCGAAAAAAGTCAAAGAAAAAAATCCCCGCGTCGTGTTTCACAGCGACGGCGTGCAGGGCTTCGGAAAAATTCCGTTCCGCCTCGGCAAAGAGGTGGATTTATATTCGCTCAGCGCGCATAAAATCGGCGGGCTCAAAGGCACGGGCGCGCTGATCCGTAAAAAAACGTTGCCGATCCGCCCGTATCTTTTCGGCGGCGGACAGGAAAACGGCTGGCGCAGCGGCACCGAAAACGTGTTCGGCGTCAAAACGCTGGAATATGCGGCGGAAAAGAAATTTTCTTCGCTTGCAGCGGATTACGAACGCCTTGCTTCGTATCGAGAATCGCTCTGGTCGGCGCTTGATCCGGGGATTTTCGTCCGCATCTCTCCCAAAGACGGCACGCCGTATATTTTAACGGTTTCCGCCCGCGGACTCCGCGGCGAAATTCTTCTGCATCTCGCCGACGATCGAGGTTTGATTATAGGCACCGGCTCCGCATGTTCGTCCAACGAAAAATCCCGTTATTCGCATGTCGTTCTCGCCTGCGGATACGATAAAATCACGGCGGACGGCGTTCTCCGCCTGAGTTTTTCTCCCTCAACGACAAAAGAGGAAACCGAGCGCGCCGCGCAGATTCTGAACGCCTGCGCCCGCGAACTTCTCGAACGCACGAAATAAAAACAATACAACGGATTTACGCTATGCAAAAAGTTATCATCATCAAATACGCGGAATTATTTTTAAAAGGCAAAAACAAAGGCTACTTCGAACAGATGTTTTTCGTGAACATCGAACGCGCGCTGAAAGGATACAAGCACACCTTGCGCCGCCCGAGCGGCAGGTACATCGTGGCGGATTTTAATGAAGCGGAAGAGGAAAACATTCTCGCCGCGCTGAAAAAAGTTTTCGGCGCGCATACGCTTTCCGCCGGGTACGAAACGTCGTCGTCGCTTGAAGATATTTTCGAAGCGGCAAAATCGCTCGCGCCCGAAAACGGCACGTTCAAGGTAGAATCGCATCGCGGCGATAAAAAGTATCCGCTTACTTCCATCGAAATTTCCCGTGAAATCGGCGGCAGATTACTGGAAGCGTTCCCGGCTCTTTCCGTAGACGTGCATACGCCGCAGCATATTATCCGCGTGGACGTAAGGGAAAACGGCGCGGCGCTTGTCAGCGGCAAAGACGAAGCGGGCGCGGGCGGCATGCCCGTCGGCACGGGCGGCAAAGGTCTGCTTTTAATTTCGGGCGGCATCGATTCTCCCGTGGCGGGGTACATGATGGCGAAACGCGGCATGAAAGTGGATTGCCTGCATTTCAACAGTTATCCTTATACCAACGAACAGGCGAAAGAAAAGGTGGTCGAACTGGCGAAAATTCTTTCGGAATATACGCTCGGCACAAAACTGAACGTGGTGTCGGTTACGCATATACAGGAAAAAATCCACGAAAAATGCGCGCCGGAACTGATGATAACGCTGCTTCGCCGCTTTATGTACCGCATCGCCGAACGCTATGCTAAAAAAATCGGCGCGCAGTGCCTGATTACGGGCGAAAGCCTCGGTCAGGTGGCAAGTCAGACGATCGAAGGCATGACGTCCTCCAACGCCGTCGTAGAAAATCTGCCCGTTCTTCGCCCGCTTGTCGGGTTCGATAAAAACGAAATCATCGAACGTTCGGTAAAAATCGGCGCCTACGAAACTTCTATTTTGCCCTACGAAGATTGCTGTACGGTATTTCTTCCCGATTTTCCCGCCATCCGCCCGAAGCTTTCTTTCATCGAATCGGAAGAAAGCAAACTCAACGTCGAAGAGCTGATAGAAGAGGCGCTTTCCACGCTTGAGGTAATTTCGCTTTGACGGCGCCCGTTTTCCGCGGTTACCGTTGCCGTATTTCGCTACTCACGGAAGCGGACGGAAAAAAATCCGTGCTTTCGAAATGCGGAACCCTGCAAACAGACGATTGCGGCGGCGTGATTCTTTCTTACGAAAGCGCGGACGACGCGGGCAGTTTCTTTACGGACGGCAAACGGGCAAGCTGGCGCCGCAACGGAGAAATGAGCGCTTTATTTCTCTTCGAAGAGGGAAATATCACGAAAGGTACGTTCGGTCCGGACGGACTGAACGGAGAATTACGGATAAAAACGCATAAAATCGCACTGAAACAACAGAAAGACGTTGTTTCCGCGGAAGTCGTTTATACGCTCGTTTTCGATTACGGCGAGCAGAAAATGAAAGTAAAACTTTGCGCGCGGCTTCTTGAATAGTAGTCCGAAAAAGCAGGCGCATAAAAATAAAAAAACGTTCGTTACGAAAAGATAAAGGAGAAATACAAGTGGACAGAGCGGAAGCTATCAAGCAATGGAGGATAGAATTTGCAGGATTTTTAAACGCAATCGGCATCGTGTCGTTGCGAACGCTCGGCAGATATGTCGGCGTACCGCAGGCAACCGCAAGAAAAAAAGGAGAGCTGGTCGATTGTATTCTGGCAATCGTTTCGGGCGAACGCCTTCCCGCGGCGAAAAGCAACCGCGGCGCGCCCGTAAAAGAAGATTTCGTCGATCCCGCCATTTTATCCGGGCTGGATGAACTCAATTTTAAACGCGCGGCAATCGAAGTGGATTACGGCGAAGAGGCAACGGAAGAGAACAACGCCTGTTTCAGCGGCACGCAACCGTCCGATTCGCTCGTTCTGAGTGCCAAAAATCAGGATCCCGCCTATTACGATCGCGCGGTGTTCTGCGGCGAATTAACCACGCTGTCGGGCAGTTATTGCGTTAAAATTACGGAACCGCGCGAATTGTTGGGCGAAAAAGCGGTGATTTCTTCGAAAAACGTAGAGCTTTCCGGCGCGCGCACGGGCGATAAGCTCACGTTTCACGCCGGGAAACAGGCGGGATTTTATATCGTAGCCGAAGTGCTTTCCGTCAATGCGGTGCTTCCCGGTACGCTTTTTGATAATTTCGACAGGGCAGACGCGGTTTATCCGTGCGAAAAACTGCTTTCTTTCGAATCGGACGGAAATCTTCTTTTAAAATATTTCGTAACGCTTTTTCCGGTGGGAAAAGGGCAGCGGGTGCTTGTATCCGGCGTGCCGAAATCGGGCAAAAGCACGCTCCTGCGCGAAATCGCCCGTTCCGCGGCGAAAAACGATGCCGAAATAAAAATCGTGGCGGGGCTGTGCGAACGCTCGCCCGAAACCATCGGCGAATGGCAGCGCGAATTTCCCGTGGCGGAAATCTATGCTTCCGGTTATTGCGACGAACCGGACGAGCAGATTTCGCAGGCGGAAAAAGCCTTGAAATGCGCCAAAGAATACGTTTGCGACGGCAAAAACGCGCTGCTTCTTTTCGACGATCTCAACGCTCTTGCGCGCGCGTTCAACGAAACGGAGGAATCGGCGGGCGGCAGAACGCTGGCGGGCGGACTGGAAAGCAAAACGCTGCATTATCTCAAGAAATTTCTCGGTTCCGCGCGCAGGTTAAAATCGGGCGCTTCGCTCACGGTGTTCGCCGTGCTTTCCACCGAAACGGGTTCGCCGTTCGATGCGGTGCTTTCACAGGAACTGCTCGGCGTTTCATCGGCAACGTGGCAATTATCCGGCAATTTCCGCCGCGGCAAAACGGCGATTCCGGACGGCACGGCTTCGCACGTAGATAACGAGGAAAAGTTTTTGTCTGCGGAAGAATCGAAAACGCTGGATCGTCTGTTTTCCGTGGGGGCGGAAAAGACGTTTTCGGACGGAAAAGAAGAAATTCTGAAAGAAAGCGCTTCCGCGCAAGATTTTTTAAGCCGTATTCTCGGCGGTAATCAGAAAGAATCGATGCGGAATGCATAAAAATAAGAATGTTTAAAACGCTTTTTGAGAAGCGTTTTTTACTTTTCTGTGTTATACTATAAACGCTCGTACGATTCCGTACAAAAAACAACCGGAATATCCGGGGAGGAAATACCATGAAAAACAGAAAAGAAACGCAGAACGTTTCCGTCGAAGAATTGCTTGAAAAAATGACGCTTGACGAAAAATTGCAGCAGCTTACGCAACTTTCGGGCGTATTTTTCGATACCGCCGATAAAACGGCGGCAACCGGACCGAAAGAGGACGTAGGCATTTCCGATAACGACCTTCCGGGAATCGGCTCCACGCTGAATTTCCGCGGCGCCGAACAGGTGCGCCGTATACAGGAGGCGCACCTCGAAGCCGATCGCAATAAAATTCCCATGTTGTTCATGATGGACGTCATACACGGCTGCCGCACGATTTATCCCGTCAATCTGGGGATGGGGGCAACGTTCAATCCTAAGCTCATGGAAGAATGTTCCGCGATGGCTGCGCGCGAAGCCCGCGCTATGGGCGTACGCGTTACGTTCGCGCCTATGGTGGATTTGGTGCGCGACGCCCGCTGGGGCAGAGTGATGGAAAGCACGGGCGAAGACGCGTATTTAAACGGTTTGTTCGCCGCCGCGCAGGTAAAAGGATTCCAGCGCGAAGGCGTTGCGGCGTGCGTGAAGCATTTCGCCGCTTACGGCGCTCCCGAAGCAGGCAGAGATTATAACACCGTGGATATGAGCGAACTCACGCTGCGCGAAAAATATCTCGTTGCCTATAAAGCCGCCGTGGAGGCGGGCGTAAAAATGGTCATGACGTCTTTCAATTCTCTCAACGGCGTTCCCGCCGCGGCAAACAGGAAGCTCGTCAAAGGCATCCTGCGCGACGAATGGGGCTTCGACGGCGTGATTATCAGCGATTATAACGCGTTCCGCGAAATGATGAACCACGGCGTGGCGAAAGACGAAAAGGATTGCGCTTACAAAGCTATGCAAGCTACAAACGATATCGAAATGATGTCCGCCGCTTATCTCCATTGCATGAAAGATCTGATTGCGGAGGGGAAAATTTCGCAAACGCAGGTAAACGACGCCGTGCGCCGCGTTCTGAACCTCAAAAAAGATCTCGGCTTGCTTGAAGAACCGTATCGCTTCCTGCCGAAAACAAAGGAAGAAGCGGAAAAAACGCAGAAATCGGAAATACTGACGGCGGAAAACCGCGTTCTCGCAAGAATCGCGGCGGAAAAATCGGCGGTGCTTTTAAAAAACAAAGGCGTATTGCCTTTTAAAAAGAACGCGAAAAAAATCGCCGTCATCGGTCCTTTCGGCAATACGGGCGATATTATCGGCTTCTGGCATTGCTACGGCAACGGTAACGATACGGTAAAAATCACCGACGGCGTGAAAAATCTGCTTCCCGATGCCGAAATCTGTTTTGCGCAGGGCGTAAGCGGCGCGCTCGACGCGGTTGCCGACGAAAAAGAAATCGAAGATGCGGCGCGGCTTGCCGCCGGGGCGGACGTTGTTCTTTTAGCGCTCGGCGAACCGGAAGGGGACAGCGGCGAAGGAAACAGCAAACAGAATCTCGAACTGCCCGAAGCGCAGTACCGATTGCTCGAAGCGGTGCTTGCCGCAAACAAAAACACCGCGGTGCTGCTTTTTACCGGCAGACCGCTTGCAATCAAAAAATTATCCGAACTCGCTCCCGCGATTCTTCTCGTATGGCAGCCGGGCACGGAAGCGGGCAACGCAATCGCAAATCTCGTGTTCGGCGAAGTTTCTCCCGAAGGCAAACTCCCGATGAGCTTTCCCGCGGTAACGGGGCAGTGTCCGATTCATTACGATTGTTTCAATACCGGCAGACCCCGCGAAAACGATCTTTCGCGCGTAGGTTATGCGTCGTCGTATATCGACGGACCGAATCTTCCGCTGTATCCGTTCGGCTACGGGCTTTCCTATACAGAATTCTCGTACGGAAAAGCGCGGGTTTCCGCGGAAAAACTGCGCCGGGGCGAAGCAATCAAAGTAAGCGTTACCGTGAAAAATACAGGTATGCGCGAGGCGACCGAAACGGCACAGCTATATCTTCGGGATAAAGTTGCTTCCGTCGTTCGCCCCGTAAAAGAACTCAAAGCCTTTAAAAAAGTAACTCTTGCCGCGGGCGAAGAAGCGCTCGTAACGTTTGAAATCAATGAAGAAATGTTGAAATTCTATAACGCCGAGCTTGAATTTGCCGCGGAAAACGGCGATTTTACGGCATATATCGGCGGTTCGTCCGATACAAAAAACGGCGCGGATTTCGAACTTGTCGATTAAAAACGCATAAAACGGAAATCGTAGCCGCCGGTGTTGTCCATCGGCGGCAGTTTCTTATCAAAAAACGACGAAAAACGTCGGAAAAAACAGTAAAACGACATAGTACAACCCTTTTTTTTCATAGCTTATACAAGCGCCGAAAATCAAAAAAAACGCAGACGGCGCCGCAAAACAGAGAGGAAAAAGGAGAAAATTCAATGTTTTTAAGCGTTTTCTGGTCGTTTTTATGCAAAATCGGTTTTTTAACGGGGTTGATCGGCGGAAAGAATTCTTTTTCCCGACCGCTGTCCAAAGAAGACGAAGAAAAATATCTTCGCGCCTTAAACGAAGGGCAAACGCCGGAGGAACGCAAGCAAGCCAAAGAAATTCTCGTACAACACAATATGCGGCTGGTGGCGCACATCGTCAAAAAATATCGCGGCGCCGCCGAAAACGACGATCTCATCTCCGTCGGCAGTCTCGGGCTTATGAAAGCGCTTGATAATTATCGCCCCGGCAGAGGCACCACGCTTGCCACATTCGCCGCGCGCTGTATCGAAAACGAAATTTTAATGTTGATCCGCGCCAATAAAAAGCACAAAAATACGCTTTCGCTGTCCGATCCGGTCGGGCTCGATAAAGACGGCAACGAACTCACGCTTCTCGACGTCCTTGCCGAAAAAGAGGAGGGCGTTTTCGAAAACGTAGAACGTTCCGTCCAGCGCGATCGCCTTTTAAAATCCATCCGCGCGCTTTTAAGCGAGCGGGAATACACGGTGCTTTGCATGCGTTACGCGCTTACGGGCGGGGCGCCGAAAGCGCAGAGAGAAGTGGCGGCGAAGCTGAATATTTCCCGTTCCTATGTGTCCAGAATCGAAAAACGCGCGATCGGCCGTTTAAAAAAACGTCTTTCGGCAAGCGATTTTTACGATGCGGAAAGCCGGTTCTGAAATCAACTTTCCGCCCGTCCGGAATCCCGCGGGTTATGCTTGACTTTTTTCCGTAAATCGGCTATAATACGCAGGTAAACGGTACATACTTACAAAAGGTAAAATTATGAGCGGAACAATATTCGATTCAACGGAAAATCAAGCGGGAAAGCCGCGTAAATGCGGCGTATTGCTGCCGATTTTTTCACTTCCCGACGCTTACGGAATCGGCACGATAGGCGCCGTCGCGCGAGAATTTATCGGCTATCTCGCTTCGGCCGGCGTAAAAGTTTGGCAGATTCTGCCGCTTTTACCCACAAGTTACGGCGACAGTCCGTATCAGTCCGTCTGTTCATACGCTCTCAACTACTATTTCATCGATTTGCAGCTTCTGAAAGAAGAGGGGCTTTTCACGCAGTCCGAACTCAACGATTACGCGGCGGAAAACGCCTATACGTCGGATAATTCGCGTATCGACTACGAAAAATTGTTCCGTACGCGCGTGCCTCTGTTAAAAAAGGCGTTTTCACGGTTCGAGCGCGAAGAATATCTTGCCGCGCACCGTGCGGAAGCGCAGAATTTCGCCGCATTTTTAAAAAAGGGAGAATATTACGATTTCGCGCTGTTTATGTCGCTGAAAACGCATTTTTCTTATCGTCCGTGGCAGGAATGGGGCGAGTATGCGCAATTCGGCGAAGAAAAAGCGGAAAAATTCGCCGCGGAACACGCGGAAGAAATCCGCTTCTGGCAGTTTACGCAATACGAATTTTTAAAACAGTGGGCGCAATTAAGAAAATGTGCCGAAGATTTCGGCGTAGAACTGCTCGGCGATATGCCCATTTACGTTTCCGGCGATTCCGTCGAAATGTGGAAATACGGAAAATCTCTGTTCGAAACGGACGAAAACGGCAGACAAACGCAGAAAGCCGGGGTGCCGCCCGACGCTTTTTCCGCCGACGGGCAACTGTGGGGCAATCCCGTTTACCGCTGGGACGAAATGAAGAAAAACGGCTATCGCTGGTGGAAAGAACGCATCCGTAAAGCGCTCGCTTTGTTCGACGCGGTGCGCATCGATCATTTCCGCGGATTCGACAGATATTTTTCTATCCCGCAGAACGCGCAGACGGCGCGCGAAGGCGAATGGAAAGACGGTCCGAAAGAAGCGCTTTTCGAAGATATGAAAAATTTGCCTATCGTGGCGGAAGATCTCGGCGTAATCGACGAGGGCGTGCTCAAGCTGATGAAAAACGTCGGCTATCCCGGCATGCGCGTGCTTGAATTTGCGTTCGACGGCAAAGCGGATAACACAAACAAGCCATCGAATTCTCCGGAAAACAGCGTGGCGTATACGGGCACGCACGATAATCCGCCGTTCGCCGCTTATGTCCGTTCGCTTCCCGAATCGGAAAAGCAACGGTTCGTGCGCGATTTCCGCGACGAATGCAAAAAATTCGGCGTCGATTCCGCAGCTGTTACGCCCGAAGAATATTGCGCCGATGCGGTACGGCTCGCGTTTGCTTCTCCGTCGTATCTTTGCGTGGCGCCGCTGCACGATTTGCTGTCGCTCGGCGAAGAAGCCCGCATCAACGCGCCGTCCACGCTTTCAACAAAAAACTGGAGCTTCCGCTATACGAAAGCGCAGCTGTTATCGCCGGAAGTCAAAGAAACGCTTCTGCGCCTTACGTTTGAGTATCGCAGATAAAAAGAATACGCGCGATAAAAATCGCAGAAGAACCTTTCCGTTCCGCTCAGGCGTTTACGCCGTACGGGGCGGAATTTTTTATGCGGAAAGCGAAGTATAAAAAGGCGGAAACTTACCGAAAATAACGTTAGCCCGATTTTTTCGGAGCGCAGAAATTCAATATTCGAAGTAGGAGCGAAAGGTATGAAGAAAAAGACGAAACAAACTCTTGCGATGCTTTCCGTCGCGGCAATCGCGGGCACCATGCTCGGCGCGTGCAAAAAGCATACGGATAACGCCGTAACGCTTACCGTATGGTGTTCGCAGATGGATATGGATCTGGCGAAAGAAATTTCCGAAAACTTCAAAAAAGATCATGCGGGTACGCAGTATAATTTCCGCTTTGCGGCGCAGGGCGAAAACGAAGCGGCTACGAAAATTTTAACCGACGTAGAAGCCGCGCCGGACGTATTTTCCTTTTCCAGCGATCAGATTTTAAAGCTGATAGCGGGCGACGCGCTTTCCCGTATCGGCGGCGACAGACTTATCCGTATACGGGAAAACAACGACGAAAAAGCAGTGGATGCGGCTACGGTTACGGGCGCAAACGGCGAAGAGAGCGTTTATGCTTTTCCGTATACCGATAATACGTTTTTTCTGTATTATAATAAGGCGTATTTCAGCGAAACCGATGTGGAAACGCTCGACGGTATTCTCGCAAAATGTTCTTCGTCCAAAAAATTCGCCATGCCGCTGAACGACGGCTGGTACAACACGTCTTTCTATTTCGGCGCGGGGCTCGGCTACGAAGTAACCTATAACGATTCTTTTGCGGAAACGAAAATCGCCACCGATTTCGGCGGCGACGTCGGCAAAAAGGTAACGAAGGCGTTATACGAAACGGCTTCGAATCCGAAAGTCTTTCCCGATGCCAACGATTCCACGATCGCCGCGGGCTTTTCCGACGGCAGCGTCATCGCCGCCACTTCCGGCATCTGGAACAAAAAGACGTTTTCCGGCTATCTCGGCGAAAATTTCGGCGTGGCGAAACTTCCTTCGTACACCTATGCGCGCGGCGAAAGCGGCGAAACGCAGAAGCAGCTCACGGCGTTCGCCGGGTATAAACTGATGGGCGTGGGGCAGTATTCCAAAAACAAATCCGCAGCTCTCGAATTTGCCGAGTATTACACGAATAAAGAAAATCAGGTGCGCCGTTTTAAAGATCGCGGCTTCGTTCCCACAAATAAAGAGGCTCGCGAAGAAAACGACGTGCAAAGCGACGCCTGCGCAACGGCGATCGCCAATCAGCTGAAATATTCAAAAACGCAGAAGAACGTACCGTCCACGCTCTGGTTGCCTATGCAGGGGTTGGGCAACGCGATGATTACCGCAGCCACCACGGGCAGCGAATTCAGGCTCGAAACCGAGCTCGCCGCCTACGTGAAAGCCATCGAAAAAACGACGGATTAAACGAACGGTCGGCGTAAAAACCGCAAAAAACAAAAAGGAGTGCGTCCGCGAACGCGAAACCCGCCGTTTGCGGCGCGCCTTTTTCTTTAAGGAGTACGAAATGCAAATCGCGGAAGAAAAGCGTAAAAACAAAATAAAAAACGTCGGCGCGGCGAACAAACGTCGCGCGGGCTTATTTACGGCAATCGGCGAAGGTTCTGCGGCAACGAAAGCCTCGGCGGTGTTTATGGGTTCGGGGCAGATTGCGCGCGGGCAGATAATCAAAGGGATTTTCTATCTCGCCGCCGAAACGGCGTTCGTGCTGTTCATGATTTTTTTCGGCGGAAAGTACGTAGCCAAATTATTTTCGGGCAATCTCGGCACGCGCGTATCGGGCGAAATCTGGAACGAGGAAACGCAGGTATTCGAAAAAGTCGCGGGCGATAACAGCTTTCTTATTCTACTGTACGGCGTCGTTTCTCTCGTCGTCTGTATTTTATTCGTTTTGCTTTGGGCGGCTAACGTAAAGGGCTCCTACGAAAACGATCTGCGCCTTCGCCGCGGCGAAAAAATACTCGCGTTCAAAGAGGACGTCAACGAACTCGTCAATAAAAAATTTTATATTCCGCTTCTGCTTCCTCCGTTTATCGGGTTGCTGGCGTTTACGGTGCTTCCGCTCATATTCATGATTTTAATCGCGTTCACGAATTACGATTACAATCATATGCCGCCCGGCAGACTTTTCGGTTGGGTGGGGTTGCAGGGTTTTAAAACGCTGTTGGCGTTCGGCGGCGGGGGAGAATTTCCCAAGGCTTTCGCGCAGGTGCTTCTCTGGACGTTCGTCTGGGCGTTTTTCGCCACGTTCACAAATTTTTTTCTCGGAATGTTTCTCGCCATGCTCATCAATAAAAAAGGCATCCGGGGCAAGGCGATATTCCGCGCCGCGTTTGTTACGGCAATCGCCGTACCGCAGTTCGTAACGCTGCTTTTAATGCAGAAGATTCTCGATCGAAACGGTATTTTAAACGTTATTTTCGGCTCAAACGTCATGTGGCTCACGGATACGCGCTTCCACGCGCTGATTCCGAAACTCTCCGTTATTCTCGTCAATATCTGGATCGGCGTTCCGTACACGCTGTTAATGTGCTCCGGGCTTTTAATGAACGTTCCCGAATCCTCTCTCGAAGCCGCCCGTATGGACGGCGCCAATCCCGTGCAGATTTTCTTTAAAATCACTTTGCCGTATATTCTACAGATGACAACGCCGTATCTCATCACGCAGTTTGTCGGCAACATCAATAATTTCAACGTCATCTGGCTGTTGACAAACGGCGGACCGTTGGATAGCGTACGCTTCGGTTCCACCAAGGCGCAGGCAACCGATTTGCTTGTAACGTGGCTGTACCGCCTGACCACCGATGCCAACCCGCAGTATAACGTGGCCTCCGTGATCGGCATCGTCATTTTCGTCGTTTGTGCGGCAATCTCGCTGATTACGTTCAATAAATCGGGCGCAACGAAAAACGAGGAGGCGTATCAATGAGTTTTTCCGAATTGCACAACGCGCAGCGCACGCAGAATACCGCGCGCTATGCCGAAGAACGAAAAAACGCGCAGAGCGTTACGCCCGGCGGGAAAAATTTTTCCCGCCGCAACCGCGCGGGAATTGTCGTCGGATATATCGTTTTAACGCTTCTTTCCGTACTCTGGCTGTTGCCGATTTTTTATCTTTTGTATACGGCGTTCCGCGTTACGCCGGATACGGGCATCATCAACAAATTATTTCCCGATAATCTTCGGCTCGGTTTCGGCAATTTCAGAAGATTGTTTACCGAAACGTCGTTTTCGCTGTGGCTGAAAAACACAATCGTCGTCGCGGCGTGTTCGTGCGCGCTCACCACGCTGTTTATTTTAATGGTGTCGTACGCGCTTTCAAGGCTCCGATTCCGCCTTCGGAAGCCCATCATGAACGTGCTTCTCGTTCTCGGCATGTTTCCGGGCTTTATGAGCATGATCGCCGTCTATTTTATCTTGAAAGCGATGGGACTCACGAATTCTCTGTTCGCGCTGATTCTCGTGTATTCGGGCAGCGCCGGGCTTTCCTATTATATATGTAAAGGCTTTTTCGATACCATTCCGCGCGCGATGGAGGAAGCCGCGTTTCTCGACGGCGCCGGGCAACCCGCAATCTTTTTCAGAATTACGCTGCCGCTTGCCAAACCGATAATCGTCTACACGATTCTTACGTCGTTCATCGCGCCGTGGTGCGATTTCATTTTCGTGAACACTATAATAAACGACAGCGGAAAATACACGCTTTCTCTGGGTTTATTCAAGCTGATCAACGAAGAAAAGAGCGGATTCAACAGCAATTTCACGGTATTCTGCGCGGCCGCAAGCATCGTCGGCGTCATTATCGTAACGCTGTTCATGAGCATGCAGAAATATTACGTTTCCGGCGTAACGGGCGGCGCCGTCAAGTAACGCCGTCCCCGAAAAACGCCGCAAATGCGTATTTTCGCTCTATTTTCTTGACATTTCCGCCCGAATCCTTTACAATATCCTCATAACAAGGCAAAAAGAGGATGCAACAATGATAAAAGCGGCAATTTACGGCGCGGGCGCCATGGGCGGAACGCTCGGCGCGCTCATAGAAAAAAGCGGCGGAACAATCGATTTATATGCGCGCAATCCCGCGCACGTCGCGGCGGTACGCAAGAGAGGCTTAACGCTTCGTTGCTCGGCGGATCAAACCTCGTTTACCGTCCGCCCCGCAATTTTCACGCCCGAAGAAATGCCCGCGCGCACGCGGCAAAACGGCAGATACGACGTGATTTTCCTGATGACGAAACAGCGCGATAACGAAAAAATCGTAACGTTTTTAAAAGATTTTCTGTCCGGAAACGGCGTCGTCGTAACCACGCAGAACGGCTTGCCGGAAGAATCCGTCGCAAAAATCGTCGGCACCGAAAAAACGTTCGGCGGCGTGTGCTCGTTCGGCGCGAATTTCACAACGCCGGGCGAAGCGGAACTCACGTCCACGCTTGCTTCGGCAAAAATCTGCATAGGCGCTTACGCGCCGCCGCCCGTCAAAGATCAGTCGGACGAAAAACGGCGCGGCGATATCTGCACGCCTGCGCAGACGTCGGAACAATTCGGAAATATCCGCGCGCTTTTACAGCCGGTTGCCGCAATCACCAACGAAAATTTCTATCGCGAAACGGAAAATCTCGCGGGCGTAAGGTACGCGAAGCTGATCGTCAACGCGGCGTTTTCTTCGCTTTCCGCCGCTACGGGACTCACGTTCGGCGAAATCGCCGAAGATAAAACGGCAAGAAAACTTGCGCTCGGAATCATGCGCGAAACGCTTGCCGTCGCATCGGCGCAGCATATTTCCGTCGATACGGTGCAGGGGAAGAACGTCGCGAAACTTTTACATAAAGCAAAACCTCCGTTCGGCGCGATTAAAGATAAACTTTTGCTTTTTCTGCTTCCGAAATTCGTTAAAAACCATAAAAATTCCGTCAGCGGCATGCTTCTCGATATCCGCCGCGGTCGGCGCGGCGAAATCGATTATATCGCCGGCGCGGTCTCGGCTGCAGGCATAAAAACAGGCGTGCGCACGCCGCTTTGCGACGGCGTCGTCCGCGTTGTGCGCGCCGCTGAAAACGGCGAAATAAAATTATGCAAAGAAAATTGCGGCTTATTGCTTGATTCCGATTGAATAATCCATGTTTTCGGTGAGATAATGCATTGACTTTTCCTTTTTGGGGTGTTATACTTGTACCCGAATAAAAAAAGTCTTAAAAAATATAAGGGATGATTATGGATTCTTCGGTAGAAACAAAACGTCGGGCGGCAAAAAACGCGGATATGACGGAGGGCGGCATTTTCGGAAAATTCGTTGCGTACGCGCTTCCGTTCATGCTCACAAATCTGTTGCAGGTATTGTATAATGCGGCGGATATCGTCGTCGTGGGGCTTTCGCACGAAGCCGACGCGGTAGGCGCCGTAGGTACCACTACGGCGTTCGTTAACCTCATCACGGGGCTTTTCATCGGCTGTTCGTTGGGCGCCGAAGTGGTGATTTCCCGCGCCGTCGGCAGAAAAGACGGTGCCGAAACGGAAAACGCCGTACATACCGCGCTTCTTTTCGGCGTGATTTTCGGCGCGTTCTGCGGTGCGCTCGGCTTTTTTCTCGCCAAACCCGTGCTTGCTCTGATGGGCAACGAAGCAAAGCTTCTTGAACTGGCTTCCGTCTACACCCGCATCTATTTTCTCGGACTTCCCGTCATCGCGCTCACGAATTTCGCCGTGGCGGTGTTGCATGCGGAAGGCGATTCTAAAACGCCGTTCGTCGTGCTTACGCTTTCGGGCGTCGTCAACGTTATTTTAAATCTCGTGCTTGTGCTTGTCGCCGATCTGTCCGTCGAGGGGGTGGCAATCGCCACGGTCGTCGCCAACGCCGTATCCGCGGTATTATTGATCGCGCGGCTGTTGAAAGATAAAACAGCATGCCGCTTACGCCTTAAAAAACTGCGTATCCACATGAAAACGCTCGGAAGAATCGTGGAAGTGGGGTTTCCCGCCGCCGTGCAAAGCTCGCTGTTCTCGCTTTCGAATATGCTCATTCAATCATCTATCGTCAAAGTGAATAACGCCGTGGCGGGGGCGGAAGCGGCATATCAGCCCGTCGTTAAAGGCAATTCGGCGTGCTCCAGCGTAGAAGGCTTCATTTATACCGTCATCGATTCCGTCGGCAAAGCTTCCGTGTCTTTCGTGGGGCAGAATGCCGGCGCGAAAAAGTACGACAGACTATCGGCATTTTTAAAAATCGCCTATCTCACGTCGTTTGTCGTCGGCGTAATTTCTCCCGCAATCGTTCTGCTTTTAAGAAATCCGCTGCTCGCGCTTTACGGTATCAGACCGGCTGCGGAAGGACTGGATAAAATCGCATACGACACCGCCGTTACGCGCATGCTCATTATGTTCGTGCCGTATTTCACCATCGCTTTCATGCAGCTCGGTTCGGGCGTTCTGCAAGGGCTGGGCAAGGCGGTTTCCGCGTCCGTTTCGTCGCTTATCGGCGCCTGTCTTTTCCGCGTGATATGGATTTTCACGGTATTCGCGGCAAAACCGACGATTGAAATCATCTACCTGTCTTATCCTATTTCGTGGGTGCTTGTCGCATTGTCGCATTTTATCATGATCCGTAAAACGCTGAAAAAACTCCGCGCTTCGGCAAGCGAAACGGCAGAAGAGGGAAAAGCGGCAAACGAAAACGCGGAAACCGCCGCAGAAGCAGCGATTTCTGTTGACAAAAAATAAAAAACGCTGTATAATTTTTCCGTAATCAACAAAAAAGCGAAAGCTTGAAAGGAAAGTATTATGGATTTTGAAAAACTTGCAAACGCACTCGTTCCCGATACCGATTTATTGACGATAGAGGAATACGATAAAATTTATCCGCCGCGCGCGCTGGAAAAAGGCGCCGAAGTTACGCGTATCGCGCCGTCGCCCACGGGTTTCATGCATCTCGGAAATTTGTACGTGGCGCTCGCCAACGAACGCATCGCACATCAGAGCGGCGGCGTTTTTTACCTGCGTATCGAAGATACCGATGAAAAGCGCAAAGTGGAAGGCGCCGTGGAAGTCGTTCACAAATCTCTGAAATATTTCGGCGTGAATTTCGACGAAGGCGCCGATAAATGCGGCGATTACGGTCCGTATTACCAGCGGCAGCGCGCGAAAATTTATCACGCGTTCGCCAAAGACCTGATTCGTCGCGGACTTGCCTATCCCTGCTTCTGTACGGAAGAGGAGCTGGAAAAAACGCGCGAATATCAGACGGAAAACAAACTGCTTCCCGGTTATTACGGCGAATTCGCGAATTGCAGAAATCTCACGGAAGAGGAGATTTACGAAAATCTGCGGCAGGGCAAACCGTACGTCATTCGTCTTAAATCGCAGGGCAACGCGGAAATCAAACATCCGTTCAAAGACGCCATCAAAGGCGAAATCACGGTAACCGAAAACAATCAGGACGTCGTGATTTTAAAATCGGACGGAATCCCCACGTATCACTTCGCGCACGCGATCGACGATCATTTCATGCGCACAACGCTTGTTATCCGCGGCGAAGAATGGTTGTCGTCTTTGCCGATTCATATCGAGCTTTTCAAGGTGCTCGGTTTCCCGCTTCCCCGTTACGGGCATAATTGCTCCATACAGAAGCTGGACGGCGAAAATCGCCGCAAGCTTTCCAAGCGTAAAGATCCCGAAGCTTCCTTGAATTTCTATCGCGAACAGGGTTATCCGCCGCTTGCCGTAAACGAATATATGATGACGCTTTTAAATTCGAATTTCGAAGAATGGCGCCTGAAAAATCCGGGCGCGGCGTATACCGATTTCAAATTTTCCGTCAATAAAATGGGAAAAAGCGGCGCGCTGTTCGACGTAGCGAAGCTGAACGACATCGCCAAAACCTATTTTGCCACGCAAACCGAAAAAGAAACGTACGATTTCCTGAAAGCGTGGGCGGAAGAGTTCGGCGATACCACGCAGAAATTGTACTTTGCCGATGAATCGTACGCCGCGAAGGTGCTTGCGCTTTTGATGGGGGTAGGCGGCAAAAAGCGTCGTAAAGATTTCGCGTGCGCCGTGCAGGCTGCGGAACTCATGAGTTATTTCTTCGGCGAAGAAGTAACGCAGGCGGACGAATACCGCTTCGATAAAGCCACGGTAAAAGGCGTTATCGAAGCTTTCCTGAAAACGTACGATTTTTCGGACGATTGCTCCGTCTGGTTCGATAAGGTGAAAGCGGTTGCTGCGGAAAACGGCTTCGCCGCGGATATGAAGGCATATAAAGCCGCGCCGGAAAATTATAAAGGCAACGTAGCCGACGTAGCGGAAATGCTCCGCGTGGCGGTTACCGGCAGAGCCAACACGCCGGATTTGTATACGATTATGCAGATACTGGGCGAATCCGTCGTCCGCGCCCGCCTTACTTCGGCTATTGCTTAAAAGACTTCCCCTTGGGGGGAAGCTCCTCGCAAAGCGAGGTGATGAGGGGCGTAACAAAACCGATTTAAAACAATTCTTTCATCATATCTTTCATACCGTACAATCCCGCGGGCTTTCCGAAGAGAAAGCCCGCGGCTTTTATTGCTCCCAAAGCGAAAATTCTTCGGTTTTCCGCTCTGTGAATCAACGTTACCGATTCTCCGTCGCCCGCAAAAATAATCTCGTGTTCTCCGGGGAATGTTCCCAGTCGCAGCGGATATATTGCCGTTTTCCCGGTTGCCGTTCCGTCTATTGCCGCCGCCAGTCGCAAAGCCGTTCCCGACGGAGCGTCTTTTTTCGTTTTATGATGTTTTTCGATAATCGCCGTTTCGAAATCGGGCAAAAGCCGCTTTGCCCGTAGGCATAATTCTTCCGTAACCGCCGCCCCCAAAGAAAAATTCGCCGCGCGGAAAATCGCGATTCGTTCTGCGTAATCACCGATTCGCTTTTCGTCCTCCGCCGAAAATCCGGTAGGGGCAAGCACCGCGCAAAGTCCGTGTGCCGCCGCAAATTCCAGCCGCGTCGCAACGCCTTCCGCCGAGGAAAAATCAATCAGCGTGTCCGCCTGTTCCGTAATTGCGGAAAAATCGGCGTAAATCGGCACGCCGAACAATTTTTCGTCCGCTTTTGCCCGAACGTCAACCCCGCAGACGATTGACGCGAAAGAAATATGATCGCCCGCAAGCGCCGACATCACCTCGCTGCCCGTTCTGCCAAGCGCTCCCGTAACAATTACGCGTATTTGTCTTTGTATCATAATCCGCCGTCCTTAAAAAACGCTTCGTTTTTCATCGCCGCGCGGAATTCCGTCAGCGCCGAGGAAAGCATTTTAAAATGTTCGTTTTCAATCTCCGTCAGCGGCGCGCGCGGTTTCCCGCAGAAAAATCCGAGCAAATTCATCGCCGCCTTCACGGGAATCGGATTCACTTCGCAAAACAGCGCCGAATTCAGCGGAGCCAGCAATTCATTTATTTGTATCGCGCGCGCGATATCTCCCGCGGTTACGGCTTCGCAAAGCGCCCGTACGCTGCTTGGCGCCGCGTTTGCCGTAACGGAAATTACGCCCGCGCCGCCGCATAGCAGAACGGGCAGATTCAATTCGTCCGCACCGGAATACAAATCGCATTGCCGGCGGATTCTCCGCAGCGTTTCCAATGTCTGCGCCATATTTCCGCCCGCGTCTTTTATTCCCGCAATGTTTTTCAGTTCCGCAATCGCTTCCATGGTTTCGGGCAGAATATTCACGCCCGTCCGCGAGGGAACGTTGTAGGCGATAACGGGCAGAGCCGTCGCCTGGCAGATTTCGCGGTAATATTCGTACAAGCCCCGCTGCGTGCATTTATTGCAGTAGGGGGTAATGCACAGAACGCCGTCCGCGCCGAGTTTTGCGGCAATTTCCGTATTTTTCACGGCTTCCCGCGTATCGTTCGCTCCGCAGCCGAAAATCAGTTTCGTGCGCCGCGTTTCGTCGTATTTGTTTCTTATCCGCACGCAGAAGGCGAAAATTTCTCTGCGTTCTTTTTTAGTAACCGTCGCGGCTTCGCCCGTCGTTCCAAGCACCGCCAGAGTGCCGATGCCCGCCTTTATCTGCCGCGCAATCAGTTTTTCCAATACGGCGTAATTCACTTCCCGCCCGTCAAACGGAGTAACCAGCGCCGTCGCCGCGCCCTTAAAAAAATTTTTCAAATCGACCTCCCGCGCGCCCATAGAACAGGGCGTGAAATCAAACAAAGTTTTTATCGGTCCAGATAGCCTTTCGCCGCAAGCAATTCGGCAAGCAGCACGCTGCCTCCGGCGGCGCCCCGCAAGGAATTATGCGCCAGCGAAATGAATTTATAGTCGAATACGTTGTCTTTTCTCAGTCGCCCCGCGCAAACGCTCATGCCGTTTCCCGTCATCCTGTCCCGCCTCGGCTGCGGTCGGTCGGCTTCGTAAAAATATCGTATCGGTCGTTCGGGCGCGGAGGGCAAATGCAGTCGTTGCGGTTCTCCGCGAAAATTCTCCCATTCTCTTATAATATCTTCGGCGGCGGGTTTGCGGCTTTCATTCTCAAACGAAATAAACACCGCGGCGGTATGTCCGTCGGATACGGGCACGCGCACGCATTGCGCCGTAATGCAGGGCGCCGCCGCAGGCACGATTTTTCCGTCCGAAATATTTCCCCAGATTTTCAGCGGCTCGATTTCGCTCTTTTCTTCTTCGCCCGCAATATAGGGGATAACGTTGTCGTAAATCTCCGGCATCGTATCAAGCGTTTTTCCCGCGCCAGAAACGGCTTGATAAGTGCACACCGCCGCCGCCCGCAGCCCGTATTTCCGCAACGGCTCCAAAAGCGGCGCAAACGTCTGCACCGAACAATTCGATTTCGTTGCGATAAATCCGCGCTTTGTTCCGAGGCGCCTTTTCTGAAACGGGATGACGTCCAGCTGCATAGGGTTGACTTCGGGGATAATCATCGGCACGTCCGGGGTAAAACGATTCGCGGAATTATTCGAAATGACGGGGATTTCCGCCCGCGCATACCTTTCTTCAAGCAGTTTCGTCGTTTCTTTGCCGGCGTTCACGGCGCAGAATACAACGTCCGTTTCCGCCGCGATTTTTTTAAAATCCGCCTCCGCGTCGAACACCGTCGTTTTTGCAAGCGAACGCGGGCACGGTTCGTCGCCCGGAAGTTTTGCGAAAAAACCGCATGCTTCGCCGCCGGTTGCGTTTCCGCCGCCCCGACAAACCTCCGCGGCATAACCGCCGGAGCGTTTTTCTTCCAGCGCCGTTTCGTAAGTTTTCCCCGCCGATTTTACCGAAGCCGCCAGCGCGGTAACTTCAAAAAACGGATGATTTTCCAGCAAAAAAGCAAGCCGTCGTCCTACGGTTCCCGTCGCGCCGATAATTCCCGCTCTGAATTTTTTCACCTGTGATTTTCCTCCCGTGATTATTCTATTGTATGCCGCAATATTTCCCCGCACGAACGAATTTCCCATGAAAGGCGAAAAAAAACGCAAAAAATTTATCCTATTTCGAATTTTGTTCGTTTTTATTTGCGTTTTTCCTTGAAATAATCACAATTTTATAGTAAAATATATATCGGACGCAAAGGCGCGGAAGAATCCGTGCCCGCCGTCGGTAACAAGCGGAGTAACTATGGCAGAACAGAAAAAAGGTTTAATCACGCGGCTCCTCGAAGGCAAAGAAAAAAGCGAGGAATACGCCCGCAGCACACTTCCCACCAACCGCTGGCAGTTGTTCTGGGATATTTTCAAAGGCAATTTCGGCAAAATCGTAAAGGTAAATCTTCTGATTTTGCTGTTTATGCTGCCCGTCATCGCCATCGTCGTCATGCGGCTGATGTTAAACAGCGCCAACGGTATATCCTATCCCTTCGGCGCGTCGCTCGGCGTGGGGTATCCGGCATATCCCGATGTATCCGGGCTTTCCGAAACGCTGAAAATGCGTTCCGATCTCTATACGTACGCGGCAACGGCGGTTGCAATGTTAATTGCCTCCGTAGGCATTTCCGGCGGCATGTACGTCGTAAGAAACATGGTCTGGACGGAGGGGATTTTCGTCGCGAACGATTTCTGGCGCGGCGTAAAGCTCAATTATAAAAACGCCCTGCAAACCGCGCTTTTCTTCCTCGTGATTTTAACGCTTTGCACCACGATGATCAACATGGCGGATTTAACGCTGGTCGCAAATACTTCGCTTGCCGGGTTCAGGCGCGTATGGCTGAACGTTTCCAAAGCGATTTCGTATGTAACCGTCGCGCTGGCGGCGTTGATGTCGCTGTGGATGCTCGCGCTCGGCGTAAACTACAAGCAGAAATTTTTCCAGATGCTGCGCAATTCGTTTCTGCTCACCGTCGGCACGTTCCCGCAGACGATTTTCTTCGCCGTTCTCGCGCTTCTGCCGTTTGTGCTGTTTTTAATCCCCGGCAACCTTTTCGTTGTCATCGCCGTATTTATGGTGCTCCTGTTCGCGTTCGCGTACCTTCTTCTCGTGTGGCTCGATTACGCGCAGTGGGCGTTCGATAAATTCATCAACCCCAAAATTCAGGGCGCCAAAGTGGGCAGAGGCATCTATAATAAAGAGGACGGTTCTTCCACGGCGTATAACGTCGGCGAAAGCGCCGCAAGCATTGAATACAAGCGCCAGCTTCTCGCCGCGGGCAAGAGCGATCTCGTCGCCCGCCCGATCAAACCCATCGACGATTCGTTGCAGGTTTACGAACTTCCGTCGTCTTTCACGCGCGCCGATTTGCAGCGCCTTCGCGAAAGCAAGAAGAACATCGCGGAAGATACGGCAACCTATGCGGAAGAACATAAAAACGATCTGAAATACGTGGAATACAACAAACAGTTCGAAGAACGCGAAAAAGCTTTGCAGGACGAAGTGGATAAAAACGGCAAAAAGAAAAAGAGAAAACCGCCGAAACTGCTCGGTCAGTAATCTATGAACACCGGAGAACGCGCGTCATGAATCGGGAAAACGCGTATCAGCGCCTGGCGCCTTTATACGAAGAACTTTGCGACGACTGCGACTATGAAAACTGGTCGCAGTATTTCGTTATGTTGTTGTGCGGCGCGCTGCATACGGAAGAAAATAACATCGCGGGGCTACGCGGGCTGGATATCGGCTGCGGCAGCGGCGTTTTCACGCGCGCGTTTCTTAAAAAAGGCTGCGTGATGTCGGGCGTCGATATTTCTCCCGCCATGCTTTCCGTCGCGGAAGAAAAAACACGCGAAGAGGGGTTGCGCGCCCGCTATTTTCAGGGCGACGTTACCGGGCTGAAAACGCTTGAAAAATACGATTTCGCGCTT
Organism: uncultured Eubacteriales bacterium; assembly: GCA_900542935.1. Classification (GTDB taxonomy): domain Bacteria; phylum Bacillota; class Clostridia; order Christensenellales; family Borkfalkiaceae; genus Scatosoma. Next base: position 82,537 of record UQPN01000002.1, read on the forward strand.
TCTTCCAACGACGTAATCAATTACGTTCCCAAAAACAAGCTCGTCGCGGCGTTTAAAAACGTGGCGCGCGCTTTGAATAAGGGCGGCGTTTACGTGTTCGATATCAGTTCGGAACGCAAATTTTTAACCAAAATCAACGGCAAAGTCAGCGCGGACGATCGCGAAAACGTTACGTATCTTTCTTTCGGCAAGGTGGAAGATTCCGTTGCCACGCTGGACGTAACCCTTTTCGTGCGCCGCAAAGACGGCGCGTTCGACAGATTCGACGAGCTGCACACGCAGTACGTGTATACGCGCGAAGAAATCGAAAACGCGCTGTTATCCGCGGGGTTCGGAATCGTCTCCGTCGGCGGAATTTTCGGCGAAGACGCCGAAGAAACCGATCGTCTTTGCTTTCTTGCAAAAAAGAAGAGGTAACGTATGACCGAAAAGAAATCAAGCGGACTTTTCAGGTGTCTCGTATATAACGGCGGCGTTTCGCTCACGCTGATAAACGGCGGGGTAATGTGCGCCGACGGGATTAAATTGCAGGGTTTCGCGGGCGAACAGGCGAAGATTTTCGGCGGCGCGCTTCTCGGCACGGCGTTTCTCGGCGGACTTCTGAAAGATAAACGCGGCGAGGTTTCCGTCGTATTGAAAACGGACGGAACGCTTGAAAATCTTACGGCTTCCGTCAACGCTGCGTTGTCCGTCCGCGCGTGTATGGATTGCCGCGAGGCGGCTGCGGGCACGGCAGATTCGTTTTACGGCACGGGCGGATTTTTACAGGTAGTGCGGGACGACGGCTATTCCCGTCCGTTCGTCGGCGCCTGCGCTCTTTGCAACAACGAAACGGGGAATGCCGAAGAATTTTTCGCAGCGAATTTCGAAGAATATTTTACGGTCAGCGAACAGCTTCCCACGCGCTTTGCCTTTTATCTCGGCGGCGGGTGCGATTATTTTCTCGCGGCGTTGCAGGCGCTTCCCGGCTGCGGAAAAAACTGGGAGGTTTCCGCAAAAGATAAGCTTGCCGCGGTATTGAACGAATACCGCTGCGGAAAAAGCGCGGCGGAATCGGCAACAAGCGTTTTCGGCGAAATTTCCTGCGAAGAAGAACGCGATCTCCGTTACCGCTGCAACTGTTCTGCGGAATATCTGAAAGGCGTGTTAAGCACGCTCGGAAAGGACGAGCTGGAAAGCATTCTGCAAGAACAGGGCACCGTAAAAATTCATTGCAGATACTGCAATAAAGATTACGCGTTTACAAGAACGGATCTGGCGGATCTTCTTTCACGGCTCGGCAAATAAAAAGCGGCGTTTAAAAACGGCTTGCCGCGTGTAAATATATAGAATAAATATCGGAAAGGATACGGGCGTTAATGTCGGGTAAAGTACGAAAAATCAATTACGGCAGGCGGTTTTTGATATCGCAGGCGGATAAAAGTTACGGAGAGGCGATTACCTTTCCGCGCTTCGCTTTACGCACCGCGAAATCGAACTGTTCGGCTCCGACGCCGACGCTTTGGCGCGCCTTGCCGATTCGTACGAAAATATGGGGCTGTACACTTCGGCTTTAAACTGCTGGTTCCGCTATGCCGATTGCTGCGATCCCGACGATCTTCCCGACGCTTACGAGGGGCTTGCCGTCAATTATCTCAATCTCGGCAACGAAGCGCAGTCGGCGTATTATTACGAACGCCTTGTCGATACCGATTCAACGCTTACGGGCGAAGATAAATTGCAGATTGCCGAAGCGTTTGCTTCCGATCGCCGCAACGGCTTCCGTTTCGTCTATCCTCCCGCGCTCGCCGATTTCCGCGAAGAACTCGCAAAAAGCGGCGCGGCGCTCAGAGCGGGCGATCCGGAAGGCGCCATAGGGTTGCTTTCGGAAATTCCGAAAGGCTGCGGCGAATATTCCGCCGCGCAGGAACTTCTCGCCGTGGCAATGCTTTTAAAGGGCGACGCCGAGGGCGCGGAAGAAACCTGCCTCGCGCTGTTAAAGGAAAACGCAAACGACGTGCAGGCGCTCGCCACGCTTTCCGCGCTGTATTCCGAAGAGGACAGGAAAAGCGAAAGCCGCGAAATCGCGGATCGGCTTTGCTCGCTGCAGGGCACCACGGCGGAAGAAAAATATAAAATCGCCACGGTGGCTTGCGAAAACGGCATGCACGATAAAGCGCTCGAGCTTTTTTCACAGCTGGAAAAAGAATTTCCTTACGACGGCAATCTGTTGTATTTTAAAGCGGCTGCGGCGGGGGAAAGCGGCAATTACGCGCTTGCGGAAGCCGCGCTCGGCAAACTAACCGATCTGTATCCGGAAGCGGAAGTGGCAAAATACTATCTGGGGGCGCTTCGCCTGCATAAAATTTATCCGGGCGAATACGAATGTCCGTCGTTTACGTATTTTTATCGCGTGCCGGAATCGGAAAAGACGGCGCGCACGGCGGAACTTAAAACGTTTTTAAGCAAAAAATCCGCGCAAAGCGCGGCGGAAGCCGAACGGCTTTTGTCGTCCGGAATTCTCGCGTGGACGTTCGACGAAATGGACGGCACGGAACGCGGTTTGCAGGCGCTCGCCGCGGAATGTGCGGTAATCGGCAGAGGAAAAGGCAGCGAAAAATGCGAAGAATTTCTGCGCGGCATGTTACTCGATTGCGAGGTGGAAGCCGCCGTGAAACTTCGTGCGTTCCGCTTGTTGTTCGCGGCAAACCGCGAAGATCGTTTCGGCGCGGTGTTCTGTAATATTTATAAGGAAGTTCGCATTCCGCGGGTTTCGTTCGGCAGAAAGAAGCATAAACTTTTTCTTTCCGCCTATGCCGAAGTTTCTTCGAAATTCGGCGTCATCGGCGATCGGTATCAGCGCCGTATCGCCCGCGCCGCCGAATCCGTCTACCGCGCTTTGCAAAAGGCGGATAAACTGGAAGAGGCAAGTTCGGAAAACGCGCTTTCCGCGGCGATTTATCTGCGCAGCGATCTCCGCGAAGCCGGCGGCGACATCGATGACGTCTGTGCGTTTTTCGGCGCGGAAAAATCGGATACGGAAAACATTTTAAACGCCGCCGCGCCCGATTATCCCGAACGCTCCGCGCTTCGTCGTCCCGTCCTTGCGGGCAGCCGCTCGGGGCGGAAAAAAGCAGATAAAAATCCCGATAACGCATAACGTCGGTCGCGGAAAAGTTCAACAGGAAATAACGGAGGATATAAAAAATGGAACTGGTAGATTTCGACGGTTTGTTCGATAAAAAACTTACCGAATATATGAGGCAAAACGGCGGAAAACGCACCGAAAAAGAGTGGGAGGACGCCATTCCGAAACTGTATCAAAAATTCGGCGATACATATTTGCCGAAATACGGCTGCACGCCTCGGCAATACTACGCGCGGATGACCGACGACGAGCTGATTTCCACGCTTTGCGCCCATCTCCGCGGCGGCGTTCCGGTGCCGGAATTTCTCTGCGCCGAAACGGAAAAACGCCGTCCTACCGGGCAGATTCTTTCTCTGCTCGATTCCGACGACGAAGAAACGGCGCTGTACGCGGTGCATTTCATCGGCGACGATTCTCTCGCGTTCGATAAATATTTTTCCGTCCTCGAAAGCGGCGAAAAAAGCGAGGACGTGGAAAACGAAGTCGCCGAGTGCCTGAAATCCGCCGCCGATCAGGTGAAAGACCGCGCGATGGCTTCGTATGCCCGCTATAAAAAGCAGGCGGAAAACGCTTCGGACGCCGAAAAAGAGTCGCTTGAAAAGCGCGCGGAATACATGCTTGAAATTTTATCCCGCGTAACTATCGGCAACGATGAAATTTTCAACGTCCTGCTCGCGGCTTTTTCCGATGACGAATCCAAAATTCCCATGCGCGCGTCTTATCTCGCTTCTTACGGCGACGAACGCGCCTTACCCGTACTTTTAAAGCGCATCGAAAACCGCGAAATCGGCTTCAACGAATTCCGCGAACTCAAATACGCCGTCGAAGCGCTCGGCGGCGAATATAACGAACCTCGTTCGTTCGAACACGACGAAGATTTTCTGAAGGTGGAAGATCAGTCGCAGAAAGAAGGTTTTTCCGAAATCGGCGATTTATCGTAACGCGCCGAATCTTTAAAAAGCAAGCACAACAACGCGAAACCGTCATAAACGAATTTAATCCCGCATATAGTAAAGCATAACGCTTACTTTTGCGGGATTTTATTTGCGAAAAAATGCAAGCGACGGCGAAAACGGGAGGTTTTGTCAATATGCAGGAATATAACGTATACGAGGATATGTCAAGCCGCGCCGGCGGCGGTATTTACGTAGGGGTGGTCGGTCCCGTCCGCACGGGCAAATCCACTTTTATCAAGCGGCTTATGGAACGCCTTGTCATCCCGTATGCCGCCGAGGGCAGCAAAAAAATCATGGTGGACGAATTGCCTCAGTCCGGCGCGGGAAAAACCGTCATGACCACGGAACCGAAATTCGTTCCCGCCGAGCCCGCCGAAATCGCCCTGAAAGAGGGCGTAACGGCAAAAATCCGGCTCGTGGATTGCGTCGGCTTTGCCGTAGACGGGGCAAACGGCTTCGAAGAGGACGGCAAACCGCGGCTTGTCAAAACGCCGTGGTCGAAAAACGCGCTCGAATTTACCGCCGCGGCGGAGCTCGGCACCGAAAAAGTGATTAAAGATCATTCCACCGTCGCCGTGCTTGTTACCACCGACGGCAGCGTAACGGAAATTCCGCGCAAAAATTACGAAAAAGCGGAAGAACGCACGGTAAAAGAAATTAAAAAGCAGAAAAAGCCGTTCGTCATCGTCGTAAACTGCAAACAACCGGATGCGCCCGCGGCGGTAAAGCTCGCGCAGTCGCTCGAAAAGAAATACGGAGCGCCCGCCATCCCGCTCAACGCCGAAGAAATGAACGAGGACGACATCCGCGCGCTGTTCCGTAAAGCGCTGCTCGAATTTCCCGTCGTCCGCGTCAACGTACGGCTGCCCGAATGGGTGCGCACCCTTCCCGAAGAACATGCCGTCGTTTCCGGTATCGAAGAAAAACTGCGCGCCGCGGCGTCCAGAATCACCAGAATGCAGGATTGTTTCGCGCTTGAAACCTTATTTCAGAAAGAGGACGATTTTTCCTGCCCCGACGGCGTTTCCATGGATCTCGGCAAAGGCGTCGCCGAAGTGCGCCTCGAAGCGAAAGCGGAGCTGTATTTCCGCGTGATTTCCGAAGAGTGCGGCGAATCCGTTTCCGACGACGCCGAACTTCTCGATTACGTGAAATCTCTCGCCGACGCGAAGCGCAATTACGATAAAATCAAAGCCGCGATGGAAGAAGCCGACGAATGCGGCTACGGCGCCGTGCCGCCCGCAAAAGAAGATATGCGTCTTTCGCAGCCGAAACTCGTGAAAAAAGGCTCCGGGTACGGGGTTGCGTTCCACGCCACGGCACCCAGTTATCACGTCCTGAAAGTGGACGTTACGGGCGACGCCGCGCCTATCATCGGCTCGCAGAAACAGGGCGAAGAGTTTGTAAAAGACCGTCTTTCCGAGTACGAAGAGGACGAAAAAAAGGTTTGGGATACAAATATTTTCGGCAGATCTTTAAAAGATATCGTCGCCGAAGACATGGCGCGCAAACCCTACGCGATGCCCGCGGAAGTACGTAAAAAAATGCGCCGCGCCGTAGGCAGAATCGTCAACGAAGGCAAGGGCGGAATCATCTGCATTCTGCTGTAATCCGTCTTTTGCAAACGAAAATAAAAAGGCTATATATAGTCTGAAAAATTTTCGTCGGAACGTTGACATGTATTAAAAACTATGCTATACTACCCTAGCAAAAACGTTTTTTCATCCATTTCCGGCGCGGGATAAACCGCCGCAAATTCGCTGTAAAACCGCCGCAAAAACGGTTCGGCAAAGCGGCAAAAACGCGGTACATAAAGCGCGCACGCGAAAAATACAACAGGAAAAAACGGGAGAATTATGAATCGCTCTGAAAACGGCTCCGTGCCGCGAAGCAAGCAGGAACGTATCGACGTCGTTCCGGATTACGATTATCTTTTCGCTGAAACCACAACTAAAAAAGGGAAGAAAAAGAACGGATTTTTCGGCAAAATCGCTAAAATGAATTTTTGCCCGTTGCTTTTTTCTTCCCTTCTTTACATTTTCCAGACGGCGCCCGTGTGGCTGATGCCGCTGGTTACGGCAGACGTCATCGACGCGGTTACGCGTGCGGTCGGCGGAGCGATTACGGCGCAACAGGCGCTGAAAGCCGTCGGAATCGACGCGCTGATCATTACGATCGCCATTCTGCAAAACGAACCGGTAACGCTGCTGCGCACCGTTTTAACCAGTAAAATGTTGCGGCGCACGGGCGCGGGCATCAAAAGCTGCGTGGTGCGGAAGCTGCAAAGCCTTTCCGTTACCTATGCGAAAGATATGGAAACGGGCAGAATCCAGGCGAAATTTTTAAAGGACACCGATGCGGTCGACGGACTTTTTTCCTGCCTCGTCAACACCATTATTCCCAATATCATCAGCGCGGTTATCGCAACCGTCATCGCGCTTTCCAAAAACGGCGTCGTGGCGTTGTTTTTCCTGTGCGTCGTGCCGTTCAACGTCGCTTTGTCGCGGCTGTTTTCCAAAAAAATCCGCAAGCGTTACCGCGAACTCCGCGAACATACCGAATCGATGAGCTCCCGCCTTGCCACCATGCTCGAAATGCTTACCGTTACCAAGGCGCACGGGCTGGAACAAACGGAAATTTCGGCGGTAAATTCGTCCATTTCGGGCGTGGCGAACGCGGGGAAGAAAGTGGATTTAACCGGCGCCCGTTTCGGCTCGTGGGCATGGTGTCTGAATACGTTTTTGTCCGCCGCCTGCATGGTTTTCTGCGCCGTACTTGCCGTCTGCGGCAAAATTTCCGTGGGCGACATCGTGCTGTATCAGACGATGTTCGTATCGCTCAGCGGTTACGTTTCCACGCTCGTCAACGTTCTGCCCACGCTCGGTTCCGGGTTCGACGCGCTTTCTTCCGTTTCCGGAATCATGAGCGTGAAAGACGTGGAAATGAACATCGGCAAACGTTCCGTTCCGTCGATTTCCGGCGACGTGGAATTTAAAAACGTCTGTTATAAATATCCCGGCAGCGAAGAATACATCATCAAAAATTTATCGCTGAAAGTCAAAGCGGGGGAATGTATCGCCGTCGTCGGCGCTTCCGGGTCGGGAAAGTCCACAATCATGAATCTCGTCATCGGCTTTTTAACGCCCGTTTCGGGCAGCGTGCTCATCGACGGAAAACCGCTTTCCGAATGCAATCTTTCCGAATACCGTCATCATATCTCCGTGGTGCCGCAGAACAGCATTTTGTTTTCCGGTTCGATACGCGATAATATCACCTACGGGCTTTCCCGCTACACCGAAGAGCAACTTTCCAAGGCGGTGGAACTCGCCGATCTCGCCGAGGTCGTGAAAAACATGCCGTACGGCGTCGATTCCGATGTCGGCGAACACGGCGATAAGCTTTCCGGCGGGCAGAAACAGCGCGTAACCATCGCCCGCGCGCTCATCCGCAATCCCGCGATTCTCATTTTCGACGAAGCCACCAGCGCGCTCGACAATATTTCCGAATATCACGTACAGAAAGCGATTTCTTCCTGCGTCGCCGGCAGAACTACGTTCATCGTGGCGCATCGCCTTTCCACCATCCGCGGGGCGGACAGAATCATCGTCATGGATAAAGGCGAATGCGTCGAAGAAGGCACGTACGAAGAACTGATGGCGAAAAAGGGCAAATTCTTCGAATTGAAAAATCTGAACGACGTCAACGCGAAAGCGGCGGAAGAAGCGCTGGCTTAGCGTCAAAAATTTTTCGGCGTTTTTTTCACTGTCCGCCGAATAATTCCGGGCAAAAGCGGCTATACTTTTTCTGAAAATTATCCGGGGAGGCGCGCGGTATGAGCAGACGTCCGAAACATAAAAACGGAAAAGTACGTAAGATGACGGAAGAGGAATACGAGGCGTACGTCATGTCTTTGAAAGAGCAGACTCCGCCGCTTGCTTATCGTAAGTACGCGAAAGAAGAAATCGAACCTTCGGGCGGGGAAAAGAAAGGGATGTAAAAAGCTGTCAAAGAAGCGAAAAAAAACAAAAAACGCTTAAAAAATTAAGATTTATTTGTTAAAATCCTTGACCTTCCGGCGCCTTTTGTGCTATAATTAAATACGAACGGAGAGGATTTTTCCCCGGAATCGCTGAAAGCGGTTTCAAGAATAACTGAAACGAGGTGTGTTATGGCAGATTTGAATGCTCGGCAAGGGCAAAACGCAACGCGGAACTGGTCGGTGGCACAACGTAACGAAACGGCGTTGATGCTGGAGGATATGTACAGGGGAATCGCCGGCGATCTGAAAGCCGTCAAGAAAGACATCCTCACCGAAATGAAGTATTCTTCTTTGCAGAACGGCGTTATGTATCAGTCGTTCGAACAGGGCAACAAAGATACATACGCGGAGTTGAAGAAGCAACTCTCCGAAATCTGCGACCGTATGACCGCAAAACTCGAAGAAACGGCGAAAAAGTTGCAGTCGGCCGCCGCAAACTATCAGTCGAAAAGCGTCGTCGTTCCCGCGGCGGAAACGGCACAGGCGGAAACTGCGGGCGAAAACGCGTCCGAATGCGCCGATCGCGCCGTCATGGAAATCAAATATCTCTATTCGCAGAATCAGAGCATTTACGAATCGCTCTCTTCCGCGCTGAACGAACTGAAAGAAAGCACCGGCGCGTTCAACGAGGAATTCGCCGCGAAAATAGAGGAAACGCTCGACGCGCTTGATGAAAAAATCGAAAATCTTCTCGCCAACGAAACCGATTACGATAAGGTTGCCGAAACGGTGAAAGAACGCGTAGCGGAAACGCTGAATTTCGAAGAACCGGATTACGATAAAATCGCGGAACTCGTCGCCGAAAAAACGGAAGCGCAGACGGCGGCGCACAGCAAAGAAATTCTGGATACGATCGCAGCCGTTCCCACGGCGGAAAACGTGGATTATAACCGCATCGTCGACGAAGTGAGCGATAAGGTACTCGAAAAAGTTACCGAGCTGCTGGAAGAAAAATCCAACGAAGAAAAAGAAACGAAAGGTTCCGCGGAATACGATCGCATCGTATACGGCACGGCGGAAAAAGTAATCGAATCGCTGCCTCCCGTAGAACGCGTCGATTATACCCGCATTGCGGAAGCCAACGCGCTTACCGATGAAACGCTGGGAAAAATCGCGGAAGCCGTAGCGGCGAAAATTCAGATTCCCGAAGCGGAAAAGCTCGATTACGACAAACTGGCGGAAACGCTTGCGGCAAAGCTGCCCGTTCCCGAAGAAATCGATTACGACAAGCTTGCCGATACGGTGCTTGCAAAACTCCCCGCACCGGAAGAAATCGACTACGAAAAACTTGCCGATGCGGTGGTGGCTAAGATGCCCGTTCCCGAAGCGATCGATTACGATAAGCTTGCCGATACGGTGATTGCCAGACTCCCCGAAACGGAATCGCTCGATTACGAAAGAATCGCGGAAATCGCAAACAACGCAAACGAAACCGTCGATTACGACAGGATTTCCGAAATCGTCAATACTGCGAACGATCCCGTGGATTACGAAAAGATTACCGAAATCGCAAACAACGCGGCGGCAAACGTCATCGTTCCCGAATCGGAAGCACCCGATTACGACGCAATGGCGGACGCGGTGCTGGCAAAACTGCCGGAATCGGAAGAAATCGATTACGAGCGTCTTGCTTACGCGGCGGCGTCCAAAGTGGAAATTCCCGAAACGGAAGCCATCGATTACGAAAAAATCGCAAACGACGTGGCTGCGAAAATCGATATTCCCGCTCCCGAACAGCTGGATTACGAACGCCTCGCTTCTTCCGTTGCGGAAAGAATCCCCGCGCCGGAACCCGCTACGTACGAAGTGCTGGTGGACGACGAAGGGGTAAAGAGCATCGCCGATACCGTAGCCGCGGCTGTGGTGGCGAATATTCCCGAAGCCAAAGCTCCCGAAGTGGATACCGAAGCGCTGGCGGGCGAGATTTCCGAAAAGATGGGCACGCCTTCCTACGAAACGATTCTCGATGACAGCGGCGCGCAGATGATTGCGGACGCGGTTGCGGAAAAACTTACCGCTGCCAATTACACAATCGCAACGCTGCCCTTGATTGCGGAAGAAACGCCCGTCGTGGCGGATGAAGTTGCCGTTACCGAACCGGAGATGGTCGAAGAAGTCGCGGAAGAGCCGAAAGAAGATCTTGTCATGCGCGTCGACAGAAGCTTCACCGCAAAATTAAAGCAGAGCGACGACGAAGTGAAAGATCGTTACGGCATGATTAAAAACGCGCTGCTTTCGTACAAGAAATTCAAATCCACCGTCAGCTGGAATGCGGACAGATTCAATTGCGGCAGAGCCACGATTGCGAAGATGAACATCCGCGGCAAAACGCTTTGCGTGTATTTCGCGCTCGATCCGAAAGATCCCGCGTTCAAACAGACGATTTACAACCAGAAAGATATGAGCGAGCAGAAAGCTTACGCGCAGACGCCGTTCATGATGAAAATCAAGAGCGACCTCGCCGCGAAACGCGCGGTGCGCCTTGTGGAAACGCTGGCGGAACAAAAGGGCGTGGCGAAGAAAAAGGATTTCGAAGAAGTCGATTATAAAAAGACGTATCGCTATGCCGGCGACAGACAGCTCGAACTGACGGGCTTGCTCAGAAAATCAATGGGCAAACGCGCGGTATTCGATTTCGATTGATGGTAGATTAACCGTCGGAAAAACTCCGGCGGACGAACCGTAAAGGAACAATGAGAGGGAGGGCTGAAAAAAATTTTTTCGGCTCTCTTTCTATAAAAAACGGGGAAAAAACAGCCGTTTTATGTAAAAAAACGACTTAAATCTGCTAAAAAACGGATGTTTTTTTGAGAAAAAACAGGGTTAAAACACGTAAAAACAGGCAAAAATTTCAAAAAAATGCCTTAAAAACACGCAAAAATCAGCATAAAACGCGTTAAAACCACATAAAACAGCCTTTTTCAGGCATATAAAACCGAAAATAACGCGGTGGTCCGATCCCGCCGGAAAGCATCGGATAATTCAATTATTGAGAGGAATAATGAAACAGGAAAATCAGAACAAAGTACAGGACTTACAGAACGGAAATACCGAAAGCGGCAAGCAGAAACCTTTCCGCAGAACGGCGAAACGTCAGGCAGGCGCCGCAACAACGTCCGCGGCGAAAAATACGACGGAAAGCGGCACGGCGCGCAGCGGTGTGCGTACCGCAAAAAAAGCGGGAGGGGAAGGTACGTCGATGAACGCTTCTTATCTGCCTGTGTACGATAATGCGAAACGGGCGCTGAAAACGTTGAAAAACGCACCGAAAGCCGAAGAATCGGCGTTGAATCAGGCGCAGCTGAAAACAGGAAAGACATTTATCGCCGACGCGCGTTACGTCCGCGAAAAGGCGAACGAACGGGCGATGGAGCGTGCGTACGAAAAAATGTACGGCGCACAGGGCGAAGCGGTTACCGAAAAAAATTTGCGCGGGGGCAGAAACAAAAAACCCGTGAAAATAATTTTTCTCGGCGGCGTAGGCGAAATCGGCAAAAACATGACGGCGATCGAATACGGGAACGACATCATCGTGGTGGACGCGGGACTTACGTTTCCGAACAACGAGGACATGCCCGGCATCGATCTGGTGGTGCCCGATATTACCTATCTTGTACAGAACAAAGATAAGGTGCGCGCCGTGTTTTTAACGCACGGACACGAGGACCATATCGGCGGTGTGCCGTATCTGATGAAAGAACTGAATCCGGGTACGCCGATTTACGGCACAAAGCTTACGTTGATGCTTACGGATAACAAACTGCAGGAAAACCGTATTCAGAACGTGCCGGAACGCGTTGTGGAGCCGGGCGACGTGGTGAAAATGGGTTCGTTCGCCGTGGAAATCGTAAACGTAAACCATTCGATTTCCGGCGCGGTGGCGCTGGCTATTCGTACGCCGTACGGGCTGATATATCACAGCGGCGATTTTAAAATAGACCTTACGCCCGTTTCCGGCAAGCCGATCGATCTGGACAGAATCGCGGCGCTGGGGCGCGAAGGCGTGCTGTTATACCTCGGAGAATCCACGAACATCGAACGTATGGGATACACGATGAGCGAAACCGTGGTGGGAACCACGCTGGACCATCTTTTTGCGGAAAACCGCGACAGACGACTGATTGTGGCTACGTTCGCTTCCAACGTGCACAGATTGCAGCAGATTATCGACCGGGCGGTGCAGTACGGCAGAAAAGTGGCGCTTTCCGGCAGAAGCATGCTGAAAGTGGTGGACGCCGCCGTGAAAATCGGCGAGCTGAAAATTCCCGAAGGGATTCTTGTGGACCTTGCGAAAAACAAGAATCTGTTCGACCGCGAAATCGTAATTTTGTCTACGGGTTCGCAGGGAGAACCGATGAGCGCTTTGACGAGAATGGCTTCGGGTGATTCCGATAAGGTTACGATAGGCGATAACGATACCGTGATTATTTCGGCTTCGCCGATTCCCGGCAACGAAAAGATGATTTACCGCGTGATCAACAACCTGTATCGGCTGGGCGCGAACGTTGTGTACGAAAGTCTTGAAAAGATTCACGTTTCCGGGCACGCCTGTCAGGAAGAACATAAAATTTTGCATCAGTTGCTTTCGCCGAAATTTTTTATTCCCATTCACGGCGAATATCGCCACCTGAAAAAGCATGCTCTTCTGGCGCAGGAAATGGGTATGCCGGCGAAAAATATCTGCATTGCGGATATAGGAAACTGCTTCGAACTGACCGACCGTTCGTTGGTGCAGGGCGAAAACGTTACGGCGGGAACGCGCCTTATCGACGGCGAAGGTTTCGAAGATTACGGCACAAGCGAAGTGATGAAAGACCGTTTGAAGTTTGCGGCGGAAGGCGTTTTCTTCGTATCGCTGGCGGTAACGGGAAATTACGTTGTGGGCGAACCCGTCATCGATTCGCACGGGTTTATGTTCGGCGAACAGATGGATATGGCGGAAGCGTACGACGTGGTGAAAAAAGCGGCGGACGCCTACGATTACGAAAACGGCACGAAAGAGGAACTTTCCGTGGCGGTGCGTAAAGCTTTGAAAAATTACGTGTTCAAAAAGACGAAACAATCGCCGTTTATCGTTGTTTCCGTAGTGGAAGTGTAATTTCCGGCGGTGAGAAGATGCAGGAGAAAAGTTTTTCGGATAGCGTGCAGCGGCTGGATATTTGCGAAGCGCTGAAAACAAAGCGCGAAGAGGCGAAAGCGGCGGGGATTCCCGTGGCGGACGACGAAACTCTGCAATATCTGCTTGTAACGCTGCGCGCGGCGAAGCCGGAAAAAATTCTTGAAATCGGCACGGCGGTGGGACTTTCCGGTTCGGCGGCGCTTCTTGCGTTGCCGAAAGCGCGGCTTACCACGATAGAGCTGGAAGAAGATTCCTACTTGCGGGCGAAAGAAAATTTCCGCTTTTTCGGCGTGGAAAATCGGGTGAACGCCTATCTCGGCGACGCGGGCGACATTATCGCCTCGATGCCGAGGGAGATGAACGGAACGTTCGGGTTTATTTTTCTCGACGGACCGAAAGCGCAGTATCTGAAATATCTGCCCGATCTGAAACGATTGCTGAAAACGGGAGGCGTGCTTTTTTCGGACGACGTGCTTTTGTACGGCTGGGTGGACGGCGAGCCGCCGCACAAGCGGCACATGCTGATTGAGAAACTGCGGGAATATTTAAACGCGATCTGTTCGGACGACGAACTGACGACGAGTATTCTGAAAATCGGCGACGGCGTGGCGGTGAGCGTAAAACTTTGACGGGTGTGAGGCGATGAAAGCGGAATTGTTAGCCCCTGCGGGGAATTTTTCAAAACTGAAAACGGCGTTTTATTTCGGCGCAGACGCCGTGTATCTGGGCGGAAAAAACTTTTCGCTGCGGGCGTTTTCGGATAATTTCGACGCGGAAGATTTGAAAAAAGCCGTGGACTATGCGCATTCGCTGGGCAAAAAAGCGTACGTAACGGCGAATATATTCGCAAGGAACGATGATTTTGCTTTTCTTTCCGATTATTTTTCGTATCTGGCGGAAATCGGGGCGGACGCTGCGATCGTGAGCGATATCGGCGCGATGAGCGTACTGAAAAAAGCTGCGCCGTCGCTCGCGCTGCACGTTTCCACGCAGGCGAATACGACGAACAAGTACGCCGTGAAATTTTATGCGGAAGAACTGGGGGCGGAACGCGTGATTCTCGCGCGGGAATTATCTTTGAAAGAAATCGCGGAAATCCGCGAATTTAACCCGGATACGGAGCTTGAAGCGTTCGTTCACGGCGCGATGTGCATTTCTTACAGCGGAAGATGTCTGTTATCCGATTATCTGGACGGACGTTCTTCCAACCGCGGTGCGTGCGTGCAGGCGTGTCGCTGGAAATACGAAATCCGCGCGCTGAATCCCACAAACGGCGAAACGGGTTTTCTGCCCCTCGAAGAGGACGGGCGCGGCGCCTATATTTTAAACGGGAAAGACCTGAACATGCTTTCCGCGCTGGACGAGCTGGAAAGAGCCGGGGTAAATTCCTTTAAAATAGAAGGGCGGATGAAGAGCGAGTATTACCTTGCGACGGTGGTGAACGCATACCGCCGCGCCATGGACGGCGCCGATACGGCGTTCTGCGAAAAAGAATTATGCGCGACGGCGCATCGTAATTTCACGAAAGCTTACGCCTACGGAAACGGAGGAGAGAAAACGGAAGAGTACGCGGCGGGGCAGGTGAAAGGCGAATACGATTACGCGGCAAACGTGCTCTCCTTTGAAAACGGCGTCGTGCGCGTTGAAATGCGAAACCGTTTTAAAAGCGGGGACAAGCTGAACGTGTTATCTCCGGGACGATATCACGGCAGAGAAATTACCGTGGGAGAAATGTTTTCGGAAACGGACGGCGAAACGACGACGGACGCGAAGCGGGTGCAGGGCGTTTATTCTTTTCACTGCGAATATCCTTTGCATGCCGGAGATTTATTGAGAAGAGAAGTTACGGAGGCGCGGCGATGAAAAAAATACTTTTGATTGCGACGGGCGGAACGATTGCTTCCACCACGGGCAAGCACGGATTGTCGCCCACGGTGAGCGCGGAAGAACTGATAGAGTACGTGCCGGAAATAAGAAAATGCTGCGAAGCCGACTATATTCAGCCGTACAATATCGATTCTACGAACGTAACGCCGGCGCACTGGCTGACTCTGGCGGAGGCGATACGCGAAAATTACGCGGCGTACGACGGGTTTGTGGTGTGCCACGGCACGGACACGATGGCGTATACCGCGGCGGCGCTTTCGTATCTGATACAGAATTCGAAAAAACCGATTGTGCTGACGGGTTCGCAGAAGCCGATAGACAAAGAGGACACGGACGCGAGAATCAATCTGCGGGACGCGTTTTCGTATGCTACGAGCGAGAAATCGGCGCAGGTAACGATTGTGTTTCACGGAAAAGCGATTGCGGGAACGCGGGCGAAGAAGATAAGAACGAAGAGTTTCAACGCGTTCGACAGCGTGGATTTCCCCGTCCTCGCAACGGTGCGCGAGGGAAAAGTACTGCAGTATATCGAACCGCCCGAAAGCGTGAAAAACGCCGCCGCGCCCGATTTTTACAAGCGGCTGGACGGGAAAGTGGGGCTTTGCTGTCTGACGCCCGGGTTTTCGGGCGCCGTGCTGGATTCCTATTTTGAAAACAACGACGCCGTGGTGCTTTCCGGGTACGGCACGGGAGGGATTCCCGGAGGCGAGTACTACGATTTGTACGACGTGATAGAAAAGTGGCGCGGAAAGGGCAAGACGCTTGTGGTAACCACGCAGGTGCAGAGCGAGGGAAGCGATATGGGCATTTATCGCGTCGGCAGGGATTTCAAGGAACGCTTTTCGGTGCTGGAAAGCTACGATATGACGTGGGAAAGCATCATTACCAAGCTGATGTGGATTTTATCGGAAACGCGGGACGAAAAAGAAATCGAACGACTGTTCTATAAGCCCGTGAATTACGATCTGATCGTGTAACGGGAAAAACGAGAAATAACAACGGAAAAGTAAGCAAACGGCGCAGACGCGCCGTCGATAAAAAAGAAACGCAAAGGAGAATTGCAATATGAGAAAGGCTCAACTTAAAAAATATGCGAAATTGCTTGTGAAAACGGGCATCAACGTGAAAAAAGGGCAGACGGTATTCGTTCAGGCGGGTTTGGACCAGCCGGAATTCGTTGCCATGGTGGTGGAAGAGTGCTACAAAGCGGGCGCCGGCGAGGTGTTCGTGGACTGGAGCTACCAGCCGACGGAGAAGCTGAACGCGATTTATATGTCGCAGGAAAAGCTTTCGAATTTAACGCCGTGGGGCAAGGCGAAGTGGGAATATAAAGCGGAAAAATACGCTTGCCGGCTGTTCCTCGATTCCGACGACCCGGACGGCATGAAAGGCGTGGACGTGCACAAGATGAGCGAAGCGAGAAAAGCGGTGTTCCCGCAGGTGAAAAAGTATCGCGACGCGTTGGAAAACAGACATCAGTGGTGCATCGCGGGGGTGCCCGGCGCGGCGTGGGCGAAGAAAGTATTTCCCGATTTGCCCGAAAAGCGCGCGATCGAAAAGCTGTGGCAGGTGATTTTATACACGTCGCGCGCGGACGGAAAGAACCCGATTGCGGCGTGGAAAGAGCACAACGAAGATTTGAAAAAACGTTGCGAATACCTCAATTCGCTGGGACTGGCGGCGCTGGAATACAAGAGTTCGAACGGAACCGATTTCAAGGTGTGGCTGAACGAGGACGGCATTTTTACGGCGGGCAGCGAGAAAACGCTGGGCGGGCGCGTGTTTAACCCGAATATTCCGAGCGAGGAAGTGTTTACTTCGCCGAAAGCCGGAAAGGCGGAAGGAATCGTGTATTCCACGAAACCGCTTTCGTATCAGGGCGAACTGATCGAAAATTTCTCGGTGCGTTTTGAAAACGGGAAAGTGGCGGAAGTGAAAGCCGAAAAGGGCGAAGAACAGCTGAAAAAGATGGTGGCGATGGACGAAGGCGCGTCGATGCTGGGCGAATGCGCGATTATTCCGTTCGATTCGCCGATCAATAATTCGGGCGTGTTGTTCTATAACACGTTGTTCGACGAGAACGCGAGCTGCCACCTGGCGCTGGGCATGGGGTTCAACGAGTGTCTGCGCGGGTATGAGAAGTACACGAACGAAGAGTGCAAGAAGCGCGGCATCAACGACAGCATGATTCACGTGGATTTCATGATCGGTTCGAAAGATATGTGCATTACGGGCTTGAAGCAGGACGGAACGCGCGTGGAGATTTTAAAAGACGGCAACTGGGCGTTTTAAGACGTCCGCCGCCCGGCGCGGCACGGTTTGCAAGGACGACGGGGTTCCGGGCGTTTCAATCGCGGAAAATAGCGGTATATATAATACGGTAAAATGAATTTGCGGCTTTTTACGGGCGTTTCCGTGAAAAGCGACGGAGGTATAATTTATGACGAAAATTGACGTATATTCCGGGTTTCTGGGTGCGGGAAAAACCACGCTCATCAAAAAACTGATTAAAGAGGCGTATGCCGGCGAGAAAGTGGTGCTGATCGAAAACGAATTCGGCGAAATCGGCGTGGACGGAGGGTTTTTAAAAGATTCCGGCGTGAACATTACCGAAATGAATTCGGGGTGCATATGCTGCTCGCTGGTGGGCGATTTCGCGAAAGCGCTGAAGCAGGTGGAAGAGCAGTATGCTCCCGATAGGATTATTATCGAACCTTCGGGCGTGGGAAAACTGAGCGACGTGATTCGCGCGGTGGAACGGGCGAACGTGGAAAACAGCGTTCTGAACGCTTTCTGCGCCGTTGTGGACGCGAATAAGTGCAAAATGTATATGAAAAACTTCGGCGAATTTTTCATCGATCAGGTGAAAAACGCTTCCTGCGTGGTGCTGTCGCATACGACGGGAATGTCCGAGGAAAAGCTGCATGCATGTATCGAAGCGCTCAAGGCGGTGAACCCGGACGCGAATTACGTTACCGCGGAGTGGGACAAGCTGGACGGAAAGACGATTCTTGCCGCGATGGAAAAGAAAGACAGTCTTGACGCCGAGCTGAAAAAACTTGCCGAGGAATATGAGCACGAGCATCATCACCACGACGACGATGACGATGATGACGATTGCTGCTGCCACGACCACGAACACGAGCATGAGCATCATCACCACGACGATGACGACGATTGTTGCTGCCACGACCACGAACACGAGCATCATCACCACCACGACGATGACGATGACGACGATTGCTGCTGCCACGAACACGAACATGAGCATGAGCATCACCACCACCATGCAGACGAAGTGTTTACTTCGTGGGGCTTGGAAACGGCGCATAAGTTTACCAAAGAAGAGCTTAAAAACGCGTTGCAGGCGTTGCAGAACGAGGAAAAATACGGTACGGTGCTGCGTGCGAAAGGCATTGTGGACGGCGGAGAACATTGGTGGCACTTCGATTACGTTCCCGGCGAACCGGACGTGCGTACGGGGGCTGCCGGCGCGACGGGCAGACTGTGCGTTATCGGCTGCAAACTGAACGAGGACGCGCTGAAAGAGTTGTTCAAAGCGTAAAGCTTCGCTCGGTTGCAACGATTTGTAAAAATACGGAGATAATATGAAGAAATTGCCAGAGGAAACTCCCGTATATCTTTTTATGGGTTTTCTTGAATCCGGAAAAACGAAATTTATTCAGGAAACGCTTGAGGACAAGCGGTTTTATGCGGGAGAAAAGACTCTTTTGCTGATTACCGAAGAGGGCGAGGAAGAATACGTTCCTTCGAAGTTTGCAGTGAAAGACGTTACGATGAAAATCGTTTCCAAAGAGGAAATGACGGTTGATAATCTGACGAAATGGCAGCTGGAATCGGACAGCGACCGCGTGATGGTGGAATATAACGGCATGTGGACGATCGATACGCTGTTCGAAGCGATGCCCGAAGGGTGGTTTTTAACGCAGGTGATGGCGTTTTTCGATTCGTCTACGTTTGTGAGTTATAACGCGAACATGCGGCAACTGACGTTCGATAAACTGAAAAACACGCAGATGGCGGTTTTTAACCGATTTCCCGATAACGACGACGGTACGTTAAGAGACGAACTGCATAAAATCGTGCGGGCGGTTACGCGGCAGGCGGATATCGTATACGAGCATGCGAACGGCAAGGCGGAATACGACGATACGGTGGACCCGATGCCGTACGATATGAACGCGCCCGTGATTGAGATAGCGGACAGGGATTACGCGCTTTTTTATCGCGACCTTTCCGAGAATATGGACGCGTATATCGGCAAAACCGTGCGGTTCAAAGGGCTTGTCGTGAGCGATAAGCGGTTGCCAGCGAACAGCATAGTGATCGGCAGGCACATCATGACGTGCTGCGAAGCGGATATTCAGTACAGCGGGCTTGCCTGCGTGCTGAAAACGCCCGTTGCGCTGAAAACGAGGGACTGGGCGGAAGTTACCGCGAAAATCGTATACGAAAAACATACGGTTTACAAGGGGAAAGGTCCGGTGCTGACGGCGGAAGAAATTAAAAAATGCGACCCGCCCGCGGAACAACTGGCGACTTTTTATTGAGCCGCCGGAAAAGCGAAACGGAAACGATATGAATATAATAATAGTCGGGTTAGGAAAAGTTGGAAGGAATATATTGCGCTGCCTTACGGACGAGGAACGCGACGTTACCGTGCTGGATACGAACGAGGACAAAGTGCGTTCCGCCGTGGAAACGTACGACGTGAACGGTATCTGCGGAAACGGGTGCATTGCGGAAGATCTGAAAGAGGCGGGCGCGGCGACGGCGGGAATGATTGTGGCGGTAACGCCTTCCGATGAACAGAACGTGCTTTGCTGCATGATTGCCAAATCTTTGGGCGCAAAGTATGCCGTGGCGCGCGTGCGCGACCCCGCATACAGCAAACAGATAGATTTCATGCGCGAAAAACTCGGCGTGGACAGGCTGGTGAACCCGGAACGGGCACTGGCGGAAGAAGTGGGAAGAATACTGCGGTTTCCTTCTGCGGAGCAGGTGTATTCGTTCGGCGAAGGCAAGGCGGAAATCGTGGAGATGACGCTGCCGGCGGGTTGCGCTTTATGCGGGAAGAAACTTTCCGAAGTGGTTTCGCGCGATAAGAAATACAGTATACTGATTGCGACCGTATCGAGAAACGGGCGTACGTTCGTGCCGAAAGGCGATACGATTCTGTGCGAAAAGGACGTGGTGAACGTATGCGGAAAGCATTACGACATCAGCGATTTTCTGCACTCGTACGGCATGCTGAAACGTAAAGGGCAGTATGTGATGATTCTCGGCGCGAACAAAAAGACGTACTATCTTGCCGAGCAGCTGGAAAAGAACGGATTTATCGTGAAAATCATTTCGCCGAACCGCGAGAAATGCGAACAGCTGAAAAACACGCTGGGAACGACTACGCTGGTGTGCGCCGATTTCAACGACCCGGAAGTGCTGGAAACGGAGGGAATCGACGACGCCGACGCGTTTGCGGCGGTTTCGGATTACGACGAAAACAACGTGATGACTTCTTTGTACGCCAAAAGCAAGGGCGTGCCGAAGGTGATTACGGTTACGACGAACGACCGTTACGAGGCGCTTTTCGATTGCATCGACCTTGAAGGGATTATTTCGCCGTACCACGTGGTGGCGCAGGAAATTTCGAAATACGTGCGTTCGATTGCGGTGCCCGAAGGCAGCGGGATTCTTTCGCTGTATAAAATCGCGGACGACGAGGCGGAAGCGCTGGAATTTGCGGTTCACGATAACCCGGAATTTGCGGGCAAAGCGCTGAAAGACATTTCTTTGAAAGCCGGCGTGCTGATTGCCGCCGTTATTCGCGGAAAAAATCTTGTGGTGCCGAACGGCGGTACGGTGCTGAAAGGAAACGACCTTGTGATTCTGGTTACCACGCAGGAACTTGTTTCGTCGCTGGACGACGTACTGAGATGAAAAATTTTTCTTCTTTTCGCCTGATTTCTGAAAGGAAAAGAAGCGTGAACGGTGAGGCGTTATGAAATATCGTTCCGTACTGAACGGGTTGGGTAAAATACTTGCGTTTTCGGCGACGTTTTATCTCTTTCCCGTAGCAGTATCATTGATTTATAAAGAATACGCGGCGTTGCCCGGTTTTCTGACGGCATGCGGAGCTTCGGCGTTTCTGGGCGGCGTTATGCTGTTTTTTTCGCGCGGGGCGAGTAAAATCCGCCACAGGGAAGCGCTGGTGATTGTGGGACTTTGCTGGCTGTTGATTTCGCTGTTCGGTGCGTTGCCCGCGGTGATCGGCGGGTATATTCCATCGTTCGCGGACAGCTTTTTCGAGACCGCTTCCGGTTTTACCACGACGGGCGCGACGATTCTGACGGATTTCGATTTGCCGAAGAGCATTCACTTCTGGCGCGCGTTTACGCACTGGTTGGGCGGCATGGGGATTCTTGTATTTATGCTTGCCGTTCTGCCTACGCGGGGAGGAGACGGATTTCAGTTGATGAAATTCGAATCGCCGGGACCGCAGGCGGGAAAGTTGGTGAGTAAAATCCGACGCACGGCGATGATTCTGTATCTTTTGTATTTCATGCTGACGATTGCGGAATTCGTATTTCTGATTTGCGGCGGTATTCCCGTGTACGACAGCGTGATTTTATCGATGTCTACGGCGGGCACGGGCGGTTTTACTTCTACGGCGGCGAGCGTGGCGGAATACGGAAGCGTTTACGCGGATATCGTGATTACCGTGTTTATGTTTATTTTCTCCGTGAATTTTTCGCTGTATTATCTTTTGTTGATCGGCAACGTGAAATCTGTGCTGAAAGACGAAGAACTGCGTTTTTACGTGCTTTTCATTCTTTCCTGTATTCTGATAATCACGCTGGATAACACCTTCCGTGTGGCGGAATACGGCAAAAATTTCTTTACGGCGCTGCATTATTCCTCGTTTACCGTGATATCCACTTCTTCGACGACAGGGTTTGTTATAACCGATTACGGGCAATGGTCGAATCTTTCGCAATGCCTGATTATGCTTGTGATGATTGTAGGAAGCATGGCGGGTTCGACGGGAGGCGGGCTGAAAGCTTCGCGCGCGTTGATTTTGTTGAAATCGAGCTGCCGCGATACGGCGAAATTTCTTCGTCCGAACGCGGTATATACGATGAAAATGAACGGAAAACCGCTTTCGGAAAACGTGGTTTCGGAAGTGAAGAATTTCTTCTTCGTTGCCGTGGCGCTGGCGATTATTTCCTGCCTGCTGCTTTCTTTCGATGCCGCGTGCGATTTTACCACGTCGGTTACGGCGTTTCTGACTTGCTTCAATAACGTTGGGCCCGGACTTTCGAAGCTGATTCCGCCGACGGGAAGTTTTGCGGCGCTGAGCGCTTTTTCGAAGGTGTATCTTTCGTTGGTGATGCTGATAGGGCGACTGGAAATCTTCCCCGTATTTTTGCTTCTTGTGCCGAAAACATGGGAAAAAAGATACTGATACAAAACGGAATAAAATGACGGACGAGGGAGCGTCTCGTCCGTTTTTGTTGTTTTTGCCGTGTTTCTTTTTGAATGACGGCGTATTTTTTTAAAATATTCCCGATAAAAATGCTTATTTCGCTTGCCGAAACGACGATTTTTTCTGTGTTTTCTGCTTCTTTTTCGGTATATCGAGGTAAATTCGACTCCATTCGACGTAATATTTTAAAATAATCTATTATTTTTTAAAAAATATTACTGATTTTTGTAAAAAAATACTTTACATTTAGTAAAAGATGTAGTATAATACTTTCATAAAGCAAATCAGAAAGGCTTTAATAAACTAAAAATCGGAGGAGTAAATCAATGTACAACGCAGAAAAGCGTGTGGTAGTGCTGGAAAGCAACGCGACGCTTTTAAACGAGCTGAAGGGTGCGATTGAACGTCAGGGGAATTTTATTGTAGCCTACACGGGAGACGACGGGGAAAACGGAGTGAAGCAAATCGTAAATTCAAAGCCGGATATAGTGATTGTCGGTACGTTTTTAAAGGGGCTTGACGGCTGTAACGTAATCCGTGAAATCAAAGCCGCCGGGTTGCAGAGCAAAATTATCGCGACGGGCGTTTCCGGCGAAGCGGTTATCGAACGCGCGATACGCGAAGGCGCGGATTATTATCTGATTAAGCCGTTCGCGATACAGGGCGCCCTTGAACTGATGGACGAACTTTGCGAAGAGAAAGGCAACGCGGCAACGGAAACGACGGAAGTTTTGCCGCAGAAACGCAGAGCGACTTCGCTGGAAGAGAAAATCAGCGATATTTTCATTTCCATCGGTATTCCGCCGCATATCAAAGGTTACGCTTATCTGCGCGAAGGCATTAAAATGACGGTGAAACAACCGCGCATCATCAATAACGTTACGAAGGAGCTGTATCCCGGCGTGGCGGAAATTTATAAGACCACTTCCAGCAAAGTGGAACGTGCCATCAGGCATGCGATAGAAGTGGCGTGGAACCGAGGGAGAATCGACGCGATAAACGCCGTTTTCGGCACGCGCGTGTATCTCGGCAGCGAAAAACCGACGAACAGCGAATTCATCGCGCTGGTGGCGGACAAGCTGATTCTTGAAAATATGATGTGATGATTGTTTATAAGGTGGGATTATACCCGTGCGGCGGCGTTTCAGGCGGCGTTCGTGCGGGTATAATTATTTTATAAGCATATTTTTGCGTTCCGGTAGATTTTCCGGGCGCATTGAGCAACGAAGGAGAATAAGCGAATGAAAAACACGGCGGTGATTACGGGCGCTTCGGGAGGGCTCGGAAGGGAGTTTGCGAGGCTGTTTGCGAAGGACGGCTACAACCTGATTCTGGCGGCGAGGAACGGAGAGAAGCTGCAAAAGCTCAAAGAGGAAACGGAAAAAGAGTACGGAGTTACGGCGGAGATTTTTATCTGCGATCTTTCGGAAACGGAAGCGCCGGAGAAGCTTTTTGCGTTCTGCAAAGAAAAACAGGCGGAAATCGCGGCGCTGGTGAACAATGCGGGATTCGGGGATTTCGGGGAATTTTATCGTTCGGATCTTACAAAACAGACGGAGATGGTGCAGGTGAACGATATGGCTCTTATGCGGCTTACCCGTCTGATTCTGCCGCAGATGATTGCAAGAAAAAGCGGAAAGATTCTGAACGTCGCTTCTGTGGCGGCGTTTGCGCCCGGTCCGCTGATGAGCGTATATTATGCGACGAAAGCGTTTGTGCTTTCGTTTACGGAAGCGCTTGCCGTGGAGACGAAGCCGTACAACGTGAGCATAACGGCGCTTTGCCCCGGTCCGACGAAAACGGGATTCGAAAGCGCGGCGGCGTTGGAAAAATCGGGGCTGTTTAAAAATCTGAAGAACGCGGACGCGGCGAAAACGGCGGCGTTCGGCTATAAAAAGATGAATAAAGGTAAGGTGATTGCCGTGCACGGGGCGGGCAATCGGTTTCTGGTGCGGATGATGAAATTCGCGCCGCGAGCGTTGGTGCGGAAATGCGTTTATAAAATTCAGAAAGAAAAACAATCGTGATTTCCGATATATAAACGCATCGGGTTCGGAAGCGAAACGGAGTAAAGGAGAATAATATGCCGGATGAAATTATCGTGCGCGGCGCGCGCGTGCACAATCTGAAAAATATCGACGTGAATATTCCGCTGGGAAAATTTGTCGCTGTGGCGGGCGTTTCGGGTAGCGGAAAATCGTCTTTGGCGCTCGGCGTTTTGTATGCGGAGGGTTCGAGGCGGTACCTCGAAGCGCTTTCGGCGTATACGCGCAGAAGGCTTTCGCAGGCGGAGAACGCGAATGTGGATTCGATAGAAAACGTACCCGCCGCGCTGGCTTTGCATCAGCGCCCCGCGGTGCCCAACGTCAGAAGCACTTTCGGAACGCTGACGGAGCTTTCAAACAGTCTGCGGCTGATGTATTCAAGGCTGGGGAGTCATCTCTGCCCGAACGGACATTTCGTGCCGCCGACGATGAACGTCGCCGCCGGAAAGGCGCTTGTCTGCCCCGTATGCGGGGCGATTTTCAATCCGCCCGCAGCGGAAGATTTTTCTTTCAATTCCACGGGCGCCTGTCCGACGTGTTCGGGCACGGGGATCGTGCGGAAGGTGAATATCGACGCGCTGGTGCCGGACGACTCGCTTACGATAGACGAGGGTGCCGTGGCGCCGTGGAATTCGTTGATGTGGTCTTTGATGACGGACGTCTGCCGAGAGATGGGCGTACGGACGGACGTGCCGTTCAGGGAGCTGACGGAAAAAGAAAAAGAAATCGTGTTTCACGGACCGGCGGAGAAGAAACATATTTTTTATCATGCGAAAAATTCGAATCAGGCGGGGGAACTGGATTTTACGTATTTCAACGCCGTTTATACCGTGGAAAACGCGCTGGCGAAAGTGAAAGACGAAACGGGAATGAAGCGCGTGGCGAAGTTTCTCTCGGAAACGACCTGCCCGGACTGCGGAGGCACGAGGCTGAATAAAATCGCGCGAAGCTCCGTAATCGACGGGAAAACGCTGCCGGAAGCGCTTGCCGTGCCGCTCGGCGAACTGATTGCGTGGGTAAAGACGGTGCCGGAAAAAATGTCCGACGAAATGCAGCCGATGGCGGAGAGCATCGTAAAGGAATTTTTGTCCGTATCCGAACGGCTGATCGATCTCGGACTGGATTATCTGACGCCGGACAGAGCTGCGAACACTCTTTCGACGGGAGAGTTGCAGCGGATTCAGCTGGCGCGGGCGGTGAGAAATAAAACGACCGGCGTTTTATACGTGCTGGACGAGCCGTCGATAGGGCTGCATCCCGCCAACGTGGACGGGCTGCTTGCCGTGATACGCGACCTTGTGAAGCGCGGCAATTCCGTGGCGGTTGTCGACCACGATACGCGGGTGATAAGCGCCGCCGATTACGTGATTGAAATGGGTGCGGGCGCGGGAAAATCGGGCGGAAACGTACTGGCGTGCGGAAGCGTTTCAGAGGTGGAAAACAATGAGCGTTCGGTGATCGGCGGCTACCTTTCCGGGAAAAAGAACGTGAACGTACGCGTACGCGCCGTGAAAGACGAAATGTTTGAAAAAGGCGTCATCGAACTGGCTACGGGGCCGTTGCATACCGTGCGCGCGCTGGACGTGAAAATTCCGAAAGGGCGGCTGAGCGTGGTTACGGGCGTTTCCGGAAGCGGTAAAACCACGACGGTGCTGGAAAGCCTTGTGCCCGCGTTACAGGCGAAAATCAACGGTGAAAAAATGCCTTCGCATATTAAGTTCCTTTTCGCGGAAGGCATCCGCCGCGTGAACCTGATAGACGCGACGCCGATAGGCATTAACGTGCGCTCTACCGTGGCGACGTATTCGGGAATTCTGGACGATTTAAGAAAGATTTTCGCCGGCACGGCGGAAGCGAAAGCGCACGGCTGGAAAGTTAACGATTTTTCGTACAATACGGGAAGCCTGCGTTGCCCAACCTGCGACGGAACGGGCGAAATTTCGATGGATATTCAGTTTTTGCCGGACGTGGAAATCATCTGCCCCGATTGCGGAGGCAGGAGATACGCAAAGCGGGCGGACGAAGCGAAAACGGAATTGTGCGGCAGAACGTATACGATTTCGGAGCTGATGAACGTTACCGCGGGAGAAGCCGTGCGGTTGTTTGAAAAGCATAAGAAAATCCGCGAAAAAGCGGAAACGCTGACGGAACTGGGGCTCGGATATCTGACGCTCGGCGAAAGCACGCCCGCGCTTTCGGGCGGGGAAGCGCAGCGGCTGAAACTGGCGACGGAGCTGAAGCGGACGCAGGACGACGCGGTTTTCGTATTCGACGAACCGACGATAGGATTGCACCCGCAGGACGTGGGCGTGCTTCTGAAAGTGTTTGACGGGCTGATTCAAAACGGCGCGACGGTGGTGGTGATAGAACACGACCTCGATATGATTAAAAACGCGGATTATATCATCGATATGGGACCGCGCGGAGGAAGCGCGGGCGGCAGAATCGTGGCGGAGGGAACGCCCGAAGAAATCGCCGAAAACCCGGAAAGCGTTACGGGAAAATACCTGTAAAATTTTTTCCGCCGCCCGGAATAGAAGGCGTACGGCGGAAGAAAAACGGACGGCGAACGTCCGGTTTTGGAAAAATCAAAAAAAATTTTTTCAAAAGCGGAAAAAATTTGCTTTGAAGAGGTTGAAAAAATTTTTCGGATGTGCTATACTGTTATAGGCGATCGGGGCTTGTCCGCCCCGCGCACAATGAAAACAATCTAAAGACGTTAATTTTTATGGAGGAGAGGACATTATGACAATCTCACAGGAAGTTGAACAGATGTACTGCGTTGCGAAAGGCGCGGGCGTCGCACGACACGAGAATGCCGCTATCCCCGAAGAGGGCAAGTGGATTCACGCGAAGGAAATCAAAGACATCAGCGGCTTTACCCACGGCGTGGGCTGGTGCGCTCCTCAGCAGGGCGCCTGCAAGCTTTCGCTGAACATCAAAGGCGGCATCATTCAGGAAGCGCTGGTGGAAACGATCGGCTGTTCCGGTATGACGCATTCGGCGGCTATGGCGGCTGAAATTCTTCCCGGAAAAACCCCGCTGGAAGCTTTGAATACCGACCTTGTTTGCGACGCGATCAATACCGCGATGCGCGAACTCTTCCTGCAGATTGCATACGGGCGTTCGCAATCCGCTTTCTCCGAGGACGGTCTGGTGGTAGGCGCAGGGCTTGAGGACCTCGGCAAAGGACTCCGTTCTCAGGTGGGTACGATGTATTCCACGTTGCAGAAAGGCGTTCGTTACCTTGAAATGGCGGAAGGTTACGTAACCCGCCTCGCTCTGGACGAAAACAACGAAGTCATCGGCTACGAATTCGTATCGCTCGGCAAAATGACCGACTTCATCAAGAAGGGTATGGAGCCCAACGAAGCGTACAAGAAGGCGATGGGACACTACGGCAGATTTACTGCGGAGCAGGGTGCGGTGAAATTCATCGACCCACGCAAAGAGTAAGGCAGGGAGGTTACGGCAATGTCATTATTCGAAGGTTATGAAAGAAGAATCGATAAAATCAACGGCGTTTTGAAAGAATACGGAATTTCTTCCGTGGAAGAATGCAAAGAGATCTGCCTTTCCAAGGGCGTCGATTGCGATAAGATCGTGAGAGGCACGCAGCCGATCTGCTTTGAAAACGCCGTATGGGCGTACACCGTAGGCGCTGCGATCGCGATTAAAAAAGGCTGCAAGAAGGCAAGCGACGCGGCGGCGGCGATCGGTATCGGTCTGCAGGCGTTCTGCGTTCCCGGTTCGGTGGCGCAAAACCGTCTGGTAGGTCTGGGACACGGCAATCTCGGCGCGATGCTCCTTTCCGAAGAAACGGAATGCTTCTGCTTCCTTGCGGGACACGAATCGTTTGCGGCGGCGGAAGGCGCGATTTCCATTGCTCAGAACGCGAACAAAGTGAGAAAGAATCCGCTGCGCGTTATTCTGAACGGTCTCGGCAAAGACGCGGCGTATATCATTTCGAGAATCAACGGCTTCACGTTTGTGGAAACGAAGTTCGATCACGCTACCGAAACGGTGGAAGTGGTGTATGAAAAGGCGTTTTCTACCGGCGACCGCGCAAAAGTAAAGTGCTACGGCGCGGACGACGTTACCGAAGGCGTTGCGATTATGAAGAAAGAACACGTGGGCGTTTCCATTACCGGCAACTCCACGAACCCTACCCGTTTCCAGCATCCCGTTGCGGGCACCTACAAGAAGTGGTGCGTTGAAAACGGCGTGAAATACTTCTCCGTTGCCAGCGGCGGCGGTACGGGCAGAACCCTGCACCCCGACAACATGGCTGCCGGTCCCGCTTCGTACGGCATGACCGATACGATGGGCAGAATGCACTCCGACGCGCAGTTTGCGGGCTCTTCGTCCGTTCCCGCGCACGTGGAGATGATGGGACTCATCGGTATGG
Organism: uncultured Eubacteriales bacterium; assembly: GCA_900542935.1. GTDB lineage: Bacteria > Bacillota > Clostridia > Christensenellales > Borkfalkiaceae > Scatosoma. The sequence goes on from UQPN01000002.1 coordinate 111,622, forward strand.
GCAACAACCCGATGGTGGGCGCTACGGTTGCCGTGGCGGTTGCCGTGGAAGAAGGAATGAAGAAATAATCGTTTGACAAGACGGTAGATCGTTTGAAACGGAGCTTCGTGCTTTTACCGCGAGGCTCCGTTTTTATGCTTTCTTGCATGATTTTTTACAGAAAAGGAGGAAAGACTATGATATATGTGGCGGGAAGTCTGAATATGGACCTTCGCATCGAAAGCCCGTATATGCCCGTAGCGGGAGAAACGATTACGGGGAGCAATTTTATTACCAACGGCGGCGGAAAAGGCGCGAATCAGGCGACGGCTGCCGCAAAACTGGGCGGAAAAGTGAAAATGTGCGGCGTTGTCGGAAACGACTCCTTCGGCGATACGTTGTTGGCTAATCTGAAAAACGCCGGAGCGGACGTTTCGCACGTTCGCAAAGAAAACGGCGTGTCGACGGGCATCGCCATGATTATCGTAACGGAAAACAATAACCGAATCATTCTGGACAAAGGGGCGAACGCCTGTCTGACGAAAGAGGACATCGACGAATTTCTGAAAGACGCCGGCGAGGGAGACGTATATCTCACGCAGCTGGAAAACCCCATTGAAATTGTTGGTTACGGCTTGAAAAAGGCGAAAGAAAAGGGGCTGTACACCGTGCTGAATCCCGCGCCTGCAAATAAGAGCATCGCGGCGTACTTCCCGTATGTGGATCTGATTACTCCGAACGAAAGCGAACTGGCGCTGTTCGGCGGAAAAGAGGCGTTGTTTGCGGCGGGAATACATAAAATCGTAACCACGCTCGGCGCGAAGGGATACGAAATCGCAGAAAAAGACGGCGCAAAAACTTACCCTTGCATCAAGGTGAAAGCAATAGACACCACGGCGGCGGGAGATACGCTGTGCGGCGGGCTTTGCGCGTATCTTTCGGAAGGAAAGACCATGGAAGAAGCGTGCGCTTTCGGGAGCAAGGCGGCAAGCATCGCATGCACGAGAGTGGGGGCGCAGCAGTCGGTACCGACGCGCGAAGAAGTGGAAAATTACCGTTGAATGTTTTTGGCGGAATGTAATTTCCCCGGTATATTATTTTTCTATATTTGCAAGCGACGGCGGAGCGAAAATCCGCGCGGTTACTGTGCGATACGAAGATAAAACCCGAAGAAAAACAACGTTTTTCGCTTCGGGTTTTTATACGGGCTATAAGTTTTTTTTATAACAGGAATCGACGCGCAGGGGATTCATACGCTTGACAATGCCACAAAATATGGTATAATATTAAGTACCATCGCAACTATATATTGTGTTTTTTACAAAAAATGCTTTGCGTGCATCGGTGATCGGTTTTTCGCGGAGTGTATTTTTTTCGGTAACGACGGGGAAGAAAAAAAAGGGAGGACGAAAAGGCTATGAAGATTATTAAAAGAAACGGACAGGAAGTTGTATTCGACAGAGATAAAATCGTTCATGCGGTATGCCGCGCGAACGAGGAGATGGACGATTTTGCGAAAATTTCGAACGACAAAATCGTAAGACTTGCCGCCGACGTGGAAAAAGAGTGCAATCACATGGGGCGCTCCGTTTCCGTGGAAGAAATTCAGGATATGGTGGAGGACCGTCTGATGGCGATGAACGCTTTCTCGCTTGCGAGGAAGTACATAACGTACCGTTATTCCCGCGCGCTGGCGAGAAAGGCGAACACGACGGACGCGCATATTCTTACGCTGATCGAATGCAACAACGAAGAAGTGAAACAGGAAAATTCGAATAAGAACCCCACGGTGAACAGCGTGCAGCGCGATTATATGGCGGGCGAAGTTTCCAAGGATCTGACGCGCCGTATTCTGCTGCCCGAAGATATCGTGGCGGCGCACGACGAGGGGATTATTCATTTCCACGACGCGGATTATTTTGCGCAGCACATGCACAACTGCGACCTCGTGAATCTGGAAGATATGCTGCAGAACGGCACCGTGATTTCCGGTACGCTGATCGAAAAGCCGCACAGCTTTTCTACGGCGTGCAACATCGCCACGCAGATTATCGCGCAGGTGGCTTCCAACCAGTACGGCGGACAGAGCATTTCGCTGACGCATCTTGCGCCGTTCGTGGATATCAGCCGTAAAAAAATCCGCAAAGAAGTGGCGGACGAACTGGCGCTGGTGGATATCACGGACGAGGCGCACATTGCTCAGATTGCCGAAAAACGTCTTCGCGACGAGGTGAGAAAGGGTATTCAGATGATACAGTATCAGGTGGTTACTCTGCTTACCACCAACGGGCAGGCGCCGTTCGTTACGGTGTTCATGTACCTGAACGAGGCGCGCAGCGAGCAGGAGAAAGCGGACCTTGCCGTGATTATCGAAGAAACGCTGAAGCAGCGGATTCAGGGCGTGAAAAACGAATCGGGCGTGTGGATTACGCCCGCTTTCCCGAAGTTGATTTACGTGCTGGAACCCGATAATATCACGAAAGATTCGAAATATTGGTATCTGACCGAGCTGGCGGCGAAATGTACGGCGAAGAGAATGGTGCCCGATTATATTTCCGAAAAGAAGATGCTGGAATACAAGGTGGACAAGAACGGCGAAGGACATTGCTATACCTGTATGGGCTGCCGCAGCTTTCTGACGCCGTATGTGGACGAGAACGGAAAACCGAAGTATTACGGCAGATTCAATCAGGGCGTCGTTACCATCAATCTGGTGGACGTGGCGCTTTCTTCCGGCAAGGACGAGAAGAAATTCTGGCAGATTTTCGACGAACGGCTGGACCTTTGCTACCGCGCTCTGATGTGCAGGCATAACCGCCTGAAAGGCACGGTATCGGACGCGGCGCCGATTTTGTGGCAGTACGGCGCGCTGGCGCGGCTGAAAAAAGGCGAAACGATAGACAAACTGCTGTACGGCGGCTATTCCACGATTTCGCTGGGGTATGCGGGGCTGTACGAATGCACAAAGTATATGACGGGTAAATCGCATACGGACGAAGATGCGAAGCCGTTCGCGCTTGCCGTGATGCAGCACATGAACGACAAGTGCAAGGAGTGGAAAGCGAAGGAAAACATCGATTTTTCGCTGTACGGAACTCCGCTGGAAAGCACTACTTATAAATTCGCGAAGTGTTTGCAGAAGCGGTTCGGCGTGATAGAGGGCGTTACCGATAAAAACTATATCACGAATTCGTATCACGTGCACGTAAGCGAGAAGATAGACGCGTTTACCAAACTGAAATTCGAAAGCGAATTTCAGCAGCTTTCTCCCGGCGGCGCCATCAGCTATGTGGAAGTGCCGAACATGCAGGACAACATTCCCGCAGTGCTTTCCGTGATGCAGTTTATTTACGAAAATATCATGTACGCGGAGCTGAATACGAAGAGCGATTATTGCCAGGTGTGCGGGTACGACGGAGAAATTCAGATTGTAACGGACGAATCGGGTAAGCTGGTGTGGGAGTGCCCGTGCTGCAAAAACCGGGATCAATCGAAGATGAACGTGGCGAGAAGAACTTGCGGGTATATCGGCACGCAGTACTGGAATCAGGGGCGTACGCAGGAAATCAAAGACAGAGTGCTGCATCTTTGATATTGCGGCGCTCGGGCGGGGTGAAATATGAATTACGCGACGATTAAGTGGACGGATATTGCAAACGGAGAGGGCGTGAGAATTTCGCTGTTCGTTTCCGGTTGCACCCGCCGCTGCAAAGATTGTTTCAACGCCGTGGCGTGGGATTTTTCTTACGGGAAGCCGTTTGACGAATCCGTGCGGGAAAGTATTTACGAAGGATTGAAAGCGGATTATATCGCGGGGCTTTCGCTTTTGGGCGGAGAGCCGCTGGAACCCGAAAATCAGCGGGCGTTGCTGCCGTTTGTAAAAGAAGTGAAGAAAAGATTTCCCGAAAAAAGCATCTGGTGTTACACGGGAAACGTTTTCGACCCGGCGACGGGGCTTTTAAAAGAACAGGAGAAAAACACGGAAGTTACGGAAGAATTGATTTCTCTTTTCGACGTGCTGGTGGACGGCGAATTCATAGAAGCGCAGAAAAATATCCGTTTAAAATTCAGAGGTTCTTCAAATCAGCGGATTCTGGACGTAAAAAAATCGAAAATATCGAAAAGCCCCGTCTTTTACCTTGATTAAAAAACAAATATCTGCTATACTTGATAGGTGGCAGATATTTTTTTGCGCTATTGCCTGAGGAGGGCGGGTTGATGAAGAAAAAATATAAGAAAAACAGTCCGTTGAAAAAGAAGGATAAAATTTTGTTTTACGTATCGATGGGGCTGCTGGCGGCGGCGGTTGTGTTGTTTGCCGTATCGTGCGTATTGTTTGCGAAAAGTAACGGCGACAGCGACCATTCGCGCTTTTTCACGGCGTGCATGTTGCTGTTTGCGGGAGGAATATCCGCGCTCGGCGCTTCCGTTTGTCTGTTTTTATCGCCGCTGATGCAAGCGCGCAGACAGAACGTCTGCCCGTATTGCGGGGCGAAAGTACCGAAAAAATCCGCGTTCTGCGCCGCTTGCGGCAAGCAGCTGGCGGAAGCGAAAACATCCGAGCCGACGGAAGAAAATAAAAAGGAAAAATAAAAGTTATGTACATAACCGAAACGCGTGCGACCGAAGAGGAAGCGCGGGATACGGATAAAAAGAGAGGCGTTCGCGCGGGCGCGTTGCGGGCGGTGCGGGAATTTCTGAACAGTCGTTCGTTTTACGTTTTACAGGTGCTGATTGCCTGCTTTTTTGTGTTTATCAAACAGGAAGTGCTGGGGGCGATTTGCTTTGTGGCGCTGATCGCCGCGATTCTTGCGATATGCGACGATATACGCGCTACGACGTTGCCGTTTCTGATTATCTGCACGATTACGACCAACCGTTACAATTCTTACAATCTCTATATCGGATACATCAAATACGTGCCCGTGGTGCTTGTCGCGCTAATTTACCATTTTGTGGTATACCATAAGTCTTTTGCGTTCGGTGAAAGCGCGAAAGGAATTTTTGCGGCAGGCGTTGCGATCAGTCTCGGCGGGCTGGGAAGATTTTCTTTATCGGATTACGTATACGGCGGCTATTATTTTTTCGGTTTGGGATTCGGAATGCTGTTCGCATATGCGCTGATGCGTTCGGAATTTTACGACGACAAGAAAGAGGACCGCTATAAATTCGCTTTTATGATGACGGCATACGGCATGCTTTGCGGATTTATGATTGCCAACGGGTACTACAAACTTTATATTGAAAAAAGCATCGTGAATTTGTACCCGGAAGGGTTTTCGCGGAACAATCTTTCCACGCTTCTGATGTTTGTGATGCCTTTTCCGCTGTATCTTGCCAAAAGAAAGCCTGCGGCGGCGTTTTTGACGGTGCTTGTGCTGGCGTTTCTTGCGCTGACGAGATCGCGCGGGGGATTTTTGTTCGGGTGTATCGAATTTGCCGTTTGCGTGGTATTCTGGATTTTTTCGGGGAAAACGAAGAAAGGAAGAAAAATCAGACTGTACGTTTGCCTCGGCGCGTTGGCGATCGGCGTATGCGTGATGCTTCCGGCATTGATTAAGTGGATTTTGCCGCGGTTTGACGTAGACGTGAAAAACGAAACGCGATACAAGATGATCTGGGAAGCCGTGGATAAATTTTTCAAACGCCCGATTTCCGGGTACGGACTTCTGGACACGGATATTTTATACGAAACGGAACGCAAAAAAGGCGCGCTGACCTGGTACCATATGATGCCGGCGCAGATTATCGGCGGCATGGGGCTGATCGGCGTGGTTTGTTACGGCTATCAGCTGTATAACCGCGCGAAGCTTGTATTTACGAAAGCGGACAGCTGGGGATTCGTGCTGGGGCTTTCTTATCTCGGCGTGCTGCTGATGAGCATGGTGAATCCCGGAGAATTTTGTCCGTTGCCGTTCGAATTGCTGGCAGTGCTGCTGTTTATTTTACAGGAACGCAGATTGCAGACTGCGCGACCGCTGTATCGGGATAAGTTGCGACGGGGCGTTTAAATATTTCGGCAAAAACAGAATAAAAGAAAATTTTCGCCGCATACGATAGCGTATGACGGAGAATTTTTTCAGAGGTCGGAATCAAAATCGGCTAAAAAAATTATCGGGCGGCGCGGCGTTTGCCGCGGCGACGGCAACGATTGCGTTTTCGCTGGTATTTTCGTATCGGACGGAAAGGGCGGAAGAAATCGTTGTAAATAAAAGTTATTATTTTCTTGTTGCGGCGGAAGAATGCAGCGAAAGCTGTCTGGCGGAAGCTTTTCTTTCCGGAGGCGCGGGCGTTGAGCTTCGTACCGAAAGCGGAGAGTACGCCGTGCTTGCGTGCTATGCGGGGAGCAACGGCAAAGAGGAAGCGCAAGAGGCGCAAAAGACGTTTTCCGATTTAAAAAAAGAAGAAACTATGATAGTGCCGCGTGGTTGCGGTACGATTTATTTGAGGACGAGGGAGCAAAAACGGCGAAAAAGCGAAATCACGGGGATTCTGAACACGCTTGACGGTTGTGCGGACGCGCTTTATTTTGCTGCGAAAGCGGCGGAAAACGGGGAAATGGGGCAATCGGCGCTGAAAGAAACGGCGAAAAGCACGGCGCTGGTTTGCTCTGCATTGGCGAAAAGCATTACAGGGAAAGACGGCGCTTCGAAACGTTGCGCGGAACTATGCAAAGATTTTTCCGCGGATCTGAAAGAAATATCGTCCGGAATCGTGTATGCGAGGGATTTGCGTCGGGTGCAGGCGGAGGTTTGTATGGCGTATCTGGCTTTTTCCGGGGCGTATACCGTATAAAATACCCGTCGGGGTTTGCTATTGCGGCGGTTTTAAGAACGGCGGCGGTGCGCATTTATCACGGACGGAAACGAACGGACGACGCGTCCGCTTTCAGGATAAAATGGTTTTTATGAAACTCCAGAAGTCCTTCGCGTTGCATTTTTCCGAGTTCAAGCGATAAGCCGCTGCGTTCTACCGCAAGATAATCCGCGAGTTGTTGCCTGGAAAACGGAATATCGAATTCGCATCTGCCGAGCCGTTGCGCTTCGGCAGAGAAGTAGGACATAAGCTTTGCGCGCGTGGTGCGCTGCCCGATATGCGTGAGTTTTTCGGCGAAACGCAGGTTTTTTTCTGCGAGTTCGCCCAGCAGATTCAGGATAATACGGCTGTGGCGGGAGCAGGCGGACGGACACGTGTGCATGACGCGGTTTACGTTAAGAAACATGACGGTAACGGGTGTTTCGGCGGAAACGCTTACGTCCATGACGGAGCCGGGCGCGCAGGCATAAGCCGCGGCAAACGTCTGCCCCGGCGCCGCTTTCGAAATAATGTTCCGGTTGCCCCAGACGTCTTCCTGTATAATCAGAACCGTTCCGGAAAGGACGAGACCGATAGATTCGGCGGTATCGCCGGCGCGAAAGAGAAACGCGTCTTTGGGGTAGCTTTTCGTTTTTACGTCAAGACAGGCGAGCATAGAGATAAGTTCTTCTTCGGAAATCCCCGAAAGGAGGACGGAAGAACGAAGAACGGGTAAAAATTCTTTCATAATCATCCTTTTTCGTTGAAAATTCAACAGACTTTTCGCTGCTATTATACTATAATATAGGCGTAAAGTCAAGGAGGTATGTTATGAAAAGAAGGATTATCGAAATCGATCGGGAAAAATGTAACGGATGCGGGGCCTGCGCCGCCGCCTGCCACGAGGGCGCGATTGCCATGGAGGACGGCAAAGCGAAACTGATGCGGGACGATTACTGCGACGGGCTGGGGGATTGTCTGCCTGCCTGCCCCGTCGGCGCCATTTCGTTTGCGGAACGGGAAGCGGTTGCTTACGATGAACAAGCCGTTTTGGAAAACAAGCGGAAGAAGATGCAGGAAAAAATGAAAAAAGAGGGGATGTCTTTGCCTTGCGGATGCCCCGGAATGCAGTCGAAAAAAATAGATCGCGCGGAAAACGCGGGGGCGGAATCGGTTTGCGCGAAGCCTGTCAGCCGACTGGCGCAATGGCCGGTGCAGATAAAACTGGTTCCTGCGAACGCTCCGTATTTCGACGGCGCAAAGTTATTGATTGCCGCCGATTGCACGGCGTATGCCTATGCGGCGTTTCACGAGGATTTTATCAAGGGACATATCACGCTGATCGGCTGCCCGAAACTGGACGGCGTAGATTATTCGGATAAACTGGCGGAAATCATCGGCGGGAACGATATTAAAAGCGTAACCGTCGTGCGCATGGAAGTGCCTTGCTGCGGCGGGCTGGAAAATGCGGCGAAAAACGCGTTGCAAAAAAGCGGAAAGTTTATTCCGTGGCAGGTGGTTACGATTTCCGCGGACGGGAAAATTCTCGATTGAATTGTATTTCTGTATGAAATAGGGGGCGGTTCGAGTCCTGTTTTTTGGGAAATAGGTCAAAATGCAGCTTCTGAATTCAAATATTCTGCGAAGCATGAAACCGTGAAATATAGCAATAAAAAAGCACAAGACGTTGTATCTTGTGCTTTTTCCGTTTACGGTTTTGATTTCCGTAAAGGTGGAGCTACTGGCCGGACTTGAACCGGCGACCTGCTGATTACGAATCAGCTGCTCTACCAGCTGAGCCACAGTAGCAAATCTGACTGAGCGAGAATGGGAAGCGCTACACGGTGCGCAAACAAATATCGCTTATTGATTATACCACAAACAGCCCAAAAAGCAAGTATAAATTTTTCACCGCAGTCTCATACCTTTACGTACCGCAAATATAGGAAAGAGCGCGCAACGCGCCTCCAGTTCGTCCACAACAAGTGGACACTCTCTGTTCTTCTCACCTGTATTTCGGGAAAAAAGTGCTCGACTTTTTCCGTTTTTTCAAAAAAGCGCAACCTGATTTTTTTCGCTGCAACTCCTGTGCAGTTTTCATAATTACACTGTTTTTCACGATAAATCAGAGTTATCCACAGTATCCACAAGACTTTCCACAGGAAATTCCCTGTTCAGTACCGGATAGTTTTCCACTTTCTCCACTGTTTTTCCCACAACCCAATTTTTAGGAGTTCATCTCTCCTCTCACCCGGTTCACATAACACCACCCCTCGCATCCATTTCATATGTGTCCACAACATGCGCACAACTCGTTACTATCCCAAATCAATCAGCCGGTTGGCGTAGCCATTTAAACTCCAGTC
>UQPN01000003.1 GCA_900542935.1 uncultured Eubacteriales bacterium
ACTGAGCTACACCCGCCGTTTATTTGGTGCGCCTGAAGAGATTCGAACCCCCGACACACGGCTTAGAAGGCCGTTGCTCTATCCAACTGAGCTACAGGCGCATATCAAACGCTCGTCAATCTTGCCTCTCGGCAAAAAAAACTGTGGAGCGGGTGATGGGAATCGGACCCACGCGGCCAGCTTGGAAGGCTGGAATTCTACCATTGAACTACACCCGCAATTCCTTTATCTCTCGCATCAACGCGCTTGTATATAATAACACTTTTCAAAACGAATGTCAACGTTTTTTTCCGTATTTTTCGAAAATTTTCCAAAAAATTTAAAAAAATTTCTTTTCGGGCATTTCGGAACATCTGATTTGCAGGATATAATAACACGAATTATTTTGCAACGATAAAAAAAGAAAATCCGGAACGTATGGCGAGAATCGTGAGATAAACGTTCAGAACAACGAGCAAAGGCATCAGTATCATTAAAAACAGACTTTTTTGCCTGTATTTAAAAACGAAAAGGCATATATAAATTGTAAGCGCGCCGCCGAGCAAACCCGTCAGAAACAATCTTCCGTCCGATTTTTTAAAATTATCGGTTCCGTCTGTTTCGTCTTTGAGATTTTTTACAAGCAAAAAAGCATAAAAATTGATTGCAAGCAGATATGTGCCGACGAAAGTATAAAAAATAGCCATAACGCAAGTATTTCCGTTTTTTCTCTGTTTCAAACGCCGTCTTTGCGTTGTTGCGTCGGTATCGCTCTTTTTCGCTTTTGTTCCGAAAATATGCGCCGTCGTTATCGCGGCGGCATAAACTTCCTTTGCGGCAAGGGCGGAAAGCATACGTTGCCGGTTGATGCGTTTGACTTTTTTATCGAAAAGAGTTATAATACCGATATCGACAGGGGCGGTTTGCTTATGTTTTTTCGCGGAGTTTTGCAACTTTTAAAAAAAGTTTTGAAAATTACCGAAAAACGACGGACGAATCGCAGCATAATCGAAAATTCTCTTGACAGTCCGCGGCGCTTTGTGGTATACTTTTAAAAATATAAAGTAAGCGCGGGCGTTCCGCGCACGCGGGCTTGCGCGTCTGTGGCGGACGAAGAAAAGTACGGAGGAAAAACGTATGCCGGAAGCAAAAAATTTTTTAACGGATATAGAAATCGCGCGGCGAGTAAAACTGAAACCGATTTACGAAATCGCGGAAACGGCGGGAATCGGCGAAAAATATATCGAACCTTACGGAAAATACAAGGCGAAAATCGATTTGTCGTTTTTAAGAGATAACGCCGGAAAAAAAGACGGCAGACTCGTGCTTGTAACGGCGATTTCTCCTACGCCCGCCGGCGAGGGGAAAACCACTACCGCGATAGGTCTTGCCGACGGTTTGCGCAGAATAGGAAAAAATGCCGTGGCGGCGCTCAGAGAACCTTCGCTGGGGCCCGTGTTCGGTATCAAAGGCGGCGCTGCGGGCGGCGGATATGCGCAGGTGGTGCCGATGGAAGACATCAATCTGCATTTCACGGGCGATTTTCACGCCGTCGGCGCGGCAAACAATCTTCTTGCCGCTATGCTGGATAATCATATTCAGCAGGGAAACGCGCTGAATATCGACGTACGCAAAATCACCTGGCGCCGCTGCGTCGATATGAACGACAGGCAGTTGCGGAATATCGTGGACGGGCTGGGCGGAAAAACAAACGGCACCCCGCGCGAGGACGGTTTCGATATTACGGTGGCAAGCGAGGTGATGGCGGTTTTGTGCCTTGCTTCGTCGCTGAGCGATTTAAAAGAACGCCTGAAAAAAATCGTTGTGGCGTACGATACGAACGATCGCCCCGTAACCTGCGGCGATCTGAAAGCTGCGGGCGCGATGACGGCGCTGTTGAAAGACGCTCTGAAGCCGAATCTGGTGCAGACGCTGGAAGGTACGCCCGCGCTGGTGCACGGAGGTCCGTTTGCAAACATCGCACACGGCTGCAATTCGGCGATTGCTACGAAAACCGCTTTGAAGCTCGGAGATTACGTTGTTACCGAGGCCGGATTCGGGGCGGATCTCGGCGCGGAAAAGTTTTTCGATATCAAGTGCCGTCAGTCCGGACTGAAACCTGCCGCCGCGGTGGTGGTGGCAACGGTGCGCGCCCTGAAAATGCACGGCGGGCTGAAAAAAACGGAGCTTGCCGAAGAGAACGTCGAAGCACTGAAAAACGGACTCCCGAATTTGTTGCGGCACGTTTCAAACGTGAAAAACGTTTACGGGTTGCCGTGCGTGGTGGCGCTTAACCGTTTTCCTTCGGATACGCGGGCGGAAATCGACTGCGTGAAAGAGGAATGCGAAAAGCTGGGCGTGAAAGTTTGTCTTTCAAACGTATGGGCGGAAGGCGGAAAAGGAGCCGAAGCGCTTGCGAAAGAAGTGGTAAGACTGTGCGAAGCTTCTCCCGCAGGCGAAGAAAGCTTCCGCTTTGCATACCCCGACGAGCTGACGACGGAAGAGAAAATCGACGTCATCGCGAAAAAAGTATACGGCGGTAAAGGCGTTGCATTTACGCCGAACGCGAAAAAACAGGCGGAAAAATTGCGGGAACTCGGATTCGGCGATCTGCCCGTGTGTATTGCAAAAACGCAGTATTCGTTTTCGGACGATCCGCAAAAACTCGGCGCGCCGGAAAATTTCGAAGTAACGGTGCGGAATCTGAAAGTTTCCGCGGGAGCGGGCTTTATCGTGGCGCTTACGGGCGATATCATGACGATGCCGGGGCTGCCGAAAATTCCCGCGGCGGAAAATATCGACGTCAACGAAAACGGCGAAATCACAGGGCTGTTTTAACGGCAATATCCGGGCGGCTTTCGCAAAGAAAATATGCGGAAACCGCCTGCGGCAACATAAATCATTTACGTAAAGGAGAAAACTACTATGGCGACTTACATCGACGAACCTTCGCATACTTTTAACGAATATCTGCTTATCCCCGGATATTCTTCGGCGGAAGCGATTCCGGCAAACGTTTCCTTGCAAACGCCGCTCGTAAAATTCAGAAAGGGCGAACAGCCGAAAATTACCATGAATATTCCTATGGTATCGGCTATCATGCAGTCCGTTTCCGGCGATAAAATGGCAATCGCGCTGGCTACGGAAGGCGGCGTTTCGTTTATCTACGGTTCGCAGTCGGTTGCGGACGAAGCCGCTATGGTGGCTCGCGCAAAAAATCATAAAGCGGGCTTTGTTACCAGCGATTCCAACGTATCGCCCGAAGATACTCTGGCGGACGTGATTGCCCTGAAAGAAAAAACGGGACACTCCACGGTGGCGGTTACGGCAGACGGCACGGCGGAAGGGAAGCTTGTCGGCATCGTTACCAGCCGCGATTATCGCGTCAGCCGTATGGATACCGCTACGAAAGTAAAAGAATTCATGACGCCGTTTGCAAAGCTTGTAACGGCAAACGAGGGCGTTTCTCTGAAAGAAGCGAACGACATTATCTGGGATAATAAGCTCAATTCGCTGCCGATTATCACGAAAGACGGGAAACTTCGTTATTTCGTGTTCCGCAAAGATTACGATTCGCACAAGCAGAACCCGAACGAACTTCTCGATAACGAAAAACGTTACGTTGTAGGCGCCGGCATTAACACGCGCGATTACGAAGAACGCGTTCCGGCTCTGCTGGAAGCGGGGGCGGACGTACTGTGTATCGATTCTTCCGAGGGCTTTTCCGAATGGCAGAAGCGTACGATTGCATGGATCCGCGGCAAATACGGCGACAGCGTGAAAGTGGGCGCCGGTAACGTAGTGGACGCCGACGGCTTCCGTTTCCTTGCCGATTGCGGAGCCGATTTCGTAAAAGTGGGTATCGGCGGCGGTTCGATTTGCATTACGCGCGAGACGAAAGGCATCGGCAGAGGTCAGGCAACGGCGCTTATCGAAGTATGCAAGGAACGCGATAAATATTATCAGGAAACGGGCGTGTACGTTCCCGTGTGTTCGGACGGCGGCATCGTGTACGATCACCATATTACGCTGGCGCTTGCAATGGGCGCGGATTTCGTGATGCTCGGCAGATATTTTGCACGTTTCGACGAAAGCCCTACGAACAAGATTATGATGGGCGGCAATTACTTTAAAGAATATTGGGGCGAAGGATCGGCGCGTGCAAGGAACTGGCAGCGTTACGATCTCGGCGGCGATAAAAAGCTGTCTTTCGAAGAGGGCGTGGATTCGTACGTTCCTTACGCGGGCAAGCTGAAAGACAACGTGGCGATTTCGCTTTCGAAAGTGAAATCCACGATGTGCAACTGCGGCGCGCTTACCATTAAAGAATTGCAGGAAAAAGCAAAGCTTACCCTTGTTTCGGCTACGAGCATCGTGGAAGGCGGCGCGCACGACGTAATTCAGAAAGAAAAAGCGCAGTCGGTGAAATAACTTCCGTTGAAAACGCCCGGAAAAAGAAAGTGCGTTTTTGCGGCGGCGAAACGGAAAAATACGGTGAAAAATGCGCCGCAAGACGAAAAGAAAAACAAAAAAAGGGGCTGCGGCTCCTTTTTTTATGCAATCGGGAAGAATTTTTATTCAGCCCCCGTCAGTTATCTTGACAAAGCAGACGAAATATACTATAATAAAAAACTGGAAAGGTGAAAAATATCGGCTTTTCCACGGAGGAATAATACGAATCAATGGTACCCCTAACTATCGCAATCGTCGTAATGGTGATTTTATCCGGTTTGTTTTCGGCTACGGAAACGGCGTATTCGTGCGCGAACAGAATCAAAATCAAGAGTATGATCGCGCTCGGCAAGAAAAACGCGAAGCGCGTTTATAAGCTGGCGGAAGAAAAATACGATAAACTGATTACGACGATACTTATCGGAAACAATATCGTAAACTTAACGGCTTCGGCGCTTGCTACGGTGTTGTTTACGAATTTGCTCGCGGAATCGACCTTGGACGCGACTACCGTATCCACAGTGGTAATGACGATTGCCGTGTTGATTTTCGGCGAAATTACGCCGAAATATTTCGCGGGCGTATATCCCGAAAAATTCGCGTTCTGGCTGTACCCGTTTATTCAGATCTTTTACTGGATATTTACGCCGCTCGGCATCGTTTTCGGCGCGTATAAAAAATTGCTCGCGCGCATTTTCAGGCTGAAGCCGAACGACGCGGTAACGGACGAAGAGCTGATTTCGCTTGTGAACGAAGCGGAAGAGGACGGCACGCTGAAAGAGGACGAATCGGAACTCGTGCGTTCCGCGCTGGAATTCGACGATCTGAAAGTGGAAGATATTCTTGTGCCGCGCGTAGACGTTGTGGCGGTGAATATGAACGCCGACATGGACGAAATTTTTTCCGTTTTCAAAGAAAATTGCTTTTCCCGTCTGCCCGTATACAAAGATACGATCGATAACGTGGTGGGACTGATTCACGAACGCGATTTTTATAACGCGTATCTGCGCGGCGATAAAGAAATCGCGCACGTGGTACAGGAAATCGCTTTCACTACGGAATATACGCGCATTTCGTCGCTTTTAAAGCAGCTGCAGAAGCAGAAAATTCATATGGCTGCCGTTTCCGACGAATACGGCGGGCTGGTGGGTATAGTTACGCTGGAAGATATTCTGGAAGAACTCGTCGGCGAAATCTGGGACGAACACGACGAGGAAGAAGTGCTTTACGGGAAAATTTCCGACGATGAGTACTGGGTGGACGGCAAGTGCGATCTCGAAGAATTTTTCGATTTGTACGGCATCAGCGAAGAGGACGAAAATTTCGAATCGAACACGGTAGGCGGCTGGGTGATGGAAAAATTCGGCGGCATCCCGCCCGTGGGCGAAATCATCCGCTTTAAATTTCTCGAAATAAAAGTGGTGAAAACAACAAAACAGAAAGTTCTGAAAATCCGTTCGAAACGGGTGGAAGAAGAAACGGACGACGAAGAAAAAGCGGAAGAAAAGCGGAGAAAAACCGATGAGTAACATCTATGCGAAAATAGTAGATTCCATGCAGAAAGTGTTTCCCGCGGAAGAACCGTGCGGAGAAGAACGCGGAAAAACCGTTCTGCAAAACGAACGCGTTAATTTTCAGCTTGTATATAAAAACGATTCCGGCGACGCGATTGCTCTTGCGAAAATCGACGTGCTCGGCACGTTGGCGCCGTATGTTACGATTCGTTCGGCAGAGCTTGTGCCTGCGCAGTATTTTCCGCAGTTTCCCGATACGTACACATATTCCGCGCAGCCCGGATTATATCCCGATCCGTTAAAACCTTTCGGCGCGACGGGGGCGGTGTTGCCTGCCTGGCAGTGGAAAGCGTTTTACGTAAGCATCGAAAAGCCGGACGGGTTCGAAGCCGGCGTATCCGCGCTACGGTTTATCCTGCGTACACGCGAAGGGAAAGAGCTT
This sequence comes from uncultured Eubacteriales bacterium, assembly GCA_900542935.1. Lineage (GTDB taxonomy): Bacteria > Bacillota > Clostridia > Christensenellales > Borkfalkiaceae > Scatosoma. Next base: position 6,388 of record UQPN01000003.1, read on the forward strand.
TCGCGCCTTAGCTATCGCCTGGAAGTGCTGCCCGTTTCCGCGGCGGAATCGGATTTGAAAATCACCAACTGGATGCATTATGACGGCATCGAAGCGAAGCACGGCGTAAAACTGTTCGACGACGGGTTTTACGGCGTTTTCGAAGGATACCTTCGCGAATACGTGCGTGCGGGCAACAATATGCTTTTAACGCCGCTTTTCACGCCGCCGCTCGATACGGAAATCGGCGGGGAGCGGCGCACGGCGCAACTGATCGGCGTAACGGTTGCCGCGGACGGCGGCTACGAATTCGATTTTGACGAGTTGAAGCGTTTCGGCGAATTTGCGTTTGCGCACGGAATAAAATACCTTGAATTTTCGCATTTGTTTACGCAGTGGGGCGGAAAGTGCTGCCCGAAAATCATGGCTAAGACGGAAAGCGGCGAAGAAAAGAAAATTTTCGGCTGGGAAACCGCTTCCGATTCGAAGGAATATCTTGCGTTTTTAGACGCGTTCTTATCGCAGCTTACGGGGTTTGTCCGCAAACAGGGCTGGGCGAAAAAATGTTATTTTCACCTTACCGACGAGCCGGGCGCGGAACATCTGGAAAAGTATACGTTTCTGCGGGATTTCGTAAAAGCGCGTATCGGCGATTTTCCTGTTATGGACGCGATTTCGCATTACGAATTTTACGAAAAAGGCGGCATAGACGTGCCGGTGCCGATTACAAGCAGTTACACGGCGTTTGAAAATAAGGGCATTCAAGAACTTTTTGTGTATTATTGCTGCTGTCCCGCCCGCGATTTTTATTCGAACAGATTTCTGAATATGCCTTTGCAGCGTACGAAAATTATCGGCGCGCAGCTGTACGAAACGGGCGTGCAGGGCTTTTTGCACTGGGGATTTAATTTTTATAATACGGCGCGTTCGTATGCGGAAATTAACCCTTACGAAGATACATCGGCGGGAGCGATGTTCCCGTCGGGCGATTCGTTTGTGGTGTATCCGGGGCGGGGCGACGCGGTAGGCTCGTTGCGTTCGGAAACGCTCGGCGAAGCGTTCTTCGAATATCGTGTTTTAAAAACGCTTGAAAGCTATATCGGCAGAAAGAAAACGCTGAAAATTTTACACGATTTTGGCGTGAGAGGCTATACGGAATATCCGAAAAATTCCGCGGCGCACCGCAAAATGAGAGAAAAAATTTACGCCGCGCTGAAAAGAGCTTTGAAAACGGCGGATTCTCTTTGAAAAAAAGGCGGAAATCCCTGTAAAACGGCGCGCTTTTCGGTTTGTTGCCCGTAAAAACGGGTATGAATATTAAAGAAGAAAAAAAATCGCCTGTCTAACGAAGGCGAAAAAAATTTTAAAGGAGTCAGAAGGATTATGGAAACGATTCTTGTAACGGGCGGCGCGGGCTATATCGGTTCGCATACGGTGCTGGAACTTTTAAACAAGGGCTATAACGTTGTGGTGATGGATAATCTTTGCAATTCAAGCAAGGAAAGTCTTCGCCGCGTTGAGGAGCTCACGGGCAAAAAAGTAACTTTTTACGAAACGGACATCCGCGACGCAGAGGGCACGGATAAAATTTTCAAAGCGCATAAAATCGACGCGGTAATTCATTTCGCCGGGCTGAAAGCCGTGGGCGAAAGCTGTCAGATTCCTTTGAAATATTACGAAAACAATATCGGCGGTACGGTTACGCTGCTGGAAGTTATGCAGAAAAATAACGTGAAGAAGATTATTTTCTCTTCTTCCGCAACCGTTTACGGTACGCCCGAACGGCTTCCGCTCGATGAAAACTGCCGTCTTTCCACCACAAATCCCTACGGTTCCACGAAGCTTATGCTGGAAACCGTGCTGCAGGATTTGTATAAGTCCGATAACGAATGGAACGTAATTCTGCTGCGTTATTTCAACCCCGTCGGCGCGCATGAAAGCGGCAGAATCGGCGAGGATCCGAAGGGGATTCCCAACAATCTGATGCCGTATGTGGCGCAGGTGGCAAGCGGAAAACTCAAGTGCATCCGCGTGTTCGGCAACGATTACGATACTCCCGACGGAACCGGCGTCCGCGATTATATTCACGTAGTGGATCTGGCGCTGGGGCACATTGCGGCGATCGAATACTGCAAAGATGCGGGCGTGCATATTTACAACCTCGGCACGGGGCACGGATACAGCGTTCTCGATATGATTCATGCCTTTGAAAAGGCATGCGGCAAAAAGCTTCCCTACGAAATCTGCCCGCGCAGAAGCGGCGATATCGCGGCGTGCTACGCTTGTTCCGATAAGGCGGAAAAAGAACTGCACTGGAAAGCGAAATACGGCATCGACGAAATGTGCGCTTCGCAGTGGAAATGGCAGAGCAACAATCCGAACGGCTACGAGGCGTGATTTTACCGGGAGCCGGCGAACCGCTTCCGGAGGAGAAACGGTTTCCGTTTTCGTACGAATTGATACGTTCGCGCAGGAAAACCGTTTCCGTATGCGTAGACAGGCTGGGAAAAGTAACGGTGCGTGCGCCCGCGCGGTGTGCGGACGAACGCATCTTTGCTTTTCTTGCGCAAAAAAGCGCGTGGATTGTACGGCAGTCGGAACGCGCGAAAAAAGCGGCGGAACAAGGCGGGATTCTCTGCGCGGCAAAAGACGGAGCGTCGTTTTTGTGGCTGGGCGAACGGATAAAAATCGTCTTGCTCGATTGCGGGAACGATACGAGCTCGGCGCGGATATTCACGAAATTTATCGGCGATACGTTGTATCTTCCCGAAGACAACGCAACAAAAAGACTGACGGATTTCTTAAAAAAACGCGCGAAAGAGTACCTTACCGAACAAACGGAAGCATGTGCCGCCGAAATGCGGGCGGTATATAAAAACGTTTCGGTGAACGGCGCAAAAAGTCGCTGGGGCTCATGTTCTTACGATAATAAGCTGCATTTTTCGTTCCGGTTGATGTATGCGCCGCCGGAAGTGGTGCGGTACGTAGTCGTTCACGAGCTTGCGCATACTTTCGAAAAAAATCATTCTGCGAAATTCTGGGCGATTGTGGAACGCTACGAACCGGATTACAGGCAAAGAAGAGCGTTTTTAAAGGCAAACGCTTATTATATGGATATATTTTAGCCGCGGCACGACGCGACGATTCGCGTAAAAAGAATCTGAAAATTGTTTTGTATCGGCGAAAAAAGGGCATAATGCAAAGCGGCGGAGAGAAAAACTAATGATCGAATTACGTAACGTAACCTATCACGTAAAAGACGAAACGGGAGAAAAAGACGTCCTCGATAACGTTTCCGTAAAACTGGACGGGCGCTTCGTTGCGCTTACAGGTCCGAACGGCGGCGGAAAATCCACGCTGGCAAAAGTGATAGCGGGCATTATCAAACCGACGTTCGGCAGAGTGTTCTGGGACGGCGAAGATATAACGGATTTATCCGTAACGGAACGTGCGAAAAAAGGGATTTCCTATGCGTTTCAGCAGCCGGTACGCTTTAAAGGGCTGACGGTGAAAGATCTTTTATCGATTGCCGCAGGAAAAAAGGCTACGCTTTCCGCGGCGTGCGATTATTTATCGGAAGTAGGGCTTTGCGCACGGGATTATCTCGACAGGGAGGTGAATGCGTCCCTTTCCGGCGGAGAATTGAAACGCATCGAAATCGCTACGATTTTAGCGCGAGGCACGCGGCTTTCTTTGTTTGACGAACCGGAAGCCGGCATCGATTTGTGGAGCTTTTCCAGCCTGATCAACGTGTTTGAAAATATGCGTGAAAAAACGCAGGGCGATATTATCATCATTTCGCATCAGGAGCGTATTCTGAACGTAGCGGATAACATCGTGGTGCTGGCAAACGGTAAAATCCGGAAGTGCGGCACACGGGACGAAATTCTGCCGGAAATTCTCGGCAGCGGCGCAACGTGCGAAACGTTGAAAAATAAATTATCTCCGGCGGGCGATTGCACGGAAAAATCAGCCGCGCGGAAAAAGGCATAAGGCGAGGAGGCGAAAATGGACGCGCTTGAACGTGATTTATTATTGAAAATCGCCGATTTGCACGGCATACCCGAAGGCGCTTACAATATCCGCGAAAACGGAAAGCCGGCGGGACGACGTTCTACGGAACACATCGAAATCGCTTCGCGGAAAGACGGAAAATCCGGGATAGATATAATTATCAAACCGGGTACGAAAAACGAAAGCGTGCATATTCCCGTCGTTTTAAGCGAAACGGGTTATAACGAAGTCGTTTATAACGATTTTTACGTCGGCGAGGATTGCGACGTAACGATTATCGCGGGATGCGGAATTCATAACTGCGGCAAGGCAACTTCGCGCCACGACGGCGTGCATACGTTCCATATCGGGAAAAATTCGAAAGTGCGCTATGTAGAACGGCATTACGGCGAGGGCGACGGCGAGGGGAAACGTGTGATGAACCCCGAAACGATTGCTTTTATCGCAGACGGCGCAAGCATGGATATGGAGATGACGCAGATTAAGGGCGTAGACGATACGCACCGCGTAACGCGTGCCACGCTCGGCGAAAAATCGGAACTGACCGTACGCGAAAAAATTTATACGAACGGCATACAGGAAGCAAGTACCGATTTCTGCGTGGATATGAACGGCGCCGATTGTCGTGCCGACGTCGTTTCCCGTTCGGTGGCGGCGGAACATTCGAAACAACATTTCTGCTCCACGATGAACGGAAACGCGGCGTGCCACGGGCATACGGAATGCGACGCGATTATCATGGACGGCGGTTCGGTAACCGCGGCGCCGTGTTTATCGGCGAACGATCTGAACGCGGAACTCATTCACGAAGCGGCAATCGGGAAAATCGCCGGCGAACAACTTGTAAAGCTGATGACTTTGGGACTGACGGAAAAGGAAGCCGAAGAACAAATCATCAAAGGCTTTTTGCATTGAATTTATGTCGGACGTGTGCGCCGGAAAGTTACGGCGCAGGCGCGGATATAAAACTATAAAACAAAATAATTTTTAACGGAGGATCAAATACATTATGAGCGAACTTGCATACAAAAGAACAAACGTATACGAAGTAGCGGACAAAAAGACGATGAAAGAAATCTTCTCTTATGCGGAAGAATATAAAAAGTTTATCGACGCGGCAAAAACGGAACGCGAAGCTTGCGCGTACGTTGCAGCCGAGGCCGAAAAACACGGGTTCAAGCCTTTTAAGTTTGGCGAAAAGCTGAAGAAAGGCGACAAGGTATATTATAACAACCGCGGCAAGAATATCTATCTTATCCGCGTCGGTTCCGATGACGTGAAAACAAGCGGAATCCGTATTGTGGCTTCGCATATCGACAGCCCGCGCCTTGATTTCAAGCAGGTGCCTTTGTACGAATCGGACGGCGTCGCGCTGGGCAAAACGCATTATTACGGCGGTATAAAAAAGTATCAGTGGACGACGATTCCTCTTGCTCTGCACGGTGCGGTTGTGCTCGGCGACGGCAGCAAGGTGGAAGTGAAGATCGGCGAGGACGAGGGAGATCCCGTATTTTACATCAGCGATTTGTTGCCTCACCTTTCGCAGAAACAGAACACGAAAACGCTTGCGGAGGCATTTTCCGGCGAAGATCTCAATATCTGGCTGGGCAACATTCCTTACACGGCGGCAAAAGAGGACGGCGATAAGACCGTAAAGGAAAATCTTTTGCATATTTTAAACGAGAAATACGGCATTAAAGAAGAGGATTTCCTTTCCGCCGAGCTTTCGCTTGTCCCTGCGTTCAAAGCGCGCGATATCGGCTTCGACAGAGCGCTTATCGGCGCATACGGCCATGACGACAGAGTTTGCTCGTATCCCGCGTTCTCCGCTTTGTTCGATACGGAAACAGACGGCAAAACCGTAATGGTTGTGCTTGCGGATAAGGAGGAAATCGGCAGCGAGGGCACCACGGGTATGCAGTGCGCTATCTTTACCGATTTAATCGACGCGATTGCCTATTCGTTCGATACCACTTCGGCTGTCATCCGGGCAAATTCGAAGTGCCTTTCCGCCGATGTAAACGCGGCGTACGACCCGAACTTCAAAGACGTGAACGAACCGATGAATTCTACGTACGTTTCCTGCGGCGCGGGGCTTACCAAATTTACGGGAGCGCGCGGTAAGAGCGGTTCGAACGACGCTTCTGCCGAATTTATGGCGGAAGTGCGTAAAATGTTCAACGACGAGGGCGTTATCTGGCAGACGGGCGAACTCGGCAAGGTAGATCAGGGCGGCGGCGGTACCGTGGCGAAATATATCGCGAAAATGAACATCGATACCGTGGATATCGGCGTTGCCGTTGTTTCGATGCACGCGCCTTATGAAGTTATTTCCAAAGCCGACGTGTATGAAATGTATCTCGCCTGCAAAGCGTTTATGAAATAAGAAATAGCCGCACGAAGGCTGTTTCAAGAGTATAAATTACGCCCTTTTCTCTGTATTTCTGCCTGTTTCGGCGAACGAGGGAAAAGGGCGCATTGCTTTTTAAAAAAGCAACAAAGAATTATGTCTGGTATAATAATTATGTTGCGCATAGTAGTTTAAAATATATAAAAGTATATAATCGAAGATATTTGTTTGTATTTAAGTAATATATCAGACGTAATTATTGTGTGTGGCGTACTAATTTGCGGAACGGAGAAAATGCAAAATGCAGGAACGTGTGATTTTATATTCCGATCTGAATAATTTTTTTGCTTCTGTGGAAACGGCTCTGCATCCGGAATATAAAGGAAAGCCGCTGATTGTCTGCGGAGATCCCGAAAAACGGCTCGGCGTTGTGTTCGCCAAAAACGAGGAGGCAAAAAGTTACGGTATCCGAACGGCGGAAACGGTGTATTCAGCTTTAAAAAAATGTCCGCAAGTGCTTCGCGTTCCTACGCATTTTTCAGATTATAACAGGTATTCGAAAGCCGTGCGCGAAATTTATGCGCGATATACCGACGTCATCGAACCGCTTTCCATCGACGAATGCGCCATGGACGTAACGGATAGCGTCAGGTTGTTCGGCGGCGGCGAGAAGATAGCGGAAGAGATTCGCGCGGCGGTGAAAAACGAACTCGGCGTTACGGTTTCCATCGGGGTTTCGTTCAATAAAATATACGCGAAACTTGCTTCGGAATTGAAAAAGCCGGATGCGGTAACCGTGATTTCGCGGGAGAATTATAAAGCGAAAGTGTTTCCTTTGCCCGTTTCTTATCTGTTATACGTCGGCAAAAGTACGGAAGAGGCGTTGTTGAAACACGGGATTCATACCATCGGAGAACTTGCCCGCGCCGATTCGGCGTTGCTTGTCGGGCTGCTTGGAAAGCGCGGCGAAATATTGAAGATCAACGCGGACGGCAGAAACGATGAACCTGTTAAAAGCGAATCGGACGAAATAAAGTCTATCGGCAATTCGATGACGTTGCCATACGACGTAAGCGACGCGGAACGGATTCGCCGATTGTTTTATATGCTTGCCGAAAGCGTGGTTTCAAGACTTCGCGAATCGGGCGAGGGAAAGTGCGATACCGTGCATATAACGGTAAAAGACGAATTTTTGCGGGAAACTTCAAGACAGAAAAAAATACCGCCTACGGCGCTTTGCGATGACGTGGCGCGGGCGGCTTACGAAGTTTATACGGAAAACTTGACCGGCGCGCAAAAAGTGCATATGCTCGGCCTTTCCGTTTCCGGCTTCGACAGGAATGTGGAACAACTTTCTCTGGATACTTCCGGCGAGAAAGAGAAATACGAAAAGAATTTGCGGGCGCAGGATGCCGTTGCAGCAATCAGAAAAAAATACGGATATGATAAAGTGCAGAGGGGAATACTGCTGGAAGATTCGTCTCTTTTGAACGTCGATATAAAACACAGAAAGAATTGAGCGTCGGATTAAAAAGTATAATTCATGAAAAAACAAGCGCCGACGGGTATCGGCGCTTGTTTTATACAACGTTTTATGCAACGTCAGACGAATCTGTTTTTTCTAAACATCCGAACGGACGCTTATTTTGTCAGTTCTTTGACGCATTCGTAATAAATTTCGCACATCAGACGAATCCTGTCGAACGTAACGTATTCGTTGGGCTGGTGAATCGTGGATTCTTCGTCTTCCATTTCCGGACCGAATCCGCAGCCGCATTTCAGTGCGCGGGCATAGGTTCCGCCGCCGATCGCAATGGCTTTGTCGTTGCGCCCGGTATGGCGGTTGTAAACGTTCATCAGGGTGGAAATCAATTTGCCTTCGGGGTTGTTGTAAAGCGGTTTCTGATAATGCGTGAATTCAAATTTAACGCCCGAATTTTCAAACGCTTTGCGCACTTCTTCCGCGTTGTGCGTAGCGGGGAAGCGGATATCCGTGGTGATTACAAGCGCGCCGTCCTCGATTTTCGCAACGTCGGGCGACATAGTCAAAAGTCCCGTTTCGTCGCGCATTTCGCGTAAGCCGTTCTCGTCAAGACACAAAACTTCGTAAGCGCGTTTGCAACCTTCGTCGAACATAGAGGCAAATTCAAGCAATGCTTCCAGCGCGTTTACGCCCTTTTCCGGCGTGGAACCGTGTGCCGACTTCCCCGTAAACGTAATCGTGCGGGTGTTTTCGTCGTAGCTCCATTTGGCGCCGTTTTTCGCTGTATGCAAATCGCGTTTTTCGGCGGCTCCGTTCAATTTTTTATCGGAAGAAGCCTGCTTAGCGGCGGCTTTTTCATATTGCGCTACATATTTGGCGGAGGAATCCGTAAGTACGGCAACGGCGCTCGCGCACACCATGTTCGCAGCCGTGCCCGCATGCAGAGAAACAAACGAATCTTTGTTCAACGGATAATAACTGTTGCAGTGCACAATGCCTTTTTCCGCATAAATCGCCGGGAAAGACGCGTCGGGCGAAAATCCTTCTTCGGGCATCTGCGCTACTTCTTCGTAGTGTTTCAGGCAAGCCCAACCCGTTTCTTCGTTGCAGCCGACGATGAATTTGATTTTCCGTTTGGGCATAAACCCTTCGTCTTTCAGCGCTTTCAAAGCATAAAGGGTTGCGATGGCAGGACCTTTATCGTCCATCGTGCCGCGTCCCCAGATTTTCATGCCGCCGATGCCGCCGTCGGAAACTTCGTCGTCGATTTCGCCGCCGAACGGGGGATGCGACCAGCCTTCGCCTGCGGGGACTACGTCAAGATGCGCAAGAATCGCAAGCGGTTCTCCTTCGCCGTAAATTACTTCGCCGACGTAATTATCGTAGTTATGCGTTTCAAACCCCATCTTAGAAGCGAGATTTAAAAAATAAGCAAGACAATCCGCCGTTTCTTTGCCGAAAGGGCAGCCGGGAACGGCCTGTTTCAAAGAAGAATCGAACTTCACCGCTTCCACGATAGAGGAAACAACGTCGTTGAAATACTGTTCCGTAGGATGAGCCATAATAATTTGCCTCCGTAAAATTCAAAACGAATTACATAAATTTTCTATATTTAATTATACACCTCTTTCCGCCATCTGTAAACGATAACGGGGCAAAAATCAAAAAAATTTTTCCGTGCGGTATCGGGAGGCGCTACCGCGGATATGACGATAAACGTATATACGCACGTAACGGACGAATTCAAAAGAAAAGAAGCGGCGAAATTTTCGCTTTTTCCTACGTTCTGAACGGCAGAAAAATACACGTATAAAAAATCGTGTGTAGGGGAAAACGGGCAAAAAACGGAAAAAAATAAATATCCACCCGCTCTACTGGTGGATATTTATTTTTCTATTAAGGATTCAAAATGTGAGAGGCAAGATAAAACCTCAGTTCTTTTTGATAAAATCGAGCGTTTTTTCTGCCATGTCGCTAATGGATACGCTATTGTAGCCCATAAGCGTACTTTCAAGCGTATCGTGTACTCTGTTTTTCCAATATTCGGGGATAGCGTTATAGCCGATTGCGGTGCCTATTACGGAACCTACGGTCGCGCCGTTACAATCGGTATCGAAGCATGCGCCGACAGCTAAGCAAACGGATTTGCCGTAGTCTTTATTGCCGTACAAAAGCGCGGTTGCAACGATTTCGGCATTGGAAATTGTATGACACCAATTGTAGCTGAACTCTTCGTTCCAACGCGTTCTTATGTCGGATATGCAACTTTCGGCAGATACGCCGTTTTCATGCATGGCAATAATGTTTTTGACGGCTTTATGTAATCTGGACGACGACGGAATTTGCGAAAGTCCGGCTTGTATAATGCGTTTGACGTCATCGGTAACGTACGCTTCGGCAATCATGGCGGCCACCCACATCGAACCATAAATTCCGTTTTTAACGTGAGAAACGCGTGCGTCGCGCCATGCCATTTCTGCCGCCGTTTCGGGAGCCCCGGGATTGATATATCCGTAAAAATCCGAACGAATTTGCGCGCCTATCCATTCACGATAGGCGTTTTTGTATTCACCGCTTTCGGGCGGAACGAAACCGTTAATCAAGTTGATATACGCAACCCTTTCGGCAGTGCAGTAGGCATATTTAGTCTGCGTGGAAAGCCATACTTCGGCAACGTCGGCCGAAGTGAAATCTCTGCCGTAACGCTTTAAAACTTCATACGCGATCAGCATATAGTTGGTGTCGTCGTCGGACGGCATTTTGTTGAAATCCTTCGGGTAAGCACGTTGTTTTATGGGATGCGTTATGTCGCTTGAATCTATTTTTTGTACATCTTCAAGGTCGATATATCTATGTAAAGGGTAGTTATCGGTACGGGTTAAAATCTTTTTCATGTCGGGCATCAGGATACATTCCACAGGTTTGCCGAGATAACAACCGCAAATTCTGCCGTACCAACCGCCCTTGACTTTATCAAGTAAGATTTTATCGTCCAGTTTGGCGGCGGTTTCCTTGTGGAAACAACCGTCGCTTAACGTTTTTATCGCTACGTAATCGTTCGGCTCGACAAAGTCGTACCCGTTTTTTATCGGCAGAGAATCGACTATTTTAAAAATCGAATCGGCAATTTCGTCTTTATGTTTACTTGGCGGCATTTTTTCAACGGCAACAAAAACGTCCCTCAAATTCTCGACATCCTTGCCCTCGTCGACGAGTTGGCTGTATTCGATTTCAAGACTTTTAGCATAAGACTCCCACGAGTGCATTTTTCCGTAATCGGGGATGTATTCTTTGTCGGTTCGCCCGTCGGAAACTTCGACGTCTGTCTTGTGGCAAAGGTAGTCCAGGGACACATTGAAAAGTGTTGCTATGGAAATGAGTTTTTCTATGGTAGGAAGGCTTAATCCGGATTCCCACTTTTGCACCGATTGGCGCGTGACGTCCAGTTTTTCGGCAAAAACTTCTTGTGAGAAACCGCTTTTCGTACGCAATTTGTAAATTTTCTCGGCAATAGTCATGACAAAAGCTCCTTAATTTGTTTTAAATAATTATAACACAAAAAGTAGTGCATTGCAACCAACCTTGCGTTGCTATTTTTGCAACCGTTGGTTGCGCGAAAGGCTCAAACGAATCGGTGCGCCGATTGTTTGTTGTCGAGCGGAAGAAAGTGTGTTTGCGACGGAAGCGGAGGGATTCGTCCGACCGTGCCCTTCGGCGGTAAGTGTAGTGCAACGGAACGCTACGTCATTTCGTGCTCCCAAAACAAAAGAGATAAGTCGGCGAGAGCAAAAGGCAGCATAAGAAAAAGGCTTGACTATTTTTGTCAAACCTTTTCTTGTGCGACTCCAAGCCGAGCCGCTGTCGTGGCGCAGGCGGTGTGAATATATACGAACCGAATTGTAAAGGAAAACGTACATTCAATTCAAAAGAAAAGAAGCGGCGAAATTTTCGCTTTTTCCTACGTTCTGAACGGCAGAAAAATACACGTATAAAAAATCGTGTGTAGGGAAAAACGGGCAAAAAACGACAAAAATAAAAGGGTTTCAAAATGGCTGAAACCCTTTAAAACGCTGGCGCAGAGAATAAATATGTATTTGAACTGCTTTACGTTGAGAAGCGTTTAGGCATAGAAATAAAGGGAAAAATCGCGCTTACAGCGTAACAAAACACATAGTTTTCAATATCTTTATATAAGAAAGGATTCTTCAAAATCGTTACGGAGAGCCCTTTAAGCGTTAGAGTGTTATCGAATATTTCGTAATTACAAGTCGATATTTTGTATGCTTTCGGGTGTGTTTTCTGGCATGCTTTCGTGTTTGTTATCAGTGCCGGTTTCGCCGCCGTCGGCAACGGAATCTCTTTCGTAAAGCGTAAGATTGAGCTTAATATAGTTGATGCCGCCGGGGCATTTTTTCTGAATCGCCTGTTGCATAATGTTCAGCGCCTGAATCGCAAACACTTCTTTGCTGATACCCAGCGAAGAAAGTTTGGGTGAAATCACCTGACAAATATCGGTATTATCGAACCCGATGACGGATACGTCATCGGGAATTTTTTTGCCGCTTTGTTCGATGACGGAATAGAGAGTGGCGGCGGCTCTGTCGCAGTGGCAGATATACGCCGTCGCGTCAGGCGAAAGTTCTATATCGGGGCTTTGAAACGAGCGTTCTATATTCTGATTGATATGCCGCGCTTCGCCGGACAAATCGTATTTGTTGAGGGCGCGCAGATAGCCGAAGTAACGATCTGCGATAGCGTTGGAAAATTTGATGTCGCCGATGAAACAGATTTTTTTATGCCCGCGCCTGATAAGATATTTGGTGAGCGTATATCCGGCATAATAATTATCCACATATACATAATTGAAAGGGTAATCGCTGCTGAAAAAATCGATGCAGACAACGGGCTTGTTCAGCTTTTCGATTTCGTCGAGCAGGCGTTTATCGATCTGTCCGGCAACGAAAATGCCGCTTAAAGGCGATTCCTGCGTAAGTCCGCGCACGGAAGCAATCGTAGCGGAAACAGATTCGTGCACCACGAGGTGCAATGAGCCGCCCGCTTTCGAACATTCGTGGCTGAGATGATAAAAAATGCGCGTGTAATATTGTTCGTTCACGCTCAGAAGAAAATCTTTATTCACGATATAAACGAAATTCTGCGTGGGTGCCGAGGCGTTCGAGCGTACATAGCCGAGCTCGTCGGCGAGATCGAGAATCCGCTTTTTTAACGCGTCGCTGACGCCGGACTGATTTTTGAGCGCCTTGTGTACGGTAACGGTGGAGACGTTCAGTTGATTTGCTATCGTTGCGAGAGATACTTTTTTCATGCTTGTTCCTTTTGATGAAAGTTCCTGTCTATATAATATATATATAGTATAAATCTATTTATGGAAAAAAGCAAGCGATTTAGCTAATAAAAATAAAAATTTAACTACAAAATTAAAATATTTTTCAGGAAGAATAGCTAAAAAGCGCGAAGAAAGCCGTTTTTAAGTTAAAAAACAAAAAATAACAGTAATTTTACCTTGTTTTTATTACTTTTAAGGAAAAATAAACTAAAAAAATAAAAAATTTTAACTAAAAATTATCGCAAAAGTGTTGCAAAACCGATTTCAATGTGCTATAATAATGTCGAACAGAGGAGAAAAACTTATGGTAAGACGGTTTTCTGACAATCCTTTAATCACTCCCGACGACGTGAGATCGTTTGACGATCGTTTCGAAGTGGTAGGGGTGTTCAACCCCGGCGTTACGACGTACGAGGGAAAAACGCTGCTTCTGATGCGCGTTGCGGTGCGCCCCGAAGAAAACGGCATTATCCGCGTACCCGTGTTCAAAGACGGAAAAGTTACCGTGATGGAACTGGAAAAGCGGTTCGACGAGAACGAGGATACGCGGGTTGTGATGGCGAACGGAAAGAAATATCTGACTTCGATGTCTTATTTCGTGCCGGCGGTTTCTGCAGACGGGGAAAATTTCGAAATTATGTATGATGGGGCGATTTACCCCGAAAGCCGCTTCGAAGAATACGGCGTAGAGGACCCGCGGATCACGAAGCTGGGGAAGAAATATTACATAACCTACTCGGCGATTTCGGAATACGGCATCTGCGCGGCGATGAAGGTGACGGAAGATTTTAAAACGTACGAAAACATCGGCGTCGTGCTGCACCCGGACAACAAGGACGTGGCGCTGTTTCCCGAAAAGATCGGCGGAAAGTATTATCTGTTGCATCGCCCGTCTACTTCGGAATTCGGAAGCCCGGAACTGTGGATTGCGGAATCGGACAATCTGGTGCAGTGGGGCAACCACCGACGGATTATGGGCGTGAGAAAGGGAATGTGGGATTCGGCGAGAATCGGTTCTTCCGGCGTTCCGATCCGCGTGAAAGACGGTTGGCTGATTGTGTATCACGGGGCGGACGAAAACAACAAATACTGCCTCGGCGCGGCGATTCTGGACGCGGAAAAGCCGTGGATAGTGAAAGGCAGAACAAAAAAGCCGTTTTTAAAGCCCGAGTTGCCCTGCGAGAAAGACGGATTCTTTTCGAACGTGGTGTTTTCCTGCGGGGGCGTGGAAGCGGGCGATAAGCTGAAAATTTATTACGGCGCGGCGGATAAATATATCTGCGGCTGCGAAATTTCGATAGACGAACTTCTTTCAGAGGTGGAAAAATGCCGGCAGTAACGATGAAAAAGAAGACTTTCAGGGAAAAGCTGATGCACAGCGATATCGTAAAGAATCGCTGGAGCTATCTTTTGCTGTTGCCCGCGTTGATCTTCATTATCGTGTTCGCTTACATTCCGATGGTGGGCGTGCTGATTGCGTTTGAAGATTTCGACCCCGTGGCGGGCATGTTTGCCAGCAAGTGGACGGGCTGGGAAAACTTCAAATTCTTCTTTTCGAGTTCTTCCTGGATTCAGGTTACGTTAAACACACTGTACCTGAACACGTTGTTCATCGTAACGGGAACGATAGGTTCGCTGTTCATCGCGGTGATTATGTGCGAGCTGAAAAACAAGGTATTCGTGAAAACTTCGCAGACGCTGATGACGTTGCCGAATTTCGTTTCCTGGGCGACGGTGGCGCTGTTCTCGGTGGCGTTTTTCAGTTCGGACGGGGTAATCAATAACGCCGTTACGAGCCTCGGCGGGAAATCGATTCCGTTCTATTCCAACCCCGACGTATGGCCGACCGTGTTTGTGGTTATCCGTTTATGGAAAGGCGCGGGCTGGGGCGCGATTGTGTATATGGCGGCGATTCTCGGCATCGATCAGAGCATTTACGAAGCGGCGAAAATCGACGGCGCGAGCAAGGTGAGATGTATTTTTTCGATTACCCTGCCGCTCATTAAAAATATCGTGGTGCTGATGTTTATCATGAGCATCGGAAACGTGTTCAAGGGCGACTTCGGAATGATTTATCCGTTTATCGGCGACAACGCGTTGTTATATCCGACGACGGACGTTATCGATACCTACGTGTTCCGCGCGTTGCGTTCGTTTACGAACTACGGCAGAACGGCGGCGATCGGGTTGTATCAGTCGATTATGGGCTTCGGACTGGTGCTTTTTGCCAACTGGCTGGCAAAGAGATACGCGCCGGAATCGGCAATCTTTTAAAAGGAGGGGAGAAAATGGAACGAGCAAAAGACGTGCGTTTTGCAGACGGAAAACCCGCGCAAAAGCGCGGGAACAAGGTTTCCGGCAGCACGGGAGATAAAGCGCTTCTGATTTTCTTTTACGTGTTTGCGGCGGTGTTCGCGCTGCTGTGCCTCTATCCGTTTTATCAGGTGCTGATTTCTTCGTTCGCGGACGAAAACACGCTGATCAGGGAAGGGTACAGGCTGATTCCTTCGAAATTTTCACTGAACGCGTACAGAACGCTGTTCGCTTCCGACGAAATTCTCTGGGCGTACGGCATTACGATTTTCGTTACCGTGGTGGGTACGGCGGCGAGCCTTCTGGTTACTTCGATGGCGGCGTACGCGCTCAGCGGGCAGAAGCTGAAATACCGCAACGCGATCAATTTCTTCTTCTACTTTACGATGCTGTTCAGCGGCGGACTGATTCCGTATTACATCCTCATCAAAAACTATCTGCACCTTTCGAACAATCTGCTGGTGTATATTCTGCCGGGCATGTTCAACGTATGGAATATGTTTCTTTTAAGAAACTTTTTCAACGAAATACCCGCGGGAGTGCGAGAGGCGGCGAGAATCGACGGGGCGAACGAAGTTACCACGGCGTTTAAAATTATTCTGCCGCTGTCGCTTCCGGCGCTTGCCACGATCGGGCTGTTCAGCGCGCTTTCCTACTGGAACGAATGGATGGCGAGCATGCTGTATATCGACAATCCGAAACTGTACACGCTGCAGTATCTGATTGTGAGAATGGTGAACAGCGTTTCGGCGGCGACGAATCTGGGGCAATCGGGATTGCCGACGGGGATTTCCACCGTGCCCGCCAACACGCTGCGGCTGGCGACGGCGATCGTTACGATAGGACCTATCGTGTTGCTGTATCCGTTTTTGCAGAAATATTTCGTCTCCGGCTTGAAAGTCGGCGGCGTGAAAGAATAAAAAATCAATGAAGGGAGATAAGAAAATGAAAATCAAAATCAAAAAGATTTGCGCTTCTGTTATGAGTCTTACGCTTTTCGCAACGGGTGTTGCGGCGGCGGGCTGCTCCAAGCCGGAAAACGGCGGGAACGCGGGCGACAAGACGCTGAATATTTATATCTGGAACGACGACGGTTCCACGCCCGACGGATTCGACGACGTGCTGACGTATTTCAATAGCACGTACGGCCCCGAACTCGGCTTCAACGTGAAATTCAAATTCGATACGCAGTCCGATTATAAGCAGAATTTAAACCTTGCGATGGCGGCGAATCAGAAAGATTACGATATGGTTTTCGACGCGGGCTGGATTTATCTGAACGACTTCGCGAAGAAAAAGTATTATTACGACCTTTCCGATTATTTCAAGCCGGGTTCCGGGTACGACGGGCTTTCTTCGGCGTTTTCGAGCGAATATCTTTCGAATAACCTGTTCTCCGGCGGGGTGTACGGCGTGCCGCTGACGCAGACGTACGGCGAAATTTCCGTGGCGTATATTCGTAAAGACTGGCGCGAGGCATGCGCCGCTGACGCAAACTTCAAAATGCCCGACGGGAAATTCGAGGGAAACGCGGTAACGCGCAAGGACCTTGCCGACGGCATAGACAGTTTCGACGAACTGCAATATTATTTATACTGGGTGCTCGCCAACAAACAGGGCGTTACGCCTTGTCTTTCGAATAACGACGCCACGTGGGGCGCGTGGGATATCATCAATTCCCGCAACAAGCCTTCTCATTCCGCGCAGGACTACGTGAACGCGGGAATCAAGCAGGAAATCAAGCTGACGGCGGACGTTACGGCAACGGCGTATGTGCGCAGAGGTACGGTGGAAGCGGCGTATATCAACGACATCGAAAATCCGACTTCCGAAAACGGCATGAGCAGCTTCCCGAAAGGATTCGACGCCGAGGACACCACCTGGACGAGCAATTTCTCGCTGGCGAGAAGATGGGCGGAGGACGGAATTATTTCCAAGGACGTTCTGCAGGTAACCGATTCCGACGCCAAGTTCAAGGCCGGCATGGGCGGATGCGTGGTGCAGACGATCAATAATTTCTCCACCGTGGAGGCGACGCTGAAACAGAATAACCCCGGCGCGGAGCTGGAAATTTACGTGAACGAATACGCACTCAGAAACAAACTGTCGGGATACGCGCAGACCGATTACAAGGCGTGGAACTTCCTTTGCGTGCCTACTTCGGCAGGCGAAGCGAAGCGCGATATGGCGATGAAATTTCTGAACTGGATTTTCGAAAGCGAAGAACATCACGATTTGTTCCAGTACGGAATTAAAGGAAAGCACTGGAAAGAAGTAACAGACGAGAGCGGAAATGCGATAGAGGGCACGGTGGAAACCACGGGCATGGAATCTTACACCTTCCCCGCGTACGAGCTGACCTGGAACCCGAAATATATCCGCGTGGTGAGAGCTTCCGACCCGAAAGTAATGGAATATATGAAATATATGTACGATTCTTCGCGGTACGTAGGCATCATTTATTCCGAATTCACGTTCGACCATACGGCGACGGACGCCCTGACCACGGCGCTTTCGAACGCGGACATCGCGAACGCGAAAACCGAGGCGAGATCGTGGTATCTGGGGCAGGTGAGCGACCCCGTATCGAGCTGGCAGGCAAAACTGACGGGACGTTACGAAAACGCTTCGCTGCAAAGCGCGATTAAGGTTATCAAAGACGAACTCATCAGACAGCTTCAGGATTTTATCGATAAACAGTAACCATGAAAAAGTGTAAAATGTTAATTCTCGGCGTTGCGGCGGCATTGACGTTTTCCGGCACCGGAAGTGTGATAGAGGCGAAAGCCGACGCTGTGGTTTCCGATAATTATGCGATTGAGTTTTACGCGGGCGGCAGTTCCGTTTCCTACTATATCGACAAGGAAAACAATCTGTACGTTTCGGGAAGCAACGGTTTCGGCGTGTTCGGCGACGGCACGAAAGGCGGAACCCTTTACACGCCGAAAAACATTGCCGGAAACGTAAAATTGGTGGCGAGCGGGAAATCGGGATTCGCGATCGTGTTGAAAAACGACGGCACCATAAGTACGTTCGGCAACAATAAATATGCTCAGCTGGGGTTGAACACGGCGTACAACGACGATTCCGAAACCAACTGTGTGCTTACGCAGGAAACGCCCGAACTGCCCTCCGGCGTAACGGTAGAGGCGGTGGCGGCGGGCGACGCGTTCTCCGTGCTGCTCTCTTCCGACGGCGACGTGTACACGTGTGGCAGAGCGGGTGACGGACAGACGGGGCAAGCCGGACTGAATCTGACGAGAAAGACGGTGGTGGGGAAATTCACCAAAATAGACGAATCGTATTTCGGCAACGAGAAAATCACGAAAATCGACGCCGCCGAAAACGCAGGATTTGCTCTTTCGGAAAGCGGAAACGTTTACGTGTGGGGCGCGAACGACAGAGGAATTCTTGCGAACGGCGAAACGGACGAAAACCTCATTAACGAGACGCCCGTAAAAATAGAAGAACTTTCTGCCATTACGGAAATTTCGGCTTCGACGATGACGGCGTTCGCGCTGGATAAGGACGGCAGGCTGTATGCCTGGGGAGACAATTCCGTGGGACAGACGGGGCTGGATTCCGCCGAAACCGCGATTGCTTCTCCTACGGAAATCACGAAATTTTACGAGACGGACGGTACGGAGACGGAAATAGAAATTTCTTCCGTGCTTGCGGGTGGGCGCACGAATTTCGTGCTTGCGAAAGACGGAAGAATCTTTTCTTTCGGAGAATCGGGCAAAGGACAAGCCGCGTTTAATTTGCAGAGCGCGGAATATGCGACGAATCCGTGCGTGAGAGAATCCAGCGTGGTGAAGCCGATGCGCGTTACGTTTTACAAGCCGATCAGCCTTGAAAACGACGCGGAGCTTGCCGAAAGAGAATACAAGGATAAAATCCCCGTAGATACGTCGACGAAAGCGGACGTGAAAATCGCCGCGTTGATCGGCAGTTCGGGCGACAGGACGTTTGTGAAAGACACGGCCGGAAACACCTGGTCGTGGGGGGTGAATCTGTACGCGATGGCGTGCAGCGGCGACGCGTTCGATTGTTCCGTGCCGGTGCGTTCTACCTTATACCGCAAGGAAAATTACGATAAAACGTACGTTGAAAAGAACTACCTTATAAAACCCGCAGTTGTGATGAGTTGCGTGGTTGCGTTTGCCGTTTGCTGGATGACGGCGGAAGAAATCAAAATAAGAAAGCAAAAGAAACAAATCAGGTAAAAAAAGGCGTAAGCCTTAAAAGATAAGGCGGGGGAACACACCCCCGAAAGGAGTAAATCATGAAGAAAACCTCAAAGTTCACTTCGATTATGCTGGCGGGATCGATGGTTTGTATGTATGCGTTTACGGCGTGTAAAAGCACAGAAGAAACCAAAACCCTTGCCGAACCTCAATCGATTACTTACACCGACGGCACTCTCGGCTGGGCTGCCGTAGAATCGGCGACGGCGTACGAAGTGGTTGTGTATCAGGGCGCAACCTCGGAAATCGCGCTGGAAAAACAGACGGTAACAGAAACGTCGGTGAGCGTAGCTTCGCTGACGATCGGCAATTACACCGCGGGCATCACCGCCACGGCGGAAGGCTATAAATCTTCGAACGAAAAGAAATACACATTTGAAGTGAAAGCGGCGCCCGAAAAACTTGCCACGCCCGACGGATTCGCTTGCGAAAACGGACAAATTTCGTGGAACGCGGTGAGCGGCGCGGCTGGATATACCGTAAAAGTTACCGAAAAAGCAACGGGTACGGCGAAAATCGAAAAGACGGTTATGGCGGCTTCGATTTCGGTGGCAGATCTCGAAGCGGGAAATTATACGCTTTCGGTAAAGGCGAACGGCGTTGAAAACGTTTCTCTCGATTCGCTTGCGGCGGCTTACGATTTCACCGTTGCCGCAAAAACGGTAAAACTTGCCACGCCTTCGGGTGCTTCGGTAGACGTTGCGGCGCGCTTGGTGAAATGGTCTGCCGTGGAAAACGCACAGGGGTATCTTGTGATTGCGAAGAAAGGCAGCGAAAAGCTGTTTGAAAGGACGGTGAATACCGCCGAGGCGGATATTTCCGACGTGGAACAAGCCGAATTCGTGCTGACGATTGTAGCGAAAGGCAACGGCGAAACGACTTCCGATTCCGACGAATACGTTTACAACGTAAAAATCAATGCGCAGAAGCTGGCGGCACCTTCGGATATTTCCGCAGATAGCAACGGAAACACGCTGAGCTGGAAGGAAGTTGCGGGTTCCGACGCGTACAGACTGATTGTAAAGAAAGGCGACGATACCGTTATCGACGAAGAAACGATTGAAAATTCTTACGATATTTCTTCGCTGGACAAAGGCGATTACGACGTAACGCTACAGACGATCGCTGCGGAGGACGAGGTGTTTGCAGCCGATTCCGACGTGGCTGCGTACGCTCTGACCATCGCTTCGCTGGGCGCGTATGAGGCGATTGAAAACCTCAGAATCGACGGCGGCTATCTTGTATGGGATGAAAACAACGCGAGAGCGTACGACGTTGTGGTTACCGAACGGGGCAACACAACGAAACTCGACGTAAACGGCGTAACCGCGACGGACGGGAAGTTTATGATTGCGGCGACGGGACTTGCAAGCGGAAACTATACCGTTTCCGTTACTCCCGCGGATAACCGCCACGACGCCGAAAAAGGCGAAGCCGCTTCTTACGAGCTGACCATCACGGAAGTGAGAAATTATAACGCCGCGCAGATTGCGACGTTTGACGGCGGGATGCCCGTAGGCGAACACGGCAAAGTGGAACTTGTTACCCGCAACGGCAAGCAGGTTGCGAAACTTACCCCTACCGCGGACGGCTGGGGCAGAATCGGAAGCTCGTCGTTTACGGTAAACTACGATAACAACCCCGTGCTTTATATCGACATCGAAGATATCGTTATCGGCGGGTTCCATGCGCAGGTGCAGGTGGACGGAAACAACCTGAAAGTGCTTGACGACGGCGCGAAGCTTGCCGACGTGGCGTTGAATCTTGCGGAAAAGACGGGACTTACGGGTTCGAAAGATACGATTATCCGTCTCGGCGTGGATAACTCTTCCACCCCCTCCGCGAACGACGCGGAAGCTTATTACAACGGAATCCGCGTGATGTATATCACCGATTACGTGGCTCCGTTTGAAGGAAAACTGGAAAAAGTAACGGGATTCGACATTGCCGACGGCATGACGATCGGCTGGAAAGCCGTGGATCACGCGGATTCGTATCACCTGACGCTGAAGAATAAGGCGGATAATTCCGTGATTAAATCTTCTACGCAGGACGGCATTTCGATGAAAGCCGCGGACCTTGACGAAGGCGAATATATTCTTGCCGTTACGGCGTTCGATTCGATGAACGACAAGGCGCTGGAATCGGACGTAGCGACGTACGCGTTTAAAGTAACGTATCTTGCAAACTATTCGGCGCAGGACGTTTCGGGCTTTACTTCGAACCTCCTCGGCGACAGCAAAACCATCGGTTACGACGAAGCGACCGATACGGCAGTTTATAACCCCGATAAAACTTACGGGTACGGCGCGATTGCCCCTGCGACGGGCGTGAGCGTGAACCTTACCAACAAGCCTTTCGCTGTGGTGGACGTAGCGAAAGTGGACTACGGCTATCTGATCCGCGGCGGCTGGAAGGAAGATGGCGGCAACGAAACCACGCTTGTTCTTCGTAACGATACGGTGGGCGCGCTTACCGATACCAAACTGTATATCGAACTCTGGAAGAAAGCCGACCAGAACGGCGCGGCGGTTTACGGCAACGGTACCTACAGATTCGGCATGGGCTTCCTTGCAGGCGGCGGCAATAAAGGGCAGGTGGCTGTGAGAAGCATTAAACTGGTGGAAATCACGGCGATCGAAGATTTGCAGCCCGGCGCGAAAACGCCGCTTGCGAAACCTTCCGGAGCAAAAGAATCGAAAGGCGAAATCATTGCGGATTCCGTGAAAGGAAATGCGGCTTATACGCCCAAATATTCGGTAACCGTAACCGAAAAAGGAGGAGAACAGATTTACACGGCAACGAATTTAAGCGCGCCGTCGGTAATGCTGGCTGCGCTGGACCTTGTGAACGGAAAGACTTACCGCGTTGCGTTCAAGGCGCTGGGCGACGATAATTACTTCGTGGATTCGGAAGAATACATTGTGGAAGTAACCTATACGGAAATTCTTGCGCTGACCGATTTTAGCAATCTGGATTACACCACCATGGCGGATAAGAAGGGCGGCTCTACGAAACTTACGGGAGCGAACGGCTCGCTGACTTCTACTGTGGCGAACGGAAACTGGGGCTATAATTTCTTCAACATCGACGTAAGTGCCGCGTTGGAACAGCTGAACGCCGATAAGGATAACATCTATCTGCAGTGGACGATCGATATGGATAAAACCACCGCGGGCGCTACTTTGGCAACGAGATTCTACTATCCCAAGAACAAAGACGTTGTCGGTACGGGCTGGGGCGATTCCACGGCGCAGAGAGCTTTCCTGACGAAGGATTGGTCGGATAAAATCACCGATGACGGCGTTATCTGGTTTGCACTCGGACAGGGCGGAAACAGCGTTGATGGCGCGGAACAGAAAGTGGTTGTCTGCTTGTCGTTCAAGTTCGTGAAGTTTGCGCTTTCCGAAGTAAATGCGTAAAACAACGCGGAAAATATAGCGTCAAAAAGTTTTGGGCGCGGACTTTATGCCCGCGTCCGAAACTGTCCTTTTTTGCATTTCAAAAAAACGGAGCGGAACGAAGCGCGCTTTAAGACATTCCGGCACGATTTGAAAGCCGGCGGTCGGGGCTTTTCGTCGGCAAGGAGAAAAAGATGAAAACAAAGAAATTAAGGAGAAAAAGATGAAAACAAAGAAAATATCGAAGATACTTTTATCGGGTGCGCTTACTCTGTCGTTTGCGGCGGGGGCGGCTCTGGCGATTCCCGCAAAGGAAGCGCATGCCGCGGTATATAAGGAGAATCCGTATATGGAAAAACTCACTTTGCCTACCGAAAGCCAGTACGAAGAGAAGGACTGGCAGAAAACCACCGTTGATTTTTTGACGTACGTTTTCGATGAGAACAATACGTTCGAAGGGGAAAACGGCACCAGAAAAATCGCGCGGTATACGGCTGCCAACAACGCGAAAGAATATTTCCGATCGATCGGCAGGGCGGACGAAGCCCCCGAAGACATCTGGTCGATTCCTCCTTACGTGGGCAAAGGCGACGACGCTACGCTGGGCGAAGGGATTACGGTGATTGCAGCGGTGATGTCCGGCGCGCTGAACGGAATGGACCTTACCGCTTATAAGTGTTCCGACGGAAAAACGCGCAATTTCGTGAAGAGCGTGGTGGAATACTATCAGGCGGTGAACGGCGAAAACGTGGTGCTGAACGGCGGCGCCGGCGGCAAGACGGGCGCTACGTGGTGGTACGAACTTCTGCCCGGCGTGCTGTTTTCCGTGCTGGGCACGCAATATGAATCGGAAAGCTATTATATGTACGACATCATCACGGAAAGCGCCCGGAAATGGCGTTCCGCGGTGGAAGGACTGGGCGGAGTCAACGCGGATTTCTATCACACGTCTTACAGCTTCGCCACGGGCGAGCCTTACGACGGCAACTGGTACGAACCGGACGCCGCGGCGGGCATGGCATATATTCTTTACAGCGCGTATTCGCTAAACAACAATCTTTTAAAAGAGGGCAAGCAGGCTTACGCCACCGAGGAGGAAATCGAGAAGTTCCGCGAGGCGGCGGTGTGGAGTATGAATTACCTCGAAAAACTCGATACTTCGCCGTTTTACGAAGTGCTCACTTTCTTCGCGCCTTACCTTGCGGCGAGAATGAACGTTGAGCAGGGGACGAATTACGACGTGTACAAAATGTATTCCTGGCTGATGGACGGATCTTCTTCGGTGCGTTCGGGCTGGGGCATGATTACCGAAAACTGGGGCGATAAATACACCAACGGACTGATGGGCTCGCTGATCGACGGCGGCGGCTACGCGTTTGCGATGAATACGTTTGACGCCATGCTGGGATTTGCGCCCATGGTGAAATACGATTCGCGTTTCGCGCGTGATATTTCCCGTTGGGTGCTGTGCGCTTCGCAGTCGGCAAGAAGTTTTTATCCCTCCGAATACGCCGTGGAAGGCAAAACAGAGGATGCGGGCGACGGGCACACGATATATCACGGCAAATACCAGTCCGGCAACACGTATGCCACCGATTCGGACGAAGCGACTTTCGTTGCGTACGAAGGGCTGAGAAAATACCGCAGATACGTGGTGTGGAAGAACGGCACGAGAAGCACCGAATTGGACGGAAGCGTTACGCCGTATGCCAGCGGCGACGCGTTCACGTATGACTGGGGCGGGGAAACCGACTACGGTTTGTACGGTACGGCGCACTCCGGGTTGTTCGGCGCGACGATTTCCTATACCGACGTGCCGATGATTATCCGCACGGATCTGAGCAAACTGGACGTTTACGCCAGCGGGAAGATTCCGTTCTCGATGTATTATAACCCTTATACCGAAGCGAAGCAGGTAACGGTTACGCTTTCCGCCGCGGGCAACAGACTGTACGATACGATCGAGAAAAAGTTTGTTGAAACGACGAGCGCGGGCGGCAACGACGTGAAGATTTCCATCGCAGCGGATGCTACGATGGTGTTGGCGGAAATTCCCGAAGGCAAAGACGTGAAAAAGAGCGGCTCCGTATACACCTGCGACGGCGAATTTATCGCGCAGGACAGAGGATTTGTTTCGCTTTCGCTGTATACAGACGAAGCGTGCACTTCTCCCGTAACGGCTGGAAGCAACGTGGAAGACACGATTTACGCTTCTTTATCCGCCGTAACGCCCGAAGGCGCTTCAGTGCAAGGGCTTACGCTTTCCTGTTCCGGCGCGACGCTGTATTCCGGCAAAAGCGCGCCTTCCGGGTCGATTGCCATCGATACGAAGAAACTGAAGAACGGAAAGAGTTCGGTTACGGCTACCCTTACGCTGGACGGCGGCGTGGTGGAAAAATCTTCGGTTGCCGTGCAGATACTCAACGTGGTGAAAACGCCCGCGGTAACGTACGATAGCGCGACGGATATGAAAAACAGATGGAACGATGCGACGTCCGCCTGGGCTTCGGCGCACCCCGAAAGCGACCATACGTCGGTGGCTTCGGTGAACGGAGACGGTGATTTTACCGTTACGGTGAATTCGCCGAAAGGGTACGGATTTGCGACTTCCGAACTGTTCACGGTGGATTTTTCGCGCCGACCGATGATTGAATTCGAAGTTTCGGACGTTTCCGCCGCCTATGCGGTGAAGATGTATGTGGACGGCATGGTAGTCCACAACAATTACACGGGCGCGTATCTGATAAAAGATACCGAGTCGACGGGAAAAATCACGATAGACGTGCTTGCCGCCATTCAGAAAGAGGACCGCACGTTTAAAATGAGCGGCGCGCATAAGGCAAGCGTGAAAATCATCCCCGTCGGAAAGAAGGGCGACAGCGTTTCGATTAAGAATTTCAACGTTTACCATATGTATACCACGCCCGTTCTGGACGAGCCGGACGAATATAAGTGGGAACACGATTTCACGGCGGAATGGCTGAGCGTATGGAGCGGCGCCGAAAGCGAAGGCGGCGTGAACAACGCGTATTCGGAATACACGAACGACGGCTTGGTGAAGATTACGAAAGGCGAGTCGGAAGCCGAAAGATACGGCGTGGCTTCGCCGCTTATCACCACCGATTTAAGCCAAAACCCCGTGTTCGATTTGCACGTGCAGTCGTTGCAGGGCAAATATTTCGTGGGACTCAGATTCAACGGCACAAACAAATTGTATCTGCTTGCCGACAACAAATCGGACAAGACGCTGACGACGGAAATCATGAGTTCGTTGCGGGAGAATTATCCCGACGAGACGTTTAAAGGCGAAGTAGCGCTCCGCATCATCGTGGGCGTGATCGGCGACGGCGAGGCGGAAATTTCCGAAGTGGAAACCTATTATAAACTGCCCGCCTGGGGAACGACGGTGAAAGGCGACGCCTGGCTGGATTGGGAAAAATCGTCCGATACCACCGCGGTGGGCACGCTAACGATGGACGCGAGCAACCGCGCGGTGATTAAAAACAACGGTTCGTCGCAAAGCGATACGGCTACGGCGGGCATGCGCGGGAAATTCACCCTGAACTTCGATTACAACCCCGAACTGGATATTCAGGTGCGCGGATTGACGCGCGGAGGGAAATGGAGAATTACCCTTATGCCCATGGCGGGAGGCACGAAGTACGCGCTTACCGAATGGTCGGCTTCGAAAACCACCATCAGAGTGAATTTAAACGAAAAGACGGGCGGCAAGCTGACGGGCGAAGGGAAAATTTATCTGGCGGTGGAAGTGCTCGGCGGCGGAAAAGAGGTTACGATAGGCAGAATCAACACGTATTACACGGCAATCGAACTCGATTTCGCTACGGGCAAAACACTCGGCAAAGAAATGGCTACCTGGGAAAAATCGGCTACGGCGCCTTCGAACGTTACGGTTGCGGACGGCGGCGTGAGAATTTCCGAAAAAACGCCCGGAAGCCGCGGCGTGTTTACTTCGGCGCTGACGGCGGACGCTGCGATGAATCCGTTTATCGCGGTCAACGTGAAATCGCTGGGGGCGAATTCCGCGTGGTATATCAATGCAACCGTGAACGGAACGACATACGCGCTTACAGGCAAAAATGGTTCGACGGCAACAGGGACGACGTATATCGACGTGGTTTCCGCGCTGGCGGCGGCAGGCTTGAAAACGAGCGGCGAATTTTCGGCGGTGTACGAATTCGGCGGCACGGGAGACGATTTCTCGGTGGTGTTCGGAAATGTAAGATTTGCCTATAAGCTGGCAAAGGTTACCGGCGTGAAAGTGAATGAAGAAAACGTGATTTCATGGAACGCGGTGCCGGGGGCGGACGGATATAAATTCCGCATCGAAAACGCCGCCGGGCAGGAGTTTGAGGAGAAAAACGATTTTGACGGAACGGAGTATGCGCTTTCCGCGCTTGCGCTGGAAACGGGCGTGTACAAGTTTACGATTTCCGCGTACGGCGAGGGCAGAATCGATTCGGACGAAGCGGTTGTGCCGTTCAAGCAGGGCGATATAGAGAGCGTAACGCTGGGCAAGCCGCAGAACGTGAAAATCAACGGGTTGTTCGTTGAGTGGGAGGGCGTAAATAACGCGGAAAAGTATTTCTGCGTGCTTACCGATGCGGACGGAGGGAACGTGTTGTTCTCCGGCGACGTGAACGGAACTTCGCTGAATCTTGCGGAAACCGGGCTGAGCGCGTTTAATTACCGGCTGGAAGTTACGGCGAAGGGCGACGGTGCGGTGTATCTCGACGGCGAAAAGGCAACTTACTCATTCTACACGAACGTGATCGAGCATTACAATGCCAAAAAATTTGCTGCGATGACGCCGAACGATAATCAGGCGTCGGCTTCGTTCGATAGCGCAACGGGAATCGCTTCGATCACCGTTCCTTATACCAACTGGGGCAGCGTGGTAACGCTTTCTTCAACGCTGAATTTCGATCGTTCGCCCGTTCTTGCCATCCGCTTCGCGAAAGGCTGCCAAGGCGGCTACTTCCTGAAAATCATGATTGACGGCAAGTCGTATTATCTTGTGGACAATACGTTTGATATTCACGGGCTGACCGAAGATAAGGACGTGCTGGTGGACATCGTGAACGTTCTGAACACGAGAAAGGACGGTCCGGCTTCGGCCATTACCGGAACGCATAAAGTGCAGATTGTGTTCGGCGCGACCTCCGACGGGCTTGCGGGCGTGGATTCGCCCGTGGTGAAGATTGCGCAGGCGGAGCTGATCGAAATGACGCAGGGTTCCGGCGTGAAGAAGCTGGGAACGCTTTCCGAGCCCGTGGTTACGGTGAACGGCAAGATAGTTTTCTGGAACGCCGTGGAGCATGCGGAAAGCTATTCTCTGGTGGTTTCCAATGAAACGGGCGTACTGCTTACGCTGACCGTAACGGGAACCTCTTACGACCTTTCGATGCTGCAGCGCGAAGGCAGTTACACGGTGATGGTAACGGCGACGGCGAGCGCGTATTACGCTTCGGACGCGGGTAGCGTCGAATTCGAAATCGTTGCGGACTCGCAGGAAACCCCCGATGCGGAAGACGGCAAGAAAAAAGGTTGTAAGGGAAGTGTGATGAGCGCGGCGATTCTTGCGGCAAGCGGGCTTTGCGCCGCCGTTGCGCTGAAAAAGAAAAAACACGACAAGGAGTGAAGTATGTTTTATAAAACCGTACCAGCCGTTTCGGCGAAAGACGCTTACGGGCGTTTTCAGGAAGAAAAAGAAATCAAAAACGCGAGAGTGGAAAAAATGAACGGCATAGACGGCTTCGACGCTTATAATCCGTCTGTTCCGTTTATGTGGGAAGGCAAAGAATATATTGCCGCGAGAGTGGAAAAACGCGACAGCGAAGTTTCGGAAGTAAGATTTTTTGTCCGCGGAGAAAAGGACGGGGAGTGGAATCTTGCCGAAAATACCGAAAAATTGCCTCTTCAAGACCCGTTCGTTACGTTCGTGGACGGGAAACTCGTTCTCGGCGGCGTGAGCGTGGAATTTCCGACGGTGCCCGGCGGTGATACGCACTGGCATACCGATTTTTACATCGGAACGCCGTTTAAGATGGAAAAGTTTCTTTCCGGCCCCGCGCAGATGAAAGATATTCGCTTGGCACAGTTACCAAACGGCAAAATCGCGGTGTGCAGTCGTCCGCAGGGATCGAGCATGGAAAAGTACGGATGTATCGCTAAGGTGGGATTTACCGTGGTAAACAGTCTGTCCGGTCTGACCGCCGAAACGATTGAAAACGCGCCGTACTTTGAAAAATTGTTCGAGGACGACGAATGGGGCGGCGTGAATCAGCTTATCGTGTTAAAAAACGGAAAACTCGGCGCGGTGGGGCACAAAGCGTGCAGAACGTACGACGAGAACGGAAAGCAGCTGCTGCATTATTACGGCATGGCTTTTGCGATCGACTCAGAAACGCGCGAAATCACGCAGAATAAACTCATCGTTACAAGAGATTGCTTCCCCGAATCCGCGAAGAAACGCGCCGATCTTAGCGACGTAACGTTTACCTCGGGGGTGAAACGCCTTTCGGGCGGGCTTGCCGAAGTGTACACGGGACTGAGCGATGCCGCGATAGGCTATGCGGTGATTCGCGATCCGTTCGAAGCGTACGAAAAGTAAAGATTTTTAAAAATTGCGGTTTTTCTTCCCCCGATGTCAGTCGGGGGAATTTCTTAATATCAATAAAAG
The DNA here is from genome assembly GCA_900542935.1 of uncultured Eubacteriales bacterium. Taxonomy (GTDB): domain Bacteria; phylum Bacillota; class Clostridia; order Christensenellales; family Borkfalkiaceae; genus Scatosoma. The sequence continues at coordinate 36,225 of UQPN01000003.1, forward strand.
GGCTTCAAAATGACTGAAACACTTTAAAACGCTATCACAGCGATTAAATGTGCAATTCAATTGCTTTCCTTTGAGAAACGTTTAGGCATAGAAATAAAGGGAAAATAGAGCTTACAGCATAACAAAATACGCATTAAAAATCGCGGCATACGAAAAAAATTGGTTCGTATTGCCGCGATTTTTTCGTAAAGTGAGCAATATCACGTAGATAGTAAAATGCAGTTGACAAAGTATTTGAAATTTTCTATACTAAAATAAATTAAAATATAACGAAACAAACCTTATGCTTTGTAGAGGTAGGCGCAATGAAGTTTTATAACATTAGTGAATTGAGAAATCAAACCAAAAGCGTGATGAGATATCTTTCTGTTAATAAAAAAGTTGTAATTATGGATAACGGAAAACCTTCCGCGCTTATGATTGGTATCCATGAAGAAAATTTTGAATCGATGTTTGATATGGTGCAAAAACTTGAAGTGCAATTAGCCGTTTATGAATTGCGGAAGCAATCGTTGAAAAATTTTCCGATTTCGCTAACAGAAAACGAAATTCAACAAGGAATCAATTCAGTTCGTTACCGATAATAGCTTCACTACGTCAAAACGTATCGAAATGGCAATGTTTTAAAATACGGTTGACAAAATTGTGGAAATTTGCTATACTTAGGTTGTGATAGAGTGAGGTGTAATAATGTCGAAAATAGTTTTATATCACGGCACGCCGAATAAAGAAGTGATACCCGCTTTCGGACTCGGCGATGAAAAACACGATTACGGCAAAGGCTTTTACTTAACGGAAGATATCGAATTAGCTAAGGAGTGGGCGGTTTGCAGACCGACGGCGACGAACGGTTGGGTGCACAAATATACGTTGGATATCGAGGAACTAAAAATTCTTGATTTCGAACAAAAAAGTGTGCTTGCGTGGCTTGCCGAATTGATGAAACACAGAGCTGCGGCAGATTCGAAACGTTATAGAGTTTTGTCGGAAAAATTTATAAAAAAATATGGAATTGATACCGATGAATACGATGTGATCAAAGGATGGCGAGCAAACGCTTCTTATTTTTATATCGCAAAAGAATTTGTTCGAGATAATATTGATGTTGATATTTTGGAAAAACTGCTTTTTTTAGGCGGGTTAGGCATACAATATTGTATAAAATCAGAGAAGGCATATTCAAGGTTAAAAGAAGAACCCGATTCGCTTTTGGTTGTAAATTATGATGAGTTTAACGAAAAATATAATAAACGCGATGTAGAAGCGAGAAAAAATATGCGGAAATTGGTTGATTCAGACGAAAATAGAGTTGAAAAAGTATTCAGTACTTTGTTTGAGAGGTAAATTATGGGGGCGTATTCCGAGGAATATTTAAACGATGTCGTTGAAAATCAAGGGAAATTATTTGATTTAGTAGCGCAGAATTATCCGAATGCAGACACAGAAAACTTTATTGTTTGCTATATGAGAGGACAGACGCGAAAAGCCATAGATGAAGGAAAGGCGTATGTGAGTACAATGGACGCCAAAGAGTTATGGGATTACTTCACGAAGACCGAAAACTATTCTTTAAAAAGCGGAGAGGCATTGAATGGCTTTATGCCCGATTGGATCGGTGAATTTTATGCGTATTATCAATGGTATTATAGCATTCCGAGTGCGGAACTTGTAAAAGCGATACCTGTTTCCTTTTTGAAAAAGGCGTATTTCGGATTGCACGACCTCGAACTTGAATTAGCGGTGAAAAAGGTCGGAATGGTTTTATGCAAGTGATATGTTTTCATAATGCGGATGAAGAAAACGGATATTTGAGTAATTGGTATAAATCAGATTTTGTGATAGACGGCATACGCTTTTCGTCCGTAGAGCAATATATGATGTATAAAAAAGCGGTTTGTTTCGGCGATTCGGAAACGGCAAAAACAATTATGCAAACCGAGAATGTAGCCGAAATAAAAGCGTTGGGGCGTGAAGTAAAAAGGTACGATGAAAACGTTTGGAACGGCGTTCGGCAAATCGTTGTCTACGAAGGGTTGAAAGCGAAATTTTTGCAAAACGAAGATTTGCGGAAACGGTTGCTCGGTACAGGAAAAGCAATTTTGGCAGAGTGCGCTGTAAACGATAAGATTTGGGGAACGGGTTTATCAATGAAAGATCCGTTGCGGCAGGATACATCGAAATGGCGCGGAAAAAATTTGCTTGGATATACTTTGATGATGGTGCGGACAATCTTGTAATAGAGAAAGGCATTTGAATTTAAGACTTTTGGTTATTATAAGAAATCAAGGGAACGGCGTGTATAGTACGCCGTTTTCTGTCGATAAAGCCTTTTTCTTTGTATAAATTATACTAAATATAAATTGCTAAAATAAGAGCAATTTAGAGGGAGAGTGAATATCGAAAATCGATCCACATAAACCATTGCCAAGCCATACAAAATTGCGCTACGAGGAATGCTACGCAAAAGAATTTTTAGAATTTTTTTACCCGAATACATATAAGGATTTAGCAATTCGGGATAAGCCGGATTTGCTCGATTTCATAAATAGGCGGCTTGTACGATTAAGCGACGATTTGCCGACGCCGTTCGACGAATAACGGGGGTACAGGGGCGCGCCCCTGTAAAAGCTCAAAGAAGCGGCAGAAACGAGCGCGGAAGCGGGCGCACGGCAACGCAGGCACGAGCGAAAAGCGGTTTGCGCATTTTAACAGGAAGAAAGCGAAATGAACGACAAAGCAGCATTTGAAACGATAACGTTCGGCGCGTGGCTGATATATTGGTTTGAAACGTTTAAAAAGCCGATAATCAAACCGAACAGCGCGCGAAACATAGAACAAATGATAAGGCTACACACGCCCGAAGAACTGAAAGAAAAACGGGTAGCGGAATTGACGATATTCGACATAGACAAAGCCCTTGCGAAAATCCCCGTAAGCCGTACTTATGTGTACGTTCGGCAGGTGTGGCACTCGGCGCTTGTAAAGGCTTGCCGCTACGGAATAATACGGCAAAACCCCGTAGACCTGTGCGAACGAGTAAAATACAAGAAAAACAAGGGCAAAGCCTTGACATACGAAGAACAGCGGGAACTGATAAACCGCCTTGAAAAGAGCCGTTACAAGTGGCTGATACTGTTTTATATGTACACGGGAACGCGGCGAAACGAAGCAATCGCGCTTGAATGGAACGACATAAACCGCACGGAAAAATTGATACAGATAAAAGGCACGAAAACGGAAACGAGCGCGCGCAACATACTTTTAACGGACGAAGTAGAAACAATCTTAAACGGACAGAAGAAGCAGAACGAAGAACGCGGAATAAAGGGCAGGCGCGTATTTCCGTATTCGGCGCAACAGGCAAGCCGCCATTTCAAAACGTTATGCCCGAACCACCATTTGCACGAGCTTCGGCACACGTTTATAACACGGTGCGCGGAAAGCGGCGTAAACGTGAACGTTTGCCAACAACTTGTAGGACACGCAAGCGCGGATATGACGATAAACGTATATACGCACGTAATGGACGAATTCAAAAGAAAAGAAGCGGCGAAATTTTCGCTTTTTCCTACGTTCTGAACGGCAGAAAAATACATGTATAAAAAATCGTGTGTAGGGGAAAACGGGCAAAAAACGGCAAAAAATAAAAGGGCTTCAAAATGGCTGAAACCCTTTAAAACGCTGGCGCAGAGAAGAGGATTTGAACCTCCGGTAAGCGATTAACCTACACACGATTTCCAATCGTGCTCCTTAAACCACTCGGACATCTCTGCATTTCTATGCAAGCTTTCTTTCGGTTGGTGCGGAAATGGAACTTTCCGTTTTCGGAAGAAAGCTTTATTATATTACTTTATTTTCGGCGAAAAAGCAAGCGTTTTTGCCCCGTTTTTATAAAATTCATGCAAAAATTTTGCTTTCGGAGTTTTTGTTTTGAAAGGCGTGGTTAATTCCCCGCGTTTTTATAACAATCGCAGGCTTTGCCGCCCGGCAAAAAGCCTGTATCCGAACATTTTTCGCAGGAAAATTTCGGGGCTAAATCTTTTTCCGTCAAGCCGATTTTCACAAGCAGGGCACGCCGCGTTTCAAGCAGCTTCCGCTTTTCATCCAGCAGCGCCGGCAAAGACGAAGCGTTGAAAATTTCCGCTTTCGCAAGGTCGATTTCCATTTTCGAAAGCTTTTTTTCGTTTTCCGCAAAGCCCGCGATTTTTCCCGCCGCTGTGCGATTTTTTTCCGCAGCGGAAACGGCTTTTTCTCGCAGCGCCGCGTAATATTTTTCCCGTTTCGATCGCTCGTCCGCCGCGATGACGGAAGGAGATACGAATCGGTTGCCTGTAAAAGCGTTCGAAGCGCCGTTTGTACCTGCGGAAGAGGCGACGGCGATTTCCTTTTCCGCCGCTTCCGGCGTGAAAATATTTTCGCGTTTCCATTCCGAGAGAATCTTATTCATATACGGCACGGGGGAGGCGGAAACGGAGGCTCGTCTGGCGGCTTCCGAAATCATATCGTCGCCGAAATTCCAGCTTTTCCACGTTTCCAGCATGGAAAGATTCGCGGCGGATTTTTTGAGCCCCGGGCAGACGGCGCGCAGTTTTTCGAAAAGTTTCAGTTCGTCGTTTTTCGTCTTTAAAAATTCCCGCACGCTTTCCGCGCTCACGACGCCTTTCGCAAACAGCCGTTCCACCAGCGAATCGAGCGCCGCGAAATCGGTGAGATTGCATTTGAAACAGTAGACAGCGAGGTCGCAGAGGCTTTCTTCTTCGAAGCCGTAATTGAACCATTTCTCGGCGTATTCGTCCACGTACGCCGCGGGATTTTCCACTTTCGCGCCGAGCTTCCGCGCGATTTTATATACGGCGGCGGCGCAATTTTCGCGTTCGGTAAGGTAGTCGTCGATTTCTTTTTCTTCCGTTTTTCCGCGTGCGGAAAGTTCCGACAGCACGCCGTCAAGTCCGCGTATCGTGCCTTTTTTGAGGTGTTTTGCCGCGGCGCGAACGGCGGCGAACGTAAAGCCTTTTTCTTCCGTCCAGCGCGTATAGGCGGCGTAATCCGATTCGTCCGGCGCGCCCGCGATTTTCATGGCGGCGAACAACGCCAGCAGTTCTTTCTCGTGCGCGTTGTAGGAAGAAAGCGCTTTTTCCACCTGTTCGTAAGTGTATAAGCCTTCGCGGATAAATTTTTTGGCTTTATTGAATATGTACGCGGGCGAAACCGCTTCTCCCTGTTTGGAAATGCAGTATTCCACAATCAGCAGAAACGCCTGCGGCTGCATTTCGTTTTCGTCGAGAAACTGCATGTATTTCACGCTCTGGGCGTAGCCGACGTCTTTGCCGACCGAGCTCATTTTTCTGAGAAGTTCTTTGTTGAAATCGGCATAGCGCGAATAATTGATGCGCGTGGGGCGCCCCGTCGCCGTGCGTACGGGAAGATACGAAACGGAGAAAGGCTCTTTGGAAAGAATTTCCACGAGATCGTAATTTTCCCAGAAACAGAACGCGTCGCGTATTTTATCTTCGGTGGTTTTCAGAACTTCCGCCATCGACGCGACGGAAAAATCGGAAGCGGTATTCTGACATAAAAACAAGCCGTAAAGGTATACTTTTACGAAAAATCCGTCCGATTCCGGCATATATTTCGTTAAAAACCGATTTTCGATCAGCGTGTAATCGTTTTCGGTATAATCTTTTGAAAAGGAACAGAAAGACATGGAACAGCCCCCGTCGGTAAATTTTTGTATTCCGGCGCGCGGTGCGTTTCGGCGCGCGTTTTAAATGAATGCTTCAATCGTCGCGCGAAGTCGCGCGGCAAGCGGCTCTGATAAGGAAGAATATCGCCGTCGGAAGAACCTGCCGTACGATAGGGGAAACGTCGCTTGAAGAAAAGAGGCGTGATTCCGGAACGCTCCGGCGGAAAAAAGAAAATTTAACGAAAATTATCTTTTTCTTCTTTCTACGGTTGATTTCTTTTGAAAAATGTTGTATAATGGCATATAGGCAGCGAAACGTAATCAGAGTTCGCCGCAGAACAAGTACGTTAATTATAGCGGTTTTTTTTGCGAAAAGCAAGGCTTTCCGACGGTTTTTCGATAAAAACGCGTAAAATATTTCTTTTGCGTTGCCGAACCGTGTTTATTCGTATAAAATAGCGGATAAAGAGAGAAATTAAAGCTGAAAAAGGTGCAGGAATGATTTTAAGCCCGGTTACCATCTGGAAAAAATTCGATTTGACGCAGGCATTGAATGCGGAAACGGAAGCGGAAACGCTTACGCCCGCAGGTTTTGTTGCGCAGAACGTACGGCTGGACGGGCATCTTCTTGCGGACGGCGGACGTGTGAAAATTTTCGCGCGGTTTACGAAGCCGCACGGCTCCGAAGCGGCGCCCGCTCTGTTATTGCTGCCCGACGCGGACGACGACGGCGCGGAGCTTGCCGATTATTTCGCGGCGAAAGGCTATGCCACGCTGATTCCCGATTATTGCGGACGGCGCGGCGGTAAAGGCACGGGCAAAGTAACGAAGAGCGATACGGCGGCAAACGAAGCGGACGCAGCGAAAGAGGAAGAAATAGCGGCGGAAGCGGAAAAAATAGCGGCGGAAGAAAATACGGACGGCGGAAAGAAAAATTATACGGTATACCCGGAAGCGGCGGATTACGCGAATTATGAGGTATCGGGCGCGCCCGCGTATCTCGAATCGGAGAGCGTGGAAAACAGCGCGTGGATGGAATGGGCGTACGTTGCTTTATACGCGCTGGAATACCTGAAAACGCGGAGCGACGTTTCGAAAATCGGCGTATCGGGGGTGCGGCTCGGCGGAGAAATCGCCTGGATGATTACGCTTTCGCCCGATATTTCCTGCGCGGTGATTGTAAACGCGGCGGGCTGGAGAAGTCATTTATCCGCGCCGAAGTGGGGCGCGGCGTCTGCCACGGGCGAAAAATCGCAGGACTCGGGGGAAGAAGCGGACGCAGTGCGCGCGTTTATCGCGGGCGTGGAGGCGGAATCTTACGCGCCGTTCGTAAAGTGCCCCGTGTTGATGTGCTGCGCGATGGAAGATACGTTTTTCGATTGCGACCGGGCATACGATACGTTCGTGCGGTTGGGAAATCCGGACGGAAGCGGGATTGTATATTCGGCGGACAGCGGGAAGTGCATCGGTCCGTATGCGCTGACCGACATCGATTTGTTCTTAGAGCGGCATCTGAAAGGGCGGCATATTTATATTCCGAAGCCGATCGAACTTACCGTAACGGAGAGCGCGGACGGGAATCTGGAGATGACGGCGAAAACGGACGAGGACGCGCTGGTGAAAACGCTTTCCGTGTATTATGCGGAAGGGCGGAGCGGGCAGGTTTCTTCCTGCCGCGCCTGGCAACGCGTGAAAATCGTTGCGGGCGGAGAGATGAAAGACAATCGTTTTACGTGCGGGTGCGAACCGTTTTCGGGTGCGGAATACGCGTTTGCGTACGCTTCGGCGGAGTTCGTGAACGGATTTAAAACCGTTTCGCCCGTCGTGGGGAAACGCCTGAAAATCAAAGGCGGAGACTGCGTGAAAGAACGGGTGATTTCGGCGGGAGAAAAAGACGGATTCGCCGTGGCGGATTACCGCGCCGAAGCGCTGGGCGGCATTTTTCTGGAGAAGGAAAGCATGCCGGAAACGATTGCCGGTTACGGCGGAATCACGGGAGTATATTCTTCCGCGGGAATCAGAACGTACCGCATCAATTCGCCGCGGTTTGTGGCGGACGACGGCGCGGCGCTCAAGATGGATTTATATTCGAAAGAGGATACTTCCGTAAAAATTACGGTGGAAACGGGCGAACGCGGAACGGGCGGAGAATATTCCGTAATCGTACCCGTGGCGGGCGGCGGAAAATGGAAACGGGTGGTGTTGCGTGCAGCGGATCTGAAAGACGAACGCACGGGCGGATCGCTGGAAGATTTTTCGAAAGGCATTGCCATTGTCATCCGCCCCGAAAACGAAAATTGTCCCGTGCCCGTGGCGAACGTGCTGTGGCTGTAAATAAACGGGAAGGAAACGTACAGGCAGAATTATGAAGCAGGAAAAAGCGAACGACAGAGAGAACGGCGGGCTGATCGCCTCGCCGTTGTACGAGGAAGCGTACCGGAGCGAAGCAAGAAAATCGAACGTACGGTTTTTTGTTTCGCTGTTTCTCGTCGTGTTGATTTTTATGCTGTTCCGCGGCGTATTCGTGGCGTCGTTCGCAAGAATCGACGTGGACGGATCGTCGATGCTGCCCACGCTGGAAAACGGGGACAGGCTGTTTATGCAATTTGCCGATACGGGCGATGGCGGCTTTTTGCGGTATGCGAAAACGCCGGAACGGGGCGACGTGGTGATTGTGGACGTGAGAGAGTACCACGATACGGATAAGTACAAAGATATTCTGGCGGCGCCGTTCGTAAGCCGCGGAGCTTCGGGCGGAACGCAGACGGTGAATTTTCTGGTGAAACGGCTGGTGGGGCTTCCCGGAGATACCGTAAAAGAGGAAAACGGCAGAATTTATTATCTGACGGCGGAGCAGAAAGAAAACGGAATTACGGAGTACACCGAGCTGAAAGCGCAGCCGCAGAACGTTTCCTATGCGCTGGAAGGCTGCGTTTACGAACTCGGCGAAGGGGAAGTGTTGATTCTCGGCGACAATACGTACAACAGCACCGACGGCAGGTGGTTGCAGCGGGATAAGAACGGAAATCTGCGTTCGCATCTGAAACGGGCGTACCGGTCGGAAGATATCTGCGGAGTGGTGCCCGGGTGGGCGGTGAATTGCCGCACGTTCAGCACGAAATATTACGCTTTTACGGATAAAATAAGCGCATTGTTCAAAAAGAGCTGAAAAAAATTCCGCATAAAAATCCGCGCGATAACCAAGCGTTGCGCGGTAAGGACGAAGGAGAGAAAAATGGAACGGGTGTTTGACGACGAAGATTTCAACGCGATTTTAGACCAGCGAAAGAAGGTGAAGCTGGTGTTTTATATCGTGCTGGGCGCGTATATCGTGCTGGCGATCGCTTCGCTGGCGTATTATACCTCGCTGCCGTACAAAGATAAGATGCAGGCGTTGCCGAAAGCGGTGATGTTTATTTCCACGGCGCTGTTCATCGTGTTTTTGTTTTTGTACATGGGCATCAAATATCATCGGGTGAACAAATACTGCAAGATGATGTATTATTTATCCGAAGGGATGAAGAACGTAGAGGAAAATTATTTCGTGGGGTTCGAACTCAACGATTTGCAGAAAGACAACGTGGACGCGATTTCCTGCGTGTTTAAAACCTGGAGCAAAAAGAAAAAAGAGTGGATGCGCCGCGAAGCGTACTGGGCGGCGGAAAAGAGTCTGCCGCCGTTCGAAGCGGGCGATTACGTTCGTTACGTGGTGCAGAGCAATTTCGTGGTGGCATACGAGGTTTTGAAAAGAAGCGAGGAAGCTTCGGACGGGGCGGAAAACCCTGCGACGAGCGCGGCGGAGCCGGTAAAGGCAACGGAAAAAAACGCGGACGAAGCGGCGGGCACGCCCGGAAATATGTAAAAAACGTCAAGGAGTATATATAAAATGGAAAGGAACGAAGTAGAAGAAAAGTATCGCTGGGCAACGGAGGAAATTTTTCCTTCTTACGAAGCGTGGAAAGAAGCGAAAGACGCGATGGAAAAGGAATACGCCGATTTCGATTACGAGGGCGCGTTCAAGGGAAAGCTTGGGAACAAAGAAAGTTTGCTGGCGTTGTTTGCGAAAGAATACGAGGGGATGAGAAAACTGGAAAAACTGTTTCTGTACGCCTCGATGAAGCGCGACGAGGACCTTCGGAACGCGAAGTGGAACAGCGCGGTTTCTTCGATGATGTCTTTGTATTCGAAATTCATGGCGAAAACGGCGTTTATCGACCCCGAACTGACGGCTTTGCCCGAAGAGAAACTGAAAGAGTATATTGCGGACAAGGATTTCGCGGATTACGATTATCTGCTGCAGAAGATCGAAAAATCCAAAAAGTACGTGCTTTCCGAGGGCGAAGAACGGCTTCTTGCGATGGCGGCGGAAGTTACGGACGGGTATCACGACGTATTTTCGATGCTGGACAACGCCGATCTCAATCTGCCCGAAGCTACGTTTGAGGGAAAGACGGAAAAAATCACGCACGGCGGCTACGGCGTGGCTCTTAGAAAAGGGAACGCGACGGAAAGAAAGGAATGGTTCGAAAAGTATTACGGCGCGTACATCAAACTGATTCACGCGATTTCGCAGACGTACTACGGCAACGTGAAAAAGGACGTGTTCTTCTGCCGCGCGCGCGGGTATGCAAGCTGCCTTGAAATGGCTTTGCACGGCGAGGACGTTCCCAAGAGCGTATACGAAAATCTGATTGAAGCCGTAGACGGCGCGCTGCCGCTGATGCACCGCTATATCGCGTTGCGGAAAAAAGTGCTCGGTCTGAAAGAACAGCATATGTACGATATTTATATGCCGCTGGTGGAAAACGCGGACATCGGCGTTTCGTACGAAGAGGCGTACGACATCGTTGTGGAAGGGCTGGCGCCGCTCGGAAAAGATTATCAGGCGCTGTTGCGCCGCGCGAAAGACGAACGCTGGATAGACGTTTGCGAAACGGAAGGAAAGAAGAGCGGAGCGTATTCCACGGGTTCGTACGATACGCATCCGTACGTGCTGTTGAATTACCAGCGTACCACCAACGAGATTTTCACGATCGCGCACGAAATGGGGCATTCGATTCATACCTATAAATCTTCGGCGGCGCAGCCGTACCCCAAGGCGGATTATACGATTTTCCTTGCGGAAATCGCCAGCACGGTGAACGAAGTGCTGCTGTTAAAACACCTTCTGAAATCCGCGCGCGAAAAGGGCGACAAGAAAACGGAAAAATTCCTGTTGAATTATTATATGGATATGATTCGCACGACGCTGTTCCGTCAGTCGCAGTTTGCCGAATTCGAACAAATCGTGCACAAGATGGCGGAGGACGGCGAGCCGCTGACCGACGAAAATCTGTGCGCGACGTATTACGGGCTGAACAAGAAATATTACGGCGACGCGATTATACACGATAAGGAAATTTCTTACGAATGGGCGCGTATTCCGCACTTCTATCGTTCGTTTTACGTGTATAAGTACGCGACGGGCATTATTTCGGCGATTTCCATCGCGCACAGAGTGCTTACCGAAGGCGAAAGCGCGGTGAAAGATTACTTCTCGTTCCTTTCGGGCGGGTGCTGCACCGATCCCGTTTCCATTTTAAAGCGTGCGGGCGTGGACCTTACCGCGAAAGCGCCTTTCGAAACGGCGATGAAGGAATTCGAAGAAACGCTTGAAGCGTTTGAAAAGATTGACGAGAGATAAAGAACGTCGGGTAAGATAACCGACGGAGAAAGAGGAAAATTATGGCGAACGCAACCAACGTGCTGCCGCACAACAACGACGCGGAAATGGCGCTTCTGGGGTGTATGCTGATCGATAACGAAACGGCGGCGGACATCGTGGAACCTCTGAAAGAAGAGGATTTCTACGGCGAAAGCAACCGCTACGTGCTGAGCGCGATGAAAAAAGTGTTCGGCTCGCGCCGTCCCATCGATCTCGTAACCCTTTCCGATCAGCTGGAAAGCGAGGGCAATCTGGCGAAAGCCGGCGGGATTGCCTACCTGACGGAACTGGCGCAGATTACGCCTTCCGCGGCGAACTATAAATCGTATTTCGATATCGTGAAGCGAGATTCGCTTTCGAGAAAACTCATCCGCGCTTCGCAGAAAATCATAGAAGCCTGCGCTTCTTCCACCGACGAAAAGCAGACGCTGGCGTTTGCCGAAAAAAGTATTTACGATATTTCCCGGCAGACCGACCGTTCGTCGCTGAAAGGCATGCAGGAAGAAAACGTGGTGGACGGCGTGCTGAAGAAATTCGAATCGCTTTCCCTCGACAAGAACGCGTACCGCGGCGTGGAAACGGGTTTCCGCCGCTTCGACCAACTGACGAACGGATTGCAGAAATCCGATTTGATAGTGCTTGCGGCGCGCCCCGGCGTGGGAAAAACTTCGTTTTCGATGAACATCGTGGAACACGCGGCAATGTGCAACCATAAGGTGTGCGCCGTGTTCTCGCTTGAAATGCCGCGCGCGCAGATCGTGCAAAGACTTTTATGTTCGTATGCAAACGTGAGCATGGCTAAGGCGCTTTCGGGCGAACTTTCCGCGCCGGACTGGAAAAAACTCATCGACGCGGCGGAACGGCTGAAAGACGCGCCCATTTACGTGGACGATTCTTCGCGTACCACGCCTTCGGAAATCGAATCGAAATGCCGCAGGCTCAAAGCGAAAACGGGCGCGCTCGACCTCATCATGATCGACTATATTCAGCTGATGTCCGGCGGGGATTCGAAGCTTGCGGGCGCGGAAAACCGTCAGCAGGAAATCGCTTCGATCACGCGCGATCTGAAAATCATCGCGAAAGAGCTGGAAGTGCCCGTGATCGCGCTTTCGCAGTTGAGGCGTATGCAGACGAAAGAGCCGCAGCTTTCCGACCTCCGCGAATCGGGCGCCATCGAACAGGACGCCGACATCGTAATGTTCATCAACCGCCCCGAAATGACGGCGACGGCGGAGGAACTTGCCAGCGGAAAAATCGTGAAAGGGGCGGCGGAAATCAATATCGCCAAGCACAGAAACGGTTCGCCGGGGCGAGTGCAGCTGAAATTTATCGGCGAATCCACGAAGTTTGTGGACGAGGACGGCGAGAACCGCCCGGAAGAGCCGCCGCAGTTCGGCAGACCGCGTTCGTTCGACGAGGAAGAGAGCGTTCTCGAATCGGCGGGATTCAACGCGCCGCCGCCTGAGGACGAGCCGCCGTTTTAAGCGGAAAGAAGTACATAGCAATGATTACGCGAATAGAAAAAGTCAACGCCGCGTCGCTGAAAGAGGCGCGGGAGATTATATTTTCCGGCGGCGTGGTGGCGATGCCCACCGAAACGGTGTACGGGCTGGGCGGCGACGCGAAAAACGACGACGCCGTGAAGAGTATTTTCGAAATCAAGGGGCGCCCGAACGATAATCCGCTGATAGCGCACGTGCACGAGGAGTACGATTTATCGAAAATCATCGATTACGATCCGCCGTACGCGAAAAAACTGCGCGAGGCGTTTTTACCGGGCCCGCTTACGCTGGTGTATCCTTCCACGGGCAAGGTATCGCCGCGTGTTTCGTGCGGGCTGAACACGCTTGCCGTACGCGTGCCGTCGCATAAGGACGCGCAGGCGTTTCTGCGGGAGGCGGATATTCCCATTGTGGCGCCGAGCGCGAATTTATCGAAGCACGTTTCGCCCACTACGGCGCAGCATGTGTTCGACGATTTCAACGGTAAAATTCCGCTGATTTTAGACGGCGGGGCGTGCAGCGGCGGCATCGAAAGCACGGTGGCGGACGTTACGGGCGATTATCCCGTGATTTTGCGCCCCGGTCTGATTACGCGGGAGATGATTGCCGCTGTGTGCGGAAGATGCGACATGTACGAGCCGGTTTTAAAGCCCGGCGACAGGGCGAAAAGTCCCGGAATGATGTATAAGCATTATTCGCCGAGGTGCGAAACGGCGCTGTTTACGGATAACGAGGCGGACAAGGCGGCGCAAAAGGCTGCGGAGGAAGTCGCGAAAGGACGGCGCGCGTATATTTTGTGCGAACACGGCGTTGCCGTTGAGCTGACCGCGGCGGGATATTCCGTGCTGGATTTGGGCGCGACGGGCGAGGAGATGGCGGAAAATCTGTTTGCGCTTCTCAGACAGGCGGAAAAAACGGCGGACGTACTGATTGCCGTGGAACCGAAGCAAAAAGACGGGGTGATGGCGGGCGTTCTGAATCGTCTGCGCAAAGCCTGCGTTTCGGCGGACGTGCCGCATTGAAGAAATGAAAGAAGAGGCGCGGCGGATTCTGCCGAGGGAGAGTAAACCGTAAGATGGCGAAGCAGAAAATTAAAAAAATAGTGTTTGTCTGCACGGGAAACACTTGCCGTTCGCCGATGGCGGAAGCGGCGTTTTCGGCGGAAATCAAACGCAAAAGCTTGCCCGCGGTGGCTACTTCGGCGGGCTTGAATGTTTCGCCGACCGAGCGGGATATGAACGAAAAAGCGGCGAAAACGCTGGAAAATACAGGACTTATGCTGCCGTATTTTTCCTCCACTTCGCTTACGAAAGAAACGCTCCTATCGGCGGATATCGTTCTCTGCATGACGCGCGCGCAAAGCGAACTTTTAAAACCCGCGAGAAAGCGTTTTCTGGAAGAGGCGGGAAAACCGTCGGCGAAAAATAACGTTTTCTGTTTTGCGGATCTCACGGGAGAGGATATTCCCGATCCGTACGGAAAAGACGAAAAGACGTATGCGGAAACGCTGGAAAAAATCATCGCGGCGTTTCCCGCCATCGAAGAGAAGTGGTTTACGAAGAAGCCTCGGGCGGTAAAAACAGGCGGAAAAACTTCGGTAAAGAAGCCGACGAAAAAAGCGGGAACGGGCGCAAAGAAGAAATCGGCGAAGAAAACTTCGAAGGGCGGCGCGAACGGTAAAGCGCGGGCGAAGAACGGAACGAAAAAAAAGAGAACGGCGGCGCCGAAAAAAATATAACCGGAACTTACCGCAAACACGCGCCAAACGCTTGAAATTTTTAATAGAAAGTGATATAATCGATAAGAAAATACCCAAGAGGTTGTTCAAAGGAGAAAAGGCGTATGAAAATTGCCGTAGCATGCGATCACGGCGGATTGAATCTGAAAAAAGCGTTGCTTGCGTTTCTGGAAAAAAACGGACACGAATACGTTGATTTCGGTACGTATACCGCGGATTCGTGCGATTATCCCGATTTTGCGCTGAAAGCGGCGGAAGCCGTTGCAAGCGGAGAATGCGAGAGAGGAATCGTGATTTGTTCTTCCGGCATCGGCGTTTCCATCGTGGCGAACAAAATACCCGGAATTCGTTGCGCGCACTGCCACGATACGTATTGCGCGAAATATACGCGTTATCATAACGACGCGAATATGCTTGCTTTCGGCGAACGCGTGATCGGCGCGGGGCTGATGGAAGAAATCGTTACGGAATTTCTTACCTGCGAATATATGGGCGGCGAGCGGCACGACAGAAGAATTGCCAAAATCAAAGCGATTGAAGAAAAATATTGCAAAAAAGAATATATAAAGTGATTTTTGCGGACAGGCTTCGGAATGTGTTCCGAAGCCTGCTCTAAAGCCCGGAACATCCGGATGATAAAAACCGAAAAACTACAGCAAGGAGATATACAATCATGGAAAAGTATGAATTTCTGGATAACCCCAAATTTCACTACGTTCGGCATCCGCTGATCGAACATAAGCTGGCGATTCTGCGCGATAAATCTACGCGCACGAAGCAGTTTATGGAGCTTGCCGAAGAAATTGCGATGCTCGAAACGTACGAGGCGACGAAGGATTTGCCTTTGGAGAACGTGGATGTGGAAACGCCTGTGGCTACCGCGCATTGCAAAATGGTTTCCGGTCGCACGGTGGGCGTGGTTCCCATTCTTCGCGCGGGACTCGGTATGGTTTCCGGCGTATTGCAGCTGATTCCAAACGCAAAAGTGGGGCATATCGGTTTGTACCGCGACCCCGAAACGCATCAGCCCGTGGAATACTATTGTAAACTTCCCGCGGACAGCGAAATGAGAACTTTGCTTGTGGTAGACCCCATGCTTGCTACGGGCGGCAGCGCTTCCGACGCGATTACGATGATTAAAAAGCGCGGCGCGAAAGATATTAAACTTTGCTGCATCGTTTCCTGCCCCGAAGGCATCAGAAAAGTGCTTGCCGATCACCCGGACGTTGATGTGTACGTGGCGGCGATCGACCCGATTTTAAACGAGCACTGCTATATTGTTCCCGGTTTGGGCGACGCGGGCGACAGACTGTTCGGAACGAAGTAACTCCGGCTGTAAAGATACAAGCATCGAAAGCGTGAAAGGCGGCGCGGGAAACTGTGCCGCCGACAGACTTTCGGATAAGGAAAATCATGGCGCAAAGAACGTTGATTGCGATCGGCGGAGGGGAGCTGAAAGAGCGCACTACGCTGAAAATAGACGAATATATTGCGGAAAGAGCGAAAGCGCGTGCGGGAGAACGGAGAGCGAACGCGTTGTTTTTGCCTACGGCAAGCCATGATTTCATGCCGTATTACAATACGTTTCATAAGGTGTACACCGGCGTTTTCGATATTAAAACGGACGTGGCGCTGTGCGTTTTCAAAGACGTGGATTTATCTCGCATGAAAGAAAAATTCGATAAAGCGGATATGATTTACGTGGGCGGCGGCGATACCGTGTTTATGATAGAGCAGTGGAAGAAAACGGGAATTTTGCCGCTGATTCGTGAGTCGTACGAACGCGGAGTTGTGCTTTGCGGGCTTTCTGCGGGCGCGATTTGCTGGTTTTCGGATATGTACACCGATTCTGCCGTCAACGGAAACGGCGAAAAATATTCAATGTTTTCCGGGCTTGGCTGGATAAAAGGAAAAATTTCTCCGCATTATGGCGCAAGAATGGTTGACTTTGATAAAATTTTGTGCTATAATAACTGCAGTGCTTACGGATTAGAGGACAATTCGGCGCTTGTATTCGAAGATGAACAGGTGTGCGGCGTGATTTCAAGCGGCGGTACCGTCTGGAAAATCGAGAGTCTGAACGGCGAATTGAAAAAGACGGCGATGGCATTGACGGAAATCGATTGAGCTTTTGAAAACCGTGTAAGCAAAAAATTTGCGGATGTGGCGAAACTGGCAGACGCGCAGGTTTCAGGTTCCTGTGGGAGACCATATGGGTTCGAGTCCCTTCATCCGCACCAATGTGCCTTAGAAATATGTGAAAAAAACGCATATTTCTAAGGTTTTTTACTTTTTTTCGGGCGGATTCTCGCCCTTTTTTAATTTCGTTCACTCACTTTTCGGGGCAGGTTTGGGACAGAAAATCATCGGATCGTTCAGCTTTGCGCCTTCCCGCAAAAGGTATTCGTTCGATAAATCGGTGTATGCGTCGCGCAGCGCACCGAGAGAATGTCCCATAAATTTCATGCGCGCCGTGTTCGCCACGCCCGCTTCTTCGCATTTCGTGTTGAACGTTGTGCGAAGATCATACAGTTTGTGATTCGGTACGAATTTCGGGAAATGTAACGTCAGGTAGTTCGGCGAAGGGAACGCGGGAAAGATTCCGCTTTCCGGAAGATATGAACGAAGCAAGTCGATGATAGGAATTTTTTTATATTCGATTTCCCTCGTTTTGCGCTTGCTGTTTTTCATCACGATGAAGTTTCCGTCGATTCGCGCCGTTTCAAGTTCGTTCGGACGCGCTCCGGTGCAAAGCATAAGTACGCACGGCAATTCGATTTTGCTTCCGTTCAGAGCGAGAAGCATTTTTGAGATTTCATCGTTTGTAAGCGATTTTCCGTGTACGCGGTTGTGCTGCACTTTGAGAATAAGCGCAAGCGGATTCTTCGTCATCAGTCCGTGCGCCGCCGCGGCTTTGAAAATTACGGAAAGCAATCCGTACAATTCTTCGATTGTTTTCGCTTTTCCCTGCAAGTCGTCGGAATCTAACAGATCCTGACAGTGCGTAGGCGTAATGGCGTTGAATCTCATTTCTTTAAAAAACGGCGCGAGATATTTTTTGAAACGCAGCAAATCGATTTTGTAGGTTTGCTGCGTAACTTTTTTACTGCGGAAACGCTCGAAGTAGTACATAGAAAACGCGGTGAACGTGGTGGGAAAGGAAGAAAGCGAATCTTTCTTCTTTTGCCTGTTTTCGGCAATCGCCACCTTTGCTTTTTTCAAAAAGTTTATTTTTGCGATTTCTTTCGTCTTTCCGCACGCTTCTATGCAGTAGCCGTCTTTCCGGTAGCGCAGTTCGTACGTGAATTTGTTGTATGAAGTTTCTCTTTTTCTTACGTGTACGTTGAATTTTCCTACACGAATAATTCTTTGAAGTGTAATTGGCATTGATCTGATCTCCTTGTCGGTAAATTTTACAATGCCTTCTTTTTCTTCTTTTTCATCGAGTTCCGGCGGGGATTCCGCCGAACAAGCAGGGGAGCTTTTAATAAAATAAAATAAATTTCTCTTTTCTTGTGCCACCTCCTCGCCGAGCCGGTAACGTTCCACCACGCGCAGAATTTCTACCGCGGCGCGTTCGAGCGTTTGCAGATCGTCTTTTTCAATCATAAATAAAACCCCTTTCGTAAAATTTACGCTTTCACGCATAGGGGAATTATATCAAATTTTTATTCGTTTTTGCGAAACCGCGAAGTAAGCAAAAATTTTTAGTAAAAAAATTTTGTGCTTAAAAACGGGATTTTATATCAATGAAACTGTGCCGTCGTGGATTGCATAACGACAAGTTGTTCCCATGGATATCAATTCGGAAAGAGAAAAGTCGGTTACGGAAATTTCTTTCTGATACGGCGTTCCTGTCGAAACGTCGCCGAATTTTAAATAAGACGAAGTTACCGTTTTTCCCGCCGAATTAAGAAAGTCTACCCGAATCATCAAATTTTTTATATTCTTTCTCGGCGTTACATTGATAGACGTGCTCAAAGGAAATTTGTAAGATTCGCTGATATCGATATCGTTTATCGTGGCAATGCGTTCGTAAATATGAGGCTTCGCGGCAATGCCCGCGTCGTTGGCGGCTTTGCGTTGCAGCAGATTAAAGCCCACTAACCCTATAAGTACGAGAATTAAACAGGTAGTCAATAAACGCGCCAAACAACTCTTTTTCTTTTTTTCGCTCATAGTACCCCCCCTCTTTCTGAAGCAATCAGCCGTTTTTCTTTTTGTTATTTTCTTCCGTGTAAATATCCAAAGCCGCTTCGGCGTATGCCTGAACGCGCATTTTTGAAACGTACGGTAACTGATTAAAAACTTGCAATAATGTTTGAGCTTCTTTGCTGATAGGCGGAATTTCTTCGATTGTCGGAGTGGGGTAGAGCTTTGTTCCGCTCATATTTTCAAGCCCTAAAAAGAAATCGGCGGATACTTCAAAAAATTCGCAAAGTCTTTTTAAATAAGTCGCTTTCGGTTCGTTTTCGCCGTTTTCCCATTTGCAAATTGCCGCATCGCTAACTTGAATTTTTTCAGCTAAGGCGCGCATGCTGAGTTCTTTCTGCTCGCGTAATTCTTTGAGATTTTCCGAAAAAACAGACATTTTTACACCTCACAATAAAATTTTACTAAATTTTTTCAGCAAAATCATTGACATTAAGAAAAATTAGTGTTATAATCTTACTAACAAAAGTTAGCACCACTAACTTATTCTCAGTCTTGCCGGGGAAGTCAAAGAGTCAAAGTCAAGCCGAGAGGCTTGGTGATGATATAGGAAAGAACGGCGAGGTTTTGGCAAGAAAACCTTCGCCGTTTCTTTTCCCGAATTTGCGGCATAGCCGCAAAGAAAACAGAAAAGGGGCGAATGAAAAATGTCTGATCAAAAGAGCGAAAAGAAATATCGGAATCTATCGAAGAAGTATAAAATCGATCGGGACGATTTCGAAGCGCAGTTCGAGCGGCTGACGCGGTACATATTGCAAACGTATAATTTCGGAAGCGAGCTTGTAACGATCGCGTATCTGGATCTTCTTCGGAACGGGGATATTCCTGAAAGCGCGGAAGGGAAGAAGGCTTCGGGAATGTACCGCCGGGAAATCGGCGAGGAAGGCAAGTGCGCGGAAAAGGCGATCGGAAAACCTTCGGATCTGATAGCGGAGTCGATCAGAGCGAGAGCGGAGCAAGCGCAAAAAGGAGAGCAAGAAAAGGCAAGCGGCGCGGCGAACGAAAAAGGCGTAAAAGAAAAGCCGCTGAAAGGGCAGATAAACATATTCGACGAAACGCCGGGCGAAGGGAGCGCGCCGGGGAAATAAGAAAAACGGATTCAACGCGCCAAAGGAAGAAGCGCGAAGAAAATAAAGACGGAAAGGAAGGCTGCAAAAAATGGGATTCAGATTGTACATTGCATGCGATAACGGCGGGCGGTTTTTCAGCTCGACGGACTACGCAACGCAGGAACAGGCAGAACGGGCGCGGAAGTATGTGGCGGCAAGCGCAAACATAACGGAAGCGGCGTTCGGGATTGCACAATTTTGTGACGTGTGCGGAAAGGAAAAGCCGATTTACTCGGAAGGCTGCTGCAAAAGCTGCTTTGAAAAGTTTGTATCGGCGGTGAGCGGGGAGAAAAAGAAATGAGCGAAAATGAATTGATTGAATTTAAAGATCGCGCAAATTTCGATTTTCTGCGTTTCCGCTATGCGCAAGACTATGAGCAGAGAGAGCTGAAAGCGGACTGCGAGCGGGTGGCGCAATATGCTCGCGATACGGTGAAGGATTTGTGCCTTTTGGGTTTGCGGCTGAAAGAGATGAAAGCGGCGGAACAATGGCGCGAAGTGGTGGACGAAACGGGGACTCCGTTTTCTTACGCGGGTTTCGAAGAGTTTTGCAAATACGCGTTCGGGTTTTCGCAGACGAAAACGTCGAATCTGGTGCGGATAGCGGAATTCGTGAAACTGAACGGCGAAAACGTGAATTTCATCGAAAGGCAATACGCGGAATTTTCGATGTCGCAGCTTGTAGAGCTTGCGAGCGTACCGAAAGAAAACCGGAAATATTTCAATTCGGAAATGTCGGTGGACGATATGCGCGCTGTGAAAGTTTACATGCGCGACAGCGTGGGATTTTTTTATATGTCGGATTCGGAGTCGGATCAAATTTTAGAAAAGGCGAAGAAATTCCGCGAAGAGCAGAACGCCAGACGCGCGGAGCAGAAAGCGGAGCGGCAACGGATCATGCAAAAGCCGACGCAGGAAATCGAGCTTTCGGAAGAAAAAGCGGAAGATCAGATCCCCGGACAGACGAATTTATTCGACGATACTTTTGACGAAAACGAAACGCCGTATTATGACGCGGCGGAAGATTTGGAAGCGGACAAGCGGACGATAGAAAGCGCGGCGGAAGAATGGGCACAGGCGCAGGAAGAAGAGGCGGAAGAAGCGGAAGAAAAATCCGACGTCGGATATAAATCGCCGAGAATAGAGATCGAGCCGTGCGAATTTATTTCGGAATATCCGTTGAACGTGCGGGACGGTCGAAGAGCGTTTTTAGCCGATCTGAGCAAATGGCGGGCTTGTCCGGAAAAACCTGAAACAGAGGCGCGGTACTTCTGGCGATTCGAAGATAAAACGGAAATTTTGGTGGAACAGAAGAAGGCGTTTGAAAAGTCAATCGGGGACGAAGAGAGCGCGACGGTAGCGGATTTTTATTATGTACGATTGAGCGCGTTCGGGGAATGGATAGCGACGTCGAAGATACAGCTTGAAAGGTGGCTTGGGGAGAAGTATTCGGAAAGACCGGCGCAAGAAAATTGAGCGAAACGGTGAGCGAAAGCCGTTTGCTATATATGTACCCGCATACGCGCGTGAGCGCGTGCGGGTTGCAGCCTTGAAGGGGCGAAGAGGTACTTCCTTATTATCCGCTTCGCCCTGACTTCGGAAGGGCGTCAAAGAGAGTTAAAAACCGCGAGATAAAAGCCGCGGAAAAAATAACAGGAGGCTTTTAGCAATGGCAAAAGCAAAAAACGGTAAGGTCGCGGGAGTGGCGATCGGCATTGTGGCAGTATTGGGCGTAGGCTTAGGCGGCGCGGCGTTGGTGAAACAGATCAGCGGCGAAAAGACGAAAGACGTTTCTTCAACGTTCGGCTACGAAACGGGCTTGCTCGATACGGAAACGGGGCGCGACAAATCGGGCGCGACGGCATGGCGGACGAAGGATTTCGTGCCGGTGAAAGGTCTTGTGGTGGACGTAGACGAAAAGGCGGGAGATATTTCGTACAATATCTTCTACTACGACGCGGACAAAGCATTTTTGAAAAAAACGACAACTGCTTTGAAAGTGGATTACGAGGCGGCGAAAGATTCGAGTTTGCCGTCCGACGCGAAGTATGTGCGTATTGTATTCGAACACGCGAACGATAAAGATATTTCGTCGAGCGACATCAGAACGTATGCGAAAACGTACACGGTAACGTACGACAAATAAGGGGGCGCGACTTGTTTCGGGAAAGCGAAGAAAACTTTCCCGAAGCAAAAAACGCGGAAGGAGCGGTGAAAAGGAAATGAAACGGACGGGAAGAATACTGACGGCGGCGACGGTGCTGTTAGGTGTTGTGTTCACCGCACCGATAATAGTGAAAGCGGTGAAAGGGAAACAAGAGGACGAATCGAAAAAAGAGCCGGTGCGGCAAGCGGTGGTGCTTCTGGACGCGGCGAAAACGCCGGAACAGTTGGGCGTAACAAGCGTGCAGCTGAACATAGACGGAAGCAACTGCACGGTGCGGTTAAAAGACGGGCGAGTGAAGTTTGCTGCGGGGTGCGGAGCGGATAAACTGATTGCGAACGTGCAAGGCTTTGGCAGCGTTCCGCTGGAATACGAAGTGCAGACGGTATACACGGAAACGGAAAAATACGAATTGTACCGATTGAAGCCGTGCGCTCTCACGCCGTGCCAAATATTCGGAAACACGGCAAAATGTAAAATCGACTTATACGCGTACGTGGGTACGCGAATGTATAAAATAGGCAGCGTAAACGGGGAAGCTGCGGGCGCGTTCGATACGATATGGAAGGTAGAAGATCCGTGGCAGGCAACACGCGAAAATACGTTAGTGGAGAAGTGAAATGAGCGGAAAAACAAAATGGAGCAAAGCGAGCATAATCGTATCGATCGTAACGTTTATCTTAGGGTTGATTCTAACGCCGATCATCGTGAAGCTGGTGCAGAAGAACGACAAGCCCGCGGAAACGAATCCCGATCTGATCGGCAAGATTATGGAAGGCGAATTCGAGTTTGACGAAGAGGCGTTCGACGTGCGAATAAAATCGGGGCATTTATATTCGACGGAAGAAGTGCTTCTGCTGGAAATTCACGTAGAGAACTACGGAATCGCGAAGCTGGCGTTTAAGAAGTCGGAAGAGCCGGATATACGCGGTGCGTACAGATACGACGTGATTCCGGAAGAGAGTGAAAAGCTTACCGCGGCGGACGACAGCGTTACGGTAACGGCGCAAATATTAGTAACTACGACGGACGCGACTTCGTACAAATTGTACGAAAAAACGTATACTACGAAAAGCCCGTGGACGGGTTACTATTGATTGTAAGGAAACGGAAAAATGAAACAAACGGCGATAAAAAAAAGAATAGTTTTGTTTTCGATTCTGGCGGCGGCACTTTTAATTCTTCTTGCGGTATTCGGGATTCAGCCGATCAGACGTGAAGCGAGCGCATACGACGGAACGTTTTACTTTCGCAGCGATCCGGTGATTTCCACAACAAAAATCGAACAACGGTATCGGATTCGTTTTAATTTAATCGTATCGGAAGAATCGTTGGGCGTAAACGAAAGCGTAACGGTAACGCTTGCGAGTAACAGCGAGGGCGCGTTTATACAGCGCGGACACGACGGAACGACTTTGACGGACAGCGATACGGAAGGGCAGACGCAAAGCGTTTCGTTCGCAAAAAGCGTAATGACGTTTAAAAGCGGCACGGCTTCGGTGTACGTGGATATGTATCTGAACGTGTACGAGCGCGGTCGGCTGACGGCGACTTGCTCGGCGACTTCGGCGGTTAGCGACGAACACACGGTGGTATCGGCAACGAAAATTTTGCTTGACGAAGGAACTGCGCCGTCCGCTTTGGCGCAGATTTACGATAAGTACGTCGGGAAAGATCCTACGAATGCAACGAACGCGCTTTCGATGGTTTCAAACGTTGTGCCGAGAACCTACGTCGGTTCCTCACAATATATTGCGGATATTGAAATACCGTCTGATATTCAGACCTTAGGCGATAAAAATCTTGAAGAGCTCACGCTTAAATCGGTAACAAGTATTCCCGCCGTTCAAAGATATAATCAATCCGGAAATTATTATGCGTTATGTGCGACTGTATCGACGAAAGATCCGGCAACGCAGGATATAAACGCGTCAACGCAAAAAGGAATAATCGGCAGAAGATTCTATTTGCTGAATAATAGCGGTACATTCAGTCGGTGGCTGACCGGAACGGATTCACATAACTTTGTAAATAAAAGTTTTTCGTTGACCGGAGCGTACACTTCGAATGTACGTAACGCGTTTAGGATGAGTCAGTCAGACGGAAAATATACCGTTTATTTTGACTTTCCTACAACGGCGAAAGCAACGAAATTATATTTTTATGTTGAAGTATTGCAATACTACCGCGAAGAAGAATTTTGGTATAATAGTAATAATGCAAGATCTGTGTCATATCAAAGGGAAAGCATTACTTCTATATTCAGAAGCAACGTGCAAGCTTCTTCTTTGCAGGATATAACGAAACAGATACTTAAAAACAATTCTTCTCTTGCGGATAGTTTAAGAACGAATATGTGCAGCGGCGTAGGCATTTCCACGACGGAAGAAAAGCCGCTAGAAGTAATTTATAAAGCGTATTCATCTTCGGGAAATTATGAAACGAAGTCGGAAATATACAATATCGGCGAGGTTGCCGCTTATAACAAATTTTCGGCAATCAGGGCGATGTACAATTTGTCCGGAATAAAAAGTTTAGCAGAATTCAATATCGTATCGAAAAAGAGAACGTACGACAGCGAAACGGGGCAGGTAATAAACGCGGGCGATAAAATTTTGCGGCAAGCCCTCGGTTATGAATATGTATATAACGAAGTGGAAGAAAAAGGGTATCTGACGGTTGTTTACGATGAATTCCGATATAAAGATTTTTCGATAACGATAAAAAACAACGAAGCGGACAACGCGCTTGAAATCAATTATTATACCGCCACGGTAAACGAAAAAGACGGGGTGGTTACGCTTACGTATAAGTATGCGGATATAGAGGAGCGGCTTTTGAATTCGTGCGGCTGGCTGTTCGATTTGAAGAAAGAGGATTTCACGGTAACGGGCGATTCGGACGCGCTGGTGGGCGTGAGTATCGAAGATAACGGATTGAACGTGCGGATTCCCGTGAAGTATCAATCGGATTTGTTTGGACTGAACATCACGGCAGTCGCGCAAATCGTTCCCGACGAAGAATATCAGATGAAGTACGTGTATTACGGCGGCTTAGCCGTATCGCGCGACGGAAAAACAATCACGCCGGACGTAACGAAAAG
Organism: uncultured Eubacteriales bacterium; assembly: GCA_900542935.1. GTDB lineage: Bacteria > Bacillota > Clostridia > Christensenellales > Borkfalkiaceae > Scatosoma. Next base: position 61,440 of record UQPN01000003.1, read on the forward strand.
CACGGGAAAAGCGGTGAAGCTTTCTCAATTGAAACGCTATAACGACTATTCGAATTTTATGACGGAATACGGCAGCGAAGTCAATGCGCCGCTGGAAGCGTTTGAAAGACAGTACGGCGTAAAATACGTGCAACCGCAGAACATTGTTATGTCTACCGATTCGGCAAGCAAGTCTTGCGAAATTACGATAGAGTATCAGAAACATTCATTGTTTTTGGTGACGGATAACCTTACCGACGAATGGCATTATCTGCAGATTCGGCACACGTCGAACGTATATACGGGCGACGAATTCGTGAACGCAAGGGGCGGAGAAGTAAGCGGGTATCGCGTAGATAAAATCACAAGCAGTGCAAGCGAGTTGAGAATTACGAATAATTATCGCTATGCGAACGCGAAAGCCGTATTGAACGCAGATACGTACAGCGGAAAAATTTACGGCGTATGCGTAAACTTTACGGACGAATGGCTGATCGAAATCAATTATATGCGGCAATACAAAGAAACACCGTTCGCGGAAAAGGCGAAGTATTCGGGCAAGATTCGCGTGAAAGATTATCCCGATATATACGCGCTGACGTCCGGAGATCTTGCGGCGATTCTTGAATTGAAATCAATGTCGATTATAAACGACAAAGCGACGGTAGATCAGATTTCGGTGAGTTATGACGGAATCGGCACGTATACGGTGAATACGACTTACACGTATATGAACATGGTGCAGATCGATTACGACGGAAACAGGAAAGAAATCAAAGTGCCGCTTACATGCTATAAAGAATGGTGCGAGCAGTACGGACAGGATTGGTCGATATTATATTTAAATTACAGCGGGAACGGAACGCAGTACTTCAAGTACAGTAACGAAGTGAAGCGCGAAAATCTTTACGGATTCTTTTCGGTGGCAGTATTTAAAGAGCGAGTATCCGATCTGAATTATTATTTCAAGAATTCAACGGGCGCGGGGTGTATCACAATGCACGAGAGCGAAGAGATCCGGGGATCGAAAGTCTACAACTTTTTCGGCGGGTTATCGGAAAACGGAATTCTCGGAAAAGCGGTAGGTAGAATCGGAATGATCTTCTGCGAACTTGTAAACGACGAAAACGCAATCTATCATTCGTATTTCTTTTTCATTGACGGGACGAGCGATTTATCGTTCGTATCGAACGGCGGTGCAACGTCTGCAACGGATACGGATTCGGCAGCAAAGAACACATTGCAGAAAATAGGCGACGATATCGGCAAATTTTTTGCGGGGCTTTGGGATAAGGCAAACGATTCCGTTTTTGCGAAAATACTTGCGATCGGGCTTCCGGTTCTGCTGATTTTGCTTTTGGTGGTGCTGGCAATCAGACTTGTGAAATGGCTGCTAAGGAAGTAGAAAAAATGGGCTGTTTATTTAAAATATTGAAAGTCGGGGCAATCGTAGCGATCATCTATTTCGTAATATACGCAATGCGAACGTGCAGTCAGATATTCTGACGAAAAAGAAAGCGAGGGAAGGCAAACGATGAAAGAGAAGATAAGCGAACAAGAGAAGAAGGAAAGGCGCGGCGCGGCAGCGGCGAGCTATCCGATTCTCGGCGTGATACTGATTCTCGGCTCGCTTGCGTTCACGGTATTCAGATTCGGTTCGGTGACGAGGCGCGTGCTGCAATCGCTGAAAGATCTCGGGAAATCGGCGTTATACTATTTCACCGACATGCTCGGGATCTACGGCGCGGTGCAACCGACGGTGACGGAAATTCCGTCGGAAATGCCGTCGTTGTTGCCGATCGAATGGGAAGAATTCAAAGAAAAATGTAACACGTTATTTCTTGCCATATTCGACAAAAAGAATTTTACGGAGTTCAATATATGGCTTGCGGAATGGGCGGCGCGACTTATGCCGTACGTGTATTTTCTTGGAATGATCATTCTGATCATATGGCTGATAAAAAAGTTGAGCTTAAAGCTGAAAGGCGAGCCGAAGCGTTGGAGCGAAGAGAGCGAAGAGCGGCAAGAAACGCTGCCGCTCAGAGCGTGGCTGAAAATAGAGCGCGGCGTGATTTCGCCGACGTATCGGTACGTAAAAAGTTTTGCTGTGTATATCCGGGAAAAAAGAATTTACCGAATAACGTTGATACTGATATGGCTGTATAATTTCAATTTATTTACGATTTTTCTTGAAACATTCGCCTACGCGTTTTATTTTCCGATAGCGGCGCTCGATTCGGTGAACGGAGTGAAAGCGTATTCGCAGGTGGTAAAGTTCGCGATCGATATATCCGTGCCGCTTGGTTTTCTGCCGTGGTGGCTGAAAGCATATATCGGACTTGTAATCTTCGATAAATGGCGGCGACGGGTAGGCGATCGGCGGCTTGAAAAGAAAGATGAGAAGAATGAAGAGCTTCTGAACGAAAACCCCGGCACGATCTTTCTGACGGGGAAGCCGCGGAGCGGAAAAGGGATCATCGGCACGGACATGGTGCTGAAACAAGAAACGACGTTCCGCGAAATCGCGCTCGAACAAATGCACGATTGCAAAATTGAATTTCCGTATTTTCCGTGGGATCGGTTGGAACGGTTTATGCGGCAGGCGATCGATCGGCATGTATTGTACACGAAAGAAGGCGTGCGAGATTTTATCGATTCCTTGAAGTATATGCGCGAACACGAAAACGAGCAGGACGAAAAAGTGAAAGAACTGTTCGGGTATCGGCTGAAAGAATTTTGCGGCTACGAATACGCGGATTATATGTTCGGGTACGAGTGGAAGAGATACGGCGAAAAATTCAATAACGGAATCGTAACGATATCGATATACGAAACGCTTGTGGACTATGCGCAACTGTATTACGTATACGACGCGCCGAATTCGCTGATCTTTTCCACGCAGGGCGTGCGGGTAGATTTCAAGCGAGAAACGCTTGGGTATTTTCCGAAGTACGATCTGGATTATTTAAAGCGAGATCCGGAAGAGGCTGAAAAGATATCTACGTATTCACATCGGAAGAATTACGATTCGGAGCGTTTGGGCAGAAGCATGAAACCGGACGATCCTATAAAAAACGGGTATGAAATCGCAATTTCGTACGATCCTGAAATCGATAAGGAGCGAGGGAATCAGAACACGAACGCAGGAGTAAAAGCGGACGATATAGAAGTGAATCCGAAAAACGATTTGTACAACGTGGAAGAAAAAATGCACAATCATTCGACGACGATCAGATACGTATCGTATTACCGGAAAATCATGGACAGCCAAAGGAACGGAGCGGTGTCGAGCGACATCACGGAAATGGCGTTGGAATTCAGGATCGTGGAATCGAAGAAGCCGAAAGTGGAACTGCCGTTTTTCGGGTTGGAAAAATGGATGTACGAAAAGCTGGCGGAAAAGTACAACGCCACGGACGAAGAAGCGAGCTACACGGGAAAAACGCGAACGTTGTTTGCGTATCTGGCACGGCGGATCTACATGCCGATAGCGCGGCGGTACGTGCGCATGGAAAACGCGTACGGCACGCAGGAAAAAGTATTGCATATCACGAACGGGCAAGGCGGAGAAACGATCGCGGAAAAAGCGGTGTGGACGGTAATCTTCCGAAGAGCGCGGGCGAAGAGATATTCGACGGACGGAATACTTGGCTTGTACCGGAAGCGGGTGGTACACAGAAGCGAGGGTGGAATGAACGACTTTTCTCTGTTTGAGGGAATCAGGAACACGGGCGACGAGTTTCAGGAAACGAACAGTATATTTTATACGAAATTCCCGAAGTATTTCAATGGCGAGTACGAAGCGGAACGGCAGCGGAAACTGCTGGAAAAGCAATTGAAAGAGATAGAACGAGCGGAAAAGGAAAAGGAAGAAGAAGGCGAGAAAAAAAAGAGCGAACAAGCGAAAGGCGGTACGAAAAGGCAGGGTAGCCCGACGGGGGCTTCGCACATCTAATTGCAAAGGAGCGCGGCGGCGCGGGTGGCGTTCGGGAAGGAAGGTGTGTGCAGATGTGCAGGTCGGTGCGCGCGTGCCTTGGTTCGCACCGAGGGGCGAACAAGACAGGGGCGCACGGCTGAAAAGCGGGCACACACCGCCGAACGCCACAGAACGGCGGCTGTTTAAAACGAAAAAGCCGCGGCGCGCCGCACACCTCCCGACGAGTGAGGGAGCGTAGCTTCCCGAACTCGGAGGGCCGAATCGAAAACGGCAAAGCCGAAAAGGGGACAGGAAGTGAAAAACGCGATTCTGATCGATAAAATCAAGAAAATCGACGAAACGGAAACGATAATACTCCGGTATCTGATCCGAGTTCTGCCGTACAGCAGCGCGGACGGGGGAAAACGAATCGATTACGCGTATACCGCGCGGTTTCTGGAAATGTCGTATTCGCGTTTTTCGAAAGCCGTGGAAAGACTGAAAGAACGCGGAATCGTAGTACAGAAGGGCGAGAAGTTATATCTCGGCTCGATGATCGTGGAATCGGTCGCAACGAAATAACGAAGAAAACAACCGTACGCGGGAACTGCAGGAACTTCCCGGTTGCGGCGAAAATAGAAAGGCTGATAAAAAAGGAAGAAAAAGCAATGTACGGAGCGGAAACAAAGCGAATCACAATGATTCAGACGCCCGATTCTTACGTGGGTAAGATCGTAGGCGGAAGAAAATTGAATAACGCGTCGCTTGCGTTGGCAAGCGCGGCGTATTCGTTTACGAAAAGCGGCGGATACGGCGAAAAATTCGTAGACATGGTGAAAACGCTCGGCTTCGGCAGAACGTCGCTTTTTAACGCCGCAAAGTTCCTGCAAGAAAACAACGTAATCACGCGCAATGCGCGCGGCGGCTTCGAAGTAACGGATCCGGAAGGCGCGGGCAAAGGTTACGACGAAAAAGACTTCGAGCTTCGCGATACGCCGTTTTTATTTTACGATAAGGCAACGGAAAAAAGTGAAACACGCACGATGACGGCAACGGAATTCAATATTCTTTCCCGGATTCGCCGCCATAATTTCAACGAAAAGACGAATTGTTTCAAAGGCTCGTACGCGTCGATGGTGCATACGATGGCGTATTCCGAGCCGACGATCAGACGCGCGATTTCTGCTTTAATCGGCGCGGGCTTGATTGTTATCGAACATAAAAAGCGCATAGCGCATTATAACGAGCTGACGATCAAGGTATCGGAAAAGCTTATCAGAAAGAAAAAGAAAGAGCGCAAGGAAGCGGAAAAGACGGCGAGAAAACAAGAGAAAAACGCGAAGCCGTTTATTTCTGCCGACGTTCGGAACGCCGACGATCGCGCGGAACGCGAAAGATATTACGCAAGACTGAAAGATTCGGCGTTGCGCCGGGCGGACAAGGCGCGAGAAAAAGCGAAGAAAGATTCGAGATTCGAGGAAATCGAGAAGGAACTCAAAGAACTTGAAATCGAGCTTGCGAAAGACGAAGTATTCGCCACGGGAAAATCCGAGGCGCATTTGGCGCGCAAATCGGCATTGCTGAAAGAGAGGAAGCGCGTGCTTCTGAAGCTGCGAATCGATCCGGACGAACTTCTTCCGAAGCCGTATTGCGAGAAGTGCGGCGATTCGGGGTATCTGCCGAACGGGCGCGCCTGCGATTGCTTCGGGCTACATAACGAAACGTAGAAAAGCGATTCGGCTTTGGTAACTGTTAGCGAGAATAGAAAAGGACGAACGAAAAAAAGCGCGGGAAAGCCGCGCCGATTTCCGTTATAGAAAAACAGCCGTCTTTGCGCGTTGCAAGGGCGGAAATTTTTATAGCGCATTTGCCCGAAAAAAAGCGGACGGTTTGCGTACGGAAATTTAAGGGAAAGCGTTCGAAAATTTTAGAGCAAAGGGCAAAAACGTGTTCGGAAATTTTAGGGTAATAGGAAAAGGCTTTATATTAAAGAAAATATCGGCGCGCCGCCCGATAGAATTCGGGCAACTTTGCCGCAAAGGGGAGAGCGGCTCAAATCCGACGTCGGATTTCGCTTTGCCCCGCCGTTTCGGTAGTGCTGCTAAAAAGGCTATTAGAAAAAGCCGCGTCGTTCGCGGGCTTTTCCGCTTAAAAAAAGTTTTTTCGGGAAATTTTAAAAAAAGTATTGACAACCCCTATTAAATAGGGTATAATATAAATACAAACATACAAAGGAGTTTTTTATGACGCGTTCTTTTATAGAGTTGCCCTTGTTTCGATCGAAGTGGGAAGATTTGGGATTGACCGATTTGGATTTGCGCAAATTGCAGTCCGAACTGTTATCCGATCCGAAGGTAGGCGATGTAATTCGTGGTACGGGCGGCGTTCGAAAAATGCGTTTTGCTTTTGAACATCGAGGCAAAAGCGGCGGGGCTCGGGTGATTTACGTTGATTTCGAGGTATACGAGAAAATTTATTTGCTTACGGCATATACTAAAAAAGAAAAAGAGAATTTGTCGCAAGAAGAGTGCAACGATTTACGACGTTTGATTGCCGTCTTGGAAAAACAACTTGAAGAGAACGAAAAATAAGAAAAAAGGGAGGCATTATATGAGTCTTTACGATGAAATCAAATTAGGATTGGAACAAGCAATCGAATACGAAAAAGGAAATCTGAAAGCGAGAAAGACAACTTTGTCTGTAATGCCTTTGGAATCGTTTACTTCATCGGAAATCAAAGAAATCAGGAATCAAACGGGGCTGACGCAAGCGTTGTTTGCGAAATACATGGGGGTTTCCGTGAAAACGGTGGAAGCTTGGGAGTCTGGAAAAAATTCTCCGGAAGGTTCGGCGCGCAGAATGCTTTCGCTCACACGAAAAGATCCTAAGTTTCCGGTTGCGTCGGGTATTATCGCACAATAAGCGGTGGGTAAAAAAAGAAAGTTCGCTGAAGGCGGACTTTCTTTTGGGGCATGAAAAAGGAAAAAGAAGGCTGTGATTTTTGGGGCAGAGAATGGGCGAAAATCGGCTGAATCCCTTTTAAATAAAGGCGTTTGTCGAATCGGCTGCGGCTTCGAGTCCCTTCATCCGCACCAAGTGTGTCGGTCTGTAAGTCTTTTCTTGCAGACCGACATTTTGATTTTAGAACAACAGTCTTGTTTGTAATACAGCAGCAAAAGTACGCTTTAAGGAAATCGTTTATATGGAAATTAAAGACAGAACAATAGCTTTACTGATAGATTCCGATAATATATCAAGTGACTACTTTTCTATTATTTTGGATGAATTAAGTCAATATGGAAAAGTAACATACCGTCGTTTGTATGGCGATTTTACAAACCCCAAAGCCAATGGATGGAAGTCGGTTTTGTTAGAGTATTCTATTGAACAGATACAGCAGGTTACTTTTACAAGTGGTAAGAATGCTACGGACTCCAAAATGATAATTGATGCAATGGACATATTATACAAGGGGAATGTTGACTGTTTTTGTTTAGCAACAAGCGATAGTGATTTTACGAATCTTGCTATGCGTTTTAGAAACGACAATTTAATTGTGATTGGTGCAGGAGAAGATAAAACTCCGCAATCATTTAGACGTGCATGTGATATTTTTATTTCTATTGATAAACTGTTAAAGACAAGAGAACAGCCGAACAATAATCGAAAAGGAAAAGCAAAGAAAACTGAAAATTCAAGTCAGAAGGTGGATAGAATAATTAAAATAGCCAAAAGTATTGTTCAAGAGGGTGCCGATATCGATGGATGGATGCATTTTTCTGCTTTCATGAATGAATTGTGGCGAAAAGAAAATGACTTTAATCCTCAGTTGTACGGAGCGCAAAGTGGCAAGCCAATTCCATTCTTTAAAGGATTAACAACGAATGGAAAAGCAGTATTTGTCCTTGAAAAGAGGTCTAATATAGATAAGATTAAAATAAATAAGTGAAATTTTTGAAAGATTTTGTAGCAAAAAAGAGCTTATCGTCCGACACACTATCGAAAATCGCTTCAAAAACGAGATTTTGTAGTACACACGCAAACAAGAATAAAACGAACCTTGATGAAAATTCAAAGTTCGTTTTGTTTTTTACAAGAGATTATTTCGGACTTAAAATCAAACGATAAATACATCACAACTTTTAACCGAGTGTTCTGAACGCTCGGTTTTTCTATGTCGTTTTTCCGTCCGATTTATCGCCTTTCGTCGGCGTTGTAGCACAGTGAAAAGCGAAAGTCAACGGCATACCAAAGCAAAACGTCGTTCGGCACATCGGTAAGTCCGTGTTCATAGCGGAAAAATAGCGGGTTGTGTAACCGTGCCATTGAGTTCAGCGATTTGCGCCTGCGATTTGCCTGAATTTTTTCTTAAAGTTTTGAGCCGTTGGCTGATATTGTTGTTTCTCATACGGTTATCATGTCGCAAATATAAATAAAAGTCAATACAATTATAAGACTTCATTTTAATTTTTTGTATTTAAAATGCAAAATTTTTCATAAGGTTATTATTATTTAAAATTGAACAATCCGATTTTCGGTTGGTGTTTATTTTTTTGATTTTGTAAATGTTTTCTTATTCCAATACCACGAAATCGCCCCAATATTCTTGCGCGGAAAAGTGTTTCTGCGCAAGATTTTCTTTACGCCATTTATTCGGCGAAGTGCCGTATATCGATTTGAAAGCGGTGATATACGCGCTCTGGCTTTTATAATTCAGCCGCAAAGCCACTTCGAGTACAGATATCGTTTTGTTCATCAATAAAATCGTGGAATAGCGTATTTTCGCTTCGTTGATACATTGCATCATCGTTTTTCCCGCATACTTTTTGAATGATCGGCAGATATAACTGTGGCTGTATGAAAGCTCGTCCACGATTTCCGTTACGCTTTTCGTTAAAAATTCTTCCGTGTTCAGTTTTTTGAAAAAATCTTCAATCCATTTCGGAAATTGCTTGTGATGTCGAATCTTGTTCTCGATATATAATCCGAGCAACATGGCTACGATAGAGGTATGAATTGCGGGAAACAGCGCGGCGGTAGACGCGGAACATTGCTCGAAAGAATTAAATAAATTCAGCGTTGCTTCAAGACATTCGAGAATATTATTCCGAAGCGTTATAAATACGGGTTCGGTCTGCGCCGACAATTCTTCGTATAAATTCGGCGCGATTTCTTTGCAAATCGACTGCATTTTTTCATCGGTTACGTAAATATCGCGGTGATAGAATTTCCCCTCGTAGGGCGAAGAAACGCCGTTATCGGGCTTGATTTCGTGAATATCGCCCGGTTTCATAATCAAAAACTGCGTAAACGGATCGCACGTTATGGGGCGTTCGTTTACAATGTTCGTCAGTTTGCCGCTTACGGTGTAGGTAATTTCCCAAAACTCGTGTACGTGTCGCGTGTTTTCCGTATTCACGATCAATGCGGTGTACGGGCATGTGCGGATTGTGTCCATCGTCAGATTGATCATATTTCACCTCTTATGACCATTATAGTTGCTTTATTTGCCGCCGTCAAGTAAAATTTGAAGGCAATCGGATATTTTATTTCCGAAAGCAAAATCAGTTCAAAAAATAGAAATTTTTCGTCAATGGCGGGGGTGGATTTTTTTATATCCGTGTGATATAATTTAGCCGATTGATAGAAAATCGGGCCGCAATATGCATTTGTTTTCGGAAAAATTATTTCGAAAATTTAAATTTTACGCATATTTGCAGGTTGAAACGGAGGAAGGGAAATGAAAGAAAAAATGTTCAACAGGCGAAGATTTTGCGCCGTTTCGTTTATTCTCGCGGCGGTTTTATCTCTCGGCGGCGCTTGCGCCAATAATGAAAACGCAGGCGCGCTGCATCCCGTTGAATCTTTAAAAATCACGGGCGCGCCCGAAACCGCGGTAGACCTTTCCGAAAAAAGCGTGCAACTCGGCGTGGAATATTCGCCCGAACAAAACGTTGAACCTTTCGCCGTGCGTTGGTATTGCGACGGGCAAAGCGTGGCTACGGTAAGCGAAAACGGAACGGTAACGCTTTTGTCGGCCGGAAAAATCGTAATTTCGGCGAGCGTGATCGGAAAAAGAGAAATTTCCGATAAAGTGACGATCGAAGTGAAGAACGATGAAACTCCCGTGACGTCTTTAAAATTGACAGGCCGTCCCGAAAACGATACCGTATCGTTCCCGAGTGAGCCGTTTACGCTGAGTTATGCTTCCAAGCCGGAAAACGCAGATGAATTTTCGGCGGAATGGTATTCGACAAGCGATAACGTAGCAACGATCGACGAGAAAGGCAAGGTGCGCGTACACGGAAAGGGTGCAACGGAAATCGGCGTGAGAGTAAAGGGCAAAAAATCGCTAAGCGATTCGTTCGTGCTGTACGTAGGCGGCGCGCCTCGCGTATGCGAAATTGCGATTTCGGGCAAGCCGCAGAATAATACGATGCGCGCGGGAACAAGCACGTTTTTATCCTGCGAATATTTGCCGCAAGATTGCGGCTGGTTTAAAGAAGAATGGCAAAGCTCGGATGTTTCGGTTGCGCAAATCGGAGAAAACGGCGAGCTTATCGCCGTAAACGAAGGAAGGGCTACTATCACGCTTACCGCGAAAGGAACGTCGGTTTCCGATTCTTTCGAACTTGTTGTAAGCAAAGGGCTTGATCCGTTGTGCGAAGATTTCGAATACGCCGCGTTAGAAAACGATGCGGGTAGCGGAAATTATCGCAAAATTGCGAAAAATTACGACGGGGTAAATGTTTCTCTCACCGATAATGCCGAAGAAATACCGCAAGACGGAAGCGGCAAGGCGTTGAAAGTTTCTGCCGGGCGGGCGGCGTTCGCGGGCGTGATTTTAATTCCGCGGGCAACCGTAACAGCCGGAAAAACATATCGTTTTTCGGCGAAAATCAAGATGATTGACCGTCCCGCTTCCGGCGACGCGTTCGTTTTTTGCAACGTGAAAACCGACGGCAAAACGCATGTATTCAAAACGAACTCGCTTGCGGCGGGCGAAAGCGTATTGCACACAGGCGAATTTACGGCGGAAAACGGCGGCGAAATCACGCTCGAAATTTTCGCGCATAACGGCAAAGGCGAAGAAATGCAGATAAGTTTTTGTATCGACGACGTGGCGTTGAAAACCGATTTGACCGCAGCCGCTGAGGCGCAAACAAAAACGGGGAGAGAACAGCGATGAAATTCAGAAAATTTACTTTATCGGCGTGCCTGCTTGCCGCAAGCATACTCTTTGCTTCTTGTTCTGCGGAAGTCCCCGCTTCGGGATATTATCCGCAATTCAATATTTGCGTAAACGGCGGCGATTTGCCCGAAAAATACGAAGATACCGCCGTCAACGGAAACGCGGAAGGATTGTTACCCGTGGAAAAAGTTTTTGAACTGACGGCGAAAAGCGCGCTGACTTGCGCCGAATACGACAAGCAGAAGTTTTTTACGCCGTTTTATCAAAGTCAGGTGCAGTACGGCGAAGGCTTTTTCCTGCTTGAAAACGAGCGCGGCGGCATTGACGACGTATCTTTGGCTTTTCCGATCGGCGTTGCGCTGGAAGTACGCTCAAACGATCTTCGCACGCTTTACAGGGAAGGCAAAGATTACACGGTGAAAAACGGAAAATTGTCTTTCCCCGCAGGCAGCTCGATTACCGCGCTTTCGCGCTCGGCATTTTTCAGACAGGGCGGTGAAACAGTCGGGCAATGGAAATATTCGGGCGATTTCCGCACCGTGGCAAACACGACGGGTGAGATTTATCCGGCGCAGTACGTATGCACCTATGTGCGTACCAACGAATACAAGGGCGTACGGGCGAATCAATCGGGCGCAACGCTTTCGAAATTCAGAGAAAACGCCGCCCTTAAAAAGGGCGTGGAAATTCTTCTTCTCGGCGACAGCATCGCGGCGGGCGCGGGCGTCAGCGGCAACTTCCCGATGTGGGCGAAAATGGTGGAAGAAGGCATGGCGTACTATTCGGGTGGCGATGCTACGTTGTATAATGCCGCGCAACCGGGCATACATTCGGCGCAATACGTTGCGTTGATCGACGGAAAAGACGAAGCCGTGGGCGGCGGCGAATCCTTTTTAAAGAGCGCGAAAGAAAAATTCGCCTTGGCGCAGGCGCATAAAAACGAAGTATCGCTTGCGATTATCGCCATCGGCGCAAACGACGCGGGCGGCTGGTGCGATAACGGCAAAGGAACTTCGGCGGCTTCTTACGAAGAAAACGTGCGGCGAATGATTGCGTACGTGAGAGAGGAAAACGTCGATTGTAGTATTCTTCTCGTTTCGTGTATGCAGACGAATCCGAAGCTTATCGACGCTTCTGACGATACAATTCGACTTTGCGCCGCCGATCTTGCGGAATACGAAAAAACGCTTGAAAAAATCGCGGCGAGCGAAACGGGCGTGGCGGTTGCAAACGTGTATTCCGTGCAACGCAGTCTGTTGAAACGCAAAAAAATCGAAGATATGCTCGGCGACAACGTAAATCACCCGTCCGACTATTCGGCGACAACGTAAATCACCCGTCCGACTATATGGCAAGAATATATACGCAGGTGATTTTAGATACGTTGTTTGGAGAAAAGACGGGGGAATAAACGATGAAAAAACGAAATTTTGCGGTGATAGCGGCGGTTTTGTTCGTCTTGTGCGCGTCGGCTTGCGGCGGCAACGCGAATACGAATCCCGTGCAAATCGAAGCCACGGAAGAAGAGAAAAACGTATTGCCGAGCGAGCTCGCCGCGATAGAAATCGAGGGCGCGCGTGAAATTATCGCCGAGCGGTACGGCGTGATTTATCTGAAAGCGACCATCAGCGACGGTACGGAAATCGAATGGGTAAGCGGCAACGAAAGCGCGGCAATCGTAAACGGCGATGGCGCGGTGCTTCTCGTAGGATCGGGAAGCGCGGTGATTACGGCGCGGAAAAAGACGGATAAAACAATTTCCGCAAGCGTTCTGATCAGGGTGTTACCGAAAACGGAAGAAACGGCAGAGGATATTTTCGATGAAAAATAAAATCAGACAAATAAACGAAGACGAAGGGAAGAGAAATCCCGCGTACAAAAAAATACTCATCGTGATGTCGGTGATTTTTTCGCTGTATTCGCTCACGTTGATATTTCCCTTTTTGTGGCTTGTGCTGAATTCGCTGAAAACGAAGCAGGAATTTTTCTCCGGCAATCCGTTTTCTATGCCGTCGGGCGAAGCGGGATTGAAAAATTACGCGGAAATGTTTTCCGTATTTCCGATCGGCGAAATGTTTTTCAATTCCGTTACGCTCAGCTTGATCTGCCCCACGGTTTCGGTGTTCGTTACGGCGTGCGCGGCGTATATCGTGGGCAAATTCCGCTTTTTCGGCAGAAACGTCGTGTATTTTTTAGGGCTGCTCGTCATGTTCTTTTCTGTATCCGGCACGCTTGCGGCTACATTTAAACTGCTCAACGCGCTGGAACTGATGGATACCCTGATAGCGATGGTGCTGCTCACAAGCTCCGCGTTCGGTTTCAATTTCCTGCTTCTTACGGGCGCGTTTAAAGGTGTTTCGAACGCCTACCGCGAAGCCGCGATGTTAGACGGCGCAAGCGAATGGAAAATCTATTTTTTCATCTATCTTCCGCAAGTCTTCCCCACGCTCACGGCAATCTGGATACTTAATTTTATCGGTCAATGGAACGATTATACGGGCGCATATCTTTTCTATAATTCGCATCAGACGTTGTCTACGGGCATCAAGTATATTTCCGATAATATCAAAACGGGCGAATATCAGCTTGATTATCCGAAACTGTTTGCTTGCATGATTTTATCGGTTGTGCCGATCATCGTTTTGTTCGCCTGTTTTCAAAAGCAGATTATGCGGCTGAATATGGGCGGCGGCATTAAAGGCTGAAAAAAGCTGAAATCAAATGCCGAAAACAAAAGTAAAAATCGAAAAAAATAAAGTCGTTTCAAAAGAAACGCAAGGGAGATAAAAAGTATGAAAAAATTCGGTAAAATTGCGGCTTGCGCGTTGTCGGCGGTCTCTTTGGCCGGCGTATTCGGCGCGTGCGGCGTAAAAAAGGGAGCGGCGGAAAACTGTCTTACGATCCGTTACTATGTGGGCGGTTACGGTAAAGAATGGCTGGAAAACGCAGCGAAAGAATTTTGCGACGGCAAAGACGGCGTAACGTATAAACTCGTTCCAGACGGATCGGTTACGACGCGCGCCGGCACGATTTTAAAATCGGGTACCGACGTGCCGGATATCTTTATGACGCAGGGCGGCGACTGGGCTACGTGGGTAACTTCAGGGTATATCGAACCGCTCGACGAAGTGTATGCTTCGAAAGTGCGCACGAGCGGCGGCGAAAAGACGGTGGCTGAATATCTTTCGCCCGAAGCTCGGAACAAGAGCTATATGCAAAGGCTTGCGGGGCAGGGGGATTATCATCCATACGTAATGCCGTGGGCGAGCCTTGAATGCAGTATCGTGTACAACGAAGATATGTTGAAAAAAACGCCGCGTTCTTCTACGGGCGGCACGTGGAACGCCGCACCCGAAACGGTAGCGGAGCTGATCGAGTATTGTTCCGACGTAGAAACCGCCAACGAAGGAGTAGCCGCGTTTTCGTGGAGCGGCGCGGAAGGGTGGAACTGGTTTGAATTTCCTATTTACGTTTGGTGGGCGCAGCAGCAGGGCGTTTACGAATCGCGAATAGAAGGCGAAGGCTCGTTTTACGATTTCTTCGATTTCGCTTCGCCCGACGTATGGAAGCAGACGGGAATACAAAAGGCGATTGATATCTGGGAAAGCATTATCGTGAAAGATCGCGGCACGAAAAACGCCGCGTGGAATCATACCGTGGCAAACGTAGAAGAAAAAACCATTCAGGAAGCGGAAAAGGCGTTCGTGGAAGGGAAATCGGCAATGATTCTCGGCGGCAGCTTTCTCGAAAACGAAATGAAAGAATTTATCGGTGCGGGCGGTAACGAAAAATTCACGATGAAAATGATGAATATTCCTTACAGCGAAAACTGTATGAAAAACGAAGACGGTACGAATACGAAAATCAATTTCGTTTCGGGTGACGACATTATGTTCGTGCCTTCGAAAGCCACGAATAAATCTCTGGCGAAAGAGTTTCTGGCGTATCTTTGCAACGAAGAACAGCTCCTCGCGTTCACGAAAAGCACTGGTTGTATGCGCCCGTTCAATTACGATCCCATTGCGCTCACAGCGGGCAAAGACGGTTACGATTGGACGGAATTTCAGAAGAGTTGCTTTAAAATGTACACGGAAAGCGACGTGAATTTGTATCTCTACCCCGGCAACCATACGGATTATAAAGATTATTCGAGAATTTTCACGTATAAACGTCCCACGATATTCGCGGGCGTAGGCAGCGAAACGGCGGGCAGAAAAATGCTTGCGCTTACGGGAAAAGAGATTATGCAGACGGGCGCGGAAGGCTTCGAAAGCGTGTTCGACGCGGTAAGCAAAGAATTTCCCACCTGGAAAGCGGCGCTTGGTCTTGAATAAAGCGCGGTAGCGGAGCAAAATATGGAAACGATTCAAAAAAGAGGAAAAAGCAAATACGGAAACGGCGCGGGCACGAAAATTTTCATCGCCCTGATGCTCGCGTACCCGATTTTGCAGTTTCTCGTATTCTGGCTGTATATCAATGCGGATACTTTTCGCCTGACTTTTTCGCGGTTCGACGTCACCACGGGAAAATACGTGTTCTGGGGCACGGAGCGTTACTCGAAAATTTTCCGCAATATGATTCTGGGCAAAAATGCGGCGGATCGGGCGATGTTTCTCAATTCTTTCCGCGCGATCGCAATCAATCTTATGATCTTGCCGCTTGCCGTAATTACGGCGTTTGCGTTTTATAAAAAAGTACCGGGCGAAAAGCTATTCCGCGTGCTTTTCTATTTTCCGTCGATGATTTCGCTTGTGGTGCTTACAATGGTTTTCCGCAATATGTTTTCCGCGGAATTCGGTCCTTTCGCTTTTATGCTGAATAAGCTTACGGGGCGCGAGGTATCGTATCTCTCGCTCGGTAACGATTATCTCTGGAAAATCATCTACGTATTTTGTATCTGGGCGGGGCTTGGCTCAAACGTGATTTTAATGTGCGGGGCAATGCAACGAATCCCCGCGGAAATCGTGGAATCGGCTACGTTAGACGGCGTGGGGTTTTGGCGCGAGCTTACCTTTTTCACGATTCCGCTCATCATGCCCACGATCGGCGTGTTTGTGCTTACGGCGGTAATGTCAAGCTCGTCGTTCGTGATGCAACCGATGTTGCTTGCGCTTTCGGGCGGCGCGCAGAATAAGTATATGACGGTGGGCTGGTATATTTTCGAAGCGGTGCAAGGCTCGGAAGACAGTATCATTCAATCGGCGGCAACGGGCGTGGTGTTTTCCACAATCAATATGCCGCTCGTGATCGTCGCGAAAATCGTGATTGATAAGCTTACGCCCGACGTGAGCTACTGATTGCGAAAGCGAATTAAACGGGGAGAAAGAAAAATGAAGCATAAACATTCGAATACGATCGCGCTTCTTTCGGCGTGTTGCTTCGTCGCGGCAGCGATTGTGATTCCGCGCGGCGAAACGAAAACGTGTGAAGCCGCCACCTCTGAGGAAAGAATATTTTTCGATAATTTCGACGCGCAGACGCTCGATTCGCGCCGTTGGAACGCGGACGAGTCTTCCGTTTCGTTACAGAAACAATACAACGTGCTGCGCCTGAATCTTGCCGACGAATGGGGGCCCGCCATCACGCTGAGACAGTATAAAATCGAAGGCGATTGCAATATCACGTTTACTCTTACGCAAACGAGCGGTAACGGCTGGCTCGGGTTGGCGTTCGGCAATAAGAATGCGGGTGATTTCACAAAGGGCGCAAAACACGTGCTGCGGCTGGAAGAAAAGTCCGTTTCGCTTCATTCCGCCGATATTTCGGGCGTATTGAACGACGCGAGCGCGGAACAAAACCGTGTACAGAACGAGAAAACGGAAGCGATTCGCGCGAACTCGGCGAATGATCATCGTTGCACGGTGCAGATCAATCTGAAAAAGCGCGAAAACGGAAATTACGAAATGCGCGTTTTAGCGGGCGCGGCGGGAAAAATCGCCGAAGAAATCGTAACCTACGGCGCGGCGGACGGAAAAGAGCCCGACGGCGTTTCTGCGGACGGGTATCTCGCTTTTTGCGGACAGAACGTAAAAGCAGACGTTACTTCTTTTACGATAGAATCGAACGGAAAAACGACGTTCGAAAGCGCGTTCACACACGACGAACTTGCCTATCCCGACGAATCGCAGAACGGAAAAATCTGGACGATCAGCGGCAGATACGGCGAAAAAGCGGTGTATTGCGGCGCGGCAAATCGCGTAGGGCTTTCCGCCGGGCGGGGGTTGCGGTCGAATACCGCCGTAGAAGCGAATACCGAAACGGAAAAGACGTTTGAATTATCGTTTAAATGGTATTATTCCGCAGCGGAAACGCCGCAAAACAGCTATGTCGGCGTGCGTTTCGGGTGCGACAAGAGCGAAAATTTTGCGGGAATCGGCAAAAAGGACGGTAAAACCGTGCTTGTGTGGTATGCAAAATCTGAAATCCGCGCGTTTGTGCCGCTTTCCGCCGAAGCCGTAGCCGAAGGCGAAAATACGCTTTTGTTTCGCGGAAAATTCGGCGAAAAACTCGAAATCGAAGCCAACGGCGTAACTCACGAATTAGATAATTTCGATACGACCGGTAATTTTGCGCTGAGCCTTTATCGCACGGGCGAAACGGGAAACGAAGCGGCGGGCGATACGGCGAAAATAGAAATCGACGACGCGCTTTTCGTGCGGTACGTAAGCAGAAATTCGAAAGCGGAATCGGTGAGCAACGATTTTTCGGGCGTGAAGATTTCGGAAATAGAAGCTTCCGACGGCATACTTTCCGTGAAGGAATATTATATCAATCGTTCGGCGTATTACGTGGGCGCGGAAGTCAATCTGCCGCTTGTGTACGCGGAAGGGAAAAAGGGCAGTCTTTTATTCGGCGAATGTAAAAATTACGGCTATTTCGCTCCGAAAAAAGAGTATTCCGAATGGATTATGCGCTTCGATTTGCGGGTAACGGACGAAAGAAACGTGAAGCAGAATCCGGACGGCTCGTTCGATTTGCCGAAGCTGAAATCGGGCGCGATGCTCGGCGTGAGTTTCGGCAAGGAATACGCGGCGCAAAGCGCAACGGAAACGGACGGAATTTTCTTTTACAACTGGTACAACCCCGATTTTACCGAGGGCAAACAAACGTACACGGGCGCGGATGGGCAAGTTTATTGCGGCACGTATCTCGCGGCGAGCGATACGGAAAAATCTTCGTGGAAATTCGGAAACGCGCCGATTTCTTACGATCTCTGGGGCGATAAATCCGCCGTTTATAACATAATGGTGATTGCGGAAAATTCCACGGCGAAGCTGTATATGAAGCGCGCCGACGAAAGCGCGGAAAAAATGTCGTCGCCGATTTTCACGGTAACGGGCGTAAATACGTGCGGCTATGCGGCGATCGTTGGCTTGAATTCGGCAAGTTTCAGAATTTCGAATTATTCTGTTACAAATATATCGCCGTATCGCGGGAGGAGCGGAAAATGAAAACGATACGAAAATTCGGTTGTATATCGGCGGCGCTTGCGGCGATTACCGCGCTTGCGTGCTGTGCGTTTTTCCTGTTTTTCTCGTTCGGCGGCGTGAAAAATAAAGCGTTTGCCGAAGATAACGCGTTGCCGCCCGCGGAACTGATCGTTGATTTTCAAAGTGACGAAATTGCGGCGGAAGTAAGCGGTAACGTAACGATTACAGGCGGCAAAGCCGTGCTGAAACAGGGCGGCGCGGTGGCGGCGAAAGAAAAATTTCTCTCATTTCGCCTGTACGTAAGCGCGAAAATTGCGGGCGAAATGAAAATATCGTTTGGCAACGCGGCGTTGATTTGCGGCGAAAACGGTTTTTCGGCGCAGGGTGCGGCGCAAACGTTTCACGAAAAGCGCGCGCTTTCGGGCGACGTGCTGATTGCGCTTACCGTTTCAAACGGAAGAATCGAAGCCGGCGTAAGAAGAAACGACGAGCCGCAGGAAAAATTGTACGAAACCGCTTTCAAAGCCGTGCTTACGGAAGAAAGGACGAACGCGGTTGCACCGTCGTTTTCGGCGGAAAACGGAACGGCGGAAATAAGTTATTTCGAAATTTTTTCGCTGGAAACTTCCGTTCCTACGGAAAGCGAAGATTACGATCCGTCGCACGATTCTTCCGCGTTTGCCGAAAAGCCCGTGAAAGAAGAAAAGAAAAAAGGCTGTTCGGGCATATTGAATCACGGCGGCACGCTTGCGTCGATCGCGGCGGTTGCCGCGGCTGGCGTAGTTGCGGCGGCGCGCGGCGAAAGCAAAAGGCAAAAGAATAAAAACGGGGGCAAAAAATGAAAAAACTGATTTCGAAAATTGTTTCCGCGGTTTTATGCGGCGCGATCTTCTTCGGGGTATCGGCGGCGGCAGGTTGCAAAAAACAGCCCGAATATGCAGCCGAACAGGATAAATATCTTTTCGGTATGTGCGAGCTGACTTCCGAAACGATGCCCTCGGCGGTGGATAGCGGCGTAACGAACGAATGGACGGCGAAAAAAATGGGCGAACTCGGCGTGAAAACGGCGCGGGTGTGGATGCACCATACGAATATCCTGTACCGCGCGGAAAAGTCCGACGAACTGTATTTAAATAAAAACGTAGCCGAAAAATACCACGATTATCTTTCCGCGCTGAAAGCGGCGGGCGTAGAGCGTATTCTGGCAATGAGTCACACGTTCATTCATCCTTACGGGTACGTGGGCGACGAAACTTCCGTGCCTGATCCGTACGACGACGGCGAAACGTATCTGCGATTTTTAAAAATGTACGAAAACGCGTACGCGCTGATCGCCGAAGAATTTCCCGAAATCGGCTTTTTCGAACCCGGCAACGAGTGGGACGACGAAGAACAGGGCATATATCTTCACCGCGCAGGCTGGTCGGGCAAAGGCGACGGCGCAAACACGTATTCCGCAAAAGAAGCGGGCTATATCGCCGCCGATATGTGCTACTATGCGAATAAAGGCGTAAAATCGAAGAATCCGCAGGCGAAAATCGTATCTCCCGGCACAACGTATATGGAATCGGGAAAAACGTTTCTCGAAGCGATGTATTCTTCGGTGCAAGAACGGCGGCATCCCACCGGCGAAGAGTACGCGAATACGAATTACAACGATTACTGGCAGATCGTGGCGTGGCATCCATATCTTCAACCCGCGTTGGAAAAAGACGAGGACGAAGCCGCAATCGAAGAGTGGACGAAGTACAATCTCGGCTGGCACGATATTCTCGTGAAATACGGCGACGGCGAAAAAACAATGTGGGCAACGGAAGTGGGCTTCACCGACGATCGGTATAAAGGCTCGGACGGGCAGGAAACCATCGCGCAGAGAATGAAAATGATGCTCGATTCGGTAAAGCAAAATATGCCGTGGGTAGAAACGTTTTTCTATTTTCGGCTTGCCACGTGCGAAGAACATCTGATTTCTTCGTACGAAAACGGGTTCGGGCTTTTTTATTCGCCGAATCACGCCGATACGGCGAAGCAAAGCGCGCCGAAACCGATTGCAAAAATGCTGTACGCCTATTTTAACGGAAAAGAATCCACGGAAACCACATTTTCGCGTTGATTTTATAAAAAGTTCGGAACAAATATTTTTCAGGAGGATTTAAGATGAGAGAACGAGCAAGAAAAAACGTGTACGAAAAGCCTTCTGTTTCCGTTCGTTTCGTTTTGAAAGAAAGCGAAATCATACGGACTTCGGACTGGCATGAACAGACGGCGGACGATATCTTTGTGAAAGATAGTTTACCGCGGGCAAAAAATTTTTAACGGGAGGAAAGTAAAATGAAAATCAGAAAGAAAAACGCATTGATCGCGGCGACGGCGGCATTTGCCGTAGCGTTTGCCGTCGGCGGCGCGGCGTTGAAATTAAACGTAAACGCCGACGTAGCGGAAAGTGAAATTCTTACGATCCGTCAGGGTGCAAGCGTGAGAATTTCGGAAAACTACGCGCAGAACGGCATCCGCTACGAGCTGAATATGCAAAAAAGCGACTACGAAGATTTGAAAGAATTGAATCCGAACGTTGTTTTCGGTATGTTCATCGCACCCGTTGATTACGAAACGCTTTACGCGCCGCTCACCGAAGAAAATCTTACGGGCGAAAATGCGAAGTACGGCTGGGCGGAAAAGCTTGAAGACGGTACTTACGGAAAATATACGGGCACGAAAACGCAGATCATCAACCTTGTTACCGATGAAATGGGCGAAAAAGACGGCGCGATGGTGTGGTACGCTTCGCTTGTCAATCTCTTGCGCGGCGAAAACGGCGGCACGGACAACAGAAATCGTGAATTTATCGGCATAGGGTATATAAAAGCAGGAGACGTGTATACGTTTGCGGCAAGAAACGACAATGTGCGTTCGATGACTTACGTAGCTCAGCAGGCTCGCGAAAAAGATACGAAACTTACCGAAACTCAGAAAACGGCGTTGTACGAAAATTACATCAAAGATTTCGTAAATACCGACGTTTCGTATACCGTGAATTACGTGTACGACAACGGTCTTGAGAAAACCGCAAAAACAACAACGCAGACGGCGAAACTCGACAGAGAAATCGTAATCACGCCCGAAGAAAGCGTCGCGCAGGACGGCTTTGTCTATTCGACGACGGAAACGCAATTAAAGTCTACGGCATATGCGAACGGAAAAACGCAATTCACCGTAAATTATAAACAATCGCCCGAATACGAAATCGATTTTAAAAACGCGGCGGTGAAAGATAACAAAATCACGGGCGAGAATTTTATCGCGGAAAGCACCGGCACGAACGTCAGCACGCTCGCCTCATCGGAAAACGGCTTGAAAGTGAGCGGAGCTACGGCATGGCAAGGCGTGAATTTCAGATTTTCCGCTTCTCGGTTAAAGCCGGAAACGAAGTACAACGTGCGGCTTTCTCTCAAAGGGAACGGTGGCAAAGCGTATCTCGGCGTGAATTATTATAACGCCGAGGGCAAATCTTACGATACCCGCTACGATAATGCGGGTAACGCAACGCCCTTGTATCGTACGGAATTCTCAAACGGCGGCAACTTTTGGGCGCCGTCGGCAGACGGCACGGAAATCATCTCGCAGTTTGTAACGCCGCACGTGCGTTTTTCCGAACTCGTGGTATACGTAGCTTCCACCGAAAGCGCGGCGTATGCGTATGAAATTCCGTCCGTCGAGATTTTCGAACGCGGCGAAAACAGCGATTACGGCTTAACGATCACCGCAAATGAAAACGGAAAAAACGTTCCGTTCGGCTGGCTCGGCGCGGCGAAAGGCGTAGTCGGCGCAACCTACGATTTGTCGGTCGATCAGGGCAATCTCGCGGGCAAAGTTACGTGGAGTTCCTCCGATGAAAGCGTAGCCACGGTAGATAACGGCAGAGTAACGTTTAAAAAGGCGGGCAAGGCAGAAATTAAAGCCGCGCTCGGCGATCACGCCGATTACGCCAACTTTACGGTGTACGATGCAGGCGGCAATTATTCCGTTACGTCGGGTAACGCGAAACTCGTTTACGACGCGGAAAATCCTGCGGATTTCGTGCTTGACGTTACCGAAGGAAAGAATTTCAAAGTATTGCAGATTTCCGATCCGCAGGTAGCGGATATGAGTCAGATAAGAAGCGGCAGAGAAGTAAACGGCGGCTTGCAACTGCTTTGGGCGGACAGAGATTTTTCCGTGTACGCCAAGCTGAAAAAGACGATCGAAGAAACGCAACCCGATCTTATCTTGCTTGCGGGCGATATCATCTACGGCGAGTTCGACGATAACGGCGAAATGGCGAAAGAATTGATTTCGTTCTTCGAAGCGAGAAAGATTTTTTATGCGCCCGTATTCGGCAATCACGATAACGAATCGGCGCAAGGCACTTCGTGGCAGGTAAGACAGTATCTCAATTCTGAATATTGTCTGTTTGCCCGCGGTACGGTTACGGGAAATTGCAACTATACGATTTCTGTGAAACAGGGTGAAAAGTGGCTGAGCAATATTTATATGCTCGATACCAACGGCTGTATTTACAATACGGCGAAAGCTTCCGATAATCTTCCGCAGGGGTTGTACGATTCCACGGTAAACGATATGATCGCAAAAGACGAGGCGATTTCCGCTTACCAGAGTAATGCGGTAACTGCCGATATGGCTTGTATGCATATTCCCGTGGCGAATTTCTATAACGTTCTCACGAAATACGGCTTCGATGAAGGCAATCTCGACGTAAATCTTGCCGACAACGCTACGGCGAAAGCAAACGGCGATTTCGGGCACGTGAAAGCGGAAAAAAATTACTTAAATCTCGTCAGCGACAAATACCGCGCGTACGATATCGGCGAAATTTTCGGACGGATCGGCGTGAAAAACGTGCTTGCGGGGCATTGCCATTTCACCAACACTTCCGCGGTTGCCGATAACGGCGTAAGATACACGTTCGGTTTGAAAGCGGGACTGATTCCCGAAGCCACCGCAGGCGAAACGGGCGGCACAACGTTTACGTTCGGCGAAACCGGCTTCACCGCCGCGCCTTACTACGATAATTATGCAAACAATACGCTTACGGGCGTTAAAGAAACAACAAATATCATCGCCTACGGCGAAACGGAAAACGGCTATCGCGTGGCATACGGCGGAAAGGATAACTGGGCGTTTATCCGCTTTAAAACGGCATACACGCTGAAAGCGGGCGCAAATTATACCCTTTCCGTGAAGTTGCGCGTGAATACTCTGAATAATACCGCGTTGACGAATCTGAATATCGACGATAACTACAATAACGAGAAGTTTTTAAAGAACTGGACGGAAATAGGTGAAACGAACGGCAAAAAAGAGTATACAATCAAACGTAACTTCCAGGCTACGGCGGACGGCGATTTCTTATTGCGCCTTGCCTGCTCGCACGCGGCTGAATACTACTCTTACAATGTTGAGCTTTTCGACGTTACGTTAGAAGAAAAAGATTATTCGAACAATACGCTCACGGGCTTGAACGGAGACACGGCATTTACAAACGAACAGACGGAGAACGGCTGGAATATTTACTTTAATAAGTCTGCAGACTGGAATACAATAGTGTTTAATACAAAGTATTCCGTTGTAGCGCAAAAAGAATATCGATTAACCGTGAAATTACGTATCGATCAACTTAGCGGTGAAAACATTAGTATTAAAAACTTCTTTATCGATAATCAGGATAAAGGCGATATTGAGTTGGGAGACGGTAAAGACAACAACTGGAATGAATTTACGCCCGAAAACGGAAACGATGGTTCGAAATATTACATTCAGGAAATAATTTTTACCGCTTCGAGTGATAAAGATTTTGTGCTTCGTTTGGCTTGTAACTTTAACGGTAATTATATCGTTGCCGCAGAAATTTACGACGTAACGATTGAAGAGTTCGGCGTGTTTACTTCTCAGGACGGTTTTGCCACGTGGGAAAGAACGCAGACCGGGGCTACGGTGAAGTTAGAACAAAAGAGTACCTGGACTGCCCCTAAAATCACAACGAAAACGAAAGTTGAAAGCGGTAAAAAATATACGGTAACTTTCACTATTTCCGATTTCAACAATACTCAGAAAGATGATATTAGCGGGTGTTTCGTTCAGCATTTTGGCGGAACGAAAAACGATGCTTATAAGGCTCTTACAGTCGGGAAAAATACGTTTACGGTGTTGGCTGATTCCGACGGAGTATTGATTATAACGTTTGGCTTTAACAGCGACGTGTCGGTTGGTAGTGTTATTACTTTCACCATTTCCGATTTCACGGTTACGGAAGCGGCGGAAGCGTAAAGAACAATCGTTTGTCGGGGCGTCCCGTTGCGGCGGGATACCCCGATAAAGCGTAAATAAAACAATGATAAACGATTATAAAACGTTAATAGAATATTATATTTTTTCCAAAATTTCACGCGTGCTGAAACAGCCCTACAAGGCAATTCAGTATCCGTTTATCGATCCCGGGGAGGGCTACGAAGGCAATCTTTGGGACTGGGATTCCTATTTTACCGCCCGTGCGCTGTTAATGCTCGGCAAAAAGTACGGCGAAAACCGTATGGCGGCGGCAGGCGTGCCGTTGAAGAAAGCGGAAGCGCACGCGAAAGGGTGCGCGCTGAATTTTTTATCGTGCGAGTGCGCCGATGGGTACGTGCCTGTGATGATGACGGGCGACGGCGATTTCTGCGATTTTTTCGTACGCGAACATCTGCGCGGCGTGAAAGTCAATCAGATGAAGCCGTTTTTGTGTCAGGCAATTCTGAACGCCTGCGAATTTTCGGGCGATTATGCGTGGTTTGATAAAGAAAAAGCGTTGAAATATCTCGAATATTACGAAGCGAATCAGCGCGACGAAAAAACGGGTCTGTTTTTCTGGCAGGACGATATTATGATCGGCATAGACAACAACCCCACGGTGTTTTTTCGCCCTCCGCGTACCTGCGCCGATATTTATCTGAATACGTTTATGGCGCTGGAATACGAAGCGTTGCAAAAGGTATTTGCGGCGGCGGGCGACGATCGGTCGGCGGATCTGAAAACGCGCGCGGAACAGCTGAAAAACGCGATTAACGAATATTTATGGGACGAGCGCGACGGCATTTATTACAGCGGCGATCTTTCGTACCATAAAACCACGCTGAAAGCGGGCAATTTCACGTTTCACGAAAATCTTGCGCCCACGTGGAAAATTATGCCGATGCGCGTTGTATTCTGGGGGTGTTTTCTGCCGCTGTACGCGGGCATTGCCGATAGAGAAAAAGCCGAAAAATGTATAGCACGCCTGCGCGATGAAACGGTGTTTTCCAAATACGGCATACGCACGCTTGCTTCGAACGAGCCGATGTATAATCTCGAAAAAACAAGCAATCCGTCGAACTGGCTCGGCGCGATCTGGGGTATATCGAATTATTGCGTGTGGAAAGGCCTGAAGCGGTACGGCGAAGAAGAAATCGCGAAAAAATTGCAGAAAGCCACGATTGAATTATACGGTAAAAATCTGAAAAAATACGGGGATTTTTTTGAAAGCTATCAGCCGGACAGCGGCGAGCCGAATTTAAATCCGGGCTTTTTAAGCTGGAATTTACTGATTGCGGAAATGTTAGCCGAATAAAAACATAGTAAATCGGCCACGAAAAGAACAAAAAAGGACGTAAAAATGAAAGAAATAAAAGCAGTGTGGGCGAAAGGGCGCGCGGAAGAAATCAATCGCACGTTTGCGTTCGCGCTCGATCTTAAAAAGCATGTAAAGGGCGAAATTCATCTTTCGGCGGCGTCTTGCTATAAGTTGTATGCGGACGGAAAAATGCTCGGCTTCGGTCCGAATCGCGCGGCGCACGGGTATTGCTGTTTTGCAGCTTACGCGTTCGAAGCGCGGCACATCGTTGTGGAAGTGCTTAGTATCTACGTGCAGAATTTCTGTTGGGTGAAGCAGAAGCCGTTCTTCGCCTGTGAAGTGAAAACGGCGGAAGGCAACGCTTTTTCCGCCGAAGATTTCGCATGCTTCGAACTTACGGATAGGGTGCAGAAAGTACAGCGGTATTCGTTTCAGCGCGGCTTTGCGGAAGTATACGAGCTTTCCGCCGATCACCGTGCACTGTATGCCGGCGAGCCGGAAAAAACGCCGTATCCGCGCTGCGAAACGGAAAAAGCGGCATTGCCGGAAGTTTTGCCCACGTACACAAAAAACCCGCTTCTCGAAGAAGTTTTTGCGCGCACGATAGATTGCGGCGCGGCAAACGCAAACGAAGATTTTCCCGTGTGGACGCACCGTTCGCAAACGGAAGTAGGCACGCTGCTCGAAGGATTTTTGCGCCCCGATTGGCAGGCGTTTCCTACGGACGAAGTCAGCCGTTTCGAATTTATTTCGGAAGCGGCGGTCGGCGAATATCGCTATGAAACGGTAGATTTTTCGCGTATCTTTACGGGGTTCACCGAGCTTGAAATCGAAGCGAAAAACGCGGGCGAAGTGTACGTGGCGTTCGATGAAATTCTCACGGACGAAAGCCGAAAGATTTTAAACCCGTTCCGCGGCGAAACGGCAAACGTTTTTAAATGGCGGCTGAAAAACGCGGGGCGGTTTTCGGTGTCGTCGTTCGAGCCGTATGCCTGCCGTTACGCGCGGATCATCGCAACGCCGGGCATTTCGGCAAAAATCAAAATCCGCACTTACGAAAACCCCGAAGCGAAGAAATTTAAGTTTTCCTGCGCGGATCAGCGAGCGGAACAGATCATGGAAGCGGCGCGGAATACGTTTGCGCAAAACGCCGTGGATCTTCTTTCGGATTGCCCCTCGCGCGAGCGAGCGGGGTGGCTTTCGGACAGCTATTTTTCGTCGGTGGCGGAATGGATTTTCACAGGCGAAAACAAAGTGGAACGCGCTTTTTTAGAAAATTTCGTGTATGCGGATAAAAGCGGTTTGCCAGAAGGAATGATTCCGCGCTGCTATCCTGCCGATTATTACGAAAAAGACGGCTACATACCCAACTGGGCGATGTGGTATATTCTCGAACTTAACAAATATTTCAGGCGATACGGCCGCGATGAAATCATCGAAAAATCGCGCGAGAACGTAGAAGGACTTTTGCGATATTTTGCGGCGTATGAAAACGAATATGGCGTGCTTGAAAATCTTCGCGGCTGGGTGTTCGTGGAATGGAGCGCGGCAAACGAAAAATCGCATATCCGCGGCGTGAATGTGCCGTCGAACGCGTGCTATTTCGCAATGTTGCTTGTCGCCGAAGAAATTTATGGAATCAAGGGCTTGAAAGAGCGCGCGGAAAGAGTGCGGGAATATCTGCTTGCGCACGCATACCGCGGCGGATTTTTCGTGGATAATCTCACGAGAAACGCGTTGGGAAAGCTCGAACCCACCGAAAATTATACGGAAACCTGCCAGTATTATATGTTTTTCTTCCGCGTGGCGGATAAAACGACGAATAAAGAATTGTTTTACAAAATGTTAAACGAATACGGCAAGGGACATAGGCACGGCGAAGAAGAAAAGTTAGCCGAAGCGAACATGATTTACGGGGTGTATATGCGGCTCGAACTGCTGATGCGGGAAGGGCGCAGAGAAGAGCTGTACGAAGAATGTATAAAATATTTCTACGATATGACGAAAAAAACGGGAACGTTGTGGGAACACAACGGCGCATGCGCAAGCTGCGATCACGGCTTTGCGTCATACGTAGCGAAATTTTTGATATACGCGCTCACGGGATATGATGTCGTAAGCGAGCAAAAAGCCGAAAATATTGATCAAGCTGCACCCCTGAAAGGAATCGGCATTGCTTGTAAAATAACTTTTCCTTCGGATAAAAAACTTAGCGTATAACGGCTATATTTGTTAAGTTTGTATTTTAGAAACGGTAAAGTATTCGTTCCGACAAAGATGTGTATCCGAGGAAGGGAAAAAAGATTATGCCGAATGGAAAGCAAAGCGAACGGCGCAAGAAGAATCACGCTCTAAATCGAAGTTAAAAAAAGACTTAAATAAAAAGGAAAAGAAAAACGAAGTAACGGCATAATCAAACAAAGCGAGGGCAGACGAAAAAAATTTTTTCGTCTGCCCTGAATTTTAGCGGTTATAAATCGGATAGAAAAAGAAATAATCCGAACGATTTTCTTATTGAAAAAAAGTTCGAATTATCACAATCTGTATCGCGCCGCCGAAAAAGATATCGTTCTTTCAGCGAAGAATTAATCGCAAACTGACAGTTTGTTGCCTTCGAACTGTTCTATTAACCATTTATCATAGTCTTCGGGGATTTGAGGTTCCTGCAACAGCAATTCAAAAACAGCAACCGATGTAGGGCAATTACCGCCGTACCGTTTCTCTGCTTTATTCAAAAGCTGCTCTTTTGAATAATTTCCTGACAGATAGCAGAGGTAATATTCTGCCGCCATAACGAATTCTTCTTCATCTCCCGATTGATAATCTTCAAGCAGTGCACGGTGACACGCTTTTAATTTCTCGCTGCTCTCAACGTGTTTCCGATATAACTCCGTCAATTTCTCGCTCGCAAAACCGTGCATAAGCTCGTGAGCAATAATGGAGTAAAAATCAACTGCTCCGGCAGGGCAAAAACAAGTCAGAAACGAGCCGCCGTACAGAGTAAATGCCGTCGGAGCGCTGAAAAACGACACATAAATATTGGCGGAAGTTATGACGGACGATTTTTTCAGTAAAGAAACGTTCCGGAATAATAAGTCGGCATTGTAACCTGCAACCTCAGCTTCCTTTTGTTTCATTTCAGAATCCACCATAGGGAAGATGCGTTCTTTGTATATGCCCTCAAATCCTATGTTTCTCAGCACAGTCAATCTCTTTGCATACAGGCTGGCGTATCCGTCATTCAGCCACTCCAGAACCGGATATATATACGATGCCGTAAACCCGCCCGTTATTCTCTCCTTTACCGTTTTTTCAATTTTTCGCGGATTGTGGAACATGTCAATCAGATCGTCTAACGTCAGACATTCCAGATCCCCATCAAAGTATGCGCTTACAATCAGGCAGATATTTGACATTCCTATGATATTATCCCCGAAATCTTCCGGCAAGAGAGCATTGATAACTTTGATTTCTTCGATTTGTTTTTCGTTCATCCATTTGGTATCATTCAGCAACCTTTTTTCGAGAAAGCAAAGCGTATCAAGAGCAAGGCTTGATTTTACCTGAATATGGGACATCAGCGTACCTCCTATGGTTTATTTATTAATTGTATCACAAAATTTGTTTGGTTTCAACCTTTTTGTTGCGAAAAATAAAAGCCTTACCGAACGAAGTTCAATAAGGCTTTTGGCTGGGGTAGCTGGATTCGAACCAACGAAGTGACGGAGTCAGAGGTTGGGCGAAATATCAAAAAACGGCGAAAAATCAATCAAAAACACTCAAAAACAGCCGATTTTCGAACTTTACCCCACAAATTTCCCCACAAATTAAGTTGTTGTATAATTTCAGTCGATTTGTAACCCTTACTAAACGCTCTACAAGCCTAAAAAACGTTACCTGTCTCAAAAAATTGATATGTTGTATCAAACGAATCGCGCCGAGAAATCCATTTTTTTAGCGAAAAAAAGCGAAGTAAAACGAAATTTTTGCAATAATAACGAAATTAAAACGAAACGAAGCGAAATCAGCTTGACTGGTTTCGCTTTATGTGGTAAAATAGAAACAGCAAAAGGGAGGCGGACAATGATTTATTTTGAATGTAAAGAAGCGGCGGAAAAACTCGGCATCACAACGCGTCGTATTCAGCAAATGTGCAAAAAGGGAGAAATAATCGGTGCGAAAAAAGACGGAAAAGCGTGGCTTGTACCGGAAGATTTTATTGCCGGAAAACAAATGAAAAAACGGTCGGTTGATACACTCAGCGCGGTCGATACTCTGAAAAAACCTTTGCCGATCGGAATTTCAGATTTTAAAAAAGCGACTACCGAATATTATTATGTAGATAAAACTCTTTTGATTAAAGATTTTTTAGATACCAAACCGCAGGTGTCTTTGTTTACACGTCCGCGCCGTTTCGGAAAAACTTTAACGATGGATATGCTTCGCGTCTTTTTCGAAAAAACAGACGAAGATACTTCACGCTATTTTAAAAACAAAAAAATATGGGCGTGCGGAGAAGCTTATACATCTTATCAAGGAAAATATCCCGTCATATTTCTGACTTTTAAAGACGTAAAATGCCGTACATGGAAAGAAACTTTTGATAAAATAACAAAGCTGATATCCATTGAATTTTTACGCCACAGCGAACTTGAAACAAGCGAAAAATTAAACGCATACGAAAAATCGCAGTACAAAAAAATCGCGAAAGGCATTGCCGGCGAAATAGAATGCCAGATGTCTTTGCAGTTACTTTCTCTGTTTTTATTTAAGCATTACGGAAAAGAAAGCGTGATCATTATCGACGAGTATGATACGCCGATACAGCAGGGGCATACGTGCGGGTTTTACGATAGAACAATTGATTTTATGCGTTCCTTTTTTTCGGGCGGATTGAAAGACAATCCGTGCCTTGCATACGGCTTTTTAACAGGGATATTGCGCGTAGCCAAAGAAAGCATATTCAGCGGACTGAATAATTTAAAAATCAATTCGATTCTCGACGACGAATACAGTCAGTATTTCGGTTTTACTAAAAATGAAGTAAAAGAACTTCTGACGTATTATAATTATGTCGATAAATATCAGGAAACGTGCGAATGGTACGACGGCTATTATTTCGGAAATACAGAGATTTTCAATCCGTGGTCCGTCATCAACTATATCGCAGGAAAATGCTACCCGAAAGCCTTTTGGTTGTCTACGGGCAGTAACGATATCATAGGCGAAATTGTCGAAAACGCAACCGACGAAACAACGGAAAATCTGCATAAATTATTGGTCGGCGAAAAAATACCGACTTATATAGATACAAGCGTGATTTATCCGGAAGTAAACAGAAATCCGTATAGTATATATAGCTTTCTGCTTGTAGCAGGGTATCTGAAAATAGAAAAAACATATCCTCAAAGCGACGGAAATTATATGTGCGACGTGGCGATTCCGAATAAAGAAATCGCATTCGTTTATGAAAAAGAAATCTTGTCAAGAACAGGCAAGGAAAGTATAGCGATTGCGATTCAGCAGGCGATTTTCCGGAACGATACGGAAACTTTGCAAGAATTGCTGGAAAAGTTTATGATAGAAAGTATCTCTTCTTTTGACGGTGCGAACGAAGGTTTTTATCACGGGATGATGTTAGGACTTTGCGCGATTGTCGGCAGTAGATATAGGGTGGCGTCAAACCGAGAATCGGGACTTGGAAGATTCGATATAGCTTTAGAACCGATCTATAAATCGATTCCGGGGTTTATTTTCGAATTCAAACAAACGAGCGACGAACGATCGTTAGACAAATTCGCGCAAAAAGCATTGAAGCAGATAGAAGACAAGCGATACGATACGCAGATGAAATCGTGCGGAACGATGAAAGTTGTAAAAATCGGCGTGGCATTTTGCGGAAAAAGAGTAAAAATTGTCTCAGAAAACGATTTCGGCGAATAACATATCGATAATAAAACTGTAATATTTTTAATCAAGCAAATTATCCCTTGGGGATAAACCAAAGCAAAAAAATAAACAGCAAATTCGGCGTCGGAAGAGAACTATTCTTTTCCGACTTTTTTTATACGCCGCTTTTTCAAAGCGGCGTATAAAGTAAATTTACTGGGAGTTCAATTGGCGATCTCGGTAAGATTTAAACTCGTATTATCACTAAAAATTTTAATTTTTACGATATTGAAGCGGCGTAATTCCGTATTTTTCTTTAAAAAGGCGCGTAAAGTGCGCCTGCGAATAAAATCCTACCGAATTTGCGATTTTCCAGAGCGGCAATGAAGTATTTTGCAAAAGATTGCAACAATAATTCAATTTCAAGTCGTTTACGTAAGAAACAAGCGTTTTTTCCGTATATTTTTTAAATTCGCGGCAAAGCGTCGTTTGCGAGTAATTCGAATACGAATAAATGTACGAAAGTTTGAAATCGTTGCCGAAATTGATATTGTTCAGTTTTTGCACAAAATCCCGAAGCCATTCCGGCATATCGGGACTTTCGTCCTGCGTGTAGAAAATCCCGAATAAAAATGAGAGAAGCGTTTTTAAAGAAGTTGTTCCCGAAAGCTCGCTTTTCGCTTCGAGAATGAGTTTCTGAAAATTTAAAACCGTTTCGAATTGTATTGCGTTAAGGTGTACAAGCTGTTTTTCACAGGAAGCTTTTTCGCCGAAGTAAATACCGCACTGGTCCTTCCAGAACGGCAAACGGCAAGTAAGATTGATATGCTGAGATTCGTAGTTTTTATACGGACTGTGCTTGTGATATTGCCCGGGAAAAACAATAAACGCATCGCCCGTTTTCAATACGGATTGTTGTTTGTTGAAGTGATGGACAAGTTTTCCTTCCGTTACGATGAAAATTTCAATATAATTACTATGCGCGTGGTAGAACGTTGTAGTGCGAGTCCAGATATGAAAAGAAAAGTCTTTTTCTGCTTGAAGCACAGCCGAAGTTTTTGTCTTTTTTACATTCGGAAAAAAGTCGTGCGAAGGCATTTCCGCGAGTTGGCTTTTTCGCAGTATTTCAACGGGAGCCGTCAAGCGTTTTTGCTCGTCATTGTTCTTTATGTTCTCCATAATCCAATTGTACCACCGAATGAAAAGCAAGTCAAGAGAAAAAGCAAAAAACAATTAAAAATATTTTAATTGAAAAAAAGATATAAAAAATAAACTAATGCAAAATCGCGTAAAAAATAAAGATAATTGCGAAAAAATGCTTGTTTTTCAATATTTTTTCAAAAAAGCACGATTTTTATACGACTAAAAATAGCAAAAAAATAAATAAAAATAGCAAAGCAAAAACGAAAACCTGTGATATAATGAGAGTATGAAAGAATTTATACAGGCGATTTTTTGTGCGCCAACGGGAAAATTTGATGATTTGCCGTATCCTTCAAGACTGACCGATGAAGTGTTTTCCGCTTTGAAAGAAGCGGGAATTAACCGTATTTTCGGCTTCGGCTATGATATACGACGCGAAACGCAGGAAGAAACGTTGCGGTTTTGCGAAAAATACGGCATAAAATATTTGCCTACAATGCGCTCGTTCGGCAAATACATCGAATTCGGCTGGGCACACTTATCGGCGGAAGAAAAACGTAAATTAGACAAAACTTTTATCGACGAAGTAAACGCTTATGTTTCGTTCCCGGCGTTTGGTGGCGTGTTTTTCGGCGATGAGGCGGGGTATCTGTCGTTCGACGGAATAGCGCACGCCAAAAAAGTTTTCGACGAAAATTTTCCGGGAAAAGAATTTCATTTCAATTTCTTTTCCTATTCCATAAACGACGCGATTTTCTGGGGTGGTATGGCGGGTTCGTTACACGGCGTTCCTCAAGGGGAAAAGCCGTTTGAACTGACGGGCGATCTTGCCGTAACTTTTGCAAACCGTTTCAATTATTACGATAAACTTGTTGAGGGGCTTCTTTCAAAAAACCGCTTCGATTTTATTTCGCAGGATAAATATCCTTTCGAAAGTTTCTGGGAAAGCGTGCCGACTTCGGTACACGTGGCGCTCTACGAGCTGAACGCGTATTTTGCCTTGAAAAAGAAGAAGTACGGCAACAAATTTTATAATTATATGCAAGCGGGGCAATGGGGAACGGGGATAAACAGAAAGCATATGTCGCAGGGGGAAGTCGCTTTGCAAATGCACGTTACGGCGGCATACGGCAACGAAGGCTTCGCTTGGTTCCCGGGGTGCTATCCCATAGATTATACATTCGATCCGGCGCAAAAATATGCGATGGAAGGCGCGTGCGGACTCATCGATATTTACGGGCGCAAGGGTGAAATATACGGGTATGTGAAAGAATTGAATACATTTTTCGCGGCGATTGCGGACGATATTCTGCGTAGCGAGTGTAAGGGCGCGTACGGATACGGCGTTTACGATAACGGATTCAGTGAAGAAGAAATCAAAAATCTGCCCGACAACGAATGTATTTTCCGTGGAAATCTTCCTGAATTTTATCGATATAAAGACGAATCGATTTCTGTAAAATCTTCAAACGGAACGATGGTTTCCACGTTCGAAAAGGACGGAAAACCGCGCTGGTATGCGGTGAATCTTTCTACGGTATACAAAAACACGGTAGAATTACGGTTGCCCGAAGGCGAATATGAAATTTTCCGCAAAAGCGAAAAAATAAATACAAACGAAAAAATTACGCTGACGCTTGATGAAGGCGAAGGAATTTATATCAGAGGTACTGTAAAACAATGAAAAAGTTACATATGATCTGCAATGCGCATATCGATCCGATCTGGCAATGGGAATGGGAAGAAGGAGCGTCCGCCGCGTTATCTACGTTTCAGAGCGCGGAAAACCTTGCCAAAGAATTTAATTACATTTTCTGCCACAACGAGGTAACGTTGTATAAATACACGGAAAAATACGCGCCCGCGTTGTTCGAAGAAATCAAAGAGCTTGTAAAAGAGGGCAAGTGGCATATTATGGGCGGTTGGTTTTTACAGCCCGATTGTCTTATGCCTTGCGGCGAGGGAATTGTGCGCCAAATTCGCGAAGGCGAAATGTATTTCCGCGAAAAATTCGGAGTAAAACCTACAACGGCGGTGAACTTCGATCCGTTCGGACATTCCCGCGGCATCGTACAGATTATGGCGAAATGCGGGCAGGACGGATATATGTTTATGCGCCCGTACGGAAAATATATGCCGTATCCGCAGTTGAAACTGCCCGCCGAATATTTTATCTGGGAAGGGTACGACGGAAGCCGCGTAAAGGCGAGCCGCATCACGGAATATAATTCCGATCTCGGCAAGGCTACGGAAAAAATAACGAAAGACATCGAACGGCAGAAAGACGACGCGGAAATCGGACTTACCTGTTGGGGCGTGGGAAATCACGGCGGCGGACCTTCGAGAAAAGATCTTGCCGACGTGGAAAAACTGATGAAAGAAAGCGATATAAAAATCGTGTATTCCACACCCGAAACATATTTCAACGAGGTGAAGCCCACCGAAGTGTATGCGGGTTCTTTGGTGCCGTGTATGGTGGGGGGCTACACTTCGATGTCTTCGCTCAAACAAAAATACCGCCATCTCGAACGTCAGTTGATGTTTGCCGAAAAAATCGCGAGTATCGCTTCGTTAAAGGGAAGCTATGCTTATCCCGCAGAACTCCTCAAAGACGTTACGGAAGATATGTTGAATGTGCAGTTTCACGATATTCTGCCCGGCGATATGATCCGCGCAGGCGAAGAAAACGGCTTTACTTATATCAACCACGGATTGCACATTCTGAATAATATCCGCGCAGACGCATTTTTCGCGCTTTGCAAAGGGCAACCCGTGGCGGAAGC
Source organism: uncultured Eubacteriales bacterium (assembly GCA_900542935.1). Lineage (GTDB taxonomy): Bacteria > Bacillota > Clostridia > Christensenellales > Borkfalkiaceae > Scatosoma. Next base: position 97,414 of record UQPN01000003.1, read on the forward strand.
CGGCACATATCCTTTAATGGTGTTTAATCCGAAAACAACGGCGGAAAAACAGATTATCGAGTGTGAACTTTCTATCATCCCCACCGAAAATTATCTTGAAAAGCGTTCGTATATCGAGGTATACGACGAAAACGGGAATAAACTGAAAGCGCAGACGGTAAAAGAAGCCAGCAATATTTCAATCGACTGGCGCAAAAAAGTGGTGTTTGAAACCTCGCCCGCCGCAATGTCGATTACGCGTTATACGGCAAAAACGGTGGTGTTGCCCGTGAAAAAATATCCCGAAGTTACGGAAGATATTGTTTTTGAAAACGGCGATAAGCGCGTGGTGATCGGCGCGAAAAGCGGCTTGATAGAAAGTTACGTCGTACACGGCAAAGAATATGCCGAAGGCAGATTGTTTGTGCCGAAAATGTACGACGATACGCCCGACCCTTGGGGAATGAACGAGCCGTTCGTAGGGCATAACCCCGCGGAACTTACCTTGCTTGAAAAACCCGACGGCGTATTCGAAGGAATGAAATCGGTACAGATTATCGAAGACGGGGAAATCTATCTCGGTGTGGAAGCGTTTTTCGGAACGGGATTAACGAGAGTCCGGCTCGGGTATAAAATATATAAAGACGGCTCGGCGGTGGATATAGAAGCCAACGTATTCCCGAACGAAGCGTCGAAAGCGATTAAACTCACGCTTGCCGTGGGCGGCGGTATGTACGTAGGCGAACAGGTATTCGGCAAAGAAGAATTGTTTAGCGACGGCAGAGAATGTATCGCGCAGAATTTCGTCGCGTTGAAGAAAGATAGCGGCGAATATCTCGAAGTGGTAACGCCCGATAACTTCGGGTCTTCGTACAACGGCAAGGAAATTTGTCTTACGCTTTTAAAAACGGCTACGTATTGCGCGCACCCCGTGCCGAATCGTCCGCTGTTGCAGGAAGGCAGATTTATTTCCAAAGTTGATCAGGGGCAGAGAGATTTTCAATTCCGTATCGATACGGCGAAAGAGAGCGAGCTGAAAGCGAAAGCCGATCTGTTTACCGAAAAAACCTACGCGTTGAACGTATTCCCCACCATCGATGAAAAGGACGACAACGGTTTTACGATTTCCCGCGAAAATCCTGATATTTCGTTTGTAACCTTGAAAAAAGCGCGGCAAACGAAGGGGTATATAATGCGTTTGCAGAATTGTTCGGAAAAAACGGCGCGCGATACGGTGAAATTCGGCAATCAAAAACTTAAATTGTCGTTTGGAAAATACGAAGTAAAAACGGTAATTTATAACGGCGAAACTCTTTACGAAAGCAAAGAAATGATTATTTAAGGAGGCACTCTTATGAAAAAAGTATTAAAAAGCACAATTGCGGCGGTAATGGCGTGTACGGTAATCGCGGGAGGCGCGGCGTGCAAGCCGAAAGTGGATGAAAACGCAGGCAAAACGGCGATCAGACTTTCTTATTATATCGGCGAATTCGGCGACGAATGGCTGAAATCGGAAGCGAAAGATTGGAGTGCGTCCAACGAAAAATATTATATCGACGTAAAAACAAATCTGAATCTCGGCGGCACGATCGTAGCGGACGTGAAGTCCGGCTCGGCTTACGATGTGTTTATCTCGGAAGATTGCGCGTTTCAGCAATTATTTTCGGGCGACTATCTCGAAGACCTTTCCGATGTGCTTTCCGTAAAGCCCGAAGGGAAGAAATCGATCGGAGAAAAAATCAACGACGCAGATCATTGGGCGGAAGCGGCAAGCGAGAAAGGCAAAACATATCTTCTGCCGTACAATATCAGCCCTTGCGGACTGATTTTCGATTTCGATCGTTTTAAGGAAAACGGCTGGCTTGTTACCGACGCCGACGGAAGCGTATCGGCGGGAAAAGACGGCATCAAAGGAACGTACGACGACGGGCAACCCGCTACGATGGCAGAGTTTAAAACGATGTGCGAAAAAATCAAAGTCAGCGGCGTAGACGATGTGTTTTTGTATATGGGCGCGCTTCACCCCGAATATGCGAACAACGTAGCCTATTCGTATCTTGCGGGCGAACTCGGCGAAAGCGGATACAGAACTTTCTATAAGCACGATTCGCAAGGCGCGGAAATCGAATTGCTTGACGGTACGAAAACGGCGGTTTCTATCGATGACGGCTATAAAACGTGGCAGATGAAAGGTATAGACGCGATGGCGGAATTTTTGCAGGACTATCTTTGCAATTCCCGTTACGTAAGCGACGCAACGCTGAACGATCGTTCGCTGTCCGTAGATGCCAGCCATACGAAATTTATTCAGGTGGCAGATAATACGCCCGCGTTTATTATCGAGGGCAATTGGTTTGAATACGGTTCGAAATCGTTGATCGAAGCGAACGTACGTTACGGCGGAAAGGCATACGGCGAAAGCGATTACAGATATATGCTTCTTCCTTCGGCGGAAGGCGAAAAAAGTCAGGCGTTTTCGCAAACGGGCGGCTCGATACTCGTAACGAAGCAGAACGACGAAGAAAAACGCGCGGCGATTAAAGATTTTCTTGCGTATCTTTTAACAGATGAAAATATGGCGAAAGTTACTGCCGATACCGGTATGATCTGGAATTATTCGTATGAAGTATCTCCCGAAACGAGAGAAACGATGACGAAATTTTCGAAAAACGCCTACGATATGGCGTATGATACGAAAAACGTAACGATTCATTCGGCTTATATCGATACCGCATCAACGCCGATTTACGCTTATTCTTCGCTTGGCGCAAGCGGGCTGATGATGTGTTCCGATTTGCAATACAATCTCGTAACGGGCTTCCGAGATAAGGGCAATGCGGCAAGCTTTACCGCCGGAATCGTGGAATACAACACGGCGGCGCGTTGGGCAGGGTATTTATCGCAGGCAAAATCGTACGGATTCTATACGGAATAAAACTTTCGGAGGTATCGTATGGAAAGATCGAAACGCAATAAATTGAAGAAAAATTCATTCGTTTATTCGCTGATAGCTTATCCTCTGATATTGTTTTTGATATTTTACGTAGTTGTAAATTTCAATTCGATACTGCTTGCGTTTCAAACGATCGACGGCAGCGGTAAAAGCTTTGCGGGACTGAACAATTTCAAAACGTTTCTCTCCGAAATGTTCGGCGAGGGGAATTTATTGTCGTACAGCTTTATCAATTCGATAAAAATGTACTTCATCAATCTTGTGGTTTGTATGCCGCTGTACGTGTTTTTCTCGTATCTTCTTTTCAAGAAATGTTTTCTGAATAAAACGGTGAGCTTTCTCGTGATGATTCCTTCCATTATGTCGGGACTCGTCATCGCGCTCATCTTCGTAAACTTTATCGGCTCGAACGGTCCGCTTACCTTTATTATGGAAAGAACGGGCTGGAACGGCGGGAAGTGGCTGAATTTGCTTTACGACGAAAAATACGCGTTCGGCACAACGCTTTTCTATATGATCTGGCTTTCGTTTGCCACCAGCCTTATCGTATACCCTACGGCAATGCGCGGAATCAACCCCGAAGTGCTGGAAAGTGCGAAGATCGACGGTATTTCGAATATGTTTCAGGAACTTTGGTATATTATTTTGCCGCTGATTTATCCCACGCTCACCACGTTTTTAATCACGGGTTTTGCGGCGATTTTCTCAACGAGCGGACCGCTTCTTGAATTTTACTATACCGACGCGCCCGATTACGTATCGAATATGGGCTACTATTTCACGAAGATGATTCTGGTAGACGGCACGGAATTTTCTTACCCGAAGTATGCCGCCGGCGGCATTATTCTTACGATCATCGTTGCTCCTTTAACGATTCTTTTGAAGTGGGCGCTTGAAAAATTCGGACCTGCCACGGAGTGAAAACTATGATAAAAGCATTGAAAAAGAAAATAAAAATTCATTCCGCGGGCGACGCGATTTCTGTGGTGTTATACGCGCTTTTGTGGATAGTGCTGATTTTGTATGCTGCTTCGATGCTGGTGTTGCCGCTGTATATGCTGAACACCTCTTTAAAAGCGGACAATCTGGAATGTATTTACAGTCCGTTCGGGCTTCCCGAAAGCGCGAATTGGGGTAACTTTAAAGAAATTTTCGTGATTTTCGACGAAAAAATGGAAGTAAGCGTGGCGGGAATGTTTTCTGTAAGTATTCTCACTTCGGTACTGAAACCGTTTTTAGCGATTTTTTTCACCACGCTTTTTGCGTACGTGGAAGCGAAATACGATTTCTTCGGCAGAAAGTTTTTATTTAATCTCGGAATCGTTCTGATGATTTTGCCGATCGTAGGCAGTTTGCCTTCGGCGATGCAGGTGAGTAAAGCGCTCGGCGTATACGATAATCTGTTCCTGAATATCATCACTTCGCCTTCGGGCTGCTTTTACGGCACAAACTTTCTTCTGATGTACGGCGCGTTCAAAGTGATTCCGTGGGATTATGCGGAAGCAGCGTATATCGACGGCGCAAACGATTACACCGTGCTTTTCAGTATCTATATCAGAATGGTATTGCCGCAGGCGGTGGTGCTGTTCGTATTGTCATTTATGGGCGCGTGGAACGATTATAACACGTATCTGATCTGGTTGCCGAGTACGCCGAATATTTCTTACGGTATGTATCTCTTTTACCAGCGCGCAAACGCGTACAGAGTATCTTTGCCCGAACTTATGGCGGGCTTTACAGTAGTGATGTTGCCCACCGTGATTTTATATTGCGGCACGCAGAAGATCATCACCGGCAAATTTGTAGTGGGAGGATTAAAGGGGTGAAAAAGAAAAGTTTAGCAGCGATATTTTGCTGTATTTCGCTTTCCGCGTGTATGGTGTGCGGCGGTTGCGGCAAAAAAGACGACGGCTCGCTTACGGAAATTTCGATTCCCGCAATCACCGTTGATTTGCGTGCGCCCGAAAATAAGGCGGACGTTCCGGCCGACGTGAAATCGGAAGTATTCGATGCAAGCGGCAGAAAGCTCGATGAAACCGAGTGGCTTTTAAACAGTAAGTTTTCCAAAGCCTATATCCGTTCTCTCGGCGCGGGGGAATATACGTTTACGTACAAAACCGGAAAAACGACGGGCGTAATCCGTTTAACCGTAACCGATAACGAAAAACCCGCTTATGTGTTCGTATCGGAGATTCCCGAAACGCTTCCGTTTTATTCAAACGTAGTTTTGCCGAAAGCGGTGAAAGATCAGGATTCTTATCAGAACGATTACGAGGCGACGTATACGCTTACGAAAGACGGCGGAATCGCGGAATTTTCCGAAACGGAAAACGGGTATGAAGCCGCGGCGCTGAAACAAGGCGAATACGTATGGACGGCAACAATCGTGAAAAACGACGTTGCTTACGAGTATACGCAGTCGTTTATCGTAGGCACGTTTGAAGCGTGGCTGAAAGATAAAGAAAACGAGTTGTGGCTGGATAAGCAGAGCGGGAGTTATCTGCAAGCGCAAAACGGCGCGTATGAAATCGATACTTCCGCAAACAACGATATGTTCAGCTATACGATTGATAATTCGGTGTTGCAAATCGCTATGGCGGCGGGAAAAACGAAAGTCCGCGTAGAAGCGTTGTGCGATAAAATCGTAGACGGCGGCGAAGAAGGAACGGGTTCGATATGGCTTTCTAACAGCTGGAAAGGGTACGTATGGGCGTTTTCGGGCGAAAAAGAGTACGATAAAGACGATTCGGCGGAAGTATCTCCGCGTATTTCGGGAATGAAAATCGTAGATGGTAAATTCAATTATTATACTACGGGTTTCCTGCGCGAAACTTATTTTTCCGCCGCTTCGAAAAACCCTTTGCAGTTGGATTTTGCAAACAAAGCTAAGGTAAAAGCTATCGTGAAAGTCAGCTTCGAATAAGGAGAAAAGAGATATGAAAAAACAAAAAATTATCGCTTTATCCGCTATTGCTTGTTTCGTTTGCGCGGGCGCGGGCATTTTTGCGCTTTCAGGCTCGGCGGATACGAATGTTTCCGAAAAAAACATACGCTACGAATATGCGTTGCTCGGCGAAATATATACGCCCGAAGACGGTTTAATTTCGGCAAAATCCCCGGAAGGTACTGTGATTTCCGATTGCAAAAACGGAGTTCTGCTCGATTGGGCGCAGGGAAGTTATACGTTTGAATATAAAAACAAAATCATAGATCTGAAAGTTTACGAAAGCGCGCCGGAAGACGAAATCACGCTTTCGGGCGAAATTGCGGGCGGCGGCATTGCGGGCGTGGTTTCGGAATTCCCCGCGTGCAACGTAAAGAGCGGAATCGTGCGGACGGACGGCGCGCCGGAAGTCGGCGAATATGCCGTAAGCGCGGTGTTTTCTAAAAACGGAGAAACGGCGTACACGGTGCGGAACGCGGGCGAAGCGTTTACGTATACGCCGGAAATCGGAGGCATCTGGCAGATTTCGTACACGTATACCGACGTATTCGGCGTGGCGCGTTCGAAAGATTATACTTTTTCCGTTGCGGATAAAAAAATTATTTTAACCGACGTTTCCGCGCAATACAAAATCGGCGAAAAAATTTCTTTTTCGGGTACTTACGGATATTTTAAGGGCGAAAAATTCAATGTGAAAGTATCCGTGTTTACCCCGTCGGGAAAAACGGAAAATACGAACGGCTCGTACGTGTTCGGCGAAGCGGGGCAATATGCCTTTACTTTTTCGTCGGAAATACAGGGCGAAACAGTAAGAGAACAAATCTCGGTGAACGTATCTGCGGGGCTTGCTTCGTTTATTGCCGATAAAACCGGATTTGCGGGCGGCGAAGAATTTAACAATCATTCCAACGTGAGCGGCGCAGGCTCATCGGAAAAAGGAATCTTGTTTGATATGAGCGCGTCGGAAGCGGAATTATCGTATAACGGCGTGATTGATCTGAAAAAGCTTGGCGATAATTCGCCCGTGATTTCGTTCACTACGAATAATTCGCACGGAGGCACGCTTTCCTGCGTGGAAGTTACGCTTACCGACGTATACGATTCGAAAAATGCCGTTACGGTGCGCTTTGCAAAGAACGGCGATACCACAGAAACGCGTATGTCTTACGACAACACGCTTGTGCGCGCGTCGTTCGGCAGCGTTTCCACGGCATTTAACAATTATTATCCTTTGAAAACGGACGCGGTGGCGTGGAACACAAGATTCGATACGCTCTGGCTGTCGACCGCAAACACAAATCCCGATAAAAATTACGAAGCGGCGCAAACGTTGCATACGATGAATTTTGCGTTTGATACGGCAACCAACGAAATTTACAGTTATGGCGATTTCAGCCGCGTCGGCAGACCGGACGGTAACGAATCGGGCGTGAAATGGTGGAAAATCGCGGAACTTTCTTCGCCGTCGCTACCTGTGCAATTTGGCGGTTTTACTACGGGCGAAGTATATCTTTCACTGAAAGTAGTATCGGGTAAAGGCGATATCGTAGTGGATTCTATCGGCGGCAAAACGATGAGCGTTTCCGCAGACGACTACGAAGACGCTTCATCTATTCTTTTCGGCATGTTTAACGGCAATATACCCGCGGTAAAGGGTAAGGCGTATCCGATTCCCCGTTACAGCGGTAAGTATGTTTCCGATTTGGCGGTATATGCGGAAATCGGCGACGAAAGAACGCACATAAGCGGCGATTCGTTCATTCCCGACAAAGCGGGTAACTATACGCTTGTATACGAAGGCACAAATTCGTTCGGTAAAAAAATAAGCCGTGCAATTTCATTCGTTTGCGTGGAAGCGCAAATTCCCGTAAATATCAGCTACGACGATGTGAAACAGCCGAAAATCGGCGAGGTGTACACCGTGGAAGAGCCTGTGTTATCGGGCGGGCACGGCAAAGTTACGTACACGATTACGGTAAACGGCGCGGCGTTTTCAATCGGCGATAAACTCGTGGTTTCTGGAGATCGGCTGGAAATCGTCATTCGCACGGTTGATGAACTCGGATTTACCGAAGAACAAGCTTTTACGGTGGAAGCGGATAAAGACGTTTTGATTTTTGATATCGACTTTCCCCGTGCGGCGATAGCGGGATCGGAATTTACGTTCCCGAAAGCCACGGCTACGTATTATAAAACGGGCGAAATTTTGCCTTACGAAATTTACTTGAACGGCGTGAAAGTTACAGAAGAAAAAATCGTACTTCCCGCCGATAAAACGCAGGCGAGCGTAGAATATCGTACGACGCTCGGCAGCAAAACGTATACCTTACAATTAAAAGGCGCGGCAACGGAAACGGGAAAAGACGCGTTGATTTTCGAAGGCGAAGCCGTAACTACCGATGAAGGCACGGCACTCACGCTTTCCGAGGCAAATCCTTATATATCGCTTCCGTATAGGCTTTCGCCGAACGGCTTGAATTTCGATTTCTTTGTACTGGAAGAAAAGATGAATTTCAATGCCGTAACGCTGAAACTTACCGATAAAAACGGTACGGCGGTAACGGTTACGATCAAAGATTTAACGAGCGTTTCGCCCGAATTGCTCATTTGCGGCAAAGATACGTCGGTGAAAGTGGTTAAAAACCGACAAACGTTTTCTTCCGGCGCAAGCGAACAGTACGCAGGCAAAAATTATTATACGTTTTCGATTGTTTACGAAAACTTTTACAAGGCGCTGTTAAGCGGCACGGCAATTCAAGCTTATGTAGAAAAGGACGTGCGCGGCGTGAAGTTTTCGGGCTTCGACGGCGGCGTTTACGCGGATATTTCCGTTGAAGAAATTGCGGGCGCAGCTGCCGAAATCGTCATCACGAGAATCGGCAATCAGCTGTTTTATTCTTCGGGCTTCGCGTACGGTGACGTAACCGGTCCTGCGGTGTATTCCCCGTCGTTCCGTCTTGGCAACGCAAACGTTCGGAAAGGGTATGCGCTTGACGTATCCGGCTTGAAGGCATACGACGTGTTGAAAGGAAATTCTTCCGTAAACGTTACGCTTACGAAGCCGGATGGCACGAAAGTATACGAAAACGTTTCGCCCGAAAAGGCGCAGAAGCACACGCTTTCGTCGCTCGGCGTATATCTTCTTAAAATTACGGCGAAAGACGGCGGCGGTGCGGTTATGAATCTTACGTACCGGTTTGCGGTGGACGACGATACGCCTCCCGTACTCAGCGTGTCGGGAGAAATTGTAAAAACGGCGAAGGCAGGGGATACCATCGCCTTGGCGGCGGCTTCGGCAACCGATGAAAGCGGCGTAACCTTGAAGGTTTGCGTTTTCCGCCCTGACGGAAAAATCGATTTTATCGCCGAAAACGGCGCAAGCTTTGCGGGCGGGGAGTATCGCTTGGGCAGAAGCGGCGTTCATCGTATCGTATATTCCGCAGAGGACGAATACGGCAACGTAACCACGGCTACCTACTATGTAAACGCGGAGGATAAATAAATGAAATATCTGAAAAAACTCACGGCGTTAATTTTATCTGCCGCGGCGGTGTTGTCTGTGGCGGGCGGTTGCAAAAAAGACGATAATAAACCCGATGACAACGGCGACGAAATCGGCATTACGGCTTCAAGAACGCAGGGCATCGATTTTTCTTCAACGCTCGGCGAAGCGAAAGATTATTTTGTGGTGATTCCGTCGGCGGCAACGGAAACGGAAAAATATGCGGCGGAACAACTGATTAAATATGTGAAAGCGGTAACGGGAACGCAGATTTCTTATCGCTCCGACGGCGCATATTCCGGCGGTAAAGTCATTTCCGTAGGCAGAACGGAATTTATGGATACCGCCGATATTTCGGCGGACGAAACAGAACTCGGAAGCGACGGATTTATCGTAAAAAATAAAAATTCGGCTGTATTTATTTGCGGCGGCGAAGACCGCGGCACGCTGTACGGCGTTTACGATTTTCTCGAATATCAGCTCGGCGTAAAATGGCTGACTTCCGATACTACGTATATTCCCGATAACGCGAACGCCAACGTATATCAATCGGACAGAATGGAAATTCCCGCATTCGAATACCGCGTGTATCTCGACCCTGCGTCGTTTTATAACGAAAGCACCGAATTTTCCACGGCGCGCCGCTTTACTTCGGAATATCTGCATCTTTCCGATTCCGCGGGCGGCAATTTAAAGTGGTGGCAGGGGTACGAAACGCATAGCTCGTTGCAATGGGTGCAAGTGGAAAAATATCTGAAAAACGGAAAAATCGATTCCGCTTACACGAAAGCGTTTTCCAACGACGGGCATAACGTGATAACCGAAAGCGATTCTTACGGCTTAACAAAATACGCCGCGGATCTTTGCTATACCGACGGAATTAATGCCGACGGCTCGTACGAAACCGAAACGACGAACGAAGACGGCACGAAGCGCAAAACGGCGATCGGTATGGCAATCGAGGGAATGTGCGAAGTGATCGGCGCGGATACCGACGAAAATAATTATTATATGTTCGGGCAGAACGATTTCTTCTCCCGTCCGTGTTTGTGCGAGCAATGTATTGCCGATTCGAAAACGTATACCGACGCGGGAATGATGATTCGTTTTATCAACGCTCTGGCAGACGGTGCGGCGCAATACACTGCCGCGGAAAAAATCGATCGCGATATAAACGTGGTGATGTTTGCGTATCAATGGTCGTCTTATGCCCCCGCGAAGCAGAATGCCGAGGGTAACTTCGAAGTTCTCGATTCCACGTGCGTGCCGAAGAAAAACGTAGTGATCCGTCTTGCGCCGATCAATATGAATCGTTTCGCAGCGTATAACGACGAAGCGCAGAACAGTAATCCGTACGGCGCGGACTATATGGAAAAATGGGCGGCGGTTACAAATAACTTTATGGTGTGGGAATACACTACGCACAATCCGCGCCATTACTGGTGGTATCCCACGTTCCCCGTGTGGAACAGTAAGCTCACGGCGATGAAAAATATGGGCGTAAGATACGCTATGTTGCAATCGAATTATCAGGAACGCACGAATTATCAAACGATTCTCGAAGGCTACGTAGCTTCGAAAATGCTGTGGAATCCCGCTTACGATATTTACGAACTCATTTCGGAATTTCATAAGTATTATCTGGGCGAGGCGGCGCAGGCGTATGCCGACGAATACGTCCGTCTGCTTACGTCGGCTTGTTACGATACGTTGGCGAAGAACGATTACAAGCCTTCGCTCGGACTCGGCTATTGCGGAAAAGGCACATTGAAAAGCGCGATCTCGCTTTTAAATCAAGCCGAAGCCGCGGTGAATGAAAGCACGCTTTCCGAAAGCGAAAAGGCGGAATATGTGCAGAGAATCGAAGTTGTGAAATTTCAGCCCCGCTATATGTATCTGTACAACTATATGGAATATGAAACGGATCAGGTGCAGATGAATATCGAAGCGAAGCAATTTATTCTTGAAGTATTAAGCGCGGGCGGCAAATACTGGGCGGAAAATCAGTTGTTCGACGCCGAAAATATCATTTTCAAATAAGATTAAATAAGTAAATCAGTCCGGAACGGACTTAAAATAACGGAGGAAAGTTATGAAGAAATTCAAAACAGCAGTAGTCGGCGCATTCGCTCTCGCCTTAGCGGCAACCTGCCTTGCCGCGTGCGACAACGATTCCGATCGGGAAGAACCGAAAACGCTCTCCGCGCCGGAAATCGTATTGAACGACGATTTTTCCGTATCGTGGCAAGCCGTTGCGGAAGCAACGTCGTATGTGGTAAACGTGAACGGCGACGACCTGAAAGCGCAGGAAACGCTCACGTTCAACGCGCTTACGGCGGTGAATTCGTATACGGTGAAAGTGAAAGCGAAGAACGACGAAGCCGTTTCCGATTATTCCGAGCCGATTACGTATTCGGTGCACGGGGTAACGCTCGGCTCGGGCGAGGGGTACGAATTGCATGGCGCCGATACCGTGTACGGCGGCAAAGATTATACTTTCACGCTTGAAATTACAAGCGAAGCCTACGAAGCCGCCGCGCTTGCGGTGAAAGTCAACGATACGTTGCTTACGGAAGCGGACGGCAAATACACGGTGAAAAACGTATCGTCCGATCTGAATATCACCGTAAGCGGCGTTGAAAAGAAAACGTATGCCGTAACGATTTCCACGGGCGAAGGCTACACGGTATCGGGCGCGGCAAAAGCCGTTTACGGCGAAGACTATTCGTTTGCCGTAGCGAAAGCCGCGGGCTACGATCAAAGCGCGCTTATCGTGAAAGTTAACGGCGAAACGATAGCGGAAGAAAACGGCAAATACACCGTGAAAAACGTGAAAACGGCTTTGGAAATCACGGTGGAGGGCGCGGAGAAAAATCAATATGCCGTAACCGCACCCGCCGAAAGCGTGGCGTTTACGTTTACGGGCAACGCGAAAGCGATTCACGGCGAAGCTTATACTTTTACGCTGGAAGTAAAGGAAAGCTACGATACCGCCAACCTTAAAGTGAAAGCCAACGGTAGCGAGCTTACCGCGGCGGCGGACGGAAAAACGTATATGGTAGAAAACGTAACGGGTGCGATTGAAATCACCGTGGAAGGCTTGAATATCAGAAAGTATAACGTAACGTTTTCTACGGGCGATGGATACACGCTCGACGGCGCGGCGCAAGCGGAACACGGCGGAAATTATACGTTTACTCTCACGCTGAACGAAGCGTATTCGAATAGCGCGCCGATTGTAAAATGCAACGGCAACGGTCTTACTGAAAAAGACGGAAAATACACCGTGGAAAACGTAACGGGCGCACTTGAAATCACCGTAGAAAATGTGGAACTTAACACCTATACCGCAAAAATAGCGGAGGGCGAAGGCTTTACGGTTGCGGGAGATCGTCAAAAATCGGTAAACCACGGCTCTTCGGTGCAATTTACAATCGCGGCGAAAAACGCTTCCGACGTAATCAAAGTGTTTAACGGATCGGCGGAAGTTATCGGCGAAAACGGCATGTATACGCTTGAAAACGTTGCGGCGGACGTAACTCTCACCGTAAAAGTGTACGATCTGGCGGCGCAACTTTTGCTTGCGGATAACTGGGACGATTACGAAGGCAGCGTAAAAACGGAAAACGCGGTAGAAAACAGTATCTCCGTGCGCGGATGGCAATTCGGTATTTCCGCGGCGTATATACAAAAAGCGGTCGAAGCGGGTTACACGCATTTAAGATTCGATTACGCGTTGCAGAATATGTCCGACGAAACAAAATCGGGTATTTTTATGGCGGGCGAAGGCACGCAGTATGAAAAATGCTATTCCGATCAGAATACGGCGAGATTCGATTTAACAGCACTTAAAAAAGGCGGCACGTATGCGAAAATCTGGATGCAGGGAAGAAATGCGGAAGCTTGGGGCGATGCGAAAGATATGAGTCTTACTGCTACGAATCCCACGCTGTTTAAGAGTACGGAAACGGCAAGCTGGACGAAGAGTAACCCGAAAGTGTATTGCGCCGAAGAAGAGAACGGCTTCATCGTAATCGATACCGTCTACTGCGGCAACGAAGCGCACATACTCAGCAGCACGAAATGGTGGGCGAAATATGCAAACAACGCTCAGACGGGCAGTGCGGCTCAACGCACGGTAATTCTTTCCGGTAAATATTTATACGCAGGCGGAAATTATCGCGGCTCTGTATTCGGCGGCGCAGGTAGCGGCGTGGGAACAGTCGGCGGAACGGCGAACGCGGAAATCGTTACGGATTATTTGAATAATATCACATATACCGAAGGCAATCAATTCTATTATGGGTTAGATAAAGAAGGCGTATATGCGCTGAATGTCAACGAATTTGTTTCCAACAGAAATTCTTGGGGCGGATTTTCTTACACGTATACCGATGAAAACACCTTTACGGTAACGCTGTTTAACGAGGGAAAGATTGTAAATGTTAATACGCAGAATTATATCGCGGCAGGCTATACGAAAGTAACCATTCGGGCAGGCGAATATACCGGCGGACAAATCTGGGTGGGCAACGACAACTGGTCGGGCGGAATGTTTGGCTTGAACAGCGGCGCTTCGCAGCAGCTGGAGCTTTCGATGTTTACGGAATCTAATCCTAACTTGCATATTTATTGTTCTAACGATACCACTACGGTAACGATCTCTTACACTTTCAGTAAATAATTTCGGCGAAATCGGCGCGGCGGTTGAAAAAAATCGCCGCCCGATAAACGTTCGAAAAAATAAATAGGAGAAACAAACAATGAAAAAACAATGGCAATCGGCGGAAATCACGATATTTTCGTTTGAACAGACAGACGTTGTAAGCACAAGCGTTACGGGCGGCGGAAAAGCTTTGAGTAATAAACTCGACGGCTCTTTCGACGGAATTTCAAAAGATGATATTTTCGATTAAGGGGGAGAACACAACAATGAAAACAAAACAGAAAAATTTATGGATCGTAATTTTATCCGTATTTTTTGCGATTTCTCTTCTTTTCGGAATCGGCGTGAAAAAAGCGTTCGCCGCTTCCGATTCCGTGCTTGATTCGGTATCTTTCACAATGCAAAACGGCGCGTCCGTGAGAAAAGACGAGCCTACGGGGCTTCGCTTCCGTTCGTTGCTTTCGAAAGAAGATTATAATAAGTTGACGGAAAACGTCGGCGAAGGGAAAGACTACACATCTCTTACGTTCGGTATGCTTATCGCGCCGCAAGATTACGCGGAGAAAAAAGAATTAAACGAAGCGAACGTATTCGGCGAAAATGCCGTGTATACTTTCGACGAAAACGATACCGATTCCGAAAAACTGAAAATTCTGAATATTTACGATAACGAAATGCACGAAACGCCAGATGGTGTAATGTCGTTTACGGGGATTCTCACTAACGTGAAATCGGTGAACTACAACCGCCGATTCGTGGGCGTAGGATACATTAAAGCGGTGGATAAAAACGGCAAAGCCGCATATAAATTCGCTTCCGCAAACAATAACGCGCGTAGCGTAATCGAAGTGGCGCAGGCGGCGATTGAAAAAGGCGAAACCGATACCGACGGTGTTTTGGCAGACTTTACGAAATACGCTTCTCTCGGCGGAATCGTAAGTAGTGTGGAAAACGGCGATAAAACGCCGCAAAACGCCGTTGATTATAAAACCGGCGAAGTCAGCATAACTGCTACGAATACTGATTTTAATATTTTTCTTAATCGTGAAGTAATTACAAAAAACGGAAATGGCAGCGATTATCTCAGATTATACCTGAAATCGACGAATGCTGCTGAATTCTGGCTGTTGCCGCGCGCGAAAGATGCAGGCGACGTTACGTGGAGTTATATGCCCGGAGAATTAGGTCCGGAGGGCTTTAAAGTAGGCGGAAAAACTCTTAAATATGTAGATATTCCTTTAAATGATACGTCGGTACACGATTTTTCTCAATACGATTTAAGATTGCGTGCAGCAAACGCAGGGCAGAATATCACGATAGAAAAAATCGAATATGTTTCTCTCGCGCAAGATTTACTGAAAGCCGATAACTGGGACGATTATGATGGCAGCGTAAAAACGGAAAACACGGCAGAAAACAGTATCTCCGTGCGCGGATGGCAATTCAGTATTTCCGCGGCATATATTCAAAAAGCAATCGAAGCGGGCTATACGCATTTAAGATTCGATTACGTATTGCAAAATATGTCGGATGCGGCTACGCCCGGAATTTATATGGAAGGGCAAGGCACGTCATATTGTAAATATTATTCCAATCAGAATACGGCGAGATTTGATTTAACCGCCCTTAAAAAAGATGGCGCGTATGCGAAAATCTGGATGCAGGGAAGAAACGCAGTAGCTTGGGACGATGCAAAAGATATGAGTCTTACCGTTACGAATCCTACGTTGTTTAAGAGTACCGAAACGGCAAGCTGGAATAAGGACGGCAGAAACAGCATTTACTGCGCGGAAGAAGAAAACGGCTTTATCGTACTCGATACCGTATCGGCGGGTAACGACGCGCACATTCTCAGCAGTACGGAATGGTGGGCGAAATATGCAAATAACGCACAGGCGGGCGGCGTAGGACAACGCACGATAATTCTTTCGGGAAAGTATTTATACACAGGCGAAAATAATCGCGGTGCATTATGGGGCGGTGCAAGTGCGGTTGTCAGTTCGGTTGGCGGAACGGCGAACGCGGAAATCGTTACGGATTATTTGAATAATATCACATATACCGAAGGCAATCAATTCTATTATGGGTTGGATAAAGAAGGTGTATATGCGCTGAATGTCAACGAATTTGTTTCGAACAGAAATTCTTCGGGCGGTTTCAAATTTGAATATATATCCGAAAATTCGTTTAAAGCAACAATGATTGTAACGTCTTCCGGTAACGGTACTACCGGTAATGATTTAGTAAATGTAAATTTGCAGAAATACATTGAAGCGGGGTACAAGTTTGTGTCTATAACCGTAAGCGCGTATACCAACGGGCAATTATATGTAGGGAACGGCGCGTATGGCGAAAGCGGGTATATGTTTGGCTTAAACAGCGAATCAACCCAAGTTCTTGATTTGAGTAAATTCACGGCGGCGAATCCGAATTTAGTGATTGCGTTTGCCGCCAACAGCGCAACAAAAGAAACTTTCACGATTACTTACGATTTTTTCGCTCAATGACCGACGCTGAAAACGCATTGAAAGAAGCCGAAAAAGAGAAAAAGGCTTTGACTACGTATGCGTTGGTCGTAAACGAAAAAGATCAATCGTCTGCGGAATATCGCGCCGCGCAGGAACTGAATAAATATCTTTTGCAAATCACGGGGCGCGATTATACCGTTTGCACGGCGGATGAATTAGAACTCGGCTACGATAAACGTTGCCATTATATTTCGATCGGCGGCAATGCGATTTTCAATGAAAGTCCGTATAAAACCTTCGGCGGTATCACCGCCGAAGACGGATTTTTCGTAAAAGCGGACGGAAATTCTCTGTTTATCGGCGGCAATTCCGATCGTGCTCTTCTTTACGGTGCGTATGAATTGTTGCGCGAACTCGGCTGTGAATTTTTCACCGCGGATTGCGAATACGTTCCTTCGGGAATCGAAGTCGATGCTTCGTCGATCGATATCGTTTCTCAGCCCGAAATTTCGCTGCGGCAGTATTTAGCATACGAAACCTGCTACGATCACACCGAAGCGGAATTTGCGGTGAAAAGCGGCGTAAATACTTCGTACGCGGCAATCGGAAGCGAACTCGGCGGCACGGTAAAATTCGGCTATCTCGGTGCGGATACGCATAACGCGCGTTTCTATGTGGGTGAAAATTATTTCGGTACGGAATATTGCCCTGCAAACGATCTGGCTGTCGGCGGGTACGTTCCTTGCCTTACTAACGGCATAGACTACCGTACGGGCGCGGACGAGGTATCTACGCTGTCGATCGTTACCGAAAATATGAAGCGGCTGATTTTGCAAAATCCGTCCGTGAATTATTTCACGTTCGAACAGGAAGACGGCAAAGACGGCGCGTATTGCACGTGCGATAAATGCGTAGCGGCGGCGCAGACATACGGCAGAAGCGGCGTGCTTGTGCGTTTTTGCAATCGGCTGATTGAAAATCTGCGCGCGGATAGCGAGCTGAGCGGGCGGAAGTTCAAAATCGTTACTTTCGCCTATGAATACACGAAAAGCGCGCCGAAAGGCGGCATTGTACCCGATCGCGATTTGTGCATCTGGTACGCGGCGTATTCCGATATGCGGTATTCTTTTTTTCCGCAGAACAACGCGCCGATTTCAAAGACGATTTGTCGGCGTGGAAAGCGTTGACGGCAAGCGAAAACAGCGGCTCGTTGATTTTGTGGCTGTACGACGAATCTTATAATAATTATCTTACGTATTTCGGCACTACGATGTCGGCAATCGATGCAATCGTCGATGAAGTCGTTGAAATGAAAGCGGAAATGCTTTTGGTACTCGGCGCGTACGATGCGGATAATATCTGGCATTCTGAAATGCGAAATTATATCTGGACGCGCAAAATGGCAAATCGTTCATTGAAAGCGGAAGATCTTCGCGATAAATTCATCGAAAATTATTTCGGCGCGCAAGCGGCTTCTTATATTCGGGCATATTGCGAAGATTACGATTCGTATTATTCCGATAACGATGCTAATTATCCCGTGAAAAACGGAAACGAGTATTATTCCCGCGTGAGCGTGAGCGAACATTGTACAAGTTTGCAACGCGTGCTTGACGCGATTGCCGCCGTGAAAAATTCGGCGGAACTTACCGAAGAGCAGAAAAACATATATCTTGCAAGGCTTTACCTCGTGCAGGCTTCGTCGTATACTTCGCTTTTGTATTATTTCGAATCTTACTACAAGGCAGCTACCAAAGACGAAAAATTGATGCTCGGCGGCGAAAAGAGCGGACTGTTCGGGACAAGCGTTTCCGATGCCGCCGCGGCGAAAACGGCGTTTATCTCGTCGTTTAAAGAAATTTGTGCGAATGCGGGAATTACGCGTTGCCGCGAGGGAACGGATTCGGGCAATACCGTAGAAAACTTCATCGAAAACAATATCGGAAAACTTTTTTAAACTATGTACGAGTATATAGAAAGATTTAAAAATTTAGGCTTCGGAATGTTCGTTCATTTCGGGCTTTACAGCGTTGCGGGCAAGGGAGAATGGTACCTTGCCTGCAATAAAAACGCGGATAAAACAAAGTACGAAGCGTTGACTTCGCGCTTTAAAATTACTAAAAATTGGGCGAAAAACCTTGTAAAAACGGCAAAATCGGCGGGGTGCAGATATATCACGCTCACCACGCGCCATCACGACGGGTTTTCGCTGTACGATACGTGCGGACTTTCCGATTTCGACGCGCCTCATTCGGCGTGCGGGCGCGATTTAATCCGCGAGTTTACGGAAGCGTGTCGTGCCGAAAACGTCGTGCCGTTTTTCTACCATACTTTGCTGGATTGGCACAATGCGGATTATAAAACGAATTTTCCGGGATATATCGATTATCTTGATAAAAGCATAGAAATTTTATGTAAAAACTACGGAAAAATCGGCGGATTCTGGTTTGACGGCATGTGGGATAAGCCGAACGAAAACTGGCAGGAAGACAGGCTGTACGGCACGATTCGCAAGTATCAGCCGGAAGCGATGATCATCAACAACACGGGGCTTAGCGCGCAGGGCAAAACGGGGCATAAAGAAATCGACTCGGTAACGTTCGAGCGCGGCAAGCCGTGTTTTGTAGATACCACGGAAAAACCGATTGCGGGCGAAATGTGTCAGGTGTTAAACGATCATTGGGGATATGCCAAAGAAGACTGCAATTATAAATCGGTGAAAGAACTGATCGAAAATTTAATCGATTGTCGTGCCTGCGGGTGTAATTTTCTTTTGAACACGGGCTTGAAAGGTAACGGCGAAGTAAACGGAACGGATCAATGTCTGTTACAAGAAATCGGCAAATGGGTGAAAGTAAACCGCGGGTTTATTTACACGGCGAAGCCGACAAAAATCAGCGCGAAAGACTCGATTGTTTTGTCGGACGGCGAAAAGTACTATGCGATTATCAAAAACGTAGGAATGAGCGCAGATCCGAACGTAGCGTTGAGCGGCAATCAGGCGCACGTAAAATTTACAAAACGTATCAAAAGCGCGAAATGGCTGGATAGTGGCGAAAAAATCGCGGTAAACGCAGATAATTCGTTTGCGGTAACACCATTTGAATATGGAAGAAGTTATTCGGCAAGAGTTGCCGAAATCGAAATATAAGGAGAAAACAACAATGGCAGAATCAAGACTTATCGGAAGCTATCCCGTCATCGGAATCCGCCCTACAATCGACGGCAGACGGGGTAAAATCAAAGTGCGCGAATCGCTGGAATATCAGACGATGAACATGGCAAAATCCGCGGCGAAACTCATCGAAGAAAACGTGTT
>UQPN01000004.1 GCA_900542935.1 uncultured Eubacteriales bacterium
TTTTGATTTTCTGAATATTTTTGACAAAAAATTTCTGAAAATCAAGGGGCGTAGCCCATTTTTGGTTGAAATATTCAAACAAAGGAGCAGCCGGATTACGACGGGCAGTCTGCTTTACAACGCAGCCAAAGTTTAACGCTATCACAGGGAGGATATAATGGACGCACGGATTACAAAAAAACGTTTATCTCAGATGCTTTCCTACGATTGGATTAAAATCATCGCCTGCATCGTTGCGGGAATCTTTTTGTGGAGCCTGATTTTCACCACAACGGCGGCACGGCTCAACCCCGCGCAGACGTTTACGGTTTACGCATATATCGGCACGAATCCTTCTTCGGGGTTCTCGTCCAAAATCGCTTCCCGTTCCTATCTTTCCGGCGGCTTTTCTTACGACGTTATCGAAACGAACACCGTAGATCTCGCCTCGGCGGGCAATCAGGCGTACACCCTTCTGGAAGCGCGTATGGGCGTGCAGGAAGGCAACGCGGCGTTCGTTGCCCCTTCTTCTTATGAAATCGATGACGGAAAAGGCGGAAAAATATCCCGCACGTATATGGAAGATCTTCTTTTTCGCGCGTATTCTTCTGTCCTTTCGTTCGGCAGCGCGGGCGAAAACGCAGGAGATGCGAAAACTTCGTTTTTTACAGCCACCGAAAACTTTTTGAACCTTTACTACACGGCGGGCTACGAAAACGCGGACAGCTTTAACGCGAAAAAGGCGGAAGATACTTTCCGGAATCGCGTGAAAGCACAGAAAGACAAACGCTATAAAACCGAAGCGAAAATTCAGGAGGGCATAAACGACGAAATCGCGCGTATCCGGGGGTATCGCGAAAACTATCTCGCCGTGAAGGGCTATCTCGAAGAAGGAATTATAAAACTCGAAGAAACTACAATCACTCTTTCCTATGCGGGGCGCGAAGAAAAGGTTACGGGCTATTACAGCATCAATCTCTGCCCGGACGATCGCATGGAAAACCTCAAAGAACTGATTTGCTATCAGGATGAAACCACGGGCTCGTACACCGCGAAAAATATGCGGCTCGTGCTTTTAAATCTGCTCTCGGGCAAATACAGCGAATACGGCTATTGTCTGTACGAAAATTACGGCTTTATCCGTAAAATCGTGGAAACGTACCGCAACGACGCGTAAAGGAACGTAATTGCAGATGAAAACAGGCAAGTTTATCACCATCGAAGGCTGCGACGGCTGCGGGAAAAGCACGCAGACGGAGCGCCTGAAAGAATATTTCGACAAGCACGGCTTCGCGTACGTATCCACGCGCGAACCCGGCGGCGGAAAAATTTCGGAAGCCATCCGTGAGCTGATTCTGGACGGAAAAAACGCCGAGATGACCGACGAATGCGAAGCGCTTTTGTACGCGGCGGCGCGCGTGCAGCATCTTTCCGATACCGTGGCTCCCGCGCTGGAAGCGGGCAAAATCGTGCTTTGCGACAGGTATGTGGATTCCTCTTTCGCCTATCAGGCGGAGGGCAGAGGGCTGGGCGATAAATTCGTGGCTTCCATCAACGCGTACGCCATCGAACGCTTTACGCCGGACGCCACGATTTTCATCGATCTGCCCCCGCGCGAAGCGTTTCTGCGCAAGCACGGCGCGGATAAAAACGATCGTATGGAGCTGGCGGGCGAAGCGTTTCACGAAAGGGTGTACCGCGGCTTTTTAAAGCAGGCGCGGGAAAACAAAGAACGCTTCATCGTAGTGGACGGCAGAAAGAGCAAAGACGAAATGTTTGCCGATATTCTCGCCGCCTTGAAACAGCGTAAAATTATACCGTAAATTCCCCTCCCTCCTTGCTTTCGTCAAGGCTTCCCTTTGCCTGAAAAAAATTCAGTAAACTTCATTTTTTTCGGCAAAAATGGTCAGCCGCTTTGCGGCTTCCCCTTGGGGGGAAGCTGTCTGTGAAACAGACTGATGAGGGGCGGTTACATAACGATACAAGATTTTCAAGCAAACAGGCAGCAAAAATGGTCAGCCGCTTTGCGGCTTCCCCTCGGGGGGAAGCTCTGCCACGTAGTGGCGGTGATGAGGGGCGGTTACATAAACGAAAAGCAAAACTTTTCGGAGTGAAACAGCCGCTACGCGGCAGAGAGAATTTCGCGAAATTCTCTCGGATAATTACATAAATAAGAAAGGTTTTCGGAGAACACTTTCTTACAGGAACGACGTGAAAACGGCGTTCCGAAAATAAAAACAACCGAGGTAAAACCAAATGGAAAACAAACTCTTTTCCGCAAAAGCTCTTTGCCGTTCGGGGGTAATCGCCGCGTTGTACGTGGCGCTTACCGTTTCGTTCGGCTCTCTTTCTTTTCTCGGCGGGTTGCAGGTGCGCCCGTCCGAGGGTTTGTGCATGTTGCCGCTTATCTATCCGGAGGCGGTGCTTGCTCTCACGGTGGGGTGCTTTATCTCCAACCTGTTCTCGCCGTTCGCCGTATTCGACGTTACGCTGGGCGTAGGCGCAACATTGCTTGCTGCAATCTGCACGCGGCTCATCGGCAAGGCAATCGCAAATTCGAAAAAAACGCTGCCTCTTAAAATCGTGCTCGGCGGATTGTTCCCCGTGCTCTTCAACGCGGCAATCGTGCCGCTTATCGTGTTCTTCGGCAGCGCGGGCACGGGCGAAATCACGGTGGCGGCGTATTTCGCCATGGCGTGGGAAGTGGGCTTGGGCGAAGCCATATGGGTGTACGCCGTGGGCACGCCGTTAATCCTTTTCTGCAATCGTCAGCTGGCGAAAAATAATCCGTTTTTCGCCGTAACTGACAGAAAATGTGTAAAAAAGGCAGGCGAAGAAAGCGAAAAGCCCGGAAAAGACGGAACAAAAGATTGACAAACCCGTTTTCAATGCGGTATAATATGATTGCCGGGCGGCAGGATATGCGGTTTCCGGCGTATTATACGTTTCTCAGACGGGGAGAACAATGAACGAATTAAGCGTATTATTTTCGGAAATCAAAGACGGAGAAAAAATCGTGCTGGAACACGGCAGAGAATACCACGTGTATTCCGCCGACGTTCCCGCGGGTAAAAACGCTTCGGCGATTTTCCTCAAAGATAAAAAGAACATAATCATCGACGGCGGCGGATCTGCGCTTAAAATTCACGGCGCCTTTTCGGCGTTTACGTTTATCGGCTGCAAAAATATCGCCGTCAGAAATCTCACGGCGGATTTCATTACGGAAGAACCCTGCGAAACTCCCGCGCCCGCGACGCTTATCGAAAACAGCGAAAACGTCGTGCTCCGAGGCGTGCGGTTTCGTCGGTTTCAGGGCTCCGGCGTGGTGGCGCGCGGCGTGAAGAACGCGAAGTTTCTTTGCGCGGAGTGTCTTTTGAAAGACGGCGACGGAAAAAAATGCGAAGGGTATTTCCGCTTCGAAAATTGTAAAGGAAAGGCGCTTCTTGACGGCTGCACGGTGCACGCCGGCGGCGCAAGCGGCGATTTTGCGGGCGTCCGCGGCGAAGAAAAGTGCAATCTGGAAATCAGAAACTGCTATGTATCGGATAACGCGGGCAGAGGCGTGTATTACGCGGCGGGCGGCAAAGCCGTTGTGGAGGGCAACACGTTTGCCCGCACGGGCGGCGCGGCGCTCTGCGCGCGCGATTGCAAAGAATCCGGCGCCGCTTACGTGAAGAAAATCGTATTTAAAAACAACGTGGCGGACGGCTGCGGCAATCTGTACGAAGAAAAATATTCGGTGGCGTACTTCCCTACGTCCGAAGCGGGTTGCGAGAACTGCGCCGAAGCAAACGCGGCGTGCCGCGGCAAAAAAACGGTGGGAAAACTGGTGCTCAAAGACAACCACTTTTTCAACCCGGAAGAAGAGGAACACCGCATTTATCTTGCCGGCGTGAAGAACGTGGTTTTCAAAAACAACACGTTCGACCGCCCGTATAAAATCGATAAAGAAAACGTGAAAAAACTCACGGAAAACGGCGATATTGCGGCGGAAAAATGCCCTTAAAAGGCAAAAAAACACAAAAAAATCGCGCAAAAACGCGTAAAAAATCGCGTAAAATAAAGCAAAAACAGCATAAAAAACGGCAAAAAAGCGGCAAAAATCGCCGGGAAAACTACATTCTGGAGCAAAAAAATGTTCGTAAACAATCGCGAATGGGAAAAAACGGAAGATTTCGGCATGCTGCCGATCCGCGCGTATTACACGCCGTTCGATAAAAAGGACGGTTACGATAAAGACAGGGAAAAGTCTTCCCGCTTTCAGTCTTTAAACGGCGAGTGGCAGCTGAAAGCGCACGCAAGAATCGAAGAGTGCAACCTCGAAGAAGAACTGCCCGATTGCATTGAAGTGCCTTCCTGCGTGCAGATGAAAGGCTACGACGCGCCGCAGTACACCAACGTGCGGTACCCGTTCCCGTTCGATCCGCCGTATATCGATAAAGATATTCCCGCGTTCCACTATCGTCGCACGGTGAACGTCGAAAACAACGGTAAAAAACCGCGCCTCGTGTTCGAAGGGGTGGATTCGGCGTTTTACGTGTTTCTGAACGGCAGGCTGCTCGGATATTCGCAGATTACCCACCGCCTTACCGAATTCGATTTGTCCGCGGCGAAAAAAGGCGAAAACACGCTGGACGTGATCGTTCTGAAATGGAACGCTTCTTCCTACCTCGAAGATCAGGATAAGTGGCGGTTTACGGGCATTTTCGGAAGCGTGTACGTGCTTTATCGCGACGAAAACGCGGTGGAAGATTACTTCCTGAAAACGAAAAAGAGCGGAAACGGCTGGGTTCTTTCCTTTGAGAATCTTGCGGGCGGCGAGTGCTTCGTAACGTTCGAAAACGAAAAGAAACTTGTGAAGCCCGGGACGACGGAAGAATTTTTCATCGAAAATCCGAGACTCTGGAGCGCGGAAATCCCCGATTTGTACCCCGTGCTGATTGAGAGCGGCGAGGAAAAAATTTACGAAGAAGTCGGCTTCCGTACGCTGAAAATCGAAAACAAAGTATTTTATCTGAACGACAAGCCGATTAAACTTTACGGCGTGAACCGCCACGAGTTTCATCCCGAAAAGGGCGCGGCGATTTCGCTTGCGGACGCGGAAAACGATATTATCATCATGAAGAAATATCACGTGAATGCCGTCCGCACTTCTCACTACCCCAACATGCCCGAATTTTACCGCCTGTGCGACAGATACGGCATTTACGTGTTCGACGAGGCGGACGTGGAAAGCCACGGCGCCGTGGTGACGAGCGGCGAATGGAACTCCTGGGACGATTATAAGGGAATTGCCGATTCCGATCTGTACGAAAACGCGATTGTTTCCCGCTCGGTTACCATGGTACAGCGGGATAAAAACCGCCCGTCCGTAATTATGTGGTCGCTGGGGAACGAATCGTATTTCGGCAAGAATTTCGTGAAGGCGGCGAAAACCGTGAAAGCGATTGACGATACCCGTTTCGTGCACTACGAACAGCACGCGTATATTGCGGGGACGGACGAATATTACGACGACGCGATAGACGTGGTATCGAGAATGTATGCGCCGATTTCCTGGCTGAAAAACGATTATCTGAAAGACAAGCGCGAAACGCGCCCGATGGTGTACTGCGAATACTGCCACGCGATGGGCAACGGCCCCGGCGATCTGGAAGATTACTGGAAAACGTTCCGTTCTTCCGACCGCTTTATGGGCGGATTCGTATGGGAGTGGGCGGATCACGGCATTTATCGTGACGGCAAATACTATTACGGCGGCGATTTCGGCGAAAAATATCACGACGGCAATTTCTGCATAGACGGTATCGTATCGCCCGAACGCAAGGAAAAGGCGGGTACGCTGTGCATGAAACACGCATACCAGCCTGCGGAATTTTCCTATAAAAACGGCAGAATCACGGTGAAAAACCGCTATTTCTTCAAGCCGCTGAAAGGCGTTTTAAAAGCGGAAATCAAGGCGGACGGGAAACGTCTGGAATTCATGAGCCGCGCGGTGGAAATTCCCGCGGGGGGCAAAAAGCGCTTTGTATTCGAAATGCCTGCGCCGGCGGAAGAGTACGCGGATAAATTCGTGGGGCTGAAAGCAACGTTCACCGACGGCGACGGGTTGACCTCCTCGGAATTTTTCACGCTGCGGGAAGGAGCGGAAAAGAAAATTTCCGCGCCCGCTTCGAAAGAGTGCGTCGCCACCGACGACGAATACGTTTTAAAAAGCGGCGATATCGCGCTGACGATAGAACGGAGCACGGGAAACCTGCTTTCCGTGAAGCGCGGCGAAAAGGAATATCTTACCGCGCCGATGAAAGTTTCGGTGTACCGCGCCCCTACCGACAACGAGAGGAACGAACGCGTCGAACGGGAGAACCGCGGCGTGTACGACGCGCTGCCGAGAGTGCGGTATGACGGGAAATTCGGCGACGGCGCCCTGACGTTGCAGGGAAAAATGACGCCGGAATACAGAAGAAGCGTGCTGGATTACACCCTGATTTACGCCGTAACGGACGAAGGCTTCACGGTGCGGCTGCAATATAAAGCCGCCGCTAACGTAAAGGGCGGACTGCCCGTAACGGGATTGCGTTTTGCGGTGAGAAAATCGGAAAAGAAAATCGATTACTTCGGGTACGGTCCGCAGGAAACGTATCGCGATACGCTTGCGGCGGCGGCGAAAGACGAATACGAGTACCGTGCGAGAAGCGGGTATCACAGATATATCAAGCCGCAGGAGAGCGGCAACCATGCGGCAACGGAGCGCGTTGCGCTTGCCGAAATGCAGATTTACGGGGCGCGTCCGTTCGATTTTTCGGCGATTATCTATTCCCCGGACGATCTGATGCGCGCGGAGCACGATTACGAACTGAAAGATTCGAAAAACACGTATGTGTTCCTCGGCGCAAGCGAGGGGCTGGGTTCGAATTCCTGCGGCCCCGCGACGGCGGAGGAATATCGCATCGACAAAGAGGGCGAGTTCGCGTTCGATTTCAGATTGCTGTAAAAAGTACCGTTTTCACGGCGGAACATTCCCTCCCCGGTAAGCCGGGGAGGGATAAATTTTAAGGAGCGACGATGCAGAAAGAAAACGGGCAAAACGGACGGCGGGCGGAAGATTTCGATTTTTGCGCGATTACGGCGCCGCTGACGGCGTGGTTTAACCGCGTGAAGCGCGATTTGCCGTGGCGGGAGAATCCCACTCCCTACCGCGTATGGGTATCGGAAATTATGTTGCAGCAGACGCGCGTGGAGGCCGCGAAAGATTACTATCTGCGTTTTCTGAACGCGCTGCCCGCGGTGGAAGATCTGGCGGCGTGCGACGAGGAAACGCTGATGAAACTGTGGGAAGGCTTAGGGTATTATTCCCGCGCGCGCAACCTGCACAAAACGGCGAAAATCGTGTGTAAAGAATACGGCGGCGCGTTTCCTTCGGACGAAAAATCGCTGCGGGCGTTGCCCGGCATCGGCGATTATACCGTGGGGGCGATCCGTTCGATTGCGTTCGGGCTGCCTTCGCCCGCCGTGGACGGCAACGTGCTGCGGGTGTGCAGCCGCCTTTCCGCCGACGCTACCGAAATTTCGGACGAGAACTTCAAGGCGAGGCTGAAAGCGCTGCTGGCGCCCGCGTACCCCGAAACGGCAAAGGGGTGTTCCGATTTTACGCAGGCGCTGATGGAGCTGGGCGCGCTGGTGTGCGTGCCGCGTTCGCCCGCGTGCGGGGAATGTCCGCTTGCGGCGATGTGCCTCGCGCATAAAAACGGCGAAGAAGGGAACTTCCCCGTAATGCCCGAAAAGAAGCCCAAGAAAGAGGAAAATATTTACGCGTTCGTTATCATGACGCCGCGCGGAATCGCGTACAGAAAGCGTGAAAAGGGCGTTTTACGGGGCATGAACGAATTTCCTTCGGAAACGGCGAGCCTCGGCGACGGCGCGGACGAAAACGCGACGGCGGCGCGTATACTGGAAACATGGGGCGTTTCGGGCGCGAAGATATTGAAAAAGCACCGTTACGCGCATATTTTCACGCATGTGAAGTGGAACGTTACGGCGTTTTCGGTAACGGCGGACGAAGCGCCTTTTCCCGCGGCTTCCGAAGCGGAACTGCGCGAAAAGGCGGCTTTTCCCACGGCGTTTCGCCGCTGCCTCGATTATTTTGACGATTTTCGCGGGGCGTGAGCGTATGGAAGAAAAACGGTATAAGCTGAATTTCGATTTTATTCCCGAAGAGAGCTGGAAATTTAATTTGCGCCGCCTGTTATCGCCCGCGGCGTGGGACGTGGTGCGGCGGGACGCGTATAAGCGGGCCGGGTATAAGTGCCGTATCTGCGGCAGGGGAAACTGCCGCCTCGAAGCGCACGAAAAATGGAGCTTCGACAAGGAGAAAAAGATACAGAAGCTGGAGGACGTGCTTGCGCTTTGCCACGAATGCCATGCGGTGATTCATTATCAGCGGACGGCGCTTTGCGACGGCGCGGAGGGCGCACGGCGGGCGGAAGAACATTTCATGCGCGTGAACGGTTGCACGGAAAGCGATTTTCACGAGGCGCTTGCGCGCGCCGCCGCGCGGCACGAAAGGCTGAACGATACGGAAGACTGGCAGCTTGATTTATCTTTCCTCAAACGGTTTATATAAAAAATACGGCTCGAAAGCGGACTTGTAAAGTGCGGATACGGGAAATTTTACAAAATTCGGAAAAATTTTTGCCCGTCCGTCTTGAAAATTTCTTAAAAGTATGATATAATACAGAAAAGCCGAAGAGAGGAATCGAAAATGAAAGTGATTCTGGTGAACGGAAGTCCGCACGAACGCGGGTGTACCGACCGCGCGCTGAGAGAAGTTGCCGCGGCGCTGGAAAGCGAGGGCGTGCAGACGGAAATGCTTTGGATAGGACGTCAACCGGTTTCGGGGTGCACGGGCTGCGGCGCGTGCCGGAAACTGAAAAAGTGCGTGATTGACGGCGACGGCGTGAACGACTTCATCCGGAAAGCACAATCCGCCGACGGGTTTGTGTTCGGATCGCCCGTGCATTACGCTTCGGCGGGCGGCGCGATGACTTCGTTCCTCGACAGGGCGTTTTATTCGGGCGGCGCGGCGATGAAATATAAGCCGGGCGCGGCGGTGGTAAGCTGCCGGAGGGCGGGCGCGAGCGCGACGTTCGATATGCTGAACAAGTATTTCACGATTAACTGCATGCCCGTGGCTTCTTCGAATTACTGGAACGAGGTGCACGGACAGACGGCGGAGGACGTGGAAAAGGACGAAGAGGGATTGCAGACGATGCGGGTGCTGGGCTACAACCTCGCGTGGCTTTTAAAGTGCGTCGCTCTCGGAAAAGCGCAGGGCGTAACGCCGAAAGGCGAGAAAAAAATCATGACGAATTTTATCCGCTGAAAATACGGAGAAAATAAAAGCCGTGTTTTTGCCCGTCGGGGCGTGATACGGCGAAAAAAATAAAAAATACCGCGGGGAAAACCGCGGATAAAAAGAGAGTAAGGAGAACATAATGAAATACTACATCGGTATAGATTTAGGCGGCATGAGCGCGAAAGGCGCGATTTTCGGAGAAGACGGAGCTCTGATTGTGAAAAAATCGGTGGTAACGCAGCCCGAAGACGGGTTTGAAGGAACCGTGGATAAGATGGCGGGGCTCTGCAAGGAGCTTGCCGCGGAAGCGAAAACTTCGATGAAGAACGTGGAAGCGATAGGCATGGCGGTGCCGGGGTATATCGACGTGGCGACCGGCGTTGTGGTCCGCTGGGCGAATTTCGGCTGGGTAAAAGTTCCGCTCGGCGAAAAAATGAAAGAAAAAACGGGCGTGGCGACGATTAAAATGTCGAACGACGCAAACGTGGCGGCGCTGGGCGAAGCCAAATTCGGTGCCGGCAAGGATTACGGCAGCTGCCTGATGGTAACGCTCGGCACGGGCGTAGGCGGCGGCATCATCATCGACGGCAAGCTGATGGAAGGGTACATGAGCGCGGGCGCGGAAATCGGGCATATGGTGATTTGCGAAGGCGGCGCGCTGTGTACATGCGGCAGACACGGGTGCCTTGAAGCGTATGCTTCGGCGACGGCGCTGATTCGGCTGACGAAGTGGAAGATGGAACTGGATTGTTCCACGAAGATGTGGGAAATCGCGGGCGGAAAGCTGGAAAACGTGGACGGAAAGACGGCGTTTTCAGCGGCGCGCGCGGGCGATATGCACGGCAAGGAAGTGGTGGACGAATACGTGGAACATCTTGCCGTAGGGCTTGCGAATCTGGCGAACGTGCTGCGCCCCGAAGCGATTCTTCTCGGCGGCGGCGTTTCCAACGAGGGCGAGTATCTGTTTGCTCCGCTGCGTACCGCCGTGGAAAAGAAACTGTATACTTCCGTGGAGTTTGTGCCTTTGAAAATCGAAAAAGCGGCGCTGGGAAACGACGCGGGAATCTGGGGCGCTTTTGCGCTGGCGAAAGGGCTGTAATCCGCGAACGGCTTGCTTCTGATTCGCGAATCGGGAGCAGAGAAATAAAGTTCCGGTTGCACTGACGCGCGCAAAATGTTAATCAAGGAGATATTTCTATGAGTGAAAGAAGAAAAGTGGTTTCCGTGATAGGGAACAGAGCCGTGGAAGAAGGCTCGCTGAGATATAAACTCGCCTTCGAAACGGGAAAGGCGCTTGTGGATAACGGGTACAGAGTGCAATCGGGCGGGCTCGGCGGCATTATGCGCGCGGTGATGAAGGGCGCGCACGCCAGCGAGAAATACAAAGAGGGCGATACGATTGCGCTGGTACCCTCGTTCGATACCGAAATTGCCAACGAGTATGCCGATATTTCCGTGCCGACGGGGCTGGACGTGATGAGAAACGCGCTGGTTGCCAATGCCGACGCGGTGATAGGAATCGGCGGCGGCGCGGGCACGCTGTGCGAATATTCGTTTGCGTGGTCGTTCAACCGACTGGTGATTGCGTTTGAAAATTCGGGCGGCTGGAGCGAGAAACTGGCGGGAACGCGTCTGGACGACGTGGTGCGCTACGAAAATATTCCGGACGATAAAGTGTACGGCGTAACCGCGCCCGAACAGGCGATTGCAATTTTAAAGGAGAGAATCAACCTTTATACGCGCCGCCATCAGGGCATCGGCAAAGTGTGATTTTCGCCGCGAAAATTTAAAATCAAACGATAAAAACGCCCCGGAAAACTCTTTCCGGGGCGCGGTTCGTATCGCGTTATCGCGTTCGTTGGCGGGAAAATTACATGACGACGATGTCTTTTTCTTTGAATTGTTCTTTGAGGGACTGCGGAAAGGCGTCGTCGGTGATTAAAACGTTGATATCTTCCGGGCGGGCGAAGGTGTAGGGCATGATTTTGCCGATTTTGGAAGAATCGAGCATCATGTACACGAATTTCGCCTTTTTGCGCACGAAACGAAGAAGATCGGCTTCTACCTGCGCGCCGCACGAAAAGCCGCTTTCCGGGGTGAACGCCGAAGCCGAGATGATTGCCAGTTCGAAATTCGTATCGGCGAAATACTGCGCGGCGAGGGGCGAGGCGGTGGATAAATTGTCCTTGATTAAAAGCCCGCCGAGGAGGTTTACGGTAACGTTTTTCTTCTGCGCCAGTTCCTGCGCGACGGCGATGCCGTTTGTGAATACGTTACACTTCATATCGGGCAGTTCTTTCGCAAAATACAGCGCCGTGGTGCCGCCGTCGATGAAAATGGAAGTGCCTTCGTCCACCAGCATGGCCGCTTTCTGCGCGATGGCGATTTTTTCGTCGGTGTGCAGCGCGGTTTTTTTCACGTACGGTTCGCCCGAGGTTTTCTGCACGTCCTTTACGGAAAGCGCGCCGCCGCGGATGCGGATGATTTTTCCTTCTTCTTCCAGCTGAAACAGATCGCGCCGGAGCGTCATCTGCGACACTTTCGGGAAGTATTCTTCCAGCTGTTCCAGCGTGAGTTTGCCGCGTTTGTTGATAAGTTCGGATAATTCTTCGATTCTTTCGCGTTTCATAAATAAAGCCCCTCTTGAGATAAATTCTGTACGCCATTAAAATTTATCATAAAATTCACAAAAATGCAAGTGTTTAAGGATAGATTTCATAAAAAAATTATCGAAACGCACAAAAAACAGCAAAATTCAACAATCGGGCGGTAAATCGGCGGTAAATCGGACGCGGAGCGGCGGCGGGAGGAAAGCGTGCGGGAAATAAAAAAATGCGGAGCGGCAAGCCTTTAAACGGTTGTATTTTTGCGCGAAATATGTTATAATGTTTTAAATGTAAAGTCGCGCGGAATTTGCGCGGCGGTTGACGACGATTCTGCGCGCAATAGCCCCGATCGCGCGGGGCGTGCCCCGTATTTTGGGAATTGCGGAGAAATAACGGAGGCGCGAGGGAGAGAATAACGTGGAAAAATACGCTTTCATTTCCGATCTTGACGATTATTTTTGCGAGAAATACGCAAATTACGACAGAATGTGCGTTCTGAAAGGCTACGTGATGCCGAAAATGCAGACGACGCAGCGGCGCGAGGACGGCACCGATTATTCTTATACGCTGCCGCCCGAAACAATGCGGCTGAGTTTGCAGGAGAACAAAGCGGCGCTTCTGAAACAGCTGAAAGAGAGAATGTGCGATTATACATTTTCGTTTTCGTTCCGTCCGCTGGGATTTTTCGAAAAGTTGCGATGTAACCGTTCGAAATATTCGTTTAAAAAGGTGTTTGCGGGGATCTGCGCGAAGTATTCGGTTACGCCGGAGCAGGCGCTGGGCGTAACGGACATAGGCGAAAAGACGAAAAAACGTATTCTGAAAGGGGCGTATTATCCCACGAAAAATCTGATTTTCACGCTGGCGCTGGCATGCGGGTTTTCGATGGAGGATACCGAAGCCCTGATGGCTGTTTGCAACGTGAGTTTCGATTATGCGATTGTGAAAGACGTGGTGGTTTCGTATCTGCTGGTGAATCGCGTGCATAATGCGGAGATGATAGACGCGGCGCTGGAGGAATATGGCGTGGACGGCTTGTTCTTTTCGTTTGAATGACGCGTGCGCATAACGGCGCAATATTTTGTTTCCGAGGCGAATGGCGGGCGAAAGCGTAAGCGTAACAGTCCGTTACGAAACACCCGAAGGGTGCTTGCTCATTTTCGCTCAGTAAACTCGCGGCGGGCGTACTCGATACAACCCGCAATCTGCACCATTCTTCGCACGCTTGAATGACGGCGCAATATTTTGTTTCCCAGGCGAATGGCGGGTGAAAGCGTAAGCGTAACAGTCCGTTACGAAACACCCGAAGGGTGCTTGCTTTTGAAACGCGTGTGATTTCGGGCGTTGGAAATCGATTTTCGGAAAACAAGGGGCGCCCCTTTGTTTGAAAATTTTTTGAATCAAAAATGGGCAACGCCCCTCATCCGTTGGCGTTCGGCGGCGCCTTCCCCCCGGAGGGGAAGCCACGAAGTGGCTGAACATTTTTGCCGAAGAAAATTTTGTAAGCAAAATTTTATGCAGGCAAGGGGAAGGCTTGGAACAAGGCAAAAATACAAAAAGGCAATACTATGAAAATTTATAATTCGTTGACAAGACAAAAAGAAGAATTCGTGCCGACGGAACCGGGCAAAGTGAAAATGTACGCATGCGGCATTACCGTTTCCGGCGAGGCGCACGTGGGGCACGGCTATCAGGCGCTGATTTACGATATTATGCGCAAGTATCTCGAAAAAAAGGGCTTTGACGTAACCTATGCGCGCAACTACACCGACGTGGACGATAAAATTATTATGAAATCTCGCGAAACGGGGATTCCCGCCGACGTTTACGCGGCGAAAATGATTGAAAACATCGACGGCGTGATGCGGCGCTTTCATGTGGACGACCCCGATTTGTGGCTGAAAGCCACCGAAAACATCGGCAACATCATCTCCTTTATACAGGGACTGATCGATAAAGGGCATGCCTATGCGACGGCGGACGGCAGCGTGTATTTCGACGTGGACACCTATCCCGCGTACGGGCATTTATCCGGGCGGAACCTCGAAGACGCGCTGGACGGCGTGCGCGTGGAAAACGACGAACAGAAAAAACACGCCTACGATTTCGCGCTGTGGAAGGCGGCGAAAGAGGGCGAAATTTCCTGGGATTCGCCGTGGGGCAAAGGACGCCCCGGCTGGCATATCGAATGTTCGGCGATGAACCGCGCGGCGTTCGGCGACCAGATAGATTTGCACGGCGGCGGCAGAGATCTTATCTTTCCGCATCACGAAAACGAGATTGCGCAAAGCGAGGCGCTGACGGGCAAGCGGTTTGTGAAATACTGGACGCACAACGGTTTAATTAAAGTGAACGGGCAGAAGATGAGCAAATCGCTGGGAAACAGTCTGCTGTTATCCGACCTGCTGGATAAATATTCGGACGAAGCGATTAAATTCGCGCTGTTGCAGACGAATTATCGCGGCGACATCAATATTACGGACGATTTGTTTCCGGAAGCGGAAAAGCACATGCACGATTTTTATCTGGTGCTTGCCGAAGCGGACGAAGCGGAAAAGGCGGGGCTGAAAGCGGACGGCGACGACGAAAAGTACGCCGCGAAGGCGGATAAAAACTTCGATACCGCGATGGACGACGATTTCAACACGGCGCTGGCGCTCAGCGATTTGTTTGCGGTTTTCAAGGAAATCCGCGCGTTTCTCGCCGCGAAAGACGGAAAGGCGATCGCGCTTGCGAATCAGGTAAAGAAAACCTATTCGCTGCTCGGCTTGTTTGAAAAACAGCCGTCGGAATACCTTGCGTGGTACGAAAAGGCGCACGAAGAAGCGATTCCCGAAAACATCGCGGCGATTGCGGAGGAGAGAAAAGCGGCGCGTGCGGCGAAAGACTGGGCAAAAAGCGACGAACTGAGAGAAAAACTCGCCGGCTTAGGCTATCAGGTGAAAGACAAAAAAGACGGCTACGAGCTTTCGAAGCTCTGAGCGCCGGAAAAACAAAAAAAGGCAATTCAAACAGAGGTAAAACCGATATGAAAGAATATACAAGCGAAAGTTTGCGCGAAATGTATCTCAGATTTTTCGAAAAGCGCGGGCATAAGGTGATTCCTTCCGCCTCGCTGATTCCCGAAAACGACCCCACCGTGCTGTTTACCACGGCGGGCATGCACCCGCTGGTGCCCTATCTTTTAGGCGAAAAGCACCCTGCGGGCAAGCGCCTTACCGACGTGCAGAAGTGCGTGCGTACGGGCGATATCGACGACGTGGGCGACGAGAGGCACTGCACGTTTTTCGAAATGCTGGGTAACTGGTCGCTCGGGGATTATTTCAAGAAAGAAATGATTCCCTGGTCGTACGAATTTCTGACGGGGGCGGACTATCTGCATATTCCCGCGGACAAGCTTGCGGTAACGGTATTTGCGGGCGACGAAACGGCGCCGCGCGACGACGAAGCCGCCGAACTTTGGGAAAAGGCGGGCATCAAAAAAGAAAATATTTACTTTATGCCGCGCGAAAACAACTGGTGGGGGCCTGCGGGCTTGACGGGACCTTGCGGCACGGATACGGAAATGTTCGTTATCCGCAAGCCGAAATGTTCGCCGACGTGCAACCCCGATTGTTCGTGCGGGGCGTTCCTCGAAATCTGGAACGACGTTTTCATGCGCTTCAACAAGACGGCGGACGGGAAGTTCGAAGAACTGAAACAGAAGAACGTGGATACGGGCATGGGGCTGGAACGCGCGTTGTGCGTGTTGAACGGCAAGACGAGCGTGTACGAAACCGACCTTTTCGAAAACGCGATTGCGAAAATCGAAGAGCTGACGGGCAAGAAATACAATGAAAGCGAGGAAGTTACCCGGGCGTTCCGCGTACTTCTCGATCACGTGCGCACGGCGACGTTCATGATCGGCGACGAGAAGGGCATTGCGCCTTCGAATACCGACCAGGGATATATTCTGCGCCGCATTATCCGCCGCGCGGTACGGTACGGGCGCAAAATCGATTTGCCCGAAGGCGCGCTTTATAAAATCGCGGAAACGTACGTGGAAAAATACAAAGCCGTATACCCCGAATTGGAAGCCAACAAGGCGCGTATTGCGGAAGAGCTGAATACGGAAGAAGCAAAATTCTCGAAAACGTTGCAGCAGGGCTTGAAAGAGTTTGAAAAGTGTGTGAACGGCATCGAAAGGAAAAACGCGTTCATGGCGCAGAAAGACCCCGCTTACGTGCCCGAAACGGTGATCGGCGGCAAGCAGGCGTTTCATTTGTACGATACCTACGGCTTCCCCGTGGAAATTACGGCGGAAATGGCGAAAGAGCGCGGGCTTACGGTGGACGTTGCGGCGTACGAAGAGGCGTTTAAGGAGCATCAGGAAAAGAGCAAAGCGGGCAGCGAGGGGAAATTCGCGTGCGGACTTGCCGACCACAAGGTGGAAACGACGAGGCTGCATACGGCGACGCACCTTCTGCACGCGGCGCTGAAAAAAGTGCTGGGCAAGGACGTGAACCAGAAAGGCTCCAATATTACGGAAGAACGGCTGCGTTTCGATTTCAACTTCCCGCGGGCGATGACGGAAGAGGAAATCAAAGCCACGGAAGCGCTGGTAAACGAAAAAATCAAAGAAAACATTCCCGTGGAGATGAAAGAAATTTCGCTGGCGGAAGCCAAAGAAGCGGGCTTCACGGGACTGTTTGAAAGCAAGTACGGCGAAGTGGTGAAAACGTATACGATCGGCGATTTCTCCCGCGAAATCTGCGGCGGACCGCATGCGGAAAGCACGGGCGAACTGGGCGAATTCAAAATCGTGAAAGAACAATCCTGCGGCGCGGGAACCCGCCGCATCAAAGCCGTACTGGTACACTGAAAAGCGTGGGCGGAGCGGACGTTTTTCTGCTAAAACGCAAAAAACGGGCGCGCGTGTGTATGATTTGTGAGAGATTTCCAAATATTTATTAAAAAGTTGCCGCGGCGCCGCCAAACGCTTGAAAAATCGCCCGTCGTGTGTTAAAATGTTAAAAGAAACCCGATTTTACCCGTGCAAAGCACGCAAATCCGGGTTTGAAAGGAGAAAAGACCTTTGAATAAGAAAAGCAAAACAATTACATGGATAGTGCTTGGCTTGCTGCTTTTGGGAGTGTTGTTCTTTCTGTTCCGCGGTATCGTTTCGCCGAGGTTTACGGAGGTTTCCGATACCGTATTCAACGAGCAGATTATGTCGCTCGGAGACGGGGAGAAAGCCGAAATTCATGTGAGCGGTTATAACGTGCAGGCGAAAATCGTGCGTGCGGACGGCAGCGTGGTGTATATCAAATCGACGGGGCAGAGCAAGTACGATCCCAACAACGAAGATATTCAGAAGTGGCGCGATCTGGGTTCGGCAAAATGCGAAGTGTATTTTGCGGATCCGAATTCCGGCAGTATCTGGTCCAGTCTGGTAACGCTGGGCGGCATTGTGCTTGTTTCGGTGGTGTTTTATCTGATTATGCGCAGCGCGGCGGGCGGCGGCAAAGTGATGAACGTCGGCAAAACCAAGGCGCATATGCAGAACAATATGAAAGTGCGCTTTTCCGACGTTGCCGGCGCGGAAGAGGAAAAGGAAGAGCTGCAGGAAGTGGTGGAGTTTTTAAAAACGCCCAAGCGCTTTTCCGACCTCGGCGCCAGAATCCCGCGCGGCGTGCTTCTGGTAGGCCCTCCGGGAACGGGTAAAACGCTGTTTGCGAAAGCCGTTGCGGGCGAGGCGGGCGTGCCGTTCTTCTCGGTTTCCGGTTCCGACTTCGTGGAAATGTACGTGGGCGTGGGCGCTGCGCGTGTGCGCGATCTCTTTGACGTGGCGAAAAAGAACCAGCCGTGCATTATTTTCATCGACGAAATCGACGCGGTGGGCAGACGGCGCGGAGCGGGACTCGGCGGCGGACACGACGAAAGAGAACAGACGCTGAACCAGATTCTGGTGCAGATGGACGGTTTCGAAACGAACGAGGGCATTATCGTGATGGCGGCGACCAACCGCGCGGACATTCTCGACCCGGCGTTGCTTCGTCCCGGAAGATTCGACAGACAGATCAACGTGAACCTGCCCGACGTGAAAGGGCGCGAGCAGATTTTAAAGGTGCACGCGAGAAACAAACCTATCGCGCCGGACGTGAACTTCCGCACGGTGGCGAGAATCACGGCGGGATTTTCGGGCGCGGACCTTGCCAACCTTTTGAACGAAGCCGCGATTTTAACGGCGAGAAAGGGCAAGAAGCTGATAGGAAACCTCGAACTGTACGACGGCATCAACAAGGTGCTGATGGGACCGCAGAAGAAGAGCCGCGTTGTAACGGAATCGGATAAGCGGTGCACGGCGTATCACGAATCGGGGCATGCGGTACTGGCGTGCCTGTGCAAGCATTGCGACCCCGTGCACGAAGTTTCGATTATTCCGCGCGGCAAGGCGGCGGGGTATACGATGACACGCCCCGAAACGGACGACAACGACGTATCGTACAACAAGCTTGTGGATAACATCTGCATGTCGCTCGGCGGGCGCGTGGCGGAAGAACTGGTGATTAAAGACGTTACGACGGGCGCGAGCGCGGACTTGCAGCACGTATCGGACATTGCGCGGCGCATGGTTACGCAGTGGGGTATGAGCGATAAGCTGGGGCTTGTGGCGTATGATTCCGATCAGCCCGTGTTTATGGGAATGGATTACGAATACGGCGGCGGAGCGCGCAACGGGTACTCGCAGGAAACCGCGGCGGCGATTGACGACGAAGTGAGAAAACTGGTGGCTACGGCGCACGAACGCGCGGTGAAACTTTTAACGGAAAACAGGGCGATACTCGACAATATGTCGCGCGTGCTGGTGGAAAAGGAAACCATTTACACCGACGAAGTGGCGATGCTGATGCAGGGCGCAACGTATACGGAAGTGATTGCGTTTATGGACGCTCAGGAGGACAGACACGAGATAGACCCGTTTGAAAGAATGACGAAGGCTTCCCCCGAACACACCGTGGAAGAAAAATAATCGGATACGGAATAATTTTAAAGCCGCCGCGCAAAACTTGCGCGGCGGCTTTTTGATATGGTTTATTTGTCCGAACAAGTAAATCGTAAAATGGTTGCGGCACGGGAGAAGGATCTCTTGCGGTAATAAAAGCATGGTTTTATCCTTTGATTGCAAGGGTAAAAATGCCGAATCCGTAATTTTTTTTGCGACGCAAAGTGAAAATGAAAAATTTTTTGCGACTTTTTATGAAATTTTTCGAATCGTCCGCCCGTGCGGTTTTTCTTTTTCCGCAAACGATTTCCGCTTTGCGGCAGGCTGCGTAAACGCGGCGAAATCGCGGCGAAAATTTTTCTCCGGGTTTAAAATTTATATACAAAACGGCGGGGGCATTCCGTGATTTACGGGATTTTCCGCCGCTCTTTCGCGTAAAATCGATTAAGCTAACCTTTTTATATTTTTTTCCGAAAATGTAAAAAAGTATAGAAACTTCGAATATTTTTGTTTTGCGGTATTCGATAACAAATTTTTCGCATTTGGCAAAAAATGGAAAAGTATAGACTTTTTAAGGCGAAAGTTCAGTATAATTAAAGGTAGAATATATTATGAGAGAATAGTGCTTTGACTAAAGAAAAAATACGCAAAACAATCCACCGTCTGCCTAAAATACTGCGGGATATGAAACAGAACGAAGAAGCGGGAAAGAAGAAACGCATCGATCCCGAAGAGGCTGTCATCGTAGAAATTCTGGACGACGTTATCCGCAGCGAAAAGAAAGACTGGGTGAAAGATCTGGTGGAAAATTTAAAGCGGGAAGAAACGGATATCCGCAGAATCGAAGAAGTTCCCGTTTCGCGTGCGAAGTATTATTTATTGAAAAACAGACTGGTGGAAAAAATTTATAATTGCTGCATCAGCAAAGGGTACGTATCTTACGAGGACGTGCTTGGCGAAAATATTAACTGAAAACGTATCGGAATAAAAATAATCCGGGCAACCGCGCGATCGCGCGTTTCCCGGTTTTTATTTTTAAGTTTTTTTAATCGAACAGCGAAAGACTTTTGCTTGCCGGAATAAAATCGAGCAGCGGCCGGTTGCTTGCCACGTAATCCACGTCGTTCAGCGTGCACAAAAGGTGCGGTGAAGTTTTTCCGAATTTGGTGTCGTCGCAAAGAAACACCTTCGTTTTCGAATGCTGTATCATGGCGCGTCGCAGAAAGATTTCGTTCTCGAAACAATCGTAAATTCTTCCCTCGGTATCCAGCGCCCGCGCCGAAAAAAACACGATGTCGGCAAAAAAGTTTCGTACGCCGTCCTCGGCATAGCCGCCCGCCAGCACCGCGGGGTTCTCCGCCGAAACCTCCCCTCCCGTAGAGTACGCGGGAATACGGTTCTGCGAAAGCAAAGAAAGCGTTTCTATGCCGTTCGTAATCACTTTGATGTTTCTGAATTCCCCCAGATATTCGGCAATGCAGTAAGCGGTGGTAGAACCGTCCAGAAAAATAATATCCCCGTCTTTAATCAGTTTAATCGCCGAGAGGGCGATTTTTTTCTTTTCGAATAAATTCTGGTGAATGCGGAAGGTGAAGCTTGGCGCCGCGTTGTTCGCGTCGTTCAGTTTTGCGCCCCCGTGCGTGCGCGTAATCAGTTTTCTGTTCTGCAATCCTTCCAGAATTCTCCGCGTGGTAGAGGCGCTTACCGCCAATGCGGCGGAAAGTTCTTCCACGGAAGCGTACTGCTGCCGTTCGAGAAGTGAAAGAACGGTTTTTTCCTGCGTTTCGTTCATTGTTCCGATTCCTTTTTATTTGCGCGTTTCTCTGCAAACGCGCGACATTTTCCGCTCGTTTTCCGTAATAAACAATCAAAACGACAAACCTGCGGATTTTATTTGCTTATTTCGTCAATTATCAGTATAATAGAAACAGAACGATAAGTCAATCGTTTGCGCGCGGCGAAGCGCGTTTTTGTTCCGCCGTACGGGCAGGAGGGTAAATATGGCAGTCGTTACAATCGTCGGCGCCGGAATGATGGGCTCTGCGCTTGCGTTTCCGGCGGCGGAAAACAAACATGAAGTGCGCCTTGTCGGCACGCATCTCGATCGGGAAATCATCAAAACCTGCAAACAGGAAAACCGCCACCCGAAATTTACGAAAACTTTTCCGAAGGGCGTAAAGTTTTACGAAACGGAAGAACTGGAAACGGCGCTTGCGGGCGCGGACGCCGTAATTTCGGGCGTTTCCAGTTTCGGCGTAAACTGGTTTGCCGAATACG
Source organism: uncultured Eubacteriales bacterium (assembly GCA_900542935.1). GTDB lineage: Bacteria > Bacillota > Clostridia > Christensenellales > Borkfalkiaceae > Scatosoma. The sequence goes on from UQPN01000004.1 coordinate 21,203, forward strand.
TGATTCCGAAACTTGCGGACGGTACCATCGTATTGTCGGTAACGAAAGGTCTGCTGGTCAACGACGAAGGGGAGTTTGAAACGTACCCCGATTTCTGGCGGCGCGCGGCGGAAAAATTGCATAAACATATTTCGTTCAACGCCGTCGGCGGCCCCTGTACCAGCTACGAACTTGTGGCGCACGATCAGACGGAAGTAGCGTTCTGCGGCGGCGACGAATTTGTGCTTTCCTTTTTGAAAAGTCTGCTGCAAACGGAGTATTATCATATTTCGCTTACGTCCGACGTGCGCGGGCTGGAAGCGGCCGTCGCGCTGAAAAACGGCTACGCGCTCGGTATCGCGCTCACCGTCGGCGTCAATAAAAAGAAGTTCGGCGAAAACAGCGAATTGCATTACAATTCTCAGGCGGGTATTTTCTTTCAGGCGGCGAAAGAAATGCAAAAACTTCTGCGCCTTTTCAACGCGAGGGAAAACAGTTATTATATCGGCCTCGGCGATTTGTACGTAACCGTGTACGGCGGCAGAACAAGGCTTGTGGGGATTCTCCTCGGCGAGGGATATACGATCGACGAAGCGAAAGAAAAATTGAACGGCGTAACGCTGGAATCTCTCGTTGTTATTTCGCGGGTTGCAAAAGCGGTGAAAATTCTGATTCACAAGGGAATTTTAAACGCGGAAGATTTTCCGCTTCTGCTGCACGCCGACGAAATTTTAACGGAGAAAAAGCCCGTCGATCTGCCGTGGGAAAAGTTCGCGTTCCGTGATTTTTAAACGCGTTTTTCTTTTAATACACCGGAAATGGGAGGAATGAACAATGTTCGACGTAATCGTCATCGGCGGGGGAGTCGTCGGCGGATTAACGCTGCGCGAACTCGCAAAATATCGGTTAAGCTGTTGCATGCTCGAAAAAGAAAGCGACGTATGCATGGGCGCAAGCAAGGCGAACAGCGGCATCGTGCACGCGGGGTTCGACGCGGCGCCCGGTTCGCTGAAAGCGAAATTCAACGCAGAGGGCAATCGCATGATGCCGTCGCTGTGCGCGGAGCTCGGCGTAAAATACCGCAACAACGGTTCGCTTGTCGTCGCGTTTTCCGATGAAGAAACCGATACGCTGAAAGAGCTGAAAGAGCGCGGCGAAAAAAACGGCGTACCGGGGCTGAAAATCATCGGGCGGGACGAACTCAGGGCGCTGGAAGAGAACGTTTCCGACGAAGCGCTTGCGGCGCTGTACGCGCCCACGGGCGGCATCGTCTGCCCGTACGGACTCACGATAGCGGCAATCGGCAACGCCATGGATAACGGCGCGAAGCTGTACACCGGTTTCGAAGTAACGGCGGCGGAACAGACGGGCGGCGGCTATACGCTGCGCGCAAAAGACGGCAGAGAAGTCTGCGGCAAAGTCGTCATCAACTGCGCGGGGCTTGCAAGCGGCAGAATCGCGGCGCTGTTCGGCGACGAAATCGCCGTCGGCGCAAGAAAGGGCGAATATATCCTGCTGGATCGCGAAAGCGGCGATTTCGTGCATCACACGCTGTTTTTCACGCCCACGAAGCTCGGCAAAGGCATCCTTGTAACGCAGACGGCGGATAATAATATCCTGCTCGGACCCACCGCGGAAGAAATGCAATCGCCGGATACGGCAACCTGTGCCGCGGGATTGGCGTTCGTGCAGGAAAAAGTGCGTAAAATGTGCAAAAATCCGCCGCTGTTCAACACCATTACGTCGTTTGCGGGCGTGCGCGCGTATTCCGGAAAGCACGATTTCATCATCGAAGAAAGTAAAACGTCCAAGGGCGTTATTCATCTCGCCGGCATTGAATCGCCGGGGCTTACGGCTTCGCCCGCCATCGCGAAATTCGCCGTGGAAGAGCTTGTGGGCAAACTGTTGCCGCTCACGAAAAACGCGGCGTTCGACGGCGCGCGCAAAGCCGACGATTTCTTTAAAAACCTTACCGTCGAAGAAAAAAACGCGCTCATCCGTCGCGAACCCGCCTACGGCAGAATCGTATGCCGCTGCGAACAGATTACCGAGGGCGAAATTCTGCGCGCCCTCCGCGAAAATCCGCCCGCGAACGATATCGACGGCGTCAAGCGCCGCACGCGCGCGGGCATGGGCAGATGTCAGGGCGGTTTCTGCCAGCCGTACGTAGCGGAACTCATCGCAAAAGAACGCGGCGTAACGCTTGATAAAGTAACGAAATGCGGCGGCGAATCTTATCTTTTGCAGGGGGTAACGAAATGAGCGCAAACGAAACGAAAACGAATTACGGCGTGGTGATTATCGGCGGCGGCCCCGCGGGGTTGGCGGCGGCGATCGCCGCGTACGACGCGGGCGAACGCGATATTTTAATCGTGGAGCGCGAAGAAAAACTCGGCGGCATATTAAATCAGTGCATCCATAACGGATTCGGGCTGACGAGGTTTAAAGAAAGCCTCGCGGGGCCGGAATACGCGGCGCGGTTTGTTGCCGAAGCGCGTAAAAGAAACATAGAAACGTGGCTGAATACCACCGTGCTGTCTTTATCCGGCGATAAAAAAATAACCGTCATCGGCGAAGAGCGCGGCGTGGTAACGTTGCAGGCGAAAGCCGTGATTCTCGCCATGGGCTGCCGCGAAAGAAGCCGCGGCGCGCTGAACGTTGCGGGCACGCGTCCCGCGGGCATATATTCGGCGGGCACGGCGCAGAAATACGTGAATATCAAAGGCTATATGCCGGGAAAGCGCGTCGTGATTTTAGGCTCGGGCGACATCGGGCTTATCATGGCGCGAAGAATGACTCTGGAAGGCGCAAAAGTGCTTGCCGTATGCGAAATCATGCCGTATTCGAGCGGCTTGAAGCGCAACATCGCGCAGTGCCTCGAAGATTTCGGTATTCCGCTGTATCTCAACCATACGATCACGAAAATCGAGGGCGAAAAACGCGTAACGGGCGTCGTCGTTTCGAAGGTGGATAAAAACAAACAACCGATCGCGGGCACGGAAATGCACTTCGATTGCGATACGGTACTGTTTTCCGTAGGGCTGATTCCCGAAAACGAACTCACGAAAGGCGCAGGCATTACGCTGTCGCCGAAAACGCGCGGCGCCGAAGTTACGCAGACGCGCGAAACGTCCGCCGAGGGGATTTTTGCCTGCGGCAACGTATTGCAGGTGCACGATCTCGTGGATTTCGTATCGGAAGAAGCGGAAATCGCGGGGCGCTGCGCCGCGGAATACTCGTTGCGAGGCAGAACGCGCGGCGAACTTGTCGCCGTGAAAAACGGCGCGCACGTTTCGTACGTGTGCCCGCAGAAAATCGATAAAAGCGCGGCGGGCAACGTAAAACTGTTTTTCCGCGTAACGGATACGTTCCGGAACTGCGCCATAACGGCAAAATGCGGCGAAACCGTGCTGGCGCAGAAAAAGAAAAAAATCGTCGTGCCGGGAGAAATGGAAAATCTTGTTCTGCCGCAGGAAAAATTTCTCGGCGCAAACGGCGAAATCACGGTGGAACTGGAGGCGGACAATGATTAGAACGTTGACTTGTATCGAATGTCCCGTCGGTTGCGAAATTACGGCGGAAACCGAAAACGGAGAGGTAAAAAGCGTGCGCGGCAATTCCTGTCCGCGCGGCAGAATGTACGCCGAATCGGAAGTGGTGTGCCCGCGCCGCGTGGTAACTTCCGCGGTGCGCGCCGAAAACGGCGAAATGATTCCCGTGAAAACAAGCAAGCCCGTCAGAAAATCGGAAATTTTCGCGGTAATGGAAGCCGTTAAACACATAAAATGCCGCTTGCCCGTACATCTTGGCGACGTGCTGGTAAAAAACATTTCCGACGACGCCGATTTAATCGTTACCGGCAATTTTTAAAGGCGACGGCGCTAAGCAAAAAGACAATATGCGGAAAGGAAACATACAAAAAAATTCTACGCTGAAAGATTATTACGGCAAGGACGCGTCGCCGCTGCTATTCAAAAAACTCTATCTTTTCGATATGGACGGCACGATTTACCTCGGCAACCGTCTGTTTCCCGGCGTGAAAGAACTTCTTGCAAAAATCACGGCGCGCGGCGGCAAAACGGTGTTCATCACCAACAACGCTTCGAAATCCGTCGGCGATTACGTGGCAAAATTGCGCCGTCTGGGGCTGGAAAACGTAACGGAAGATAATTTTTTCACTTCCGCGCAGGCGGCGGTGCGATTGATGAAAGAGCGGCATGCTTCCGATTTGATTTACGTGCAGGGCACCCGATCGTTCGTGCGGGAATGCCTTGAGGGCGGACTGAATATCACTACGGAATACGCCGCTTCCGCCCGCGCGATTCTGGTGGCGTACGATCCCGAACTCACGGGCGAAAAAATGTACGTTACCTGCCGGATGCTCACCGAACTGAACGTGCCTTATTACGCCACGAATCCGGACCGGGTATGCCCCACGGAATTCGGCTACGTGCCCGATTGCGGATCGATGTGCGAGGGGTACGCGCTCGCCACGGGAAAAACCCCGGTGTTTATCGGCAAACCGAAGCCGGAAATGATTTTCGGCGCGATGAAAAAAGTCGGCGTAACGGCGGCGGATACCGTGGTCATCGGCGACAGGTTGTACACCGACGTCGCCTCCGGCAACAACGCGGGCGCGGATACGCTGTGCGTTTTAAGCGGCGAAGTGAAAATCGCCGAAGTCAACGCCGCGCAGGGCGCCGAAAAGCCGACGTACGTTCTCGATCACGTCAACCGTCTGCTGCCGTTTCTGTAAATTCCGCCGGCACGCGTCGCCTCGGCGCAAAAGCGGCTGCAAAACGCCGAAACAACGCCGCCAAAACGGCGTACAAAACGAAAGCTTTGCGCTTTTTGGCAATTTTTCGGCAAAAAGTAGGCGGAAGCACGGCAAAAACGCTTGACGAATCCGCCGCTTATGCTTTATAATAGTTAGCGACTTCGAACGTTCCGCCGACCTAAACAGATAAAGGGCGCGGGGAGGACCCGTGCAGCAGATCGAGAACGTTACGTTTTTGAAAAAGGAGGTAAAGTCAACAATGAGCGAACTGATCAAAGCGATCGACGCGGAGAGCATGAAAACCGACCTGCCCGTATTCAACGTAGGCGACACCGTAAAGGTAGGCTACAAAATCATCGAAGGCGGCAAGGAAAGAATTCAGAATTTCGAGGGTATCGTCATTGCCAGAAAGAACGGCGGTATTCAGGAAACTTTCACCGTACGCCACATTTCTTACGGCGTAGGCGTAGAAAAGACTTATCCCCTTCACTCGCCCAAAATCGCTTCCATTACGGTAGTGAGAAAGGGTAAAGTGAGAAGAGCGAAACTGTACTATCTTCGCGATCTCACCGGGAAAGCGGCGAAAGTCAAGGAGAAGATTTAACCCGAAAGGTTACTTTTCAAAACAAATTCATGCGAAACAACCGCCCAAAGTCGGGGCGGTTTTTTGTTTGCTTTCCGCCTGCGCCGCGCGTATTTGTTTCCGCGCTTATCCGCACGCTTCCCGGCGTTTTTCGTCCGTCAAAATGAAAATTCCGTGAAACGAAAAAACTTTCCGTTTTTCGCTTGACTTTTTGTAGCACGCTACATATAATAAAGATAATCGGCGCCGCGTATATAAAAACGCGCGGCGGTAAGCAAAAACAAGGAGCGATCATGAAAGACGGAGAGAGCACGCGCGAAGAAAAAAGCTTCTGCGAGCGCCGCAAAGACGTAGGAGTATATCTTAAAAAGATTTCCGAACGTCTGCAGGCGTATGCCGATAAAAAAGGCTACGGATACGACGTTACGTACGCGCAGGGGAAAGTACTGTTTTTTCTGCACGCGCACGCGGGCGGCGAATGTTCGATGAAAGAAATCGAAACGTATCTCGACGTATCGCACGCCACCGTATCGGGCATCATCTCGCGGCTTGCCGAAAAAGGCTACGTAACGTGCGAAAAAAGCAAAGCGGATTCCCGCGCGAAAACGGTGCGGCTCACCGAAAAAGAATACGCTTCGTTCGACGAGATGAAGCGCCGCCGGGCGGATATCGAAACCATGCTGCTGAAAGGTTTTTCCGATGCGGAAAAGGAAACGATGCAAAAAAACCTCGAACGCATTTACCAAAACGTCCGCGAAGTTACGGAAGAACCTACGAAAGACGCCGATAAAGAGGTTAAAGCAAACAAATAAAACGTATAATAAGTAAGGTAAAAAGGAAAGAAAAGTATGGTAAAAACACTGTTGAAAAGCGTACGGGAATATAAAAAACCCGCGCTTGTAACGCCGCTTTTTATGACGCTCGAAGCGTTGTGCGAATGCCTGATTCCGTTCATGATGACGAAAATGCTGGCAACCGACGCAAGCGGCAGCGTACCCATGGCGCAGATTCTGCGCTACGGCGGCGTCATGCTCGTCCTCGCGATTTTTTCGCTGACGGGCGGCGTGATGGGCGGCAAGTACGCCGCAATCGCCAGCTGCGGTTTCGCGAAAAATCTTCGGAAAGATTTGTTCTACGCCGTGCAGGATTTCTCGTTCAAAGACGTGGATAAATTTTCGTCCTCGTCGCTCGTAACGCGTTTAACCACCGACGTAACCAACGTGCAGATGGCGTTTCAGATGTGCCTGCGTATCGTTATCCGCGTGCCCCTGATGTTTATTTTCGCCATCGTGATGGGCTGCTCGATTTCCGCCAAACTCACGCTGATTTACGTGGTGATTCTGCCCGTCCTCGCGTTCGGATTGTTCCTCATCATGCGCAAAGCGATGCCGCTGTTCCGCCGCATCTTCAAAAAGTACGACGCGCTCAACAATTCCGTACAGGAAAACGTCAGCGGCATCCGCGTGGTAAAATCGTTCGTGCGCGAAGATTACGAGCAGAAGAAATTCGAAAAAGCCGCGGGCGACGTCCGCGATAACTTCACGAAAGCGGAAAAAATCATCGCGCTCAATTCTCCGCTCATGATGTTCGCCATGTATGCGGCTTCGCTTCTAATCACGTATTTCGGCGCGAAAATGGTCATCGGCGGCGGCAGCGCGGTAAACGGCAACCCCGTGTACGGCAGCTTCACGCCCGCCAACGTTTCCGCAATCATCACCTACGGCGTGCAGATTCTTTCCTCGCTGATGATGGCGGCAATGATTATGGTTATGTTCACCATGTCCGTCGAATCGGCAAGGCGTATCACCGAAGTGCTGGAATGCAAATCCGATCTCGTCAGCCCCGAAAACGGCTTGACGGAAGTGAAAGACGGCTCCGTGTCCTTCGAAAACGTCAGCTTCAAATATTCGAAAGAAGCGGAAAAATTCGCTTTGTCCGATATCAATCTGCAGATAAAATCGGGCGAAACGGTGGGTATTTTAGGCGGCACGGGTTCTTCGAAAACCTCGCTCATACAACTGATACCCCGCTTGTACGACGTATCGGAAGGCGCGGTGAAAGTGGGCGGCGAAGACGTGAGAAAGTACGATCTCGAAGCGCTCCGCAATCAGGTTTCCGTCGTGCTCCAGAAAAACGTGCTGTTTTCGGGCACCATCAAGGAAAATTTGCGCTGGGGCAACGAACACGCTACCGACGAAGAACTCGTCGCGGCGTGCAAAGCCGCGCAGGCGGACGAATTTATTTCGCAATTCCCCGATAAATACGATACGTATATCGAACAGGGCGGCACGAACGTTTCCGGCGGTCAGAAGCAACGCCTTTGCATCGCCCGCGCGCTTCTGAAGAAACCGAAGATTTTAATTCTGGACGATTCCACGTCCGCCGTGGATACCAAAACGGACGCGCTCATCCGCGCGGCGTTTTTAAAGGAAATTCCGGGCACTACGAAAATCATCATCGCGCAGCGCGTGGCAAGCGTAGAAGAAGCGGATAAAATCATCGTGATGGACGGCGGTAAAATCGCGGCGTGCGGCACGCACGACGAACTTATGCAAACCAGCGAAATTTACCGCGAAGTATACGAATCGCAGACGCGCGGCAAAACCGCGGAAGATGCGGTTGACGGCGCGGAGCAATCCGAAGGAGGTAACGCATAATGGCAGGGATGAAAGGCGGCCGTATGCGCGGCGGCGTCGTAGCGAAGGGCGCAATCAAAAAAGGCACGTTTCCGCGCCTGATGAAATATGTTTTCAAATACTATAAATGGCATCTTCTTGCCGTGCTTTTATGCCTTGTCGTAAGCGCGGGCGGCGGACTGGTTTCTTCGCTGTTCATGCAGAAAAACATCGACGACATCATGAATCCCGGCATCGTGAACGGCTACGAAAGCGTTGCGGGCAGACTCCGCACGTTCATCATCGTCATGGGCTCGTGTTATTTTCTCGCGTTGCTTGCCTCGTTTGCCTACAACCGCATCATGGCGGTAGTAACGCAGGGCACGCTGTATCACGTCCGCCGCGATATGTTCGATAAAATGGAAACGCTTCCCGTGAAGTTTTTCGATACGCACGCGCACGGCGAAATCATGTCCGCGTACACAAACGATACCGACGCGCTTCGTCAGCTGGTAGGGCAAAGTATTCCCACGCTTTTATCCAGCTCGCTCACGCTGCTCGTGGCGGTGGCGCTCATGCTGTGGTACTCCGTCATTATGTCCGCGGTGTTCGTTCTCTGCTGCGTTTTAATGTTCTTCGTCGTCAAGAAAGTGGGCGGCGCCTCATCCAAATACATGGTGGCGCAACAACGCTCGCTCGGCAGTGAAGAAGGCTTCGTGGAAGAAATGATGAAAGGGCAGAAGGTGGTAAAGGTGTTCACGCACGAAGAACGCGCCAAAGCCGACTTCGATAAATACAACGAACAGCTGTACGCCGATGCGAAAAACGCGCATATCTACGGCAACGTGTTAGGTCCTATCCTCGGCAATATCGGCAACTTCACGTACGTGTTCCTTGCCATCTGCGGCGGCTTGCTGTTCGCTTCCGGCATCAACAATATCGGCATTTCCACGCTGAAAACGGGGCTTGTTCCCATCTCGTTCGGCTTCATTATCCCGTTCCTCGGCATGGCAAGAAGATCCACGCAGGCGGTAAACGAAATGTCGCAGCAGGTTTCCATGATCGCCATGGGGCTTGCGGGCGCCTCGCGCGTGTTCGATCTGATGGACGAACAACCGGAAACCGACGAGGGCTACGTTACGCTTGTCAACGCGAAACGCGGCGAGAACGGCGAACTTACGGAAACGACGGAACGCACGGATCTCTGGGCATGGAAGCACTTCCACAAAGCCACGGGCGAAATCACGTATACCGAACTGAAAGGGGACATCGTGCTCGATCACGTGGATTTCGGGTACACGCCCGAAAAGCAGGTGCTCACCGACATCACCCTGTACGCGCGGCCCGGACAGAAAATCGCGTTCGTGGGCGCCACGGGCGCAGGCAAAACCACAATCACCAACCTCATCAACCGTTTTTACGACATCGCGGACGGCAAAATCCGTTACGACGGCATCAATATCAATAAAATCCGTAAGGACGATTTGCGCCGCTCGCTGGGCATCGTGCTGCAGGATACCAACCTGTTCACGGGCACCGTCATGGAAAATATCCGTTACGGCAGACTGGACGCCACCGACGAAGAGTGCGTCGCCGCGGCGAAACTTGCCAACGCGCACGATTTCATCACGCGCCTGCCGCAGGGGTACGAAACGATGCTTACGGGCAACGGCGCCAACCTTTCGCAGGGACAGCGGCAGCTGCTGTCCATCGCCCGCGCGGCGGTGGCGGATACGCCCGCAATGATTCTGGACGAAGCCACTTCGTCCATCGATACGCGCACCGAAGCGCTGGTACAGGACGGCATGGATAAGCTGATGAAAGGCAGAACGGTGTTCGTCATCGCGCACCGCCTTTCCACCGTGCGCAACGCGGACGCGATCATGGTGCTGGATCACGGCAGAATCATCGAGCGCGGCACGCACGAACAGCTGATCGCCGAAAAGGGCGTCTACTATCAGTTATACACCGGCGCCTTCGAACTGGAATAATCCCTTGCTTTCCCCTTCGGGGAGAGTGGCGAGCATCAGCGAGCCGAGAGAGGATATATAGCATTCCCCCCAAGGGGGAAAGCTCTGCCGCGTAGCGGCGGCGATGCGAGGCGCCTCTTGTTTTCAAAGGGGCGTATCTTGTTTCCTTGATAAAAAATTTCAAACGATGAAAAAATTCGGGATTGCCGTTCAAGCAATCCCGATTTTTATCTCAAAAATTATGCAGTTGTAAGGAACCGTTTTTAAATGGCAATCGGCGTTCCCGTTTGCGTTGGTTCTTTATCCGAAGCGGCGTTAATTTCCTCGCCGCCGTAAATACGGAGCCGATTTAATGAAGTTCCTGCTTGAAATGGTACGTCGGAGTATCTCCTTTTCAGCATTTAATGTAAAAGCAGAGGATAGTCTTTTTAAACAACATAGCGTTTTCCTCCCGATTTTTTCCGAAGCCGTTCCGGCTTCTTCTTTTGCGCCTTTACTTGAAGATCGTTTCCTCCTCAACGGATTTTTTCCTGTTCGTCCTGCCGCCCGTTTTAATTTGCGTTTGCACGAAGCGGGGAATCGTATTCGAAAATTCAGTTGTGCATCGGACTTCACCTCGCTGTTATTTGAAAGACGAGAACAATTTTTGTTTGTTTTTCTCTCTTTTCGCTTTTATTATACCACATATTTTTCGTTTGTCAATACTTTTTTCAAAAAAAGTTTAAAAAATTTTTGTTAATTGAAAAAGCGGGCGTATTCAACCCGCTTTTTCCGCGATTCAACATTGCGTTTCAAAGCCGATTTTCAATGGGCGCCGCGGCAATCGCAGGCAATCGCAGGCAATCGCCGGCAATCACTGCGCGGGGGAAAATCGCACGTCCGCATAAAAAAGCAGCCGTTCCAGAATATTGTCGCGGTAGGCGTTATAATACGCGCTTTCGTATTTTTGCAGCCGTTTTCCCGCGTCGAACAAATCGCAGTTGTTCGCGCGGCTTTTTTCGAAAACCGATTTTATCAGTCGCGTCAGTTTTTTCCCCGCCTCGTCCAGCACGGCTTGTTTCGTTTTTCCGGGCGCGGCGATTTCCACAATCGTCTGCGAAGAGGAAACGTCCTGCAGTTCCGCAATCATTTCCAGAGAAACGCTCAGTCGCGGCGTCGCGAAGTCGTCCACGAAAAATTTGATTTTCGGCTTGCTTTTTTTAATCATCAGCGTGTAATTCACGCCGCCGTATTCCGCGTCGAACGTTGCCAGCCGCACGCCGCCGTTCACGCATAAAAACGCAAAAGTTTCGTCTTTCGTCAGTTTTTCGCGGTACACGCCGTTCGAAAACAGCGCCGTTTCCGTCGCCGAAAACGTTTTTCCGCCGCTTTCGCCGCCGGAACCGCCCTGCGAAGTTTCCGAAGCCCCGCCCGAACCGGTTTCCTCTTGCCCGCCGCCGCTCTGCCCGCCTTCTTGTTCGCCGGAAGAGCCTCCCGAAGCGCCGTCCGAGGAATTTCCGGACGAGCCGTCCGAGGCGCCGCCCGAAAGCTCGTCGACTTTCAGTACGGGCATATACCCGCTGTTCGATACGCCGAAATACCCCGCGGCGAATTCCCGCAGCGTGGTAACGGCGGCAAGTCCCGTCGTGGCGGAGTGCTCGGAGAGAATTTTTCCCACGGAAAGCGAAGGAATGCTTTCCGCCGTCGTTTTCGTATTCAGTTTCTCGCCCGCCTTTCCCTCGCAGCAGCAAATTTTGCAATCGTCGGACATATAATCGTTTCGCAGAAAATAATCCAGCGATTCAAACGTATTTTTCTCCGTCGCCGTTTCTCCCAGAACGATTAAATTCAGAAACACCAGTTTCGGGTACCAGCCCGTTTTCATGTTGATTTCCTGAATCGCCGCGCCCACGGTATCGCCGCGCGTTTCCACCTGAATCGAATCCGCCGCCGCTTTCTGCTCGCCGGAAGAAGAGGGGACGGCTATGCGCGAACTTACGATAAATTCTTCGTTTTCGCGGTCGATGCCCACCGCCAGCACAATCGCGGTTTTCTGAATGTCCACCAGTCCGAAATCGTTCGAAAAGAACAATATGGTAAGAAAAATCACCGCCAGCACGTAAATCACGGGCGTTTTCCGCCGCAAAGAGTTATGCCCGTTTTTTCCCCTGAAACTCATTTTTTTTATCCCCCTTCAACAGCAGAAACGATAGCGGCAACAGCACCGAAAAAATCGGAAACACGAAAAACAGTTTCGACGTCATCAGCGAATAAAAAAGCCGGTAATGCCGCGCGCACGTCAATACGAAAATCATCGTCGCCCCGTTGATGCACAGCGAAAATATCAATCTGCGCCTATCCGCTTTCCGCGCTTCTTCCAAAGCGGGTTCCGCTTTGCCGTATCTTTTCGTTCCGCACGCCCCGCACAAACAAATCACCGCCAGCTGCAGAGGCAGCGCATAGGCGTATAAAAGCACTACCGTAATCAGATACACCAACAGCAAATCCACGCGTCCCACAACGTCCAGCGCGGAAAAATATCTCGCGATCTTATCGAACGCATACGTTTCCCGCGGCGCCAAAGCCCCGAACACCCCGTAAAACACGGCGAGAAACAATAAAACAAACGAACCTCCGCCCGCATACGCGCCCACGATTCTTTTTCCGTCGCCTTTTTCGTAACGGTATGCGCCGAGCAGCGGAATCATCAGCGCCGTATCCGAAAAATGCACGAACGAATGATACACGCCCTTGATATTCGCCTCGGCGGAGGAACCGAACAAAGGGCACAATTCCGTGAAATCCGCCTCGCCGAGCGCCATGAAAATCAAGCCGAAAAACGAGAACAAAAAAATCGGCATGCACAAATCCGCGCTCCGCCCGATCGCCTTTTCGTCTTTTACGCAGATGAACGCGGATAATAGAAAAAACGGCAGAAACGCCGAAACGGCGGGCGCCGTATCGAAAAACGCCGTATTGGCAAACCGTTCCACGTCTAAAAGCGGAAACAAATCCGAAAACACGAAATACGCCGCCAGAACGATATAAACGCCCGCGGCAAGCGGCTTGGAAACGTCGCACAGCCTTTCGAACAAAGTTTTTTCGCTGCGCGAACACGCGTACAGCAACGCGATTAAAACGCCCGTCTGCAACGCATAGTGAAAAAATGCAGGCACAAGCAAATCGCCCTTCGAAAAATACGCCAGCAGCGACGGCGCTTCCAGAAGTTTCGATACGGGCAGAATAAACGCAAGAATAAAACACAGCTGGCGGCGGCAGAGCGGTCCCGTCTTTGTCCGCGCGCCGTCCGTTCCCGCGCGTAGTTGTTCTCCCGCCCCGCCCGATTTTCCGAGCGGCGGCAACATCGTGGAAATATCGTTCATCGTTCCTCCTTTTCCGCCTGTTCTTTCGCTTTCTGCGCGTCCGTTATAATCCCGTCCCCCGGTTTTCCGTTTGCTCCGCCTTCCCCCGCGGCGTTCCGTCCAAAGCCGTCTTTCAGCCGCCGTCGGTTTTTCATGCGGAACATTTCGGGGCGCAGCGAAAGCGCGTACGCGTCCGTTTTCAGCACCGAATCTTTCAGGTCGCGTTTTACAAGCGGCGCAAAGGGGGCAAGCGGCGGCGCCCCGAACGCGTCCGCGGTGATCAGGTAGTACAGCAGAAACGCAATCAGAAGAACAATGCCGAACGGACCGGTGCTGCCCGCCACAATCAGAAACAGCCAGCGCAGAAGACTTCCCGTTTCCACAAAATCGGGCACCGTGTACAGGCAGATGCCGGAAAAAGCCACGATGATAATCGCGGGCGAGGAAACGAATCCCGCCGAAACGGCGGTATCGCCCAGTACCAGCGCGCCCACCACCGAAAGCGCCATGCCCACGTATTTCGGCATGCGGATGCTTGCTTCCTTTAAAATTTCCAGCACCAGCAATACCAGAAACATTTCCAAAGACGGCGAAAGCGGCAACCCGCGGATGCTTCCCGCAATCGTCAGCGTTAAATTCAGCGGTATCAGCTGAATTTTAAACAGCTGCGAAGATACGTAAAACGCGGGCAGCAATAACGAAATCGCCATGGCGAAAAACCGAAGCAGACGGAGCACGCTGGCGGCAAACGGGGATACGAAGTAGTCCTCGGCGGTTTGAAAATCTTCCGTCAGAACATACGGCGCCGTCAGCGCGACGGGGGAGCCGTCCACTAAAATTCCGACGCGCCCTTCCGCGATTTTCGCCGCAAAAATATCCGGTTTTTCCGTCGTGCCCAGCTCCTTGAACAGCGTGTAGCGGCGCGGCGCCAAGAACGTCGCGATATACGAAGAATCGGCGATGATGTCGGTGTTTATTTCCGAAAGCCGTTTTTTGATTGCCGCCAAAACCTTTGCGTCCGCAATTCCTTCCAGATAGCACAGCGCGATCGAAGTATCCGATTGCTTTCCCGCATGCGCGTATTCGAAGCGTAAATTCCCCGTTTTCAGGCGCTTGCGCACAAGCGCCATGTTCGTTTTCACGTCCTCGACGAACCCCTCGCGCGGACCTTTGATCGCCACGGAAGTCGGCGGCTCGGTAACGGCGCGTTGCGGCACCGTTTTCGCGCCTACAATCACGCCTTCGGCGCAACCCTGAATGAGCAGCAAAGAATTTCCGTCAAGAATTTCCCGCGCTGCGTCGGCGGGGGTTACGGCAATTTTCAGTTCGGGGAAGAGCACTGCTTTTTTCACTTCCTCCGTCGTAAGCGTTCTGCTTTTTACAAAAGAAAGAGGGCGCGCCGCAAGGTCGCCGAGCAGTTGCTTGTTCACCATGCCGTCCGCATAAATCACGGCGCACGGCACGCCTCCGCCCGATTCGAAAGAATAAATCAGAATATCGTCGGACGGCAGAATCTTTTTAATGATCCGTTCGTTTTCTTTCAGCGCGGCGGAAAATTGTTCGTTTTTGAAATCGTCAAAGGTGTTCACGCCGAAAGTATGCGAAAAAATTCTTCCGAATATGCGAAAAACGCCCCGAAAGGAATTTTTTTTATCCCTTGCTTTCCCCTTCGGGACCCCTTGTCGAATTGCCGTTTTAAGGCAATCTCGGCAAGTAGAGTGGCGCGCAGCGCCGAGAGAGGATAAAAAAGCTTCTACAAAAAAAATTTTCCCGATTGCCGCAAAAGCAATCGGGAAAATCGTCGCGCCGTATCGTGCCGCAGCCGTTTTGGCGGCGTTACGCTTCGTTTCCGGGGCGTTCTCCGCGCTTTTTCAATTCATCCAGCTTCGTTTGTTGTCGTTCCAGCAGATGCTCCGCCCGTGAAGCGAGAGCGGCGCATTTTTTGCTCAGATACGAAAACAGCTTGGCAAGCAGCGAAAAAGCGCAAGCCGGTACGGCATAAGACAGATAGTCGAAGAAAAATTTCAGTTTCATAAAATCCCTCCTTATGATTTCCGAAATAACGAAGAACGCGGCTTTTCCGCCGTGTTCGAATGCCGCGGGAAAAGCGCTCGTCGCCTGCGCCGCCCGCAAAGTTTCTCCTACCCGTCGCGCAAAAATTATATCACGTTTTTTTCGCGCGTCAAGGGGGATAGTGCCAAAAATTTTTTAACTTTTTTCGTTTTGATTGTTTTTTATCGTTCTTCGCCTTGACAATCGGGGAAAAAAGTGCTAAACTTTAACAACCGACAATATTAAAAAAAATAAAAGTGGTTTATGCAAATCAAAGAATTTGAAAAAAAGGATAAAGACGTATTTCTACGCCTTTGCAACGAATTTTATTCCTCAAACGCCACGCTCAAGCCGTACAACGCGCTTGCCGCCGCGCAAACGTTCGATCGGGTGGTGGAACGGCACGAAAATCTGTGGGGGTACCTGTTCACCGATAAAGAAACTCTGCAGCCAATCGGCTACGCGCTCGTTTCGTCCTACTGGTGCAACGAAGAGGGCGGCAACATTTTAGTGCTTGACGAGCTGTACATCTGTCCTACCAGCCGCCACCACGGCTACGGCGGCGCGTTTTTGAAGTGGCTTGAAAACGAATTCCGCGATCGCGCCACGGAAATCACGCTGGAAGTTTTAAACACCAACCAGAGCGCGCAGACGCTGTATAAAAAAGACGGACTCGAACCGGACGGCTTCGTAACTTTCACAAAAACGATATAGCCGCTTCGAGGTTTCTCCCGCGGGGATTTTCTTACCGAACAGCCGCTTTACGGCAGCTACGGCAGCCTGCTCCTTACGAAGCAAGGCGGCGAGGGGCGTAGCCCATTTTTGATTAAAATTTTCCACCGGAAATTTTCAATCAAGGGGCAGTTAAATAAACGAATACTTATTTTTATTCAAAGGAGCAATTATGGATATAGCAGGGAAAACGGTCGCTTTTTTGGGCGACAGCATCACGGAAGGCGTAGGCGCAAGTTGCGTAGAAAACAGATACACCGACGTATTCGCGCGTCTTACCGGCGGCGTGGCGCTCAATTACGGCATAAGCGGCACGCGAATCGCGCGGCAAAAAGTCGTTACGGAAGATTTGTTCGACCGCGATTTCAACATGCGCGTGGAGGAAATGGACGCCTCGGCGGACGTCGTGGTAGTGTTCGGCGGCACGAACGATTTCGGGCACGGCGACGCACCCATCGGCAAATTTACCGATAACACGGTGTACACGTTTTACGGCGCCCTGCACGTTTTATACAGGCAGCTCCTCGAAAGATTTCCCGAAAAGGATATAATCGTTCTTACGCCGTTGCATCGTCTTTCCGAAAACGTAACCATCAACGAACGCGGAATCCCCTGCGAACCGCTGAAAAAATACGTGGAAGCCATCCGCGAGGTAGCGGAATATTATTCGCTGCCCGTGCTTGATTTATGGAAAATGAGCGGCATGCAGCCGTCGGTAGACGTCATCCGCGAAAAGTATATGCCGGACGGCTTGCATCCGTCCGATCTCGGCGCTGCGAAAATTGCCGATAAGCTCAGAGACTTTTTAATCTCGCTTTGAAGGCGCTCGATTAAAGAGCACTAAAAACAGAGACTTTTTAATCTCGCTTTGAAGGCGCTCGATTAAAGAAGCACTAAAAACAGAGACTTTTTAATCTCGCTCTAACCCTTGCTTTCCCCTTTGGGGAAAGTGTCTGCGTAAGCAGACGATAGAGGATAGGTTTTCATTTTGCCTTATATGTTAAGGCTTCCCCTTGGGGGGAGGCTCCTTGCGAAGCAAGGTGGTGAGGGGCGTAACATATTCCGCACGGATATTGATTATCGGAAATTCCCCGTCAGGGGGAGTAACCGGTTTTCCGTATAAAATTTTTCAACCAAAGGGCGGCTTCATTTACAAATAACCTCATACCGGACGGCGGCGGAGCAAACTCCGCCGTTTTTTTTGTCGTATTCCGCGACGTTTCGTCCGTTTTTTTGTCGAGCGCCAAAAAAATCGCCCGAATTTCCACGCGTGCAAGCATTGCACTTGACAAGTCCGCCGTATTTCGCTATAATTATTCAAGAGAGATTTTGCAATCTCGCGATTTCGTTTATTTTCGGGGTAGTGCGTATGATTATTCTCGGCATCGATCCGGGGCTTGCCACAATGGGTTTCGGCGTTGTACAAAGAGACGAACGCGGCGTGTTCACCGCGCTCGATTACGGCGTCGTTACCACACCCAAAGAGGAGAATCTGCCCGTCCGCCTCGCCATTTTAGAACGCGGAGTCAATGCGATTCTCGATCGTTATCACCCGGACGAAATCGCTTTCGAAGAACTGTTTTTTACCAAAAACATCACCACGGGCATCGCGGTGGCGCAGGCGCGCGGCGTGGCGCTTCTGGCTTGCGCGAAACGTTGTTCCGCTCTCTTCGAATACACGCCCATGCAAATCAAACAGGCAATCACGGGCTACGGCAAAGCCGATAAAAAGCAGATGCAGGAAGTGGTAACCACGCTGCTCAGATTGCAGACGGTGCCCCGCCCGGACGACGCGGCGGACGCGCTTGCCGCGGCGATGTGCCACGGCTTTACAAACCGCTTCGGTTCGCTTTTCACGGTGGGCAATACCACGCGCACGGCGGGCAACAACACGGCGCCCACCACCTATTTCCGCGACGCGCGCGACATCCGTTCCACCAAAACCCGCGCGGAGGCCGCGCTGGACAAAGCGAAAGTCCGGGCAAAAAAAGACGCGGAAAAAGAACGCGAAGCGAAGATAGCCGCACTGTATGCGGCGGCGAAGAAACGTTAAAGGAGCATTGAATGATAGCTTATTTAAGAGGGCGCGTCATCGATATCGGCGCGGAAACGCTCGTCCTCGAAGTGAACGGCGTGGGCTACGAATTATATTGTTCGGCAAGCGTGTTTTCCAAAGCGCGCTTCGGCGCCGAAATCGAACTGTACGTTTCCATGCACGTCAAAGAGGACGGCATCACGCTGTTCGGTTTCGATTCGCCGAAAGAAAAAGAGCTGTTTGCGCGGCTCACGTCCGTATCGGGCGTCGGCCCGAAAAGCGCGATGGGGGTATTCACCTCCATGTCGGCGGACGAGGCGGCGGAAGCGATTATGCTGGCGGATGTGAAGAAACTTTCGAAAGCCAAAGGCTTGGGCAAAAAGACGGCGGAAAAAATCGTGCTGGAACTGCACGGCAAAATTTCGGCGGCGGAAGTCATGAGTCAAAGCGGCGATTTCGGCGTCCCGGCAGTCGGCGGCGAGAAGCTTTCGGACGTCGACGAAGAGGCGGTTTCCGCGCTCCAGAACCTCGGCTTTACCCGCAACGAAAGCGTTCAGGCGGTGAAGCGCGCGAAAGAGAGCGGGGCGAACGATCTGGAAACGATTATCCGCCGCGCCCTGCAGGGCTGATTTTTTTTCCGGCAAAAATTGTCAGCCGCTACGCGGCTTCCCCTCTTGCCTGAAAAAAATTCAGCGAACTTCATTTTTTCGGCAAAAAGGGTAATCCTTGCCTTTGTCAAGGCTTCCCCTCGGGGGGAAGCTGTCAACGAAGTTGACTGATGAGGGGCGTAACTTATTCCGGACGGATATTTATTATCGGAAACCCGTCAAATGGGCGCAACCTGTTTTCCGTAAAAGAATTTTCAAACAAAGGGCAGGGCTTTTCCGAAGCGTAGCCCGATAAAAAATTTTCCCGAAAAATATTTAAAAATCATCAAAAAACACAACAAACGGAGCGTCAACGGCAACATCATGTACGAAGAAGAGGACTTTGACGAAAACTTAATCGTTTCCACAAAGACGGAATACGACGGCGAGGAGAACGTGCTCCGCCCCAAAACCATGGAAGGTTACGTAGGGCAGGAAAAGGTGAAAGAAAATCTCGCCGTATACATCGCCGCCGCCAGAAGTCGCGGCGACGCGCTGGACCACGTGCTTTTGTACGGCCCGCCGGGGCTTGGTAAAACCACGCTGGCGCACATCATCGCCGCGGAACTCGGCGTTTCCATCAAACTCACCAGCGGACCGGCAATCGAACGTTCGGGCGATCTTGCCGCCATTTTAACCAACCTCAACGAAAACGACGTGCTGTTCATCGACGAAATCCACCGTTTAAGCCGCAGCGTGGAAGAAACGCTGTATTCGGCAATGGAAGATTTCGCGCTGGATATCATCGTGGGAAAGGGACCTTCCGCCCGCAATATCCGCTTTCCTTTAAAAAAATTCACGCTCATCGGCGCCACCACCAAAGCGGGCATGCTGGCTTCGCCTCTGCGCGATCGCTTCGGCATTATCAACCGTCTGGAAATGTACACGCCGGCGGAACTGAAAACCATCATACAAAACTCCGCGAACGCTCTGGAAATTTCCATCGAGGACGACGCGGCGGAAGAAATCGCGCGGCGCTCGCGCGGCACGCCCCGTATCGCCAACCGACTTTTAAAACGCGTGCGCGATTTTTCTCTGGTGCACGGCAACGCCGCCATCACTCTTTCCGACGCGCGCTTCGCGCTTCAGCGGCTGGAAATCGACGAACTGGGGCTGGACGAAACGGATCGGCGCATCCTTCTCGCGCTTATCGATAAATTCGGCGGAGGCCCCGCGGGCTTGGATACCATCGCCGCCACCACGGGCGAGGATGCGGGCACCATCGAGGACGTCTACGAGCCGTACTTATTGCAGCTGGGCTTCATCGCGCGCACGCCCCGCGGCAGAATCTGCCTGAAAGCGGCGTACGAACATCTCGGCAAACGACCTTCCGAAAAGCAGAAATCGCAACTTTCTCTGTTCGACGATTCCGGCGACGAAAATTATTAACGGGCGGCGGACATTATGGCAAAAATTATGCAGGAAAACAATCATACGGAAAAAACGGTATACAAAAAGAGCGATTTTTACTACGAACTGCCCGAAGAACTCATCGCGCAGACGCCTGCCGAACCGCGCGATTCTTCGCGCCTGCTTGTGTATTCGTTGAAAAATAAAACCATCGAAGATAAAATCTTTCACGATTTACCCGAATATCTTCGCCCCGGCGACGTGCTGGTGGTAAACGATACGCGGGTGATTCCCGCGCGTATCTACGCAAAGACGGAACACGGCGGCAACGTGGAAGTGCTGCTTTTAAAGCGCTACGACACGCGCACGTGGGAAGTGCTGATGCGCCCCGGCAAAAAGGGAAAAATCGGCGTTACGATGACCGTTTCTCCCGAACTGTCTTTCACCGTGAAAGACGTTACCGATTCGGGCGAACGTATCGTGGAGTTTACTTACGACGGCGTTTTCGAGGACGTGTTAAGCCGCGTGGGCACCATGCCTCTGCCGCCGTACATTCACGAAAAGCTCAAAGATAAAACGCGCTACAACACGGTGTACTCCAAAGTGGACGGCTCGGCTGCCGCACCCACGGCGGGGCTGCATTTCACGAAAGAGCTGATGGATAAAATCCGCGCCATGGGCGTGGAAATCGCGGAAGTGCTGCTGCACGTGGGGTTGGGCACGTTCCGCCCCGTTTCCGAAGAAATCATCACCGATCACAAAATGCACTCGGAATACTACGAAGTTTCCGAAGAGGCGGCGGAAATCATCAACCGCGCAAAAAAAGAGGGGCGGCGGGTGATCGCCGTGGGCACCACGTCGGTGCGCACGCTGGAAAGCGTGGCGGACGAAAACGGCTTTGTGCGCGCGCAGAAAGGCAATACGGAAATTTTCCTGTATCCGCCTTACAAAATGAAGTGCGTCGACGGGCTGATTACCAATTTTCACTTACCCGAAAGCACGCTCGTCATGCTGGTGGCGTGCCTGACGGGCAGGGAAGAAATCCTCGGCGTTTACAAATACGCCGTCGAACATAAATACCGCTTTTTCTCGTTCGGCGACGCCTGTCTGTTTTTATAAACGGCGCGTATCGTCAAGGCTTCCCCTTGCCCGAAAAAAATTCGGCGAACTTCATTTTTTCGGCAAAAACCGCCGGAAACAAACCGCAAATCAATCGGAATAAACCATAACAATCATACCTTACGGAGGGAAACAACATGCAACCTGTATACAAAAGGATTTTACTCAAGCTTTCGGGCGAAGCGCTCGCGGGCGAACAGGGCTTCGGGCTCAATCAGGAAGTTATCGCGGGGGTAGTGGACGAAATCGTGAAAGTGCACGCCATGGGCGTGGAAATCGGCGTCGTTATCGGCGGCGGCAATTTCTGGCGCGGCAGACAGGGCACGAAAATGGATCGTTCCACGGCAGACCAGATGGGCATGCTCGCCACGGTGATGAACTCGCTTGCCATGATGGACGCCATCGAACAGCGCGGCGTACCCGTGCGCGTGCAGACGGCGCTCAACATGATTTCCATCGCGGAACCGCTCGTCATGCGCAAGGCGCTCAGACATTTCGAAAAAGGGCGTATCGTCATCTTCGCGTGCGGCACGGGGCATCCCTACTGCTCCACCGATACGGCGGCGGCGCTCCGCGCCTGCGAAATTTCGGCGGACGTTCTGTTAATGGCGAAAAACGTAGACGGCATCTACGATTCCGATCCGAAAACCAACCCCGCCGCAAAGAAGTACGATAAACTTACTTATAACGACATCGTGAATCAGGGGCTGAAAGTCATCGATTCCACGGCGGCTACCATGTGCATGGAAAACGGCGTTCCCACGCTCGCGTTCGGTCTGAACGAAAAAGATTCCATTCTTCGCGCCGTATGCGGCGAGAAGATCGGCACGCTCATTTCCGCGGAGTAACGTCCGCAACGAAACAATAAAAAAAACCGAAACGGAGGCAAATATAATGATAGAAAACGAAAAAATCGAAGAGATGATGCTGGAGCTTGAGGACGCGTCGGAACGCGCCATAGATTCGCTGGAGGGGGAATATTCCGCCATCCGCGCCGGGCGCGCCAACCCGCACATTCTCGACAGAATCGAAGTGGAAGCGTACGGCGGCATGAGCAAACTCATCGAGCTCGGCAACGTCAGCGCGCTGGACGCAAGATGCCTGCAGATTTCCCTGTGGGATAAATCGCTGTTAAAAGCGGTGGAAAAAGCCATTCTGCAGTCCAATCTGGGGCTTACCCCCACGAACGACGGCAAAGTCATCCGCATCGTGTTCCCCGTCATGACGGAGGAACGCAGAAAGGAACTTGTCAAGCAAATCAAGAAAATGGGCGAAGAAACCAAGGTGGAAATCCGCAACGCCCGCAGAAACGCCATGGACGTCATCAAAAAGATGAAAACGGCGAAAGAACTTTCCGAGGACGAAGCCGCGGCGTGCGAAGCGGATGCGGAAAAGAGCGTAACTTCCGCCATGACGAAGCTGGACGCCATCATCGCGGCGAAAGAAAAAGACCTGATGTCCATCTGACGGGCGCCTTGCGTAAACGGTTCTGAAACGCTATGAAAAAGAATAAAATAAAAGCAGGCGCCGCATTGCCGTGCGCCGCAAGTCTGCCGCGCCATATCGGCGTCATCATGGACGGCAACGGCAGGTGGGCGAAAAAACGTCTGCTGCCCCGTTCCGTGGGGCACCGTTACGGCATGGACAGAATGATGGGTTTGTTGCGCCACGCGCTTGACGTCGGCGTGAATTACGTTACCGTGTACGCGCTTTCCACCGAAAATTTTTCCCGCCCGCAGAAGGAACTCGATTGTCTGTTCGATTTAATCCGCAATCATTTCGTACCCTGCATGCGCGAAATCGCGGAGCGCAAAGCGCGCGTCCGCGTCATCGGCGATTTGTCGCTGTTTCCTTCCGACGTGCAGAAACTTCTGCTTCAGGCGCAGGAAGAATCCGCAATGTACGAGGGCAGGGGGGTAAACGTGGCGCTCGGCTACGGTTCCCGCGCGGAAATCGCGCGGGCGGCGGAAAAAGCGGCGGAAAAAGCGAAAAGCGAGGGCAGAGCGGTTACCGAACGGGATATTTCCGAATTTCTCTACACGGCGGGGCTGCCCGATCCCGATCTCATCATCCGCACGGGAAAAGAGCTGCGGCTTTCCAACTTCCTGCTTTGGCAAGGCGCCTATGCGGAACTGTATTTTTCCGATAAAATGTTTCCGGATTTTTCCGATAAAGATCTGGACGAAGCATTGATCGCGTACGCAACCCGCACGCGCCGTTTCGGCAAAACCGACGAACAATGCCTCGTAAACGACGATTCTTCCGAAAAAGATTCCGGAAAAGAGGAAAGTACGGAAACAAATACGCAATCTACGGAAGAAAAAGGAGAATAAAGCGTATGGGAATACGTCTTATCACGGGGGCGAGCTACGTAGCGGTTCTCGCCGTATTCTATCTGTTAAAAATTTATGTGTCCGATTTGTGCTTCGACGCGCTTATCTGGCTGTTTTCGCTTATCGGCACGTTCGAAATGCTCCGCGCGTTCGGCGCGCTCGGCAACAAAAACAAACTCAAAGACGGCTCCGAAACCGCGGCGGAAACTTTCCCGGCGCCTACCAAAGCGCAGGCGGCGGGAGTCATGGCGTTCGCGGCGGCATGCGTGCCCGCGTGCGCGCTTTTTCAGCAGTTTTACGGCTGCGGCGCCCGCGCGGCGGGGATAACGTTCCTCGTTCTCGCCTTTTATCTCGTTTCGTTGCTCGTCGTCCGCCACGCGGAAACGGGTATCGCCAACACGGGCGCGGCGTTTTTCGCCGCGGCATATCCCACGGCGCTTCTTGTTCTTCTCTCGCTTGCCAATCACCTGCCCGCGGAAGGACTTGAAAAATACGCGTTCGATTCCAACCTCGCCGTCCTTTGCATTTTCGTCATCTCGCCGTTCGCCGATTCCATCGCGTACGTGTTCGGCAGATTCATGAAAAAGAAATTCCCGAAAAAAATGGCTCCGTCCGTCTCTCCGAATAAAACGGTCATCGGCGGCGTCGGCGGGCTTGTCGGCGGACTTGTCGGCGCGGCGATTCTCTACTTTTCTTACAACGCCGTGGCGGGCAGCTTCGAAAAAATGTACCTGTTTCTGCCCGTGTATCTTCTTATCGGACTGGTTACGGCGGCGGCAACCGAATTCGGCGATCTTGCCGAAAGCTGCGTAAAACGCAAGGCGGGCATCAAAGACATGGGCAAGCTTCTTCCGGGACACGGCGGCGTCATGGACAGAATCGACGGCACTCTGTTTGCCACGGCGGCGGTGTACCTCGTATTCGTCGTCATCGGCGCGCTGCCCGTCGCGTAAGCGCAAAAAATTGCCCGCTTCTGTCAGAGCCTTCTCCCTTGGGAGAAGGTGGCAAGGCGAAGCCTTGACGGATGAGGGGCGTAGCATATCCCGCAAGTCGTAGCATAATCCCGCAAGTCGTAGCATAATCCCGCAAGTCGTAGCATAATCCCGCGAGTCGTAGCATATCCCGCGAGGCGCAGCATATAAGGAAAACGCAAAAATGATAAAAATCGCACTCATCGGCGCAACGGGCTCTATCGGCACGCAAACGCTGTCCGTCATCGACAAACATCCCGACGAGTTTGAATTGTATTCCGCGGCGGCAGGGCACGGCAGCGAAAAATTCGCGGAAATCATACGCAGATACCGCCCGAAAATCGCCGCCGTCGCCGATAAAAAATCGGGCGAAACCATCCGCGGCGCGCTGCCGCAGGGCACGGCGTTTTATTGCGGCGAAAAAGAGGCGCTGGAAGTTTTTGGCGGCGCCGACGTCGCGCTGGTGGCGGCAAGCGGGTTCGCGGGGCTATCCTATTCCTTTGCGGCGGCTCGGCTCGGCATGCCCGTCGCGCTCGCCAACAAAGAAACGCTGGTGTGCGGCGGCGAGTATTTCATGGGCGAAGCGCAGAAACACGGCGCGGAAATCCGCCCGGTAGACAGCGAACATTCCGCGCTTTGGCAGGCGCTGAATTTCCGGCGCGATACGCCTTTCAGGCGGCTCCTTATCACGGCGAGCGGCGGTCCGTTCTATTCGAAAACCGCGGAAGAGTTGCAAAGCGTAACGGCGGCGGACGCCCTGAAACATCCCACGTGGAACATGGGCGCGAAAATCACGATCGACAGCGCCACGCTCTTAAACAAGGGCTTCGAAGTCATCGAAGCGCATCATCTGTACAACGCCCCGTTTTCGAAAATTCACGCGCTGGTGCATCCCGAAAGCGTGGTGCATTCCATGGCGGAATTCGAGGACGGCGCCGTCATCGCGCAGCTGGGCGTTCCGTCCATGGAATTGCCCATCCAGCTGGCGCTCACCTATCCCCGGCGGCTTTCCTGTTGCGAAAGCCTGAATTTCGAAAAGCTGGCGGCGCTGCATTTTCTGCCGCTCGAGCGAGAAAAATTCCCGTGCTTTTCCGTGGCGCTGGCGGCGGGCGAGGCGGGGGATAACTATCCCTGCGCGCTCAACGGCGCGGGCGAAGAAGCGGTGTACGCGTTCCTCCGCGGCGAAATCGGCTTTCTGCAGATTGCCGATTGTCTGAAAGCCGTGCTGGGGGAAACGAAAGGGCAAAAAGTGGATAGTTTCGAAGCGCTTGCGGAAACGGACGCGCTTTCGCGGTCGGCGGCGCGCGCGTATATTTCGCGCTTCGGCTGCCGATAATTGTAGCCGTACGGAAACGGGCTATTCGGTTAAGGAGAAAAACATGGAGGCGATACTTGCCGCAAAATTTACGGAATTTTTAAAGAATGCGGGCGGCGTGCTGGCGGCGGTGGCGATTCTTCTCGCCATGGTAACCATTCACGAATTCGGGCACTATCTCGCCGGCAAAGCGCTCGGCTTTAAAATCAACGAATTTTCCGTGGGCTTCGGTCCCGCGATTTATAAAAAGCGCAGTAAAAAAACGGGAGAATTGTTCGCGCTCCGCGTGATTCCGCTCGGCGGATATTGCGCGTTCGACGGCGAGGACGATACGGAAGAGGAAAGCGCGGGCGGCGCGGCGCCGCAAGCGGAAAAAACGGAAAAGCAGCCCGATGAAGAAGCGCCGTTCGGCGAGCTTGAAACGCCTGCCGCTTCCGCGGCGGTTCCGCCGGCGCAAGCCGAGGCGAAAGAACGAGCGGAAGAGGAATCGTACCCCGAACCCAAGGGCGAAAGATTCAACGATCAGCCCCCCTGGAAGCGCATCATCGTGCTGCTTGCGGGCGCCACGATGAATTATCTGCTCGGCGTTCTTCTCATTTTCGTCATGTTTTTGTCCTGCGGCAGACCGCTCTACCGGGTGGCGAGCCTTCCCGAGGGGGAAAACGCGGCGCAGATACAAACGCCTTTGCGGGCGGACGATATCATCATGAGCATCGAGGGCAGGCGGCTGTATCTCATCTCCGATTATATGGCGGCGATGAAAGGCAAAAACAAGGGCGATACGGTTACGGCGGAAGTGCTGCGCCTTGAAAACGGCGCGCTGAAACAAATCACGCTGCAAATCACGCTGGGCGCCTCGCACGACGAATTCGATTCGCTCGGCAAAGCCACGGGCGTTCTGAAAGCGCTCGGCGTTACGGGGCTTGCTTCCGTTACGGTAAAGGAAAAATTCGGCGTTACCGTGGGCGATTCGTTCGCGTATTCGTGGAAAGAGGCGGGCATGGTGCTTTCCTCGCTGGGACAGCTGGTTACGGGCAAAATTTCTATCAGAAGCATGGGCGGACCGATTACTACCATCAAGGTGGCTTCCGAACAGGCGCGCGGCGGCTGGATGAGTTTTCTTAACATCGCCTCGTTTATCGGCGTCAATCTCGCCGTGTTCAATCTACTGCCCATTCCCGCGCTGGACGGTTCGAAAGTGGTGTTCTGCATCATCGAATGGATTCGCAAAAAGCCCATCAACCGCAAAGTGGAAGCCGCCATTCATTTCATCGGCATCGTTTTCCTCTTCGCGTTCGCCATTCTCGTGGATATTCTGCAACTGTTTTAAACAAGACCGAAAAATTTTCTTCTGTCATGTATTTTTACTTGACAGAAGTTTTTTTATCTGTTATAATGGGAACAGATTTTTTGAAGAGGCGGATGATTATGGACGTACGCACGGAAAAAGAAAGTTCGTTTACCGAACTTTTCGATACTTACGGCGAACTTCTCACGCCCCGCAAGAAAGAAATCTGCGAACTGTATCTCAATTACGATCTTTCGCTGGGCGAAATCGGCGAAGAAAAGGGTATTTCCCGCCAGAGCGTTTCCGATTGTCTGCGCACTTCGTGCGAACAGATGAAAGAATACGATTCGAAGCTGGGCGTCATCGCGCTGAAAAAGGAGCTTTCCGCATTGAAATCGGCGCAGAAATAAAACGGGAGGTTTTGGAAAAATGGCGTTGTTCTCTTCGCTTTCCGAACGGCTCAATCACATATTTTCCAAGCTGACCAAGCGCGGGAAACTTACGGAACTGGAAATCCGCGGCGCGATGCGCGAAGTGCGCGTGGCGCTTTTGGAAGCGGACGTCAACTTAAAGGTGGCGAAAGAATTTATCGCCGAGGTTTCCGAAAAAGCCGTCGGGCAGGAAATTTTAAAATCGCTCAACCCCGCGCAGCAGGTAATCAAAATCGTCAACGACGAACTGATCGCGCTCATGGGCGGCAAAAACGCTAAAATCGAGGTGGCGCCCAAGCCGCCTACGGTAATTATGATGTGCGGCTTGCAGGGCGCGGGCAAAACCACGCTGTGCGGAAAGCTGGCGTATCTTTTAAAAAAGCAGGGCAAAAAACCGCTTCTCACGGCGGGCGATATTTACCGCCCCGCCGCAATTTCTCAGCTGCAGGTCGTCGGCAAAAAAGTGGGCTGCGAAGTGTTCGAAAAAGGCACGCAGTCGCCTGTAAAAACGGCGAAGCAGGCAATCGAATACGCGAAGTCTATGGGGTACGACACGGTGATTTTAGATACCGCCGGGCGGCTTCAGATCGATGAAACGCTGATGAACGAGCTGGAAGAAATCAAAAAGGCGGTGGAAGTTACCGAAACGCTTCTGGTGGTAGACGCGATGACGGGGCAGGAAGCCGTCAACGTGGCGGAAACGTTCAACAACCGGCTGGACATCACGGGCGTGATTTTAACGAAGCTGGACGGCGATACCCGCGGCGGCGCGTGCCTTTCCGTAAAAAAGGTTACGGGCAAGCCCATCAAATTTATCGGCGTGGGCGAAAAACCGGAAGATCTGGAACCGTTCTATCCCGATCGCATGGCGTCCCGCATCTTAGGCATGGGCGACGTGCTGTCGCTCATCGAAAAGGCGCAGCAGGCGATTACGGAAGAGGACGCCAAAAAGATGCAGCAGAAGATGAAAGAGGGCGCGTTCACGCTGAACGATTACCTCTCGCAGTTCGAAATGATGCAGAAAATGGGCGGCGCCAAATCGATGCTCGGCATGCTGCCGGGCGCGGGGAAATATAAAATTTCCGAAGAGGACGTGGATGAAAAGCAGATGGAACGCACCAAGGCGATCATCCTTTCCATGACTCCGGGCGAACGCGAAAATCCGTCGATTATCGATAGCAAACGCAAGCGCCGCATCGCGGCGGGCAGCGGAACGGACGTGCAGGATATCAACAAACTCCTGAAGCAGTTCGATCAGGCGAAGCAGCTGATGAAGCAGCTGAAGGGATCGAAAGGGCGTATGCGCTTACCTTTCTGAGCCGCGCTTGTATAGCGGCGCATCTTGCTTTCCCCGTCGGGCAGGCTTCGCCTGTTCGTTATGCCGGCATTATTCCTGCTTTCCCCTTCGGGGAGAGTGGCGCGAAGCGTCGAGAGAGGAAAACGAGAGAGAATGAGCGAAAGCTCCTTGCAAAGCCGCCGAATGAGGGGCGTGGCATTTATTGAAACAAAGCTAAAAAACAGGAACCCCCTGTAAAAATTTTTATATACTTTCGGAGGTATAGAACAATGGTAAAAATGAGACTTGTAAGACTCGGCGATAAGAGAAATCCTATCTACCGTGTGGTGGTAGCGGACGCAAGAAAAGCGGCTTCGGGCGAATATATCGAATGCGTAGGGCATTATCGTCCCACTGCCGAGCCCATCGAACTGACGATCGACGCGGATAAAGCGAAAGACTGGCTGAAAAAAGGCGTTCAGCCCACCGAAACGGTGAAGAACCTGCTTGTGAAGGCGGGCGTTATCGAAAAATCGGAAAAGCTCAGCCCCGCAAAAACCAAAGGCAAGAAGTCCAAGAAGTAATCAAGGGTTCTTTGCATTCGGTTCAGGAGAAATATTATGCTGGAATTGATTAAATACATCGTCGATCAGTTCGCCGAAGATAAGGAAAACGTCAGCTACGAAGTTACGGAAAAAGACCGCGCCATCGAAGTTACCGTTTCCCTTTCCCCTGCGGATATGGGCAAAGTGATCGGCAGACAGGGCAAGATAGCGAAGGCGTTGCGTACCATCGTGCGCGCCGCCACGCCCGCCGATTCCAAGCGTTACGTTATCGAAATCCGCGAAAAAGGCGGAGACAGAGTAGACGGCGACGACGGCGAATAAGCGGAGCGCCCGCTTACAACACAGACAACAGGCTTTTGGAACGGCATACGTGAAAAAAGCCTTTTTGCCTTATGTGCAATATGGGAAGGACTTACGAATGGCAAGGCTGGTAATCGGCGAAGTGCTGAAGCCGCAGGGCATCCGCGGCGAAATCAAAATCAAAACGTATACCGACGAAAACACGGCGGTGAAATATTTCAGGCGCGTGTTTATCGGCGACGAGGAATACAAAGTGCTTTCGTTCCGCACGGGCGAAAGCGGTTTCGCGTTTCTGGGGCTTCGCGGTGTGCCGGACCGCAACGCGGCGGAACTTTTGCGCGGCAAAGAAGTGGAGGCCGAACGCGACGACGCTCCGCCGCTTGACGAGGGGACGTATTACATCGTAGACCTGATCGGCTGCGAAGTATCGGACGAATCGGGAAAAGTATACGGCACGCTTACCGACGTAACCTCGCTTGCTTCCGACGTTTACACCGTATCCGACGGCAAGGAAGAACTGCGCTTTCCCGCCGTGCGCGGCGTGGTGAAAAGCGTGGACGTACAGGCGAAAAAAATTGTGCTTGACGGCGAAATTCTGAAGCAGATTTGCGTGTAAAATACGGCTGAATTGCGTAAAAAACACCGTTTTTTCGTGCGTTTTGATGCGTTTCTTGTACCGAAAACCACGAAAAAACGGCTTTTTTATACGGAAAAACCCTTAAAAATACGCACAAAAAAGCTCCGGATATACAAAAAACATCCCGAAAATCGCACAAAAAACCCGTCCGCGGAAACTCCGCAGACGGGCGAAAATGGGAGACGCGGACGACGAAAAGGAGTACATCGCCCGCGCCGGGTGAGCTGATTATTTTCCGGCGGATTCGGTGCCGTCGGGAACGGTTTTTTCGGCTTGCGCGTTCGCGGAGAATTTCTTCGTTTCGGCAACGAACGACTTCGAGGAGAGCAGCAACGCCCCTGCGACGATGACGAGAAGAATATCTACAAACACAAACGAATTGTAAGCAAGGCTGTACGTGTATACGTTGGCAGCGCCGTCGTCGAGCGCGTACGCGCCGAATGCAAACGCCCCGGAAAACACGTGCGATACGTAACGCATCGTGCCGCCGATGAGCGCGGACAGCGAGAATTTAAGCTGCTGCGATTTGATGTTTACGTTTTTCAGAACGCCCGCAAGTCCCGCCATCGAAAATGCGACGGGGTAATCCAGAAGGAACTGCGCGGGGTGAATGATGTACGGATCCTGCAAAGATTGCAGAACGCCGTATACGAAGCAGACGAACAAGCCTTTCTTTGCGCCGTAGATATACGAGAAAAGCATGACGGGAAGAAGCGAAACCAGCGTTACGCTGCCGCCCTGCGGCAAATCCCAGAGTTTGATATACGAAAGCGCGAACGATAACGAAACGCAGATACCCGCAAGGGCGATGCTCTTCGAATCGAACGTGAAACTGCCTTTTTTATCGCAAAGGAACGCCGCAATCAGCGCGACGGCGATAAGAAGCGCGGAAGCGAGATACAGAACAAGCTGATTCACTTTGCCGTACGAGCCGTCCGCCGTATCGTAATAGCCGTCGTTTGAAATGTTTTTATTGAAGTAAACGATAAGGCAAACAAACGTGGCGATAAGCGCCGCGGCAAACAGCGCGAACGTAACGTACAATACCGTTTTGCCCGCCTTTTTCGAATAGAGATAAGAGATATACGACGCGATGCCGCCGAGAATCGCGATTCCCGCAAGAACCATGGGGGGGATCAGCACAAGCAGCATCGGCTTTTCCTGCATATAGCCTTTTTCGCCGATTTTGCCGAAGCCGACGGCAAGCATCGTTAAGATAACGGTGAGCGCGAAAGAAACGCCGATGGCAGCCGCGATTTTTAAGTACGACGAAAATTTTTCCGCTTTTTTCAGACGGGTAACGATGCCGACGATTACGAGCGCCGCGATGAGGAACAGCGCCGCGTACATGAATACTTTTCCGAGCAGGTTGGAGGCGTATTTCGTCCACAGATCTTCGTAAACGTAGCCGATTGTTTTGCCTTTATCGTTTTTCAGCTTCTCGGAATAGCAAGCAAGCAATGATTGAAACATAAAAGATTCTCCTTTCCGTCCGGCACGAAAAATTGCGGGAAGCCCCCGGCGAAGCAGGATTCTGCGTTTACGCGCCGCCCGCGTGAGGTATATAAAATAATGAAAAAACCGCACACGCAGCGCGTGAGCGGAATACAAAGCATACAGAGGTAGTTACATCGTTCTTTCGTTCGGGGATTGTCCCGTCCGATTCAAATGGTATAATCTCAGCCTTTTACAGCACCCACGACGGATAATATTTAATTTGCAAGCGTTTACTTGCAAACAGTATTATAAAACAAGCGATACGCTTTGTCAACAAAAAAACGAGCGTTTCGGCAAAAATTTACAAAACTTACGAAAATACGAGCTTTTACGGAGGAATTTATGCAGACGAAGGAAACGAACGGGGAAAAGGGCAGATTCGATTTTTACGCCTATCTGGACAGGATGAAATTCATCCGTCGCTGGCCGCTGATGCGCTGCACGCGCGACGAAAACATCATGGAACATTCTCAGTGCGTGGCGCTGATTACGCACGCGCTGTGCGCGATTAAAAACACGCTGTACGGCGGGAACGCGGACGAGGGAAAGGCGGTGCTGTACGCCGTATACCACGAAACATCGGAAGTGATGACGGGGGATTTGCCCACGCCCGTGAAATATTACAACCGCGGCATACAGGGCGAATACAAAAGCCTTGAAAAACTGGCATGCGAAAAGCTGGTGGCAACGTTGCCCGCGGAACTTCGGGAAAGCGTGGCGCCGTACGTATTTGCGGACGAAAACAGCGAAGAATATAAGATTATGAAGGCGGCGGACCGCTTTGCGGCGTATGTGAAGTGTCTGGAAGAATTGCGCGGCGGAAACGCGGAATTTCTGAAGGCGAAAGCTTCCATCGAGGCGGATTTACATTCCCGCAAAATGCCGGAAGTGGAATATTTCTTCGAAAAATTTATTCCTGCGTACGAATTGACGCTGGACGAGCTGGAGAGTTTATAAGGGGCTTTGTTTGGTGGAAAGAGGCTGACCTCTCTCGGCTCACTGTCGCTCGCCACTCTCCCCGAAGGGGAAAGCAAGAGGCTGACGAACGAGAGGCTGACGAACAAGTTGCAACCCTTGATTGAAATAATTCGGGTAGAAAACAAGTTGCGCCCCT
This sequence comes from uncultured Eubacteriales bacterium, assembly GCA_900542935.1. Classification (GTDB taxonomy): domain Bacteria; phylum Bacillota; class Clostridia; order Christensenellales; family Borkfalkiaceae; genus Scatosoma. Next base: position 54,131 of record UQPN01000004.1, read on the forward strand.
CATTCGTCCAAAGCTTTGCTTTGTCCACCTTCCCCCCAAGGGGAAGGCTTGGTGTAAGGCAAAATTTTATGGAGGCAAGGGGAAGCCTATGAAATAGGCGGACAATTTCTGTTCTCTATCGGCTCTGCGGCGCTCGTCTCTTTATTCGCCGGATGCCGGAAAGAGGTTATTTCTTTTTGCCGAATTTGCGGCGGAAGATATTCCAGACTTTCGCGCCGGTTTCCGCCGTCTGCGGATGGGTTGCCGCAGCGCCGACGGGGGCGTCGTCTTCGTCGGCATAGTTCGCCGCGTTGCCGGAAACGGCGGCGGCGGAATAACGCATCGTAGATACGGGCTCGTCGTCGGCGGGGTTGAACATATCGAAGAATTTAATCAGCCCCGTGGAAATAGGCATTGCCGCCTGCACGAGTACCACGATTAAGAGAATCTGCGTTACGTTGAAATCGATGTGCGACCAGCCTTCGTACACAAGCTCGCCGAGCGTGGGGACGGCAAGAACGGTAACGCAAGCCGCCGTACAGATTGCGAACAGCGCCGCGCGGATAAGGTTGAGCGGCTGGCAGATGCGAAGCAGCATCACAAGTCCCGTGAACGTAAGAGCTAAAATCAGCATAGGTTCGTATAAGCTGACGGTTTCGCCGCTTGCGGCGGTGTAATCGAAAATATACGAGAGCGTACTCTGGTGCAGAATATCCAGCGTGATGATGCCGAGCGCCATAGTGATTGCCCCCGGCAGCGCGCGCGATATGACGAAGGGGATAAACTTGCCTTTTACGCGGCTGGTATTCGGTTGCAACGAAAGCACGAACGACGGCACGGCGCTGATAAGCACTTCGTACAGAATCATGTTGTTGGTGGTGAAGAAGTATTTGCTGCTTGTGGTGATGCACACTACGGCAAGAATCAGCGTGAGCAGCGTTTTCATGATATACAGCGACGCGGAATTTTTGATGTTGTTGATAACGCGCCTGCCTTCGTTTACGATTTTCGGCATGGAGGCGAAATTATTATCCTGTAAAACGAGGTTGGAAACGTTTCTCGCCGCTTCGCTGCCCGAAGCCACCGATACGGCGCAGTCCGCTTCTTTCATGGCGAGAATATCGTTTACGCCGTCGCCCGTCATCGCTACGGTGTTGCCTGCTTTTTTGATGGAACGGATTAAAATCGCTTTCTGTTCCGGCGTAACGCGCCCGAATACCGTGTATTCGTTTGCCGCCGTTTCCACTTCGAGGGGGGATAAGCCTTCCAGCGATATGAACTGCGAGGCGTTTACGATGCCGGCGCGCCGCGCTACTTCCGAAACGGTAACGGGGTTGTCGCCGGAAATGACTTTTACGGCAACGTCGTTTTTCTTGAACCAGCGGATGGTGTCGATCGCGTCCGGGCGGATATTATCGGATAGGGTGATGATTGCCACGGGGCGGAAGATCACGGGAAGTTTTTCGCCCGTAATCTGGTTGGGCGTGTGCGCAAGAACAAGCACGCGAAGCCCCATCTGCGCGTACTGCTTCACCAGTTTTTCCACGCGCGCGGTCATGGGTTTCAGCACGAATTCCGGCGCGCCCATCGCAAACGTGCCCACGTCGCCGAACGATACGGCGGAAAGCTTGCGGACGGACGAGAAAGGAATCTGCGCCGTTGCCTGCAGCGCCGAGGAGTGCCCGAAACGCTCGTACAGGGCGATGGAAGTCTGGTTGTTATCGTCGAGGGAGGCGAGCATGGAGCCTAAAATATCGTCGACGGTGTATTCGGTGGGGTTATTTAAAAGCACGCAGTCGCTCACACGCATTCTGCCGTCGGTAATCGTGCCCGTTTTATCGAGGCACAGAACGTTGACGCGCGCCAGCATTTCGAGAGAGTACATATCCTGTACCAGCGTGTTGTATTTCGCCAGACGGATCATGCCCACGGAGAGCGCCACGGTGGTGAGCAGCAATAAGCCGGAAGGCACCATGCCGATGACTACGGAAAACGTTTTCTGAATGACGGAATCGAACGTGTTTGTGGATAAGAGTATTTTAATGAAGCCGCCGCGCGCTTCGATATCCGCCCATTCGATATCCGCCGCTTTCAGGTTGGTGAAAAACATCAGAATCGCCACGGGAACGATCATCAGACCGATCAGTTTGATGAAGAGGTGGATGGAATTGATGATTTCCGAGTTGGGGCGTTTGTATTTTTTGGCGCGCGCCGTAAGTTTGTTGATATACGTTTCCGTGCCGATTTTATCCACGCGCGCCGTAACTCTGCCGCCCGTTACGAACGAGCCGGCAAGAAGCGGATCGCCTTCGGCTTTTTTGATGGGAACCGATTCGCCCGTAAGCAGCGCTTCGTTTACGTCGCCCGCGCCGTCCAGCATCACGCAGTCGGCGGGAATCTGCTGCCCGGAGGAGAGGAAAATCACGTCGTCGAGAACGATTTCTTCTACGGGGATTTCCTTCTTTTTGCCGTTGCGCAGCACTTTCGCCGTGGGGGCGGATAGGATGGAAAGTTTATCGATTTTTACTTTCGCGCGGATTTCCTGTACGATGGCTACCACGATGTTGCAGGTAAAAATCAGCACGAACGTGAACTGAGAAAGGGGGGCGTGCGCCAGAACCAGCGCCACTGCCGCCACGACGCAGAGGAAGTTGAAGAACGTGAAAATGTTGCCGAAAAATATGCTTCCGTACGTTTTGGAATATTTTTTCGGCGCGCTGTTTACAAGTCCCTGTTCCTGCCGCGAAGTTACCTGCGCTTCGGTTAAACCGATGTTTTTATCCGGATTGAAGCGGACGATTTCCGCCTCTTCCTTTTGTTTTTTATTCTTTTTTACGTCTTGGGTTCCGGGGGCTTCGGCGCTTGCCGCGGCGCCGTTTTTTTCAGCCTCGTCGGTTTTGATTTCCGGCATATCGATGTCTCCGTAATTCGAAATTTTTACGATACGTACGCCCGACGCGGGGACGTATACAAATCTATTATACCATATCGGCAAAAAAAATACAAGACTTTCGCGATAAGTTTTGCCGATTGCGCTTTATTTAAGGAAAAAATATGCCGAAACCTAAAAATCGGGCGAGTTTCGCAGATTTATTCGCTGATTTAATTGCAATTTTTGGCGGAAAGTTGTATAATGAAGAAAATCGCTGTACAAACGTTACGAAAAGCATAAGGAGAAGTTTGAATTATGATCGACATCAATCTCATCAGGACGAATCCCGATAAAGTGCGGGAAAATATCCGCAAAAAGTTTCAGGATAAGAAATTACCGCTGGTGGACGAGGTGCTTTCGCTGGACGCGAAACGCCGCGCGTTAATCGCCGAGGGGGATTCCCTCCGCGCCGCGCGCAATTCCCTTTCCAAGCAGGTGGGCGTGCTGATGAAAGAAGGCAAAAAAGACGAAGCGGAAAAGGTGAAAGCGCAGGTAACCGCCGACGCCGCACGCCTTGCGGAGATAGAAAAGGAAAACGAGGCCGCGGACGAGGCGCTGAAAAAAGCGATGATGGCGATTCCGAATATCATCGCCGACGACGTGCCTATCGGTAAAGACGATTCTGAGAACGTGGAACTCAAACGGTTCGGCGAGCCCGTCGTGCCCGATTTCGAAGTGCCGTATCATCTGGATATTCTGGAAAGACTGGACGGCATCGACGTGGATTCCGCGCGCCGCACTTCCGGGCAGGGATTTTATTATCTTACGGGCGATATTGCCCGTCTGCATTCCGCCGTGCTTACCTATGCCCGCGATTTCATGATAGATAAGGGCTTCACGTACGTGATTCCGCCGTATATGATTCACGGCGACGTGGTTTCGGGCGTGATGAGCTTCGACGAAATGGACAATATGATGTACAAGATCGAAGGCGAGGATCTGTATCTTATCGGCACTTCCGAACATTCGATGATCGGCAGATTCATGGGGCAGATCATCGACGGTGCGAAGCTGCCGTTGACGCTGACGAGCTATTCGCCCTGCTTCCGGAAAGAAAAGGGCGCGCACGGCATCGAGGAACGCGGCATTTATCGTATTCACCAGTTTGAAAAGCAGGAAATGATTGTGGTGTGCCGCCCCGAAGAAAGCGACGCGTGGTACGACAAACTCTGGCAGTATACGGTGGAATTGTTCCGTTCGATGGAAATTCCCGTACGCCAGCTGGGTTGCTGTTCGGGAGATCTTGCCGATCTGAAATACAAGAGCTGCGACGTGGAAGCGTGGTCGCCCAGACAGAAGAAATATTTCGAAGTGGGTTCGTGTTCGAACCTGACGGACGCGCAGGCGCGCAGACTTTCCATCCGCTATAAGGATACGGACGGCAAAACGAAACTGGCGCACACCCTGAACAACACGGTGGTGGCGCCGCCGAGAATGCTGATCGCGTTTGTGGAAAACCATCTGCAGGCGGACGGCAGCGTTACGATTCCCGAAGTGTTGCAGCCGTATATGGGCGGAAAGAAAGTAATTCTTCCCACGAAATAAACCGACGGAAAAACACCGCGCGCAGTTTTTTTGATGAAATGGCTGCGGCGCGGCGTTTTTTGCTTTGATTTTGCCGAAAATGTATTTGTTTTTTGATATTGAATGCGCCAGCGTGAATAAAAACACGGCGAAAATCTGCGCGTTCGGCTATTGCCTGACCGACGAAGATTTCAACGTGGTGAAAAAAGAGGATATTTTAATCAATCCTCACGGCGGCTTCCATCTCACCGACAGAAGGGGAGAACGGGGGTTGGTTTTGCCGTACGATTACAACGAATTCAAGGAGTGCCCGGATTTTCCCGCGGTGGCGCAGAGAATTTACGCGATGTTGCAGGATAAAGATACGCTTGTGTGCGGGCATGCCACGGGCAACGACGTGAAATATCTGAATCTGGAATCGAAACGTTTTTCTCTGCCCTCGTTCGCGTTTGATTTCGCCGACACGCAGTATGTGTATATGTGCCTGAAAGGGGATATGAAACGGCAGTATTCTCTCGGAAAAATCGCCGAGGAGTTAGGCGTGGAATTTACGCCGCACAGGGCGGCGGACGACGCATACGCCACCATGAAAACCGCCGAGGCGATGAGCAAAGCCGCGGGCGTTTCTTTCCGCGAACTGATTAAAAAGTGCGACATCACGCCCGGCAGAATAGAAAATTACGAAATTACTTCCGTTTCTTCGCGCGCGGGGCGGCGGGCAAAAGAAGAGGCGCGGCAGAAAAAAGAACGGCGCGAAAAGGCGATGGCGGAATTTCACCGTTTTGCCGACGTTTCTTCGAGAAAACGAAACAAGACGGGTGTGTGGAAAAGCGTGCGCGTAAGCTTTTCGCATCGCATCGAAGAAAACGAGAAAGAGGCGTTTCCGCTGCTGAAAGAACTGCTTGCGGCGGGCGCGAAGTATGCGTATAAAAGCGCCGAATGCGATATGTACGTATGCCCGGAGGACGAAAACGGGTTGCGGCGCAGATCGGCGGAAGAAGCGGGCGCGAAAATCGTTACGGCGGCGGAGTGTCGCGCGGCGCTTTGCGAAGCGCTGCAAAACGAAAAACAAGAGGTGTAGCGGCGGATGGAAACGGTTGATTTACCCGAAAAATTTATAGAAAGAATGCGCGGCGAGCTTCCCGAAAACGAGCGGGAGGCTTTTTTTGCCGTATATTCGCGTGCCGGGTACGAAAAAGGCTTATTGATCAACTCTTTGAAAATCGACGCCGGAGAATTCGAAAAAATTACTCCGCTGACGCTGGACGGCGCCGTGCCCTGGAACGAAAACGCGCGGTACGTGAAGAACGAAAAGGTGGGCGGCGACCCGTACCACTGCGCGGGGCTTTACTACATGCAGGAGCCTTCGGCGGCGTGCGTTGCGCCGAAAGCAGAGGCGAAACGCGGGGAACGGGTGCTGGATTTATGCGCCGCTCCGGGAGGAAAAACCGTCGCGCTTGCCGCCGCCATGCAGGGAGAGGGGATTCTTGTCTGCAACGAACCCGTGCGGGCGCGGGCGCAGATTCTGCTTTCGAACATCGAGCGGTCAGGCGTGAAAAACGCCGTGGTTCTGAACGCGTATCCCGAAGAAATCTGCGATTATTTTACGGAATATTTCGATAAAATCGTAGCGGACGCGCCTTGTTCCGGCGAGGGGATGTTCCGCAAAAACGCCGAAGAAGCGCGGCGGGAGTGGAGCGAGGAAAACGTGGCGCTGTGCGCCGCGCGGCAGCTAAAAATTCTGGATTCGGCGGCAAAGATGCTGGCGGGCGGCGGCAGACTGGTATATTCCACATGCACGTTTTCGCGCGAAGAGGACGAGGAGCAGACGCGGGCGTTTTTAACGCGGCACGCGGAGTTCGGATTGATTTCCGAAGAAAAAATATTGCCGCACAAGGCGCGCGGCGAAGGGCATTATTGCGCCGTATTTGAAAAGACGAGCGGCGGGCGGCGGGATTTGCCTGTGCAGAAAAGCAACGTTTCGCGGCAGACGCAGAATCTGATTGACGAGTTTTGCCTGAAAATTTTCGGCGAGAAGAAGAAATATTGCCTGTACGAAAACGGCGGGGCGGTGTACGCTTTGCCGGATAACTGCTTTTCGTGGCAGAAATTAAAAATTCTTCGCTGCGGCGTAAAGTTAGGCGAAATCAGGAAAAACCGTTTCGAACCCGCCCATGCCTATGCCCTTTCTTTAAAACGAGGCGAAGCGAAAAACGTTGTTTCGCTGAAATACGACGACGCGCGCGTGCAAAAATATCTGCGCGGCGAAGAGATCCCGGCGGACGGATTCGACGGCGTTGCGGGTTGGTGCGCGGTGTGCGCGGACGGATTTCCGCTCGGCTGGGGAAAGGCGGCGAACGGCGTGATTAAAAATCATCTGCCGCACGGGTTGCGCCTGTTCGGGTAGAAACTTTCCGGAAAATCGCGCCGCTTTTGAGAAATAACCGTTTTTTCGTTCGGCGATTGCCTGCGGAGGACAACGGAAAAGATGAAAAAGGACATTGAAAATCCCCCGGACGAATGCGTTTGTCCGGGGGATTGATTTAAACGGGTTTATCCGTTTTTATTTTTTTGCGGGTTTTGCGGTTTTGGGCGCTTTCGTTCTGTTCTTCTTTTTCACGATGCGCTGTACGGCAATGCTTACCATGGCAAGAAGCAATACCGCCGCAAGAACAATCGAGCTTGCAAACAGCCAGCCGTTCATGCCGGAAGAAGAGTTATCGTCCTTGTCGTCGCCGTCCGAAGAGTTGTCGTCTTTCGCATCCGCCGTTACGGAAACGTCCGTTTTCGAATAATCCGCAAACGTAATCTTCTGTTCGTGATCGTCGCTTTCGTAGGCGAGGTAGGTAACGTAATCCGCCTTCTTATCGGGGTCGAACTTATAAGTGTCGGAAGTGGAATCGTACGAGGTGTACGCGTTGCCGATGTCGTCTTTATCCAGCGAGGAATCGTACCGCAGGAATTTCGCCGAATCGAGGAACGAGAACGCATAGTATCTTACCGCCGCGCTCTTGTAGAACTCTTCGTCGCTTAAATACGACTGCGTTTTTGCGCTTTCGACTGTTTCCCGAAGCATCGACGACCAGGTGTCGGAAGTGAGTTCCGTACGGTTATCCGCCGCGAACATTACGTAGCTGCCCGCTTCGAATTCGCTCTTGTTATCGCGCGTGCCGCTCCATACTTCCAGACGGTAGTTTTTCGCTTCGCTGCCGGTGTGGATATAGAACGTGTACGTTCTCCATTCGCCGTTCGTTTCGATTTCCTTGTATTCCAGCGCCGCCGTGCCCTGCGCTTCGGAAGCAATCGTTCTCGGCGTAAGCTTGCCGGCTTTTACCAGATCGTTCAGATCGTACACGCGCACGGTGCACGCTTTGTCGGCATAGTAAATGCCTTTTTCTTCGCCGTCCTTATGATAGAACGCGATGCCGTCCGTGCCTTCGTTGCTCCAGGCGGAAGCGACGTAATTGTACTGTACGCCGCCGTCGGCTACAAGCAGGTTGCCGTTCTCGTCCTCTTCGTAGTTGGAAAGGTTGGCGTAATACTTATTCTGCAAAGAAGCGTCGTCCGACCACTTCGCGTTTACTTCGTACAAGCCGCGGCTGTTGAGATACAGCGCCGTATCGGTAGAGGACTTGAACGTTTTATCGTTCTTCGGATCTTTCGTGCACACGTTGCCCGTTTTATCGTACCAGTAGGAAACTTTCGGCGTGGCAAGCGCGAGGGACGCGTTGTCCTCGCCGTCGGCATCGATGAGGTAGATGCTGGCTTTCGCGTTGGACGTTTTCACGCGGACGGAAATCGTTTTATACGAATCGGACGGAATCGAAACCGAGGAGGAAGCGAGATAGCCGTACGATTTGTTCGCGTCCTTATTGAATATCATCAGGGGTTCCGCCGCCTGATCGAATACGGAGGAAGCCGCGCCGAAAATCTCGTTCAGACCTGCCACGCCGCTGTATCTGCCGCCGGCAACGTAATCCGCCGCAAAGTTTTTGTTTACAAGCCCGGCGTAGGGGTTGTTGTCGATGCCGTTATCCGCATTCGGATCGGGCGAGGAAGTAACGTTGCCGCTGCCGCCCCATACGCCCTTGTAGTTGGCGAGGTCGGCAAAGCCGTTTTCGATGCCCTTCTTCGTGTTGTCGGCGCTGTACGCTCTCGAATCGAACGCCGCGAAGCCCGCGCCCTCCTCGCTGTCGGAAAACGTCTTTTTCGCCGCGTACGTGCCCGTGGAGAAGTAGTCGCTCTGCGTGAACGGATTCGCGTCCGCCGCAATCAGGTTGGAGCCGATCGCTTCGAGATTCGTGAACGCGGCATAGCCGGCGCCGTACGCCGTTTTTTCCGCGTCGTCCGCCGTGGCGCCGTAGGTGAACGTAAGAGTGAAGTACTTATCGTTTTCGGTGTCGTTTTCAAAAAGGAGCGTGCATTGCTGCCAGCCGCCGAAGATGTTTTCTTTCTTGCCGCCCGCGGTATCGTCCACTTCCGTTTTGGTGCCTGCGGTGGAATCGATAGAGGATAACAGCGCCGTCTTTTCGTCATCTTCCGATTTGGCGTTGCCCGCCGCGTCCGTTTCCGTGTACGAGATGCCCGCGCCCGTAGCGCCGCTAGGAATCTTCGAGGTTTTTACCCATACGGAATAGAGGGCGGAGGAGTTGGCTTTTAAGGTAATGGTACCCGTGGTGGCTTCATACGCCGTTTTGCCTGCGGAGAAGAGCATTAAAACGTCGTTCGTTCCGGCAAAAGGATAGGAAGACGCGAAGTCGCTTTCCCATACGGCTTTGAAATATTCGTTGCTTTCCGAAGCCGTGTTTACGGAATTTTTCGCAAACACGCCCGTCTTATCGTTGGCGGTATCGAAATTGTTGTTGTCGGCGGAAATTTTTTCCGCGCCCGCGATTCCGGCGTTTGCAAACGTAAGAGAGTTAAGCGTAACGCCCGTATCTACGGCATATTTCAGATCGGTAAGATTTTCTTTATCCGCGCGGAATTCCGTCGTATCGTCGTCCGCCGTTTTGTCGGCGCCTGCGGCAAGCGTTTCGTATTCGGAATTTTCGATGAGCGTACATTCGAGGTCGTCGAAAAACGCGTAGCCGTTCACGAAGCCCATTACGGAAGAAGAGGTGCCCTGACCGAGCCCCAGAACCACGGTGAACGTGCTGCTTGCATAGTCGCTGCCTTTCAGGTAGAATTCGTATTTCACCCAGCCGTTGCTCTTGTTTTCGGCGGGAATGGAATCGTCGGCAAGAATCTTTTCGGTGTTGATGTTTTCCACCTTCACCTGATCTTTGCTCTTGCCGGCTACCGTGCGGGAAATACCGATGTAGGCGCCGCGGTTTTTATCCGCCGCGTTGTCCTCGTTGTTGTAGCGGTAAGTAAGTTCCGCCGTTTTTACCCATACGGAAAGCTTCGCGCTTGTACCCGCGGGGACGGTGAGCGAAGAGGAGGAGGTGAAGTTTTGCGCCGTGCCCGACGACGAGGAGTACTGATTGTGAATCATCAGCACTTTCGAGTTCTTTTTGGCTTCGTCGCTGCCCTCGGCGTAGTGCGTGCCGGGGTTTACGTCGGCGGAAGGAATATCGTCGGCGGAAATATTGTAATGGTTTTTGTAAAACTTGAGGTCGTCGACGCTCTTGTTCTTATTTGCGTCTTTCCATTTTTTAATATATTGCAGACGGTCGTACGTGTTCATGTCCGCCCACTTTTCCGCGGCTTCCGATTCGCTTGTCGGGGTGATGTTTCCCGATTTCGTCAGCTTGTCCCACGCGGAAGTTTCGGTATCGACGACGCCGCTTGCCGCTTTGCTTGTAAGAACGGACGAGCGCGACCAGTTTTTCGGCGACGTAACGATGGGCGTGGTTTCTTTTTCCGTATCGAATTCGAACGAACCGTTTTTGATGCGGGAAGAATCCGTCGTCTGATCGGTGGAGATTTCCGACTGATCTACCTTGGTATCGTCCTTTTTCGAGCATGCGGAAAGTACGCCCGCCGACGCGGACGCGAAAAACGCCGTGAGAAGGAGAGCGAACAATTTGTTTTTGCTTGTATTTTTTCTCATAACATAGCACCCTTGCACAAATAGATTTCTTGTTTTTGCCGCGTTGTTTTGCGGTTTTTGCGCCGTAAACCGGGCGATTCCGCGTGAAAAAGCGACAAGAAAAGAACATATTGATAGAAATATGCAGCATTATTGTACCACAAAAGCCCTTTTCAGGCAAGCGTTTTCCCGTGCCTGCGTATAAAATTCGTGATAATTTTCCGTAATTTACGCAAAATATCCTTAAACGAGGAGAAAGCGGGGAAAGGACGGAGATGAAAAGCGATAATCAAGCGGATGTAAAAAGCATTGTCTGCGGCGCCGCGACGGGCGCCGCGAACGGACTTTTCGGCGGCGGAGGCGGAATGATTGCGGTGCCGCTGCTCCGCGCGCAGGGGCTGGAAGAAAAGCGGGCGCACGCTACGGCGATCGCCGTGATTCTGCCCGTTTCGCTGCTTTCGTTTCTGTTGTATGCGTTCCGCGGATTTTTTGATTTTTCCGTGGCGCTTCCCGTGGCGCTCGGCGGGTTTGCGGGCGGGTTTGCGGGGGCGAAACTGCTTTGCGTGCTGCCCGAAAAGGCGGTGTTTTACGTATTTACGGGGCTGCAGCTGATTGCGGGACTGTGGCTTGTATTTTCGTAGACGCGTTTGTATAGCGGCACGACTCGCGGCTTCATCTGCGTGCGCCTTTGCTCATTTACGATTTGTAAACTCGCGGCAGGCGTACTCGATAAAGCTCGCGATTCGCACCACTCTCCAAACGCTTGCGATACCGTCGTTTTTTGGCTGCCCCTCATCCGCTTCGCTTGCGCTCGGCACCTTCCCCCCGGGGGGAAGGCTGCGAAAAAGGCGAAGGAGAAAAATAACAAGCGGTTTGGCACAATCCGTTACGAAGCGGGCGATGCCCGCCCCAAGGGGAAGCCTATGAAATAGGCGAAGAAGAAAATAACAAGCGGTTTGGCGCAATCCGTTACGAGACGGGCGATGCCCGCCCCAAGGGGAAGGCTGCGAAAAAGGCTGACAATTTTTGCCGAAAAAATGAAGTTTACTGAATTTTTTTCAGGCAAGGGGAAGGCTTGAAATAAGGAAAAAAATTATGCGATTTTATTTATATCTTCTGCTCGGGTTTCTGGGCGGGATTCCCGCCGGCATGGGCATGGGCGGCGGAACCGTTACGATTCCGCTGCTGCTTTTATTCGGCGGCGTGCCGCAGAAAATCGCGCAGTCGGCGAATCTGTTCGCGTTTCTGCCTACGGGCGCCTGCGCGCTGAACGTGCATATGAAAAACGGGTTGCTGCAGAAAGACAACGCCGTGAAAAACGCGATTCCCGCGCTGGTTGCGGCGGCTGCCGGTTCGCTTCTGGCGCTGGCGCTTCCCGCCGAATTTCTGCGAAAAACTTTCGGGCTGTTTCTCGTGATTCTGGCGTTGTTTACTTTTTCAAAAAATAAAGACTGACGCGCACGGACAAAAACAACGGATTTAATGGCGAAATTGCACAAGAAAAACGCCGGAAAAGTATCAAAAATAAAAGAAAAAATCGCCGGAATCGCAAAATTTTTCCAAAGGGTATAGACAAAACGCATTTTATGTGGTAAAATATATCCGAAATTTCATTGTGGCGTTTTTTACGAAAAAAATAGAGTGTTTACGGAAAACGGCAGTCAAAAAGGAAGGTCAGAAGACAAAGTGGAAAGAATAGGCATTATCGATCTCGGATCGAATACGGCAAGACTGGTTATCGTGGATTTGTTCGCGGAAGGGCATTTTATGGTAACCGACCAGCTGAAAGAAAGCGTTCGGCTGGGGCAGGATATGGACAGAGACGGCTTTCTGAAGCCGCAGCGCGTGGCGGAAACCATCCGCGCGCTGAAAATGTTCAAGCGGCTTTGCGACGCGTCGGGGGTGAGCCGCATCATCGCGGTGGCTACGGCGGCGGTGCGCAGGGCGAAAAACCAGCGTTCGTTTCTCGATGAAATTCAGGCAACCTGCGGCATTAAAATCCGCGTGCTTTCCGAAGAGGAAGAGGCGATTCTGGTATACCGCGGCGTAATCAACACGATGGATATTCCCAAGGGGCTTATCCTTGAAATCGGCGGCGGCAGCACGAAAGTGATTTATTACAACCGCAGAAACGTGATCGGCTCGGCATCGTTGCCGTTCGGCGCGGTTACGCTGACCGACCTTTTCGCGAACGACTGCACGCCCGAAGAAGCGGCGGCGCACACCGTGGAATTTTTCACGGAACAGCTGAAAAAAATCGACTGGCTTTCCGAAGTGGATACCGAAGAAGTGCAGATGATCGGCGTGGGAGGTTCGTTCAGAAACCTGTTCAAAATCAGCAAACTCGTTAAGAAATACCCGCTGGACACGGTACATAACTACCGCCTGTCTACGGACGATTTCAACGTGATTTACGATAAAATAAAGGCGCTGGATATCGATAAACGCAAAAAAATCCGCGGGCTTTCGCCTTCCCGTGCGGACATTATGCCCGCCGCGATGGCTATCATCAAATCGTTTGTGGATTATATGGGCGTGAAAGACTTCGCGATCGGCGGAAACGGTTTGCGCGAGGGCATCATGTTCAATCAGTCCGTGCCGATGACGGTGGAAAAGCCGATTTCCGACGTATTGAATTATTCGCTGGAAACGCTGGTGCTGTATTACGGCTGCGACCCCGCGCACGTGGAGCACGTGGTGCATCTTTCCATACAGCTGTTCAAGCAGCTGCGCGTGCTGCATAAGTTTTCGCGGCAGTATCTTAAAATTCTGAAAATCGCGGCGTTCATGCACGACGTGGGGCTGAGAATCAAGTATTACGGGCATCAGAAACACAGCATGTACATGATTCTGAATTCGATGATCTGCGGCGCTACGCACAGAGAAATCGTTCTGGCGGCGTTTGTGGCGGGCTGCCACGAAAAAGAGGACGTGAACCTTACCGAGTGGCAGAGATATAAAGACCTAGTTACGGAAGAGGACCTTGACGCGGTGAAAAAGCTGGGCGTGTTGCTTCGTATCGCGGAAAGCTTCGACCGTTCGCATGCGGGGCTTGTAACGGGCATTACCTGCGACGTTCTGGGCGATTCCGTCATCATGAAAACGGAGCTTGCGGGCGACGCTACGCTGGAAATCCGCACGGCGATGACCGCTTCGGCGGAATTCAAGAAAACCTACCGCAAAAACCTCGAAATCTTATAAGAAAGGAAGATAGTAAAAAGCCGCTTGGGCGCGCGGGCGTGCCGGCGGTTTTTGTTTACGGAGCAGCAGAAGATGAATTTCGTACTGGCAAGCGCGTCGCCGCGGCGCAAAGAATTGTTTGAAAAAATCGCGGAGAATTTCGAAATCGACGCGGCGAGAGGCGAAGAGCGCGCGGATAAATCGTTGCCGCCCGCGGAATACGCCGAAACGCTTGCCCGGCACAAGGCGGAAGAGGTTGCGGCAAAAAAAGAACACGCGGGGAAAATCGTGCTCGGCGCGGATACGGTGGTGGCGATCGGCGGCGGAATTCTGGGAAAGCCGAAGAGCGAAGAAGAAGCGAAAGCGATGCTGCGGCTGCTTTCCGGGAAAGAACACAGCGTATTTACGGGCGTATGTCTGATTTTCCCGGACGGCGGAAAAATCGTACGACACGACGAAACGAAAGTGAAATTTAAGCCGTTTACGGAAGAATTCATCCGCGATTACGTTGCGGGAGGCTCGCCGATGGATAAGGCGGGCGCGTACGGCATACAGGACGGCGTGCCGACGGAATACGTGCGCGGTAGCTTCGATAACGTAGTGGGGCTGCCTACGGAGCTTCTGGAAAGAATATTGAAACAAAAGGAAACGAACGAAAATGATAAAGCTTGCGATTGATCTGGGTTCTTCGGTAACGAAGATATACCGTGCGGACGGCGGCAGCGGCATCGTGCTTGCCGAACCTTCCGCGGTGGCGGTGGACGGCATTACCGGCGAAGTGAAAGCCATCGGAAAAGACGCCAAAAAACTGGTGGGGAAAACGACGGAGTTTACCGAAATAGAGTTTCCCGTGTACGAAGGCGAAATTAAAAACGGCAGGCTTGCCGCCGAAATGCTGAAAGAATTTCTGCGCCGCGTAAATCCCGACGGGGCGGCGTTCAAAAAGACGGAAGTATTGTTTGCGCTGCCCTGCGGCGCCGGCGACGAGGCGAAATCCGCCTATTCGCTGCTGGCGGAAGAATGCCGCCTGAAAAACGTATATTTCGCGGAGGTGCCGTATCTTGCCGCGCTGGGCGGAGAAGCGGTGATTTCCGATTCCGAACCCGTGTTTGTGATGGATATGGGCGGCGGAAACACGAATATCGCGGTGCTTTCTTCCGAGGGGATTATCGCGGGACTTTCGATGAATATCGGCGGCAACAATATGGACGCGGATATTGCGGGGCGCGTGGAAAAAATTAAATCTCTGCGCGTAGGCGCGCTTACCGCGGAACGACTGAAAAACGAAATCGGATCGCTTTCTCCCGAAGCGCGCGGCGCTACGGTGGCGGAGGGGATCAACGTTCTGCAATTCCGTCCGGCGGGCGTATCGGTGCAGGCGGGCGAGATTGCCGACTGCATATCGGTGTATTTCGATAAGGCGGTGGAATACGCTTCCTACGTACTGAAAGGGTTGCCTGCGGAAGTGGCTGCGGCGGTGAATAAAAACGGCTTGTATCTTTCGGGCGGCGTGGCGAAACTGCCGTACGCGGCGGAGTATCTTTCGCGGAAACTGGAAATGCGCGTGCGCACGTGCGCCGAACCGCAGTACGCCGTGATTACGGGCGCGGGGGCGCTGCTGCGCGATAAGAAATTGTTTAAAAATATTTGTCTGAGCGAGTAACGGATTTGAAATATTCGGAAAATTTCAGAGAAAAAAGGAAAGGCTTCTCCGCAAAAAGGGGAAGCCTGTTTTTGATATAAAGAAAAACCACGCGATAGTCGCGCGGTTGGAAAAAGGTTTACCGATGAGTTGAAAAAAGACTCCGATTGTATTAAAATAAAACGTATGACCTGCCGGGCAACGAAAAAAATACAATCGGATTTTTCGCCGTAAATCGCGTAACGGATACGATTCGATTCCGATATTTTTTCTGCGTAATTTTAATGAAATTCGTTTTCTTGAATTCTCGTCGGTTGCGCGGTGCGCGCATTGCGCGGATTTTCAGGTGAAAATGCGGCGAAAAGCGATACGATTGCAGACGAAAGCAGCATGCCGCCGAAAATATCGGTAAGGTAGTGCACGCCGGAAAGCGCTCTGCCGACGACCATGACGAGCATCACCGCGACGGACAGCGTTTCCGCTGAAATCAGCGCGGGCTTGCAGGAGATTCTGCCGCGCAACATAAAAACTCCGCTGCCCGCGATAGTGAGCGTCAGCATGGTATGCGAAGAGGGATAGGACGCTGCGATTTCGCCGTTTTCAAGGACGGGGCGGTAGTTGATGACGATTTTTTCAAACGCCGCATAGAAAATCGCGAGCAGCAGGTACGTTGCCGCAAGGACGAACAGGTCTTTATCGATTTTTTTAAGGCTTTTGCGCCGGATCAGCTGCGCTACGCCGTAAACGGCGAAGCCCGCTGTTTCTATTAAGGCAAGGTAACCGAGAAACTGAGTAAGTTTATACCAGCCCTGCGAGATTTCGCCGTTTTTGTGCGTGGCGTTGAAAAACGCAAGATTGAGATGAGATAAGCCGATTTCCGTGCCGGGAACTTTGCCCGCGGCTTTATCCGCCGTGGCGACGAGCACGGTGAACGCGAAAAACAGCGCAAACAGCGCGATGGATAGGATAAGTACGCTTCTTTTAGGCTTGATCATAAAATACTCCTTTGCTTGCCGCGAATGGTTTTCTTATGGGAAACTGCGTTTTTACGGCTGCCGTTTTATTCCGGCCGTATGTGTGTTATTTGTTAGCAGATTCGCCGGCAACGCCGATTAACAAATCGATTGTTTTACGTAAATCGTCGGTGATTTCGTCTACCCAGTCGGCGTCCTCATGCAGAATCACGCTGCCTACGCCGTGCGACAGAAATGCCGCCATGGGCATCGGCGCGAGGTATGGCTGCGCGCCCGTTTCGAGCAGACGTTCTAAAATTTTCTGCAGGTACGGTTCGATAATCGTAAGCGTTTGTTCGCGGATTGCCCAGCGCACCGTGCGGTGCATGTTGGCGGAATATTTTTCCCGGAATTCTCTTGTAACGCTTTTCATATATCTGAAAAACGCATATAACGCTTCGTATGCGTCCTGTGAAGCTCCGTCCACGATGGTTTCGGCGTGCTGCCGATACGGGCTGAAAAAGTTATCGAGCACCGTTGAAAACAAATCGTCTTTCGTTTTGTAGTAGTAATAAATCAGCCCCGCTTCGCAGCCTGCGGCGTCTGCGATAGAACGCATGCTGGTGCCGTCGAAACCCTTTTCGAAAAATTCCTTCACCGCCACGCGGGCGATTTCGTTTGCCGTTCCGCCGTCGAATTTCTGTTTTCTTGCCATGATTTCCTCCTTGAAGTAATCGTCGTATATATTATATAGCACTTTTTCGCGCGTATGTCAACTTTTTTAATAACGTTTAAAAAGTTTCCGGCGCAAAACGCCGACGGGGTTGGTTCCGTCGGCGTTACGTGGGCTTTTTGTTATGCTAAAATCAGCACCGAAAGGTTGCAGTAGATGATCAGGGAAATCGCGTCTACGATGGTGGTGATGAAGGGACTTGCCACGACGGCGGGATCGAGGCGGCATTTTTTGGCAAGCAGAGGAAGCGTGCAGCCTACGAGTTTTGCCACGATCACCGTGAGTACCAGAGCGCTTGCCACCACGCCGCAGCGAAGCGGCGTATAGCCTTCGAACCCGAACAGCAGATTATCGATGAGCATAAGCTTGGCAAAGCAGGCGGCGCCCAGCGTTAACCCCAGCAGGATAGAGGCGCGGAATTCTTTCCAGACTACCTTTAAAACGTCGCTTGTTTTCAGTTCGTTCAACGCGAGAGAACGGATGACTGTAACGGAAGCCTGCGAGCCTGCGTTGCCGCCCGTATCCATCATCATGGGAACGCACGCGAACAGGACGGGGGAAATTGCCGAAAGCCGCGCTTCGTACGTGTTTAAAATGAGCCCCGTGAACGTGGCGCTGACCATTAAAACAAGCAGCCACGGAATACGGTTTTTCCAGATGCCCCATACGCTTGTTTTTAAATAGGGCGTATCGGTGGGCGTCATGGCCGCCATCTTCGCGATATCTTCGGTGTTCTCTTCCTGAATGACGTCCATGGCGTCGTCGACGGTTACGATACCCACCAGACGACGTTCGTTATCCACTACGGGCAGCGCGAGGAAGCCGTAATTGGAAATTTTTCTCGCAACGTCTTCGCGGTCGTCCTCGGTGTGGGCGTAAATCACGTTTTCGTCCATGATGTCGGAAATTTTCGTTTCCGGCGCGGAAATCATCAGCGTTTTTGCCGAAACGCAGCCGAGCAGTTTGTTTGCCGCGTCGGTAACGTAGCAGGTGTAGATGGTTTCTTTATCGATCGCCGTGCGGCGGATGCGCGTAAACGCTTCGTTCACCGTCATGGCGGGGCGAAGCGAAACGTATTCCACCGTCATGATGCTGCCGGCGCTGTCTTTCGGGTACTTTAAAATTTCGTTTACGTAATCGCGCGTTTCTTTGTCGCTGGCGGCAAGAAGCCGTTTGACCACGTTGGCGGGCATTTCCTCGATGACGTCTACCGTATCGTCCACGAACAGTTCGTCCATGACGGCTTTGACTTCGAGATCGCTGAGTTTGTGTAACAGTTTTTCGCGCGTGTCTTTATCCAGTTCCACAAACGTATCCGCCGCGAGATCTTTGGGCAGGATGCGGAACAGAACGGGCAGATCTTCGTCTTCTACCTCTTCGAAAACCGCCGCAACGTCGGTTGCGTTTATCGAGGCGAGAAGCGGTTTGAGTACGGAAAACCGCCGCTCTTCGAACAAGCGGACTATTTCTTCCTTTTCCGCGATGCGCCGTACGATTTTTTCGGGCATATCGCCGATCATTTCCACGGTGTCGTCTACGGAAACGCCGTCCATAACGTCCTGCAGTTCGTCGTCGCGCAGGTTGGAAATGATTTTGCTTTGCAGCGGCGCGTCTAAAAGGATCAGCGTTTCGGCGAGGAAATCGGAATCCAGCGCGCGGCACAGGGGCTGCAGATACTTTTCGGGCAGGGTTTCGAGGACTTTTGCAAATTCCTCCGCGCCGAGCCGGAGAGCGCAGTCTGCCGCGCCCTCAAAATCTTCTCTTTCGAGAAGTTCGTTTAAATTTTTTTCTTCCATCTTTCTTTTTCTCTTGCACAAAGGCGTGAAAGAAAGGCGGATAAACGGTTATCCCGCTACGGCTTTGCGCCGGATATTGTTGCTTAAAGCAACGAATAAAGGAGGCGCGCCGCAAAAACGGTTAGTCCGGGTTTATCGTCGCCTCTACTTCGATCGTCCACGGTAGGTGCCTCCTTTAAAAAAATTTTATTTTGCGCGGGAAAGGAACTTTCCGTTTCCGCATTTCTATTATAACAGCGAAAAGGGGAATTGTCAAACCTTTGCCGCGGAAATTGCGCGATAAATTTTATTTTTCTCTTTTCTTTCCGCCCTGCTTTATTATATGATTGCCGGAAAAGAAAGGGGTTATGCGCCGGGAGAAAACATTACGAGCCGGAGATGATTTTTTCGCTGTCGAACATTTTCGCAAGCGCGAACGAAAGCGCGCCCGCCGCCGCAAGATCGGTAAGCGCCGCCGCCAGCACCTGCCATGTTTTCGCCGCGGAAGAGAAAATCTCGCTCATCGCTTTCACCGAGTTGAGTATCGGCACGAAATACGCCCACGAGCCGATTTTATCGCCGAGAAACATATTGCCCATCGCCGCCACAAGAATGATAATCATCAAAGGCCCGACGTACGAATTGGCTTCTTTTACGCTTTTTGCAAGCGTGGACAGCAGCGACATCAGCGCCACGATGACGAGCGTGGTTGCTATGATGACGAGCAGCAGCAAAAGATAATCGGAAACGCCGTAGGAGGCGGCGGAAAAATTCAATCCCGAGCCTTCCGATTGAAACATTTTCGGCAGCGACAGTACGATGCCCGCGAAAGAACACGCCGCGGAAATCAGCGAAGCCGCCGAAAGCGAGATGATTTTGCCGAGCGCTATATGGCTGCGCTTTACGGGCGTTACAAGCATGGTGGCGAACGAGCCGCGCTCTTTTTCGCCTGCGATGGATTCCGGCACGAGCGACATGCAACCCGCGTAAATGAACGTTACGAGCAGCATGGGCGCAATCATGGAAAGCATCATAGAGGTTACGTCTTTATCGGACGCGATGTCGGCGGAGGCGATGTAAAAGTTTGTGGTTTGCCGCGCCGATACGATCGCGTAAACAATCGATTGCGCGGCGGAAGAATTGGTTTCGGTGGAATTAAAGTATATCGCTACGCTGCTGCCGTTTGCGCCCGCAGTTCCGCCTGCGGCTGCCGTATATGCCGAAAAATCCGCCACGGCGTCGATTTCGCCGTCCGTTACGCGCTGCTTTGCGTTTTCAAGCTCGTCCTTTGAAATTTTTTCGAGCGTTACGGAGGGGACGGCGCCGAAGTCGGCTTCGAAAGAGGCGGGAAGATCGACGACGGCGATTTTGTACGTCTGATCTGCGCCCGGCGTGAACATATTGCCGATCAAGCTTCCGAGCAGCGAATAAATACAATAAATCAGCACGCCCGGCAAAATCAGCGACAGCACAAGCCGCTTATCTTTGAAAATGCGCGCAAATTCCTTTTTCATTATGGTGAGTATGGTTTTCATAAGCTTTCTCCTTTCACCGCCGCATATAAATCGAAAAACGCGTCTTCGAGGGATTTTTCCGCCGTGAGTTCTTTTACGCTGCCTTCCTTTGCCATTTTGCCGTCGATGATAATACCCGCGCGATCGCATATCTTTTCTACGAGCGAAAAAATATGGGTGGATAACAGCACCGTTTTGCCGCGTTCTTTCTGTTCCAGAAGAAAGTCGGTTACGGTTTTCGCCGTAAGCACGTCCAGCCCGTTGGTGGGTTCGTCGAAAATGATGAAATCGGGGTCGTGTACGAGGGATATCGCGATGGAAACCTTTTGTTTCATGCCCGTGGAAAGATCGGCGATTTTCGTTTCGGCGAATTGATCCACGCCGAAGCGCGAGAATAAAAGCGATTTGCGCTCGCTTCTTCTCGCCTCGCTCATGCCGTGCAGTTCCGAATAAAAATCGAAGAGGTACGAGGGCGTGAAAAATTCGTCCGGTTTCAGCTCGCTTGTCAAAAAGCCGATTTCGTTGCGCACCTTATCCGCCTCTTTCGTTACGCTGTGTCCGTTGACGAACGCGTCGCCGCTATCCGGCTTTATCAGCGTGGCAAGCATGCGGAGCGTGGTGGTTTTGCCCGCGCCGTTAGGCCCCAGCAATCCGTAAATTTCGCCTTTTTTTACCGTGAAAGAGAGTTCGTCTACCGCGGTTTTCGTGCGTTCCGCCGTCTTTTGCGTTTTGCGTTGTTTGGCGGAAAGTTGAAACGTCTTTTTTAAGTTTTCCGCGCGCATCGCGGTTTCTTCGGAAATACACATACGTTTTTACTCCGTGTTTTTTCTTTGATTTTATCATATTTTCGGGGGCATGTCAACGGTTTGCGCGGCGATTTTGACGATTGCGTCAAATAACGGCGCCCGAAAAAACGCGGCGGGAATATCCGGGAACGGCGGGGAATAGAATAGAGGGTAAGCGAAAGAAACCGCCGCGCCGTGAAAGTATGCGGCGGGAGCGGCGGCAAAAACGGTTTTCGACAAAACTTGCGAAAATTCCCCCGAAAAAGCGAAAATTTCGCGCGGGGGGAAAAGTTAAAATAGAGATACGCGGCGGTGAAAAATGAAAATAATCTGCGTGGGCAGGAAAAAATCGGCGGTTTTGTTTCTGGCGGCGTGCGCGTTGCTGGCGGCGGTGGTTGCGGCGAACGCGTTCGCGCCGGCGGTATACGCGGCGTTCGCGAAAAAACGGGCGTTGCCGATTTACTCGGTAGAACGCGAAGATAAGACGATTTCGATTTCGTTCGATTGCGCCTGGGGCGTGGAACATACCGACGAGCTGTTGAAAATCATGGACGAACAGGACGTGAAATGCACGTTTTTCATGGTGCAGTTCTGGGCGGAAAAGTACCCGGAATACGTACAAAAAATCGCGGCGGCAGGGCACGAAATAGGCACGCACAGCCGCACGCACCCGAAAATGAGCGAGCTGACGAAGGAACAGATTGTAAGCGAACTGAAAACTTCGTGCGAGGCGATTGAAAAGATTACGGGGAAAAAGACGGAGTTGTTTCGTCCGCCGTTCGGGGATTACGACGACTTGCTGGTGGAAACGGCGAAGGAAGCGGGGCTGTATACGATTCAGTGGGACGTGGATTCGCTGGACTGGAAGAATCTTTCCGGGCAGGAAATCGCGCTGCGGGTGGTGAACGGGGTGAAAAGCGGTTCGATTATTTTATGCCACAACAACGGGTTGCATACGGCGGAGGCGCTGCCCGTGATTTTATCCGCGCTGAAGAACAAAGGCTATCGTTTCGTGCCGATCGGAGAGCTTATCTACCGTGAGAACTATTCGATGCGGAGCGACGGGCGGCAGATGCCCGCAAGTTAAAATACGCGGGGTATGGGTGAAGCGAACGCGGATAAGGCGCGCGAAAACAGATAAAAACCAAGAAAAACGGAGGTAAAAATGCAATGAATTACGCGACGGAGAAAAACAACAAGGTGTACGTGATGGGGGAGATCGTTTCCGATAAAACGTTCTCGCACGAAGTGTACGGAGAAGGATTTTACGAATTCTTTCTGAAAGTGATGCGGCTTTCGGGGCAGGCGGATATTCTGCCCGTTACGGTGAGCGAGAGGCTGATAGAAGCGCACGATCTGAAAAAGGGTTCGTTTGTGGCGGCTTCCGGGCAATTCCGGAGCTATAACAAGCTGGAAAACGGGAGATCTCGGCTGATGCTGACGGTGTTCGTGCGGGAAATCGAAGAGGCGGACGAAAATAAAAACCCGAACGGGATTCTGTTAAGCGGGTATATCTGCAAACCGCCCGTGTACCGCACCACGCCGTTCAACCGCGAGATTGCCGACGTGCTGATTGCCGTGAACCGCGCGTACAATAAATCCGATTATATTCCGTGCATCGCCTGGGGCAGGAACGCGCGGTTTGTGAAAAACCTTTCCGTGGGGGATAAGGTGGCGATTTCGGGGCGGATTCAGAGCCGCGAATATCAGAAAAAATTGAGCGAGACGGAAACGAAAACGATGACGGCGTACGAGGTTTCCGTTTCGAAGCTTGCCGCGTTTGACAACGCCGAGGATTTCGATATAGAAACGGAGTTCGATTTGTACGCATTCCGCGGCGAAAACAGACATGCGGACGGGTGCGGCGAAGGATACGTAGGCGCGGGCGCCGCCGGACTGCCCGGCAATGCCGGTTAAAAACAAGCGTACGGCGGGAAATAAAGCGATAACGGGCGGAAAAAAAGGAGAAAAGGCGGAACCGGACGGGTTTCGCCTTTTTCCGCGCGCAGGCGGACGAAAAAAGCGAAAAAATAAAACCTTTCCGAAAGAAAGTTGCGCAGGGCGCGGCGCGCGCTTGACTTTTTCGGCGAGCGTGGTATAATAGCGGTATGAATGTTTTTCGAAAAAAACTGCGGCTGACTTCGGCGCAGACGATTATCCTCTGTTACGCCGCGGCGATTCTGACGGGCGGAATTCTGCTTGCGTTGCCGATTGCGGCGCAAAGCCGGGAAAGCCTGCCTTTCCTCGACGCGTTGTTTACATCCGCTTCCGCCGTGTGCGTTACGGGGCTGGTGGTGCGCGATACCGCCACTTATTTTTCTCTGTTCGGGAAACTGACGATTATCACGCTGATACAAATCGGCGGCGTGGGAGTGGTAACGCTTGCCGTTACGTTTGCCGTGGCGACGGGGAGGAAATTGCGACTTTCCGGGCAGAATACCATGCTGGAATCGGTATCTGCCGAAGAAAACAGCGGCGCGTGGAGATACGCGCGGTTTATTTTGTTGTTTTCGCTTGCCGCGGAAGCGATCGGCGCGCTGTTTTTAATGCCCGCGTTCTGTTCGCGTTTCGGCGCAAGGGGAATCGGCTATGCGTTCTTCCATTCGATATCGGCGTATTGCAACGCGGGGTTCGATCTGATGGGCGCGGAAACGGGGCAATTTTCGTCTTTGACGGGGTTTGTCGGTTCGCCGCTTGTCAATTTTACGATTTGCGGGTTGATTCTTAGCGGCGGGCTCGGTTTTTCGGTGTGGGGAGACATCGGCAGAAATAAATTCCGCTTAAAACGCTATTCGATGCAGAGCAAAGCCGTGCTGGTATCCGGCGCGATACTGGTGTTTGTGCCCGCCGTATATTTCTATTTCGCGGAGTTTTCCTCGGCGGCGTGGAAGGCGGAACTTTCGGGCGAAGAGCGCGTGCTGGCTTCGTTTTTTTCGGCGGTTACGCCGCGCACGGCGGGATTCAATACGGTGGATTATTCGGCGATGAGCGAGGCTTCGCTGACGACGACGATTGCGCTGATGCTGATAGGCGGCGCATCCGGTTCGACGGCGGGCGGTATGAAACTGACGACGCTTGCCGTGCTGTTCTGCGCGGCGGTAGCCGCGGTGAGGAAACGGAAAGAAGTGCGGTGCTTCGGCAGAAGAATAGGGAGCAATACGGTGAAGGACGCGGCGACGATTGCGTTTTTATACGTTTCTCTGTTTGTAGCGGGGAGCATCGCGATAGCGACGATTGAAAAGTTGCCGATGCTGCCGTGCATGTTTGAAACGGCTTCGGCGATTGCCACCGTGGGACTGTCGACGGGGATTACGGCGGGGCTATCCGCCGCGTCGCACGTCATTCTGATAATACTGATGTATTTCGGGCGCGTCGGAGGGCTGACGTTATTTACGGCGGTGGCGGGCGGCGTACATTCCGACGACGGAAGATTGCCCCTCGGCACGATTGCCGTGGGCTGAAAGAAAGCGTAAGGCGAAAGGAGTATTCCGATGAAAAATATATTGTTGATAGGTCTTGGAAGGTTCGGTTTGAACGCGGCGAAAAAGCTGCGGGAACTGGACCACGAAGTGCTTGCCGTGGACGAGAACGAGGAACGCGTGAACGACGCGATGCCGTACGTTACGGAGGCGAGAATCGGCGATTGCACGCGCGCCGAATTTCTGAAGTCTTTGGACGTGCCGCGTTTCGATCTTTGTATCGTGGCGATCGGCGACGATTTTCAGTCGTCGCTTGAAATCACGTCGCTGTTGAAAGATTTCGGGGCGAAAAAAGTGGTTTCCAGAGCGTGCAACGACGTACAGGGGAAATTTCTGCTGCGGAACGGCGCGGATAACATCGTGTACCCGGAACGGCAGCTTGCGCACTGGACGGCGATACGCTATGCTTCGGATAATCTGAGCGATTATATCGAACTCGGCGACGATTCGGGAATTTTCGAAGTAACGCCGCCCGTCGCCTGGACGGGTAAAACCGTGGGGGACATCGATATCAGAAAGCGGTTCGGCGTGAATATTCTGGCGATTAAAAAAGGCGGAAAAATGTCTTTGGCGGTGAACTGCAATTCGGTGATCGAAGATGGCATTCATCTTCTTGTACTGGGCGCGTTTAAAGACGTACGGAAGTGCTTTAAACTGTAAATAAAACGGCTGTTTCGCCGTAAAAATACAAATTTTTGAAAGATAATTCGTTGCCCCGGCGCCGCGACGCGGTGTATCATATCTTGTATGGGATATGTGTTTTTACTGATTGCAAGCTTTGCGGGCATTACGAAAATGGCGGCGATGAAAGGCTGCGGAAAAGTGTGCCCCGGCGCGTATAATTCCGTGCGGATCAACGCTTTCCGTTCGCTGCTTTGCGCCGCGGTGGCGCTTGCCGTGTTTCTTGCTTCGGGGGCGCGCGCGGAAAAGGAAGAGTGGTGGCTGTGGCTGATATCCGGCGCGTCGAACGCGGCGATGATGTTTGCCTGGCTGCTTTGTTCGGAGCGGATAGGGCTGGTATTCGTGGAATCGTTCTGTATGCTCGGTTCGGTGGCGATACCGTTGTTTCTGGCGCCCGTATTATACGAAGGCGAAGCGGTGAACGCGCGGCAATGGGCGGGCGCGGCGTGCCTTCTAGCGGCGCCGGCGCTGCTGTTTGCAAAAAGAAAAAACGCCGCGGCGGCGCGGGGCGGCGAAACGAAAGAATTTTCCGGAAATAGCCCGGAACGGGCGGCGGCACAGACGGAAAAGACTGCGGCGGAACGCAGGAAAGCGGCGGCGATTACGGCGGCGTATATCGTTTTGTTGGTGCTTTCGAACGCGGGCGTGAGCATAACGCAGAAGTTATATCCCGCGCGCACGGGGAAAGAGTATGCTCCGTTTTTTAACCTGATGACGTTTTTTGTAGTGTGCGCGTGCTTTCTGGCGGCGCTGCTTGCGGGAAAGGCGTTTGCGGGGAAGAGGCTGCTGCCCGAAAACGCGGCTTCGGGGAAAAAACTTGCGGCGTTTGTATCGGTGGCGGCGGTAATGATTTACGTGTATTCGTTTTTTGCCACGCTTGCGGCTGAGGCGTTGCCTTCGGCGGTGTATTATCCGTTGGCGCGGGGCGTGAGCATGCTGCTGACGGTGCTTTGCGATTCGATTGTTTTCAGGCAGAAAATTACCGGAAACGTATGGGCGGCGCTGGCGTTTATTTTTGCCGCGATTGCGCTGACGAGCTTATGAAAATTGATTTTAAAATGAAAAACGGAGCGAAAAGCTCCGTTTTTTTTGCAGTGTATTTGCGATTTATCCGGGCGACATCGGGCGGCATCATCCGGCGGCAAAAAGATTGCCGCTTTTGAATTTCGGAATCAGTCCGTATCGAATAATTCGTTGGGCGTGATATCTAATTTTTTGCAAAGAAAAATAATTTTTTCGTAATCAAGCTGAATTTTACCCGTTTCGTAGTCGCTGTATTCGGGTTGTTTCTTGCCGAGTTCGGCTGCCAGTTCTTTCTGCGATATGCCCTTTATTTTGCGCGCTTCACGCAAGTTTGCGCCGATTTTCTTTGCGATTTCGTTTTTCATGAAGGATACTCTTATTATTTTTTATTTGTATAAAAAAATATACAAAAAATTGCTATATTTTGCTTGACGTATAGCAAAAAATGCCATATAATAAGAGCGTAAAATGATAGATGAGGGGCGATTTTATCAGCGTAAAATGGGAAAATGTATCTTTGTATGATTAGTCTACCGGTTTTAGCCGGCGGAGTATTGTTTTTTATAATGAAAAAAAGACGAACGAGTTTATTTTTAAATTTATTCGGACGGAAAAATGCTGATTTGGAGTTTTTTGATTTACAGCTTTTTATTATGCCCAAGAAATTGGGTTTTTACTATAAAGGGCGATTGCCGTGGCGTATGCAGAGATACGGGATATGTGATGTTCAAGAACAAGCAGAGACGAAAATAGTGTGCAGGATAGGGAGAGCCGAGGATAAAATCGACACGAAAAGAGAAAAATTTGACGCGATTTTAAGCCGCGCCGGCGGTGTTGAATTATCAATAATTAAAGCAAAGAAAAATAGAGTCTTTGATGTCTGGCTGAAAGTCGGGAGCGGGGGAAAAGAAGAAAAAATTCCCGTTGCGTTACGCAAACAGGAAACTACGCTTTTGACTGCAAGGAAATTGATACAAGCAGCAGCGAAATCTGCAGTGGCGGTAAAGAGTACGGAATCATTGATAGTATAAAAAACAGCGACTTTTCATAATGAAAAGCCGCTGAAATTGTTTGGTTTTTAAAGGTTATACCAAAGGATGCTCGGCGCGGATGACGGCGTAGCAATCGGGGCGAAGTTCGTGGATTTTTGCGGCGACGGCGCGTTCCGCGTCCGCAAGCACCCACTTGCTTTCAATCGGCACCGATAAATCGAAAATCAGATTTTTCCGATCTTTGCCGTACGTCATCCGGAAATCGTGCATCGTGAACGTTTCGTCCGTCTGCGCAACCGCGTTGCGGACGAAATCGCGCATGTCGTTGACGATCTCGTCGTGAATGACGATGGGATCCATATGTACGGTTACAAGACAGCCGAATTTTTCGTGAATATCTTCTTCGAGGCGGTCGATTACCTCGTGCGCGAGATTGATATCGTCGTCCGCCGGGACTTCCGCATGGAACGAAACCACCAGCTTACCGGGCCCGTAATCGTGCACGATGACGTCGTGAATGCCCAGTATTTCCGGGTAATTTCCGACGAATTGATAGATGTTGTTTACAAATTCTTTCGAAGGGGGCGCGCCCACCAGCAAATCTACCGTTTCCTTGGTGGCTTTGACGCCCGAAAAAAGGATAAACGCCGCCACTAAAAGCCCCGCGACGCCGTCGATTTTCCAGCCGAAATATCTGCCGCAGAGGGCGGAAAGAAGTACGACGAACGTTGCCACGACGTCCGAAATGCTGTCGGTTGCCGCGCCTTTCAGGGCGACGGAATTGATTTTTTTGCCGACTTTTTTATAGAATACGTACAGCCACGATTTCGCGAGCAACGAAAAGCACAAAAAAGCCACCGTCAGCGCGGAAATCGAGGGAAGTTCGGGGTGTATGATGCTTGTTACGGAGGACTTTAAAAGCTCCGCGCCCACGAGGATAACCAGCATATCCACAATCAGTCCCGCCACGTATTCCATGCGGCCGTGTCCGAGCGGGTGTTCTTTATCGCCCGCTTTCGCCGCCATTTTAAAGCCGACGAGCGCTACCAGCGACGAAACCGCGTCGGAAGCGTTGTTGAAAGCGTCGGAAACGACGGCGACGGAGGCAGCCAGAATGCCCGCCGTCAATTTGGCGGCAAACAGAAGCACGTTGATAAAAATGCCCGTACCTGTGGCGAAAGAAGCGCATTTTTCGCGGTCGATTTTTTCGTATTCGCCTTTCCCCCGCACGCAGCCGAACAGGCGCAAAAGCGCGGAAATCATCTTGCTTCCCCGTCGCCGTGCGGGGCGGAAGCATCGCTTGCCGCTTTTTTGGCTTCGCGCGCTTTTTTGGCGCTTTCGGCTTTATTTACGCAGAATTTCGTGAGCTGCACGGCAAGGATAA
Organism: uncultured Eubacteriales bacterium; assembly: GCA_900542935.1. Lineage (GTDB taxonomy): Bacteria > Bacillota > Clostridia > Christensenellales > Borkfalkiaceae > Scatosoma. Next base: position 82,738 of record UQPN01000004.1, read on the forward strand.
TCAAGCCGATAACGATAAAGATTGCCAGCAAGCCCTGCCACATGATTTTCAGCGAGGCTTTCAGCGTGTCGGGATTCATAGGGGTTAAACCGCTTGCGAGAAGCGAAAAAATATTCATAATCAGTTTCTCCTTTTTATCGCCTTACAGCAGGGGCAGCACAAGATTGATGATGAGTCCGCCCACGATTGCCGAGGCGATTTGCCCCGAAACGTTTGCGCCGACGGCGTGCATTAAAAGGTGGTTGGTGGAATCTTCTTTGATGCCCATTTTTTCCACCACGCGCGCCGCCATGGGGAAGGCGGAAATGCCCGCGGCGCCGATCATCGGGTTAATTTTTTCCTTGCTGAAAAGATTCATGATTTTTGCGCACATTACGCCGCCGATGGTATCGAAAACAAACGCGAACAATCCGAGCGCCATAATCATTAAGGTTTCCCACGTGATGAACTGCGCCGCCTGCATCTGGAAAGCGATGGTAATGCCGAGAAGCAGCGTGATTAAGTTGGAAAGCGTGTTCTGCGCGGTATCGGAAAGGGTGTTGAGCGCGCCGCATTCGCGGATTAAGTTGCCGAACATCAGCATGCCCACAAGCGAAAGGGACGCGGGGGCAATCAAGCCGGAAATAATGGTAACAAGCACGGGAAAAAGAATTCTGGTGAGCTTGCTTACCTGCGAGGCGCGATATTTCATTTTAATGCGGCGTTCTTTTTTTGTGGTGCATATTTTTACCACGGCGGGCTGAACGATGGGCACAAGCGCCATGTACGAATACGCTACCACCATAATGGGCCCTACGTATTTCGAAGCGAGTTTCAGCGCGACGAGAATGGACGTGGGACCGTCCGCCGCGCCGATGATGGCGATGGCAGCCGCGTCGTTTAACGGGAAACCGATTAAAGAGGCAAGAATCAGCGTAACGAAGATGCCGAATTGCGCCGCGCCGCCTAAAATAAAGAGTTTGGGGTTGGAAAGCAGCGGCCCGAAATCGATCATGGCGCCGATGCCGATAAAGAGGAGCAGCGGCATCGCTTCGCTTGCCTGTATGCCGACTTTGAACAGCGAGGCGATGATGCCGTCTTCGGCGATGACTGCCGAGCCCGGAATATTTACGAGAATTGCGCCGAAGCCCATGGGCAGAAGAAGCGCGGGTTCGATGTCTTTTTTGATAGCGAGAAAAATCAGCACGCCGCCGATGATCCACATTGCCACCTGCGGCAGCGTTACCTGCCTGAGAGTTTCGATTAAAAAGTCCATAAAAACCTCCGTTTTCATGTTTGATTTTTTTATTATTGACGAATTTTGAAAATTTTAAGAGGGGGGCTTATTTGCGTTCGCCCGAAATGTTTTCATCGGAAAACAAGCGAAGCCCCTCTTGATTGACGATTCGGGATAAAAATTTTTGAATCGTAAACGGAGCTGCCCCTCACCACCGCCGCTATCGCGGCAGAGCCTCCCCCCAAGGGGAAGCCTATGAAACAGGCTGACCATTTTTTTCAGACAAGGGGGAAGGCGATATGTAAGAAAAACAAAAAACCGCTCCGAAAACGCGCTGTTTAAAAAGCGCATTTTCGAAACAGTCTTGTCGCTTGGTTCTGACCCGGGCTTTTTGCTGTTACCGACGTTTCGCCGCGCCGCAAAGATAAGCCGTGTTACCGTTATCAGACGGGAAAGCCCGCGCGCCCTTTCGCGCCGCCGTATGCTTTGCCCCGACTACTCCCTGCCGAAGTATTTTCATTATAAGCTTTTCGTGCGGGTTTGTCAACGATATTCGCGACGAAAAAGAATTTTTAACGCACTTTTTCTTTGTGCTTATTCATTTCGTTGCGCACCGATATACACGCGTTGCGCACGTGCGCGATATTCTGCAGGGTATACGTCTTTTCTTTTGTGTAAACATACAACGTGCCGAACGAAAACGTGAAAAACAGAGGAATCGTTCTGCTTGCGTTGTTGCCGTAACTTCTTGCGGTGGCGAGGCTCATGCGGCAATCGGCGAGATCGGCGTACGAAATCGCGACAGGCGGTTTTTTATTGCCTCCGAAGTACAGATACACGGCGGCTTCGTCTGCTTCCGCGGCGATTTTTCGCTTGCAAAGCGAGCGGACGGAAAAGAAAAGCATCACGGCGGAGGCAAGGTAAAAGATAATCGTGAACGTGAGCATAAACGCCTTGTCGCGCGTGGCGGAAAGCTGCGTTGTGTAGAAAACCGCACCGCCGAGAAGCGACGTGCCGATCACGAAAATAATGATCGGCATCGTGCGGGAGCGTTTTGCGAGAACTTTTTTATCGACGGCGTTTTCCATTTTGTTTTTTATTCTTCTCCGTTTTTGCTGTTGTAATAATAAAATTGTAGCATTTTCCGATGCGTTTTGCAAGCGTATTCCGGCGCTTTTTGCCGCAAATCGCTACGTTCGTTGTTTTTTGGCATATTTACGGCGGGCAAGGCGCAAAATAGGGGTATGAAAAGAAAAACGTTTTTGCGCGGGGCGGCAACGCTGGGAATTTCCGGCGCGGCGGTGAAATGCCTCGGCGCGCTCTACCGCGTGCCTCTTGTGGCTTTCATCGGGTGTTACGGTCTTGGATTATATCAATCTTCATACGCGTTTTTTGCGTTTATTACCACGCTGTGTTCGGCTGGAATCGCTTCCGCGCTTTCGAAACAGGTTGCCGATTCGCGCGCGAGAGGGGTTTCCGCCGCGCCGGTCGTTTCGGATTATCTGCGGCTTTTTGTGCGGGTAGGATTGATCGGCGGTTTGACCGTGGCGGTGTTTCCGCTTGTTTTTCACGCGGCGCGGGGCGAATCGTATACGGCGGGATATTTCTTTCTTGCGCCCGCCGTGCCGATCGTGTGCGTTTCTTCCGTACTGTGCGGCGCGTTTCAGGGCGCGGACGACATGTTGCCCACGGCGGCGTCGGAAATTGCGGGACAAATCGCGAAAATCGCGCTCGGCCTTTTGTTTTGCGCGGTTTTGAAAGGAAAAGTTGCGAAAGCGGCTACGTTTTTATGCCTTGCCGTTACTCTTTCCGTGCTGATTGAGGATTTTACGTTGATTGTTTTTTGCAAAAAACGGCGGGAAGCAGGCGGAATAAACGGCGATTTTTGCGAGATGCCGCATACAGGCGCGAGGTTTTTATGCGGCAGGGTATCCGGCGAAAAAACGAAGCAAATACTCGCTTTTACGCTGCCCGTAACGCTTTCGGCGGCGGTGCTGCCTTTGACGGCGTTTGCGGAAAGCATGCTTTTGCCGTCGCTTTTTAAACGGTACGCCGAAAATCCGCTTGCTTTGTACGGATTGTTTGCGGGCGGCGCGGCATGTATTTCGCATCTGCCCGTAACGCTTTGCCGCGGCGTGGGCGCGGCGGCGATTCCCGATTTATCGGCGGAAATCGGAAAAAACGGCGCGGCGGGGTGCGGCGGAAAAATTTCGTACGCCTGCCTTTTAACGCTTGCCGTGGCGGTGCCCGCGGGAGCGCTGATGTATCTGTTCGCTCCGTTGGCGGCGAAACTGCTGTTCCGTTCTCTGGCGGCGGAAGAAAAGGCGATGCTGGCGGCGTGCGTGCGGATTTCGGCGGCCGGCGCGGTGTTTTTATCGCTGGCGCAGACGCTTTCTTCCTGTTTGACGGCGCTCGGAAAACAGCGGGGCGCCGCGGCGTGCTGGGGTGTGGCGTGTCTTTCGCGGATACTTTTCGATCTGGTGTTTGCGGGGGTGCTGAAATTTTCGGCAAAAGGTGCGGCGGCGGCCGAAAGTCTGTGCTATTTCGTTGCATTTTTTCTGATTTTATTGTATAATAAGGCGTGTATGAAAGGCGAAAGAATTATTACGGAGGCGAAAGCATGATTACGGTAATCGGTTTGGGCGTAAAGACAGGCGATCTGACGAAAGAGGGGGAAGAAGCGATTTTAAAAACGGCGGCAACGGGCGGAAAAATTCTGGTGCGTACGGCGAAAACGCCGTCGTACGGAAGCGTGAAAGAGCTGAACGTGCCGCACGAAACGCTGGATTTCGTATACGATAAAAGCCGCACGTTCGCCACGCTGAATAAAAATTTGTGCCGCGAGGTGAGAAAGTACGGCGAAAACGTCGCGTACCTTGTGGACGGCGCGGCAAGCGAGGATAATTCGGTGAAGGCGATTCTGCGCGCCGCTGGGAAGAAAAACGTGCGCGTGATAAACGGCGTTTCGAAGATTGCGGAAATCGCCGCCGCGGCACGGTTCGAGGGGTGCTCGTATCAGGCGGTGTCGGCATGCGAAATAGCGGAAACGTTGCGGGAAGAGGGGCTTTCCGCGCCGCTTGTTACATACGATATCGACGGCGAGGATATGGCGGCGGACGTGAAGCAGGCGCTTTCCGGGCGGTTCGGCGAGGAAACGGAAATTCTGTTTATCCGCCTGAACGGCGGAAACGGAGAGAGAAAAAAAAGCGGCGATAAGGACGGCGGAAAAATCGGCGCGCCCGTGGCGAAAAGAATAAAAATTTACGAGCTGGACAGGCAGAAAAACTACGATTGCGGTTGCGCGGCGGCGGTGGAAAAAATAAATCTGCTCGATAAAAAACGGTTTACGATGAACGACGTTTTAACCATTCTGCGTTACTTGCGCGACCCCGTGAACGGGTGCCCGTGGGATAAAGTGCAGACGAGCGAAAGCATCCGCATGAACGTCATCGAAGAGGCGTACGAGCTGCTGGACGCGATTAACTTAAAAGACGACGACAAAATCCGTGAGGAAACGGGCGATATTTTAATGCAGGTTGCGTTTCACGCCACGCTGAAAGAAGAGGCGGGCGCGTTTGATTTTACGGACGTTGCCACGGAGCTGTGCGAAAAACTGATTACGCGGCATGCGCACGTGTTCGGGAAGGATAAGGCGCTCGACGCCGACGGCGCGCTGAACGTATGGGATAAAAACAAGATGATCGAAAAGCATCAGGATACGTTCGCCAAGGCAGTGAACGACGTGCCGAAGTGCTTCCCCGCGCTGTTGCAGGCGCAGAAAGTGGCGAAACGCGTGGAACGCGGCGGCTGGGACAAGCCCACGTTCGAAAGCGCGAAAGCGGCGCTGGAAGAGGAGCTTGCCGAACTGAAGGCGGAAACGGAGAAGTCCGCGGCGGGGCGCGGCGATAAAGCAAAGACGGCGGAAGAACTGGGCGACGCGCTCTTTTGCATGGCGACGATGGCGCGCGCGGTGGGCGCGGACGCGGAAGAAGCCCTGCTCGATACGGTGATAAAGGTGCAGCGGCGGTATACGGAATACGAAAAACTTGTGCTGGCGGACGGTAAAGACGTGAACGCGCTGACAAAGCCGGAGCGCGACGAGTATTACGAAAGAGCGAAAGAATACGTAAACAGCGACGACGAGGGCAAGGCATAAATGCATTTACATCGGGTACAGATAGGGGGATTTGCAATAAAAAACAACGTATGGCTGGCGCCTTTGGCCGGGTATACGAATTATCCTTTCCGAAAAATCGCGCTGGAAAGCGGGGCGGGGTTTGTGTTTACGGAGATGGTGAGCGCAAAAGGGCTTTGTTACGGCAGCGAGAACACGAAGGAGCTTTTATACACGGCGGCAAACGAGCGCGGCGCCGCGGGCGTGCAGATTTTCGGGAGCGACCCCGCGTTTATGCGCCGCGCGGCGGAAAGCGAAGAACTGGCGCCGTTTGAAATCGTGGATATCAATATGGGTTGCCCCGTGCCGAAAATTTTCAAAAACGGCGAGGGGAGCGCTCTTTTGGAAAATCCGTCGCTGGCGGAAAAAATCGTTGCGGAAACGGCGAAAAGCGGAAAAATCGTAACGGTGAAGTGCCGCATCGGCGTAAACCGCGGAAAAATCGTGGCGGAAGAGTTCTGCAAACGAATGGAAGGCGCGGGAGCGCAGGCGATTACCGTTCACGGCAGAACGCGCGACGAAATGTATTCCGGCGAGCCGGATTATGCGGCGATTGCGGCGGTGAAAAACGCCGTGAAAGTGCCCGTGATTGCAAACGGAGGGATTTTTTCCGTACGGGACGCGGAAACGATGATGGAAAAAACGGGCGCGGACGGCGTGGAAATCGCGCGCGCCGCGCTGTACGATCCGCAGATTTTCTGCGATTTTTCCGGCGAAAAAAGAAAGCCGCTATCCCAAACGGTGAAGCGGCAGACGGAAGAAACGGAAAAATTATACGGCGAGCGGTTCGCCACGGTATTTATGCGGAAAATGTGCGCGTTTTATCTGCGCGGGAAGCGTGGCGCGGCGGCATATAAGGCGCGGCTTTTCGAATGTAAAACGCCGCTTGAAGTGATTTCGCTGGCGCAGGAAATTTTTGAGTGAAATTTTTTTGAAACAGAGTTGCAAAAAACGGGAGCAACCTTGACGGTTGCTCCCGTTTTTCGTGGAACAGAGATGAGTATTTCAGTATGCAACGCCGGCAAGGGCGTTTGTTAAGCGGACAAAGTTCTTGCGTTTTGCCCGTTTATAAGAACAAAAAATATCAACGAGCGGCCAGATGCCGAAAGTGAGCCAACCGAATAACAGTTTGCATATGCCTAATCCCGTGTCGCCTAAATAAAATCTGTCCGCCCCTAAACCGCCTAAAAAGATCGAAAGCAAAAGCGTTGTAGTGGTGCTTTTTTTGGGAACGCAGAGCAGGTTATCGTAAACGTCGTCCGGTGCGCTTTGCAGCAGGTTTTTAAAATTTAAAACCTGTTCGTCGGGAATTGCGTCTTTGTACTGTAACATAATTGCGTTAAGTTTGTTTTGCTCCATGGTATTATCCTCCGTTTTAGTGCTTATCGCACTTTAATTAAGTATATTATAATACAATAGTATAAATATGTCAATACTTTCGTTTAATCTTTTTTTGCTTTTTTTGTATAAAATAATACCATAGTGCGAAAAAATGAAAACGAAGGAAGAAATCGATGGAAAAACGAGAAATCGGGGAGAAGATAAGAAGGCTCAGAGAAAAAGAAAATATTACGCAGAACGCGCTTGCGAACCGCGCGGGCGTTTCGCCTACGTATATCTACCAACTCGAACAAGGCTTAAAAAGTCCCACGGTGGAATACCTCGGCTATATCTGCGCGGGGCTGAATATCTCGCTTGCCGAGTTTTTTGCCGAAGAACAATCGGAGAAAAACGTTGCCGGACGAACAACCGACGCTTTGAACGAAAAGCAAAAAAGACTGCTCGACGAATTTTTGAGCAGCCTTTGAAGAAGCGGAAGTTTTGCCTTAACTCAAACGGCAGAGCGGCGAATAACAGCGGCGGCAGAGTCCGCCGTTTTTCTTTGCGCACGCCTCGCATACGCGATCGCCGCAGTCCGGGCAGTAGTACGATTTTAAAATTTGCATTTTTCCGTTGCAGGATGGGCAAAGCGAAGCCCCGTCGCGTTGATACTTCATACAAAAATTATGCGCGGTAAAGCGGCGCTCTATGCTTTTTTCGTAAAAAGAAAAATTTTTCCGCAAATCGCATTTATTGCGGAAAATCGCTGTACTTTTTCCGGAGGATATGCTATAATTAATTTGTCGGCATATAATATTCGACGCGCGCACACGCATACGAGCGCGCAAGCCGGCGATATTGTAACAAAGCAAAACATCAAAGAGAAAACAATGACAAGGAGAAACAAACGACAATGGCGGAAAAAGTAGAAAACGAGTACGGCGCGGAACAAATACAGGTTCTCGACGGCTTGGAACACATCAGAAAACGCCCCGGCATGTATATTTCCTCCACCGATTCGAAAGGGCTGCACCACCTTGTGCACGAGGTTGTGGATAACTCTATCGACGAGGCGCTGGCGGGATACTGCACGCACATCGAAGTAACCATCAATTCCGACGGCAGCTGCACCGTGCGCGACAACGGGCGCGGCATCCCCGTGGAGATTCACCCGAAAGAGGGAATTTCCACGCTGGAAGTAGTATTCACCAAAGTGAACGCGGGCGGCAAGTTCGGCGGGGATTCCGGGTATAAGGTATCGAGCGGCTTGCACGGCGTAGGCGTAAAGGCGGTGAACGCGCTTTCGGAATGGCTGGAAGCGGAAGTATATCAGAACGGGCACATTTATAAGCAGGTGTACAACCGCGGCGTGCCGCAGCGCAGCGTGCAGGTGGTGGGCGATACCGAGGAAACGGGCACGAAAGTAACTTTTCTTCCCGATAAAGAAATTTTCGAAACCACCGATTTTGTGTACGACACGCTGAAAATCCGTCTGCGCGAGCTGGCGTATCTGAACAAGGGGCTTCGCATTACGCTGGAAGATAAGCGCGCGGGGCAGGAAAAGAAAGATTCGTTCTGCTACGAAGGCGGCATCCGTTCGTTCGTGGAAGATCTGAACGCTTCCCGCGAACAGCTGTTGTTCCCGCAGCCCTTGTATTTCGAAGAGGCGGACGGCGATACGATGTGCGAAGTGGCGATTCAGTACAACGAATCGTACAACGAAGTGATTTATTCGTACGCGAATAACGTAAATACCATCGACGGCGGCACGCACGTAGAGGGCTTGCGCCTCGCGCTGACCAAAGTAATCAACGATTACGGCAAGAAAGCGGGGCTGATGAAAGAATCGGACAAGCTTTCCGGCGAGGACGTGCGCGAAGGCATCACGGCGGTGGTTTCCGTAAAACTCGTAAACGCGCAGTTCGAATCGCAGACGAAAGACAAACTGAACAATTCGTTCATCCGTTCGTTTGTAAGCCAGTGCGTTACCGAGCATTTAAGCGCGTTTATGGAAGAGAATCCGAGCGCCGCGAAAGAACTGGTAATGCGCTGCTTAACGGCGCAGAAAGCGCGCGACGCAGCGCGTGCGGCACGCGATCTGACGCGCAGAAAGGGCGTGCTGGAAAACTCCACGCTGCCTGGAAAGCTTGCCGATTGCTCCGACAGACGTTCGGAACTCTGCGAAATTTATATCGTAGAGGGCGATTCCGCCGGCGGCACGGCGAAACAGGGGCGCGACAGAAGATTTCAGGCGATTCTGCCCCTTCGCGGCAAGATTTTAAACGTGGAAAAGGTGCGGCTCAACCGCGTTCTCGAAAACGAGGAAATCAAGGCGATGATTACGGCGTTCGGCTGCGGCATACTGGACGATTTCGACGAGAGCAAGCTCCGTTACGACCGCATTATCTCGATGACCGATGCCGATGTGGACGGCGCGCACATCCGTATTCTTCTGTATACGTTCCTGTTCCGTTATATGCGCCCCTTAATCGAACACGGGCATGTATATTCGGCGTTGCCGCCTCTTTACAAGGCAACTTACAAGGGCAAGGATTCGTACCTCTATTCCGAAGAAGAAAAGGTGGCGTTTGACGCGCAGGCGACTTCGAAAGTGGAATATCAGCGTTATAAAGGTCTCGGCGAAATGAGCACGGAGCAGCTGTGGACGACGACGATGGATCCTTCCAGCCGTACGCTGGTGCGCGTTACCATGGAGGACGCGGCGGAAGCGGACAAGATGTTTGCCATGCTGATGGGCGAAAGCCCCGAACTTCGCAGAAAGTTCATCGAAGAGAACGCGTCGCTGGTAACCGACCTCGATATTTAAGGGTACAGGAGAGATAAAAAGAAATGGCTAAAAGAGAAACGAGTCCCGAATTGACCGAAGAGTTTAAAAAGACTCTCGAAATGACGAAAATCATCGATATGGAGGTGGACGACGAACTGAAGCGTTCGTTCATCGCCTACGCGATGGCGGTAAACAAATCGCGCGCCATTCCCGACGTGCGAGACGGTCTCAAGCCCGTGCACAGAAGAATTCTGTATTCGATGCACGAAATGGGCTTGTATAACGACAAGGCGTTCAGAAAGTGCGCGCGTATCGTGGGCGACTGTATGGGTAAATTCCACCCGCACGGCGATTCCTCGGTGTACGACGCGCTGGTGCGCCTCGCGCAGGATTTCACCATCAATTTCCCGCTGGTGGACGGGCACGGCAACTTCGGAAGCGTGGACGGCGACCCCGCCGCGGCTATGCGTTACACCGAAGCGCGCCTTACCAAGCTTGCCGCGGAAATGCTGAAAGATCTCGATAAAGAAACGGTGGATTTCATTCCCAACTTCGACGGCAGCGAAGAAGAACCCGTTGTGCTTCCTTCGCGCTTTCCCAACCTGCTTGTAAACGGTTCGGACGGTATCGCCGTGGGTATGGCTACCAACATTCCGCCGCACAATCTTGCCGAAGTAATCGACGGCACCATCGCGATGATCGACAACCCCGATATTACGGTGGACGAGCTGATGGAATATATTCCGGCGCCCGACTTTCCTACGGGCGGCGTGATTATGGGCAGAAGCGGCATCAAAAAAGCGTACCAGACGGGGCAGGGCAAAATCATCATCCGTTCGAAGTGCGAAATCGAAGAATACGGCACGGGCGGTAATGCCCGCCAGCGCATCGTGGTAACGGAAATCCCGTATCAGGTGAATAAAGCCGTTTTAATCAAGACGATTGCGGATATGGTGCGCGACAAGCGTCTGGAAGGCATTTCCGATATCCGCGAAGAATCGGACAGAACGGGTATGCGCATCGTGATCGAAGTGAAGAAAGACGCGAACGCGCAAGTGGTTTTGAACACGCTGTATAAAAAGACGAATCTGCAGGTTTCGGACGGCTTGATTATGCTGGCGCTTGTGGAAAACGGCACCGAGCCGAAAACGCTGAATCTGCGCGAAATTCTGCAATATTATCTGGCGCATCAGAAAGAAGTCATCACCCGCCGCACGCGCTTCGAACTCAACAAAACGGAAGAGCGCGCGCATATCGTGGAAGGACTTGTGCTGGCGCTTGCGAATATCGACGAAGTGATTAAAGTCATCAAGGAATCGGCGGATAAAAACGTGGCGGTGGAACGCCTGACGGCGACGTTCGAACTGGACGAAAAGCAGGCGAACGCGATTCTGGAAATGCGTTTGCAGCGTTTAACTTCCCTCGAAGTGGAGAAGCTGAAAGAAGAACTGGCGCAGCTGGAAGCCACGATTCTCGATTTAAAGGATATATTAGCCAACGAAAGCCGCGTGATGGCGATTATCAGAAACGACCTCACGGACATCAAGAATCGCTACCCTTCGCCGCGAAAGACGGAAATTTCGGTGGACTTCGGTTCGATAGAGGACGAAGATTTAATCGACAGAGAGGACGTGGTGATTTCGCTGACGCATTCCGGCTATATCAAGCGGTTGCCCGTAACGGAATACAAGGCGCAGCACCGCGGCGGTATGGGAATTACGGCGCATAAACCCAAGGACGAGGACTACGTGGAAAAGATGTTCATCGCGTGCACGCACGACGATATTCTGCTGTTCACGTCGCTCGGCAAGGTGTATTCCATCAAGGGGTATATGATCCCCGAAGCAAACCGCACTTCGCGCGGCAGAGCCGTGGTGAACGTTGTGGGGCTGGATCAGGGCGAAAAGATTGCCGCCGTGCTGCCGAAGAAAGAGGACGGCAACGGGTATATCGTAATCGCCACCAAGAAAGGGCTGATTAAAAAGACGACGACGGACGAATATTCGCGCATCATGAAGAACGGCAAGATTGCGGTGAAACTGAACGAGGGCGACGAAATTATTTCCGTGCAGTTCACCACGGGCGACAACGAACTTTTGATTGCCAGCCGTTCGGGCAAGTGCATCCGCTTCCACGAAAGCAACATCCGCGCGATGGGCAGAACCGCGGCGGGCGTACGCGCGATGCGCCTCGGCGAGAACGACGAGCTGGTGGATATGCTGGTGGTGGATGAGAATTACGATATTCTTACGCTGACGGCGAAAGGATACGGAAAACGCACGAACGTGGATGATTACCGCGTTCAGGGCAGAGCCGGCAAGGGAATCAAGGCGGGCACGTTCAACGAAAAGACGGGCGAGCTTGTGGCGATGAAGCAGGTAACGGACGAGAACGATATTATGATTATCACCACCGCCGGAACCATCATCCGTATGCATGCGGACAGCATTTCGAGGATCGGCAGAGCTTCCCGGGGCGTACGCGTGATGAACGTGAAAGATTCGCTTGTGGCTACGGTGGACGTAACGGAGCGCGAGGACGACGCGGAAGTTGCCGAGCCCGAAGAAACCGAATTGCCCGAAGAGGAGCGCAACGCCGTAGCCGACGACGCGGAAGAAACGGGCGAAGAAGCTACGTTCGAACCCGCAGACGACGGCGAGGAAACCGAAACTTCGGACGACGGCGAGGAGAAATAAAGCAATAACGGCTTCCCTTTCCGGGGGAGCCGGAAAAAAATTTTTTGTACAAAGGAGAAAAAATGGAAAACAACGAAGCACAAACAAAAAAGCCGTTTCTCGATAAGAAATTCGGCTACGTAGCGAAGGGATCTTCGCTGAAAACCGAGGCGGTGGCGGGACTGACCACCTTCCTCGCGATGGCGTATATTCTTATCGTCAATTCGGGAATGTTCTCCGCGCTGAACGGCGTTTCGTTTGACGCGATGTACGTTACCACGGCGCTTTCGGCGATTGTCGGCACGATTTTAATCGGGCTGCTTGCAAATCTGCCTCTGGCGCAGGCCCCCGGCATGGGATTGAACGCGTTTTTCGTATACACGGTGTGTTTCACGCTGGGATTTTCTTATGCGAACGCGCTGGTATTCGTCTTGCTTGACGGCATTGTTTTCATCTTGCTTACGGTAACGGGACTGCGCAAAATCGTATTCGAAGCGATTCCTCCCGCAGTGAAGAAAGCGATTCCCGCCGGCATCGGCTTGTTTATCGCGTTTCTCGGTTTGCAGGACGCGAAACTGGTGATTCCCGATTCTTCCACAGGTGTAACGCTGGCTTCGTTCAACCTGTTCGGCGGGGCGAAATGGGCGGACGTGATGCCGCTGATTGTGGCGGTGATTTCGCTGCTTCTGATTGCGGTATTCTCGCAGAAGAAAATAAAGGGCGGGATTCTGTACGGAATTCTGGGCGGCACGGTGCTTTACTATCTGCTCGGCTTCACGGTGAAAGATTTCTACGCGGGATTTTCGGAAACGCTTTCTCTGAACCCGTTCAAGCCGTTTGCTTCGTTTGCCAAAGAAACGTTCGGCAAAGTGTTCACCGAAGGGTTCGATTTTTCGGCGTATCTTGCGGGTGAAAACCACTCCGTGGGCGGACTGATCATGCTGTTTATTACCACGGCGCTGGCGTTCTGCATGGTGGACATGTTCGATACGATGGGTACGCTGTACGGCGCCTGCCGCGGCGGCAACCTGCTTGTGGATAACGGAAACGGCGAACTTGAAGTGCCGAATATGAACAAAGCCATGCTTGCCGACGCGATTGCCACCTGCACGGGCGCGGCGCTGGGTACTTCCACCGTAACCACGTTTGTGGAATCTTCCGCGGGCGTTGCCGCGGGCGGTAAATCGGGTATGACTTCGCTGGTTACCGCGGGTATGTTTGTTCTGGCGCTGTTCCTGGCGCCGCTTGCGAAACTGATTCCCGCGTACGCTTACGGCGCGGCGCTCATCTATGTGGGTATTCTGATGATCGGCAGCGTAAAAGACGTCGACTGGTCGGACGTTTCCGTGGCGGTGCCGGCGTTTCTGACGATGGCGATGATGCCGTTTACGTATAATATTTCGTTCGGTATTGCGTTCGGCTTGATTTCGTACGTAGTCATCAAAACGTTTACGGGACGCGTAAAAGAAGTGAAGGCGGGCACGTGGGTGATTACCGCGCTGTTCCTCGCGATGTTCTTCCTGACGCACTGAGCGGAAAATAAACCGTAAAAAAGGGCGCGGAGCCTTTTGAAATGCACTACAAATGTCAGATACGCCCGGGGGATTTCAAAACTATGAAATCAAACAGCGTAAAACTGCGAGTCCGTAAAAGAGCGACCGGGTAATTCCCGGTCGTTCTTCTGTTTGTTCGTCGGCGAGAGAATGTAAATAAAGCAAAACCAATCAAAAAACGCACCTTGAAAACGTGGGCGCGTTTTTGCATCATCCGGATCATTTTCGGTAAAGGGAGGGCGGCGCGGGGTACCGGCCTTATGTTTCCGGCATGAATTTGCGGTATCTGCGGGGCATGAGCCGATCCTGCAGCTTCGGATTCGTGCGGGCGCGGATGGCTACGTTCCGGTAATAGCTTGCCCACAGCGCGGCAAATTCTTCTTCGGAAGCGGAAAGAGGAACGTCGGCTTCTGCCGCTTCGATTTTTGCCACCGAGGCGCCGTTGTAACAAAGCGCGTAGGCGCGGGAGATATCGTGCAGGATAAACGGGCAGGCAAGTCTGCCGATAAAGTGGCGGGCAAGCTGCGGCAGAATATCGTTATCCGGGGCGCAAGCGGCATAATATACGCCCGCCGCGGTTTCGCGGAAGCGGATAAACCCTTTTAAATGTTCGATTTCTTTGCCGATGGCGTGCAGCACGTCCGTGGCGGCGCGTACGCAGCCGAGATACGTTTTATCGCGCGCGGGGGCGCGGTAACGAAAAATTTCTTTCAGATACAGATACGCGATTTGTTCTTTCTGAATATTTCCGCTTGCAAGGATATGGCGGATTTCGGAAACGGCGCGCGCATCGATTTGCAAAAGCGCCGACTTTACCCGCCGTGCCTGTCCTTCCGTTTTTTCTTCCGTTTGCGATACGGTTTTGATTTCGTCGGTGATGAGCGGCTGAAAGTTTTTTGCCGAATCGATATGTGCCGACGGGCATTGCCACGCGCGGAAAACCGCGGCGTAGAACGCGGCTTCGCTGCCGTCTGTAATGAATATCGTACGAAACATTTTTTTGAAACTCCTTATCTTGCGCCGTCGAATCGCAATTTGCTTTTTGAAACTGCCCCCTCATCTCCCGGCTTTGCAAGGAACAAGCCGCCGAGCTGTCTTTGCGGAGGGGTTACAATTCGCCCGTGAGTACCGAGCGACGGATTTCCGGTGTGGATAACTGCAATTTTTTCTGCGTTTCGTCCGGGGGAAGATCGGTGCGCGCGCCCGTGAAACCGGGCATTGCGGCGGCGTTGCCGCCCGAAAGCAACGCGGCGGGCGGGGCGTTGATAAGCGCGTCGGCGGAGAACATGGAAAGCTGTGTGGCACCCTCCGATACGTCCGCCGCGGAAAGCAGTGCTTTGACGCGTTCTTCCTTTTCTTCGCCGTAGAATTTTCCGCAAGCCGTAATAAAATGCCGCGCGCGCTTTAATACCACGCGCATTTTTTTCAGATCTTCGTACGTGAGTTTTGTATGCCGCCGCGCCGCAATGATTTTGTTTGCCGAGCGCACGCCGATGCCCGGAACGCGGAGGAGCGAGGCAAGATCGGCACGGTTGACTTCCACGGGGAAATTTTCCGGGTGGCGTAGCGCCCACGCGCATTTCGGATCGTATTCCACGGGCAGATTTTCGTCTTCGTCCGCGATTTCTTCGGGCGCGAAACCGTAGTAGCGCATCAGCCAGTCCGCCTGATACAGCCGATGTTCGCGCAGAAGCTTTTCGCCGACGGACGGAAGTGACGGATCGTTCACCACGGGAAGATAGGCGGAAAAATACACTCGCCGCAGCGAAAACTTGCGGTACAGGGCGCCCGAAAGTCGCAGAATTTTGCCGTCGCGTTCGGGCGAGGCGCCTACGATCATCTGCGTGGTTTGCCCCGCGGGCAGGTACAAGGGGCGCTTTGCCGCGCGGAATACCGTTGCCGCCGTTTCGCTTTGCGCGTTCTGCAGCCCCGAAACCGTAAGCAGACGGGGCTTTTCGTTTTGCTGTGCCCCGATCAGCCGCCGCCCGGAAGCAAACGCCTTTTTTCCTTGCGCCAGCTGCCCCATGGGCAGAAGCAGCGATTTTTTTGTTTTCTGCGGGGCGAGTTTTTTTAAACTCTCTTCGCCCGGCAGCTCTAAATTATAACTCATTCTGTCCGCTAGAAGCGCCGCCTTTTCCACCAGCAGCGGATCGGCGTTCGGGATGCCTTTGAGATGTATATACCCGTTGAAGCGGTATTTACGGCGCAGCAGTTCCGCCGTTTGAATCAGAAGTTCCATGGTGTAATCGGGGCTTTTATACACCGCCGACGACAGGAACAAGCCCTCGATATAATTGCGGCGGTAGAAACCGACGGTGAGTTCGCAGATTTCTTCGGGCGTAAGCGTGGCGCGTTTTACGTCGGCATTGCGGCGGTTGGGGCAGTACCTGCAATCGAAAACGCAATCGTTGGACATTAAAATTTTCAGAAGAGAGATGCATCTGCCGTCCGCCGCGAACGAATGGCATATACCGCCGAACGCGGCGTTGCCTAAGCCGCCGGGTTCGTTTTTCCGCCGCGAGCCGGAAGAGGAACACGAAACGTCGTACTTCGCGCCTTCCGTTAAAATTTTCAGCCGTTCTTCTTCGATCATCGATTTTTCGCTTCCTTGTGTTTCTGCCGTTATTATAGCACGCGGCAAAAGAAAAGTCAAACATTTGTTCGTATTTTATGCGGGCAATTTTTGGAAAAAAGGCTTGCTTCCGGGAAAAAAATATGCTATAATCGAAGAGAGCGCAAGGGAAGGAACGCCGCTCGGCGTAGGCGGCTATGCGCGACGCACCCGCGGGACGGAAAAAATATCGCGGGAAACGCGGGTGAAAATATTGACAACGCCGAAAATGTATGGTATAATCTATTTGTAATGTTTTATTATGACAAATGCCTTTTGCGGGGTATTTTTCCGTACAAAGGAGAAAAAAGGAGAAAAACAATGCGTTTGTTTGAAGTTTCCACGGATTCTACGGCGGATTTGTACGAGGATTACCGGAAAAAAAGAGATATATGGTTTGCGCCGCTTTCGTTTTCGTTTGAAAAGGACGGCAAAATAGAAGAATACCTCGATAATTTTTCGGAATATTCGCAGTACGTGGATTTTTATAATAAAGTACGGAATAAATACATGCCGCGCACGGCGATGCTCAATTACGAAGCGCACGTGTCGCATTTTACCGCCATGGCGAAGGCGGGCGTGAAAGACGTTCTGCATTTTTCCATTTCTTCGGGACTGGCGCGCACCACGCAGGTGGCGAAGCAGGCGGCGGAAGAAGTGAAAAAGGAATATCCCGATTTCAATATGGTTTCCGTAGACCCGCTCGGCGCCACGATTCTGCAGGGAATGCTGGTTACGCTGGCGTGCGACATGCGCGACGAGGGCAAGACGATGC
The DNA here is from genome assembly GCA_900542935.1 of uncultured Eubacteriales bacterium. GTDB lineage: Bacteria > Bacillota > Clostridia > Christensenellales > Borkfalkiaceae > Scatosoma. The sequence goes on from UQPN01000004.1 coordinate 99,850, forward strand.
AGGAAACGTACGAGTATCTGACGGACGCGCGGAATCGTATTCTTTGCACGATTATCCCCACCGACCTTTTCTATCTGCAGCGCGGCGGCAGAGTTTCGGCGACGGCGGCGGTGTTCGGTTCGATGCTGGGCGTGAAGCCGATTTTAACGTTCGACCACGACGGCAAGCTGAAAACGATAGACAAGGTGAAGGGCATGAAGCGCGTTTATGCGTATACGCTGGAAAAGATGGCGATCGCTCCGCCCGACGAGAAGAAGAAAATCGTGGTGGTACATACCGATAACGAGGAAGCGGCGGAAGAGATGGCGAAGCGCGTGGAGGAAGCCACGGGTATCAAGCCGGAAATTTACATTATGGGACCTTCCATCGGCGCGCACGTAGGGCCCGGCGCGGTTGCCTGCGGGTGGCTTTCCACGAAAACGAGAACGGAACTCGGGCTATAAAAGAAGTTTCGGACGACCTGAAAAATACTTCGGGAGGAAGGAACGGACGTTGTTCATCCGGGCGCGACGAAGGGGTGCCGGCAAAAAACGGAACGCACAAAGCGATACGGAAGTTGCGGTTTTTCCGCGTGATTTTTTCGCGCGGGGAAGCCGCGGCGTTTTATAGAGGGAATCGGTATGAGCGAAAAGGTAAAAAATGCGGTGAATTACGACGCCGTGATGCGGCGGGAACTGGAAAAAAGGAAGGCGGAAGAAGAGATGGGCGCCGCGCGGGCGAGGCTGCTTCTGCACAGCTGCTGCGCGCCGTGTTCTTCGGCGTGTCTGGAAATTTTAAAGGATTTTTTAAGCGTTACGGTGTTTTATTATAACCCGAACATCGACGAGAAAGAAGAGTACGAAAAGAGGAAAGCGGAACAGATTCGTTTTTTGCGCGAAACAGGCTGGGCGGAATTTATCGATTGCGATTACGATTGCGGGGCGTTCGAAAAAATCGCGCGCGGCAGAGAAAATTGCAAAGAGGGCGGCGCGCGCTGCTACGAGTGCTATAAATTGCGCCTTTTTAAAACGGCGGAGCGGGCGGCGGAGGAAAAATTCGATTATTTTGCGAGCACGCTTTCGGTGAGTCCGTACAAAAACGCGACGTGGCTGAACGAATTGGGGCAGGAAGCGGAAGAAAAGTACGGCGTGAAATTTCTGCCTTCCGATTTTAAGAAAAAAGGCGGGTATTTAAGGAGCACGGAGCTTTCGAAGCAGTTCGGGCTGTACCGCCAGAATTACTGCGGGTGCCGTTTTTCGAAGCGGGCGGCGGAAGCGCGCGACGCGGCGAAAACGGACGGCACGCTGACGGCGCCGGACGAATTGTATTGAGAGAACGGAAAACGAAAAAGCCTTCCCATAGCGGGAAGGCTTGTATTTTTTATGGCGGCGCAATATAAGGCGCAATATAAGGCTTGTATTTCGGATGTGTCCTCTCGGCTCGCTTATGCTCGCCGCTCTGTTCGCCGAGATAACCTTTACGGCAACGCGATAAGGATTCCCGCTACCGTAGTTTTTTCGCATTTTCTCTTGGAGTGAAAATGCAAAAAAGGGGAAAGCAAGGGAAGATTATGCAATCAGAGAAAATTTCATGACGACGGGGTTGTGATCGGAATCGGCAAAGCCTTTCTGCACGTTTTCGATATACTCCACGCGCACGTTGGACGTAAATAAAAAGCCGTCTACGATTAAAGTATAGTTGCCTTCTTTGTAGGGCACGTCGCAGTTGCGGCAGGTGGGCAGTTGCCGTTTGTTGGTGTAATCGGTGGCGCGGTGCACGTTTGCGGGAAGCAGTTCCGCGGGGAAGGGCTGCGCCCAGCCGAACGCCGTTTCTCCCTCTTCGCCGTTGATATCTTTGATGGACGTTCCCGTGAAATCGTGATTGAAATCTCCGCCCGCCACGCAGTAGTTTCCGTTTGCGTATTCCGCCTGCATGTCGGAAAACAGCATGGTCATCTGCGCCGCGCGGATTTCGTCCGATCCGCCGTAGGCGGACGTGTGCACGTTATACAAAAGAAATTCTTTTCCGTTTTCCGTGGGGATGCGCGATACCGAATAGCAGCGGTCGAGATCAAGCAGTTTTTTCAAATCGTCCGCAATCGGCAAAGAACGGCGGAGCGCCGACGAAAAGCCGTTTTTCGAGAACGTAAGAATGCCGCTGTTAGACTTTCCGTGCGGTTCGTGAAGCGGATACATCAGATATGCCGAATGATAATTGACGGCAAAAACGCTTGCGTATTCCGAAAAAGCGTTTTGCGCCGTTTCTTTTTCGTTAACGTGGTAACTGCGCGTGGAGGAAGTATCCACTTCCTGAAACAGCGCGAAATCGGGGTTGAATTCTTTGATGGTATTCAAAGCGGAGTTTACGTGCGTTTCCACGCTTTCTTTGCTTGCCGCGCGCGATTGCTTGCCGCCGTCCATAAAAAACGTGAAATCGGGCGTATACGCGCCGAACCCGATATTGAATGTGGTTGCCGTGTAGGAAGTTTCCGTTTTCAGCGCCGTAACGCGGCAGGGAACGTCCGCTTTTCCGCTTTCCTCGGCGTCCGCCCGCGCCGCCGCCACGGGAAGAGCGATATAATCTTCCAGCCGATAATAGGAAAGGAGCACGTACGCCGCGTAGCCGATGACGACGGTGAGCAGCGCGAGAAAGACGCATAACAGACTTAATAAAAATTTTTTCGTTGTTTTTTTAACCATATTCTTCCCGGTAAAATTCTTTCCCCCGAAAAAGTTGCCGCGGCTATGGCGGAAACTTTGTAGAATCTCATACGAATATTATCTTATACGAAACGGCGCGAAATGTCAATCGATTCCGACGGAAGAATACGAAATAAGTACGATTTATTGCGACGGTTCGTCGGGCGGACAGGTTCGTTTTGCCGTTTTCTTGCGTATTCGCGCGGGGCGCGGCATGTACGGAAGCCGCGGGGCGGCGGAGGACAAGCGGAAAAACGGGAAATAAGACGGCTGTTCGGGCGCTTGACTTTTTATAAAAAAAATGGTATACTTACGGCGTTGAATATTGAACGGGGGCGGCGCCGAGGGAAACTCCGGCGGCGCACAGGGCTGAAAATTATGAGCGATATTACCAAGCGGGCGATTTCCGCGTCTTTGAAAAAATTGCTTTGCGAAAAGAAACTGAATAAAATCACGGTGCAGGATATTGCGGACGACTGCGGCATTAACCGCCAGACGTTTTATTACCATTTTCAGGATATTTACGATCTTGTGGAGTGGACGTGCATAGAAGATACCGAAAAGGTGCTGAAAGAAAACCGCACGTACGCTACCTGGCAGGAGGGGTTTCTGGCAGTGTTTTATCTGGCGAAAGAGGATAAGACTTTTATCGAGAATATTTATCGTTCCGTTTCGCTGGAACTTCTGGAACAGTATTTGTATCGTCTGGTGTATCCTCTTTTGAAAAACGTGGTGGACGAAAAGGCGAAAAATTATACCGTGCGGGACGAGAACAAGAAATACATCGCCGATTTTTATAAGTACGCGTTTGTGGGCGTGCTGCTGGAGTGGATCAGAAACGATATGCGGGAAAGTCCCGAATCGATTACCGACAGGGTGAGCAAAATCGTGAGCGGTTCGATAGAAACCGCGTTCAATAATTTCAGCCGCGGGCAGTAAATTTTTCGCGACGGTTGAAAGAGGGCGGTTAAAACTACGGGAGAGTTGCGGCGCGCGTATTTACGCGCGCCGGGTTTTTAGGAAAGGGAAACGTTCGCGCCGAAGATACCTATGTGAATTTTATCGGCATATTGTCCGCTATCATTTTTCACGGGCAAACGGATTCCCGGAAGCAAAGAGGACGACGCGGCAAATTTTGTTGCGCTTAATTTTTCGCTGTTCGCCTCTGAAAAATTAAATTCGTCGCGTTTTTCCCTATTGACAAACGCCTTGTCCCGCATTATAATAATATCGTCGCGCCCGTCAGCGCGCGGGGAAGCAAAACCGACTTAAAAAACGCAACGACGCACACAATAAACAAGGCGCGTGCATGCAGGGAGAAAAATTATGAAGAATGCCGACGTAACGGTATACGATTTACAAAAATGGCTGTCGCCGCTGTGGAAAGGCAACACGGTGTATGCCGAAACCGCGTTTATTTTAAAAAACGCGCTTGGCGAAATCCGCCCGAAGCGACTGGCTTATCCCGTCAAAAAAATCGTTTCCGTCCGCAGTTTCGATCTGCAAACCGTCTACGAAGAGGGAAAGGATTATTCCGTCAACGAATACGGCGAACTTCAGGTGCTTCCGGAAGGGAAAATCCCGTACCTGTCCTGGAACGAATACCGTTTTTCCGAGTTTGTGCAGGACGACGTACACATACCTTCCGCCGACGCGCTCGGCGCGCAGTGCGTGCGCGAACTTTTCTCCGATAAAGACGGCATGAGCGCGTACATGCTTGCCGTAACGTACGAACACGAACCGGACGATTATTACGCCGTAACGGCGGGCAAGAGCGGTAAATTCCCGCGTACGCTGGAAAAACTGAAAAACGGGCAGAACATAAAAATCGCCCTGTACGGCGATTCCATCACGTACGGCTGGGGCGCCAGCGGCATGCACGATATTTCGAAGCCGCCGTATACGCCGCCTTATCACGAAATGGCGGCGCAGTACCTCGAAGCGAAATTTCACGTTTCGGCGGAAAGAAAAAATTTCGCCGTCAGCGGCATGTGCGCCGACTGGGGCGTCAAAGAAGAAAACGCGGGACGGGTAGCGGCATATCAACCGGACCTCGTGATTCTCGCGTTCGGCATGAACGACGCGGGCACATTCCGTCCCGAAATTTTCGCCGCGAATCTGCAGACGATTATAAACAGAGTCCGCAAAGATCGTCCTCAAGCCGAATTTTTGCTTGTGGCGCCCATACTCCCCAACGCCGAAACGGCGTTTACGGCGGGTTCTTCCATTTTAACCTACCACCGCGAATATCCGCGCGCGTTTAAAAAGATGGAAAGCGAAAACGCCGCCGTCGCGTATGCCGACGTTACGAAAATGCACGCCCTGCTGCTGGAGAGAAAACAGCTTGCCGATACGCTTTCCAACAACGTGAATCACCCCAACGATTTCATGCACCGCGTGCAGGCGCAGACGGTTTTAAAAACGCTCCTCGGCGACGATTTTGCATGAGAAACGCCGCAAAGCAGTTGTAAACAGCCGCGTGATAACAGGCGGCAATCAAACAAAAAAATATATACTGATAAATACGGAGTCCTGCGCCGGATAAGCGCGGGGCTCCGTGTGTTTCATAAGAAAATTTTCAAAAAATTTTGTTTTTGATGTCTTTCTTGAAAAAGGCGTGGTAAAACGCGTCGTCGTCCAGAATAAAATCTTCCTCGTTCACGCGGATCGCCACCGATTTATACAGCTGCGACGTGTGGTCGATTTCGTCCGTGAAAAACGAAGCGCGGCACTCCGTGGGCGTAATACCCGTGCACTTGCGGAATTCGTACAGCATCTGCCCGTACGAAGAAAATCCCGCCTGCCGCGCGATTTCCGTTACGGGAAAGTTGGATTCTCTGAGCAGCTGCAAACTTTTCGAAATGCGCATTAAAGTCAGCGTTTGCAACACCGTTTTTCCCGTCATGCGCTTGAACTGCGCCGCCAGATACTCTTTCGAAATGCCCGCCGCTTCCGCCGCCATCGCCAGCGTGATTTTCTTGTTCAGATTGTTTTTCAGAAAAACAAACGTCTTTTTCAGATAGCTGACGGCGCCCTGTTTCGTGTTGTTCGCGCATTTCGCAATCTCGTTGAAAAACAGCAGCATGTGGCACTGTGCGTCGCACGCTTCTTCCGCGCACGTGGGCGACTTTAAAAGCGTGGCTATCAGATTATGAAAGGCAAGCAATACTTTCGAATTGTCGCTTAAAATCGTGTAGCCGTTCTTCTCGGTGGCTTTTACGATGTTTTTCAGGTTGGTTTCTTCCAGCAGCGCGTTGTATCGGATGGGCATCAGCGCGTTCACGTTGAACGGGTTGTATTCTTCGGGCGATTTCGGCTCCAGCACGTATCTGCCTATATCTTTAAAATAAATCTTGTTTTTCTCCGCCATTTTCCGCCATCCTCGTTTGTATTTTGCTGCCGACGGATTTAGTATACCATAATTTTATGAAATTGCAATGCTTTAACGAAAAAAAATAAAAATAACGCAGAAAAATAATAATATTTTGATTTTCATATTAAAAAATGAAGCAAAAAACGCAAAACCCCCCTTGAAAAATGTGAAAAAATATGTTATAATACGTTGCCGAGAGGGGGAAACGGTGAAATTTTCCGTTTTTTTCGTTTTCCGCTTGTTTTTCGGGGAAACGGCACGCGCAATATGCGCGGCAAAACGAACTTTTCGTGCGAAAAAGCACGTGGAGAAAATAAATTAAATCTGGAGGAATGGTGTTATGGTGAAGTTAAGAAAGCGTTTGCTGGTAGCGGCTCTTTCGCTCACGGCGGCAACAAGCGGCGCGATGGGCGCGACGATGCTCTCCGTATCGGGGTCGGCGGACGAAACGGCGAAAGAGGTAAACCCTCTCGCGAAGTACGAGTTCAAGGATACGGCGAATATCGGCAAAGATTCCATGGGAAAATACGATTTAACGTTCCGCAACGAATGGAAGGCGGGCGGTACGGGCCCCTTGCTCAACGAATATACGGCAATCGAGGGCGGCGGCATTACGTTCAACAACAAATTGTGCCTTGCGGCGGATAAAGATAAAAACGTATTTAAAGATACTTCCGCCGTTACTATGGTAATGTCGGTAAAAATGGTATCCGGCAGCAACAACTGGGGGCATATCGCCGGCGTGGGCTTTGCCAACGCCAAGAGCACGGGTTTATCCGCGCACTCCGCGGCGGACGGCGCCAATCACGTGCGTATCGCTTCCAAAGGTATCGCGGGGCTCGGCGGTTGCTGGGACAGCATCACCGCCATCAACGGCGAACTGGAAAATTATCATACAATCATCGTCAGCGCGCAGCCGGGCGGCAAAATCCGCGTATGGAACGACGGCGTCCTGCTTTCCGAAGAGAAAGACGTTCCCGCTACCTGGACGGCGTACGACGAAAACAATATGTTCTCTATCGGCGGCGAATTCAACGGCGCGGCGGCATACACCTCCTCGGCTTCGTTGAAAAACGTAATCGTATACGATTTCGCCATGGATAACACGGCGGCGGTTGCGTATACGAATAACGGCAAACTCACCGCAGCCGATCTTACGGGCGTAACCGCTATTACCGCGGCGACGGCGAAATTCGAAGGCGACGCGACGAAAGTGGCGCTCAACGGCGCGATGAGCGTCGAAAAAATGTTCGAATCGCTCAACGCGGCCACGGCGGACCTCACTCTTTCGGGCGGCGGTACGGCTTCCGCAAACGTCGTATGGCAGAAAGTGGAAAAAGTCGGCGAAAAATATTACGCCGTGGGCACGATCGATACCAAAAAGCTCGGTTACGCAAACCTCGTAAACGAAGTGCGTTACGAACTTTCCGTGGCTTCCGTAAAGGCAATCGGCGCGCCCGTGTTCGCCGATAACGCGATTACGACTGGCGAACTGAAAGACAGCATGACCGAAACGGAAATGCTTGCTCTCATCAACACCGCCACCGTAACCGTTACCCTGGACGATAACTCCACGCAGGACGTAAGAGTAACTTTCAATAAAATCGTTGCGGATATGGGTTCGTACACGGCATACGGCGACGTTCTTCTGGAAGGCAATAAAGTTGCCACGGCGGAAGTGAAACTCACCGTTACGCAAACCAACGAAGGGCAGATGAAAGAACTTACCCCCGTTGCAAAGTGGACGTTCGATTCCGAAGAAACCAAACTGAACGACGCCATGGGCAAATACACGCTGCAGTGCGGCGCGAAAGCGGACGGCGACAGAACCAACAACCCCACGGGCACGGGTAAAGTGGAAAACGGCATGCTGTATTTAAGCGGCGACGATATGCTTACGCTTCCCGAACTCAACGACGTAACCGAAAATATTTCCAACGGCTTCACGCTCAACTTTCAGGTGAAACAGGACGGCGACATTTCCGAGCGGCCCAACAAAGGCGAATGGGCGGCTCCCGTATCCTTCGGTTTCAACGACTGGAGCGCCAGCACCTATTGCAGATTCCTCGTTGCAACGTCGGGCGGCGGCGATATGCTCCGCTTCAACGCGCACGACATCACGAAGAACGATAAAGGCGAAAGTCAGGCGTACTGGGGGCCCGAAGTTCTTACGCACATCGCAGATGCCATGCACAACATAACGCTCAGCGTTCGTCCCGGCGAATTTGTTAAAATCTATGCGGACGGCGAGTTGGTACAGTCGTTCCCCTGCCCCGCAGGCTGGAATCTCTCTCATCAGAACATGCAGTTCTCCATCGGCGGCGAATGCGTATGGGGCAACGGCTACGATTATTTCAAAGGCTGGGTGGATAACGTTACCATTTACAATTTCGCGATGACCGAAGCGCAGTCCGCCGCGTACTGGCAGAAAGGCAAAGTAACCGTGAAAGATATGAGCGGTTCCATCATCTCTTCCATCGATTCCACGCCTCATTTCGAAACGGAAGGCGTGTATGCGGACGAAAAGGGACTCAACGATAAACTTACCGCCACGCAGTTCGTCAACCGCCTGAAGCCCGCTACGGTAAACGCGCTTCTCGACGACGGCGCAACCACCATCCCCGTAAGCGTTACCTGGAAGACGGTGAAACTTGAATCGGACGGCAAATATTACGCGATCGGCGAAGTAGACGCCACCAACCTCGGCTACGCCACCACTCTGACGGGAGTTACCGAAGTAAGACAGGAAGTTACCGTAGAAAAGAAAAACAGAAAAATCGTCATCGACGAAACCATCGAAAACGGCACCGTTACCGCGGATAAAGCGGCGGCGAAACTGGGCGAAAGCGTCGTAATCACCGTAAAGGCGAACGACGGCTACGAACTGAAAGAACTCACCGTGGGCGGCGAAGCCGTAACGGTGGACGAAAACGGCACGTACACTTTCGCGATCAAGGGTAACAGCGACGTGGAAATTTCCGCAACGTTTGCACAAAAGGCGAAGGAAGTTAAAAAATCCGGTTGCAAATCGTCGGTAATCGCGTCCTCCGCAATGCTGGCTGCAGCGGGAATCGCGGTGTGCGCGGCGCTTAAGAAGAAAAGAGGTTAAAGCATGAAAAATTTTATTAAAACTATCGTTACGGGCGCGGTAGCCTGCGGCGTCATCCTTTCGGTCGGCGCCTGCAAGGCGAAGCCCGGCGGCTCGGCGAACGAAGAATGGCATGAAGACAGCATCAAGAACATTACTTTGTTCTGCAACGACTGGGAACAGTTCAATAACGGCGCGGCGGTGAACAGCCCCGTGTATAAAAAACTGAAAGCCGTTACGAAGTGCGACATACAGGCGAAATCCACCGGACTCGAAACGTATTACAGCACGCTCGATCTGATGAGAAACAAGGGCACCCTTACGGAAATGTTCATCGTGAACGGACCGAAAGATCCCAAGTTTTTCAACAATCTCATCCGCGACGACGAAATCATCGCCGTTTCCGATTACGTCAACGAGTCCACGAAAGATAAGTATCCGTACCTGTACGAATATATGCAGCAGTACGATTACATGAAATCCAACCTCACGTACGCTGGCGGAAAGAGCTGGTTCATCCCCGTGAAGTGGAGCAACGAAAAATCGTTGTACGTCCGCCGCGACTGGATTAAAAACCTCAACAATAAAATCGACGATATTCTGGTTGCGGACGGCGTGGTATCGGATAAGAGCCAAATCACCGAGCAGATGCGTAACGAGCATAAGTTCAGCGAAGAGGGCCCGCAGACGATTGCGGACTTCTACGAACTGGCGCGCGCGTTCACGCTGTACGATCCCGACGGCAACGGCAAAAACGATACGTACGGCTACGTTACCGAAAGCAACCGCGATATGGATTCGTGGCTGCACGTGGCGTACGGCACGGGCTGGAAGATGTGGATGAAAGATACGGCTACGGGCGAATATTCCAACAGCGCCACATCCGATTCTTCCATGATGGCTACGGCGTTGCTTGCCAAAATGGTGAACGACGGCTACGTTTCCGAAGAAGTCGCCACCAAGAACGTGGGTAACAAGCAGGAAGATTTCGCCAACGGCAAAGCGGGCATGATGTACGCGCACAACTGGTATAACGTAATTTCCGCCACGATGATGAGCGCCACTTCCGGGCTTACCGTACAAGGCGCAAGGGAGAAAATTCTCATCAAAGATCCTCCCGCGGGCAAAAACGGCGAATATGGCGGACAGGGCGATATTCAGTACTACCGCGGCTGGTGTATCAGAAGCGGCATGAGCGTGGAACGCCGCGAAGCGTGCCTGAAGCTGATGGAATATCTGCACAGCCCCGAAGGGCTCGAACTTGTCAATTACGGCGTGATGGGCGAGCACTGGGAATGGAAGGACGACGAAGAAGGCGGCGAAAAGGTTTCGCTTTGCAAAGCCGATCCGCAGGGGTTTGTTCAGGCTCTGCGCTGGACGGATCCGGCGGCGTTCATCTCGTATCTTACCTACACGCCGCACGAAGCGGAAGCGCTGCTCACCAACGGAGATATTCTCACGGCGCGCGCCGAAGCCAGCGAAAAGTGCATGATCCTTTCCGATTATCCCGACGTTACCACCGAGTCGATTATTCAGTATCAGACGGCAGCGTATTCCTATTTCGACGAAACCGTGCTGAAAATGATCGTGAAAAAAGGCAGCGATTCTCTCGCCGCCGGCTGGACGTACGACGCGAAAACGTGGAAAACGGACGGCATGACGAAGCTCTACACCGTATCGCAGAAGATGCAGGACGAGTGGAATCAATTCAAAATCACGTACAACACCACTTATAAAGGCGCGCAGATGCAAAGCGAATACAACGATTTCATCAAAAGCGGAAAAGCGGTGAAAGTAACCAAAGACTGATTTTTCCCTTAGGGGAAAGTAAACGGATTCGGCGGAGTTGCGGCAAAATATGCCCGATGGATTTTGTTGCGGCTCCGCCCTGTCGCTTTCCGGGCGATGATTATGGAGGAATTATGAAGAAAAAGACGTTACTTGCCGCCCTGTGCGCGGCGGCTCTCGCGTTTTCTGCGGCGGGCTGTTCCGAAAATCCCGATAACGGAGGAAATACCGGCATGCAGGCGAAGGGCACGATAGTGGCTACCGCGTACGATAACGCGGAAGTGAAAAAAATAGAAGAAACGCAGGCGGGCGACGCCGCTACCTGGCAAGCGCAGGTATTCACCTCAAACGGCGGAAACAACGATATGCCCACTACGGACGCGTTGATTAAAAGCCCGTGGCACACCCTGAAAATCAACGGAAAAACCGTTCCCGTGTACACGGCGCGCTGCGGCAAAGGCTCGCACTCTTACGCCTGGGTAGACGTGGCGGATAACACGCGCGATTTCGTGCTGGATACGCAGCTTACGTTATCGGAAAGTGCCGCGAAATGCGTTGTGCTGCCGCTCAATAAAAACGTAGAGGCGAAAAAATCCGGCAATACGTATTCCGCGTTCATCACGAAGTACGGCTCGTATACGTTCACGTTCGCCGAAACCGAAGACGCCGAAGCCACCGATCCGAAGTTTGCGCCGATCACCCTGATGGTAACGCAGGAATCCCCGTTAAAAACGCCCGACGGCTACAACCGTGTCGATATCGAAGCGGGTTATCACGACGATTACGAACTGGAATTTTCCGAAGAAGAAACCGTGTATTATTTCAAAAAAGGTCTGCACGAAATTTCTTCCGTCAATGTTCCGTCCAACAGTATTCTCTATCTCGAACGCGGCGCGTATCTTAAAGTAACCGACCGCGGCAGCGACGGCACAGGCTGGAACACGAAAACCGCGCTGCATACCGAAAACACCGAAAACGTACAGATTCTCGGTCGCGGACTTCTTGATACGGGCGAAGTACTCGGCGGCGACAATAAACGTAAACACGTCGTCAACGTCGGCTCGGCGGAAAACGTACTTATCGAAGGGCTTACGGTCATCAATTCCAACACCTGGACGATGTGCGCCTACAATTCCGATAACGTGCGCTTCAATTCGAATCTGCTGCTTTCTTACAGAACGTATTCCGACGGGTTGATGTTCAGCGAATGCAGCAATTCTTCGGGCAGATACAATTTCGTGCGCACGGGCGACGACGCCATCGAATACAAGGGCACCGGCTGGCAGAACGGCAGCGCGCAGGGCACGGTGGGCAACAACAATATTTTCGAATACAACGATTGCTGGACGGATAAAGGTTCGGGCTACTGCCTCACGTGGGAATCGGAGTGCGACATGACGTTCAGAAACAACAACGTCGGCTTCGCGCAGCCCACCTGGTCAAGCGGCAACAACGCGCTCGATTGCCGTCTGGGCACCAACGCAACGAAAACGTGGGAAAACATCACTTTCGAAAACATCGAAGTGTACCGTTGCATTTCTCCCAACGTAATGATTTGTCAGGTGAGCGGCAGAGGCGGCAATTTAAAGAACGTTCTGTTTAAAAACATCAAAGTACATTCCACGGAAACGGGCGTATACGCGTTTACGATGAACTTTTCGGCTGCGGGCGGCTCCATCGAAAACATCGCGTTGCAGAATATCGATTTCTGCGGCAGAATACTTACCGCCGCCGATAAAGAAGATTCGTCCCTGTTCAGAAATCTTGCAGGCAAATATTTCGACGAACTTACCGTAAAATGAGGAAAGGATATGAATAGCGATATTCAGAACAAAACTGCCGCGGAAACGGAAAACGTTTCCGCGAAGGCAGAAACCGCGCAGGGCGGAAAAAAGAAAAAATACAAGCGGCTGATAAGCCGTATCGTGCTGAACAAGCAGATTTATCTGATGCTTTTGCCCGTCGTGCTGTTTTACATAGTGTATTCGTACGTTCCCATGTACGGCATCACGCTCGCCTGGAAAGATTACCGCCCGAAGTACGGTATCGAGGGCAGCCCGTGGGTAGGCTGGGAAAACTTCCGTCGGTTGTTTTCCTTTCCCGATCTTCCGCGTGCCATCAGAAACACGCTGATTATCTCCGTGCTGAAGCTTTGCGTCTGCTTCCCGCTGCCCATTCTCGTGGCTCTGCTTCTCAACGAAGTGTTCAATAAATCCTACAAGAAAGCGGTGCAGACGATGATTTACCTGCCGAATTTCATTTCGTGGGTAGTGCTCGGCGGCATCATCAAAACGCTGCTTGCCAAAGACGACGGCGCCATCAACAATCTCATCGCCCTTTTCGGCGGCGAACGCGTCGCGTTCATGATTCGTCCGGAATTTTTCCGTACGATTCTCATCGTCGCGGAAATCTGGAAGGGCACGGGCTGGGGCACGATTATCTATATCGCGGCGATCAGCGGCATCGACGCGTCGCTGTACGAAGCGGCGAAAATCGACGGCTGCAAGCGCGGTTCCATTATTCTGCGTATCACGCTCCCCATGATTTTCCCCGTCATCACCGTCATGTTCATCATGCAGCTTTCCAACATCATGAACGCGGGCTTCGATTCGGTGTATAACCTGTATTGTCCCAACGTGTTCGATACGGCGGATATCATCGATACGTACGCGTACCGGCTGTTTATGGACGAACACGATTATCCTTTGTCGTCGGCGGTGGGTATCTTCAAAACGTCCGTTAACTTCGTGTTGCTTCTCGCAGGCAACTTCATCACGAAGAAGATTAACGGTTACAGCATGTTCTCTATCGATTGAGGTGGCGGTATGAATAAAGCGGATAATCCCAACTATACGATAAAAATCATCGACGGACAGGCGCAGTACGTCAGGAAGAACAAAATGACGGCGTTCGACTGGGTAAACTACACGATTCTCGGCATCTTCGCCCTTGTGTGCGTTCTTCCCTGCATATACGAACTGCTGTTGAGTTTCTCTTCCAAAAACGATTACCTGAATGCGAATCTCATCGTTTTTCCCAAACACTTCAATTTCGAAAACTATAAAGTTACGCTGTATCAGGATAAAATCTTTCAGGCGTTCGGCGTATCGCTCGTCGTTACGATCGGCAGCGTGATTTACAGCCTCGTGCTCACGTCGCTCGGCGCGTACGCGTTTACGAAGAAAGACGTTCCGGGATTGAAAATCATCTTCTTTTTCATTATCTGCACGATGTTCTTCGGCGGCGGACTGGTTCCGTTCTATCTCACCGTAAACGACACGGTGGGCACGGAAAATCTGTGGTCGCTCATCATTCCTTTCGGGATCAACACTTTCAATATGATCGTTCTGCGCAACTTTTTCAATCAGGTGCCGGAAAGCATCATCGATTCCTGCCGGCTGGACGGCGCAAGCGAATTCCGGATTCTTTTCTCGTTCGTGATTCCGCTCTCCAAAGCCGGCGTGGCAACCATTATGATGTACTACCTCGTCGCCAAGTGGGACGACTGGTACTGGCCCGCCATCTTCCTGCAGGAAAGAAGCGAACTCGCGCCTCTCGCACTGAAAATCCGTCAGGGACTCAACAACGAACGCGGCGAAGGACAGGGCGGCGGCTGGGATCCTTCCAAAGTGTTCGAACAAGGCTCCAACGCCGCGATGATCGTCATCGGGCTCATCCCCATTCTGATTATCTATCCTTTATTGCAGAAATATTTCACGAAGGGCGTGATGATCGGCGCGGTGAAAGGCTGATAACGTTTTGCGCGCACCAAAGTTCCGCACGGCGGAACGTCCTAAATTCAGATTACTATGACTATAGACAAGAAATTTTATCAACTGGGCGATATCGCGGTTGCCTTCGTTACCGTAGACGGAGTAACCGAAACGGTGTTTATTCCGGAGGGCATGCAGGAAAAACTGAACGACGAAAAACTTGCCGGAATCTCGCCCCTCGGCTGGATGATTTCCCCGGAAGCGCAGGTACACGTCGCGCTTTCCGGCGACGGCGTCGCCAACGATTTTTCGCCCGGCATCACGCTCCGCAACAGCGATACGGCTTTTTCGCTGAAATTCGGCGGCGTACGGCTTTTTGAAGAAAACGGCAGAAAAACTCTTACGGCAACGTTTAAAAACGAAAACGGACTGATTGCCCGTCAGGTATATTCCCTTTGCGGCGCGGGCTGCGTCGAAACGTATACCGAGCTGGAAAACCGCGGGAATCCCGTTACCGTGGAGGCGCTTCCAAGCTTTAATATGGCGCGCCTTTCACCTTTCGAACGGTTCGACGATCCGCGCGACATAGTGATTCACCGGCTGATCAGCAACTGGAGCGGCGAGGGCAAATTATATTCGGTTACGGCGGCGGATCTTGCGTTCGAAGCCTCCTGGTCGGGGCTCGGCGTGCGCACGCTGCGCATTTCGCAGACGGGCACGATGCCCGCCCGCGGCTATCTGCCGTTCATTTCGGTGGAAGATAAAAAGAACGGCGTATGCTGGGCGGCGGAAATCGAAGCGCCCGCGTCGTGGACGATTGAAGCGGTGTTCCGCAACAACGCGATTTCCGTGGGCGGCGGCAGGGGGGATTTTCTTTCCGCACACTGGCGCAAAACGCTGCGGACGGGCGAAACAGAACGCACGGGCAAAGCGTGGCTCACGGTGGCGGAAGGCGGACTGGAAAAAGCCGCCGCGCGCCTCGTCAGGCATTTCGATAACCGCGCCGTCGGGAAAACCGAGCTCGATCTGCCCGTATTATACAACGAATACTGCTACACGTGGGGCAAACCGGAGGCGAAAACGCTGGAAAAAATGCTCCCGACGATCGCCTCGCTCGGCTGCAGATATTTCGTGGTGGACGACGGCTGGTTTTACAACGTCTACAACGAAAAACGCTACGTCATCGGCGACTGGAACGTCAACCTTGAATATTATCCCCAAGGCTTGAAAGCGTTTGCCGATAAAGTCCGTTCTTACGGCATGATTCCCGGCATCTGGTACGAATTCGAATGCGTCAGCGAAAGCAGCGATTTATACAGGGAACACCCCGAATGGCTGCTCACGCGCGACGGAAAAATCATCAATCACGGCGGCAAAACGTTCCTTGATTTCCGTAAAGAGGAAGTGAAAGAGTACCTGCGCGAAAAGGTGATTAAAAACCTCGTCGATAACGGCATCGGCTACATGAAGGTGGATTATAACGGCAATGTCGGATTCGGCGCGGACGGCGCGGAATCGTATGGCGAAGCGGTACGGCAGCATATCGACGACGTGCTGGCGTTCTTCGAAGAAATCAAAAGAACCGTTCCTTCGCTGATTCTCGAAATCTGCTCGTCGGGCGGCATGCGGCACGAACCCCGCTTCCTGTCGCTGGGGGATATGTGCTCGTTTTCCGACGCGCACGAAAACGCGGGCGGCGTACCCGTCGCCATGAATCTGCACCGCTTTATCCCTCCCGCAATGTTGCAGATCTGGGCGACGATCCGCGACGAATACAACGCGGACGACGTAAAATTCACCATGGCGAAAGCCATGCTCGGCAGAATCTGCTTTTCGGGCAACCTCGGCAACAAACCGAAGGAAATTACGGATATTTTAAAAGAATCGGTGGCGTTTTACGAAAAACTCAAGCCGACAATCGCGCACGGCGAAACGCTGGAAATCAACGACGGCGGAATTACAAGTTACCTCTTCGCGAAAGGCTCGCCGTATCTCGTCCGCCGTTCGGACGACGGCGTTTATAAAATCGTGTACGCGTTCTCCGTCGAATCGGAAATGCATCGTTTCGAAGTGGATTGCGGAAATTATTCCGTCGCGGATGCGTTCAACGCGCCCGCCGATACGAAAATGCAGGGCGGTAAACTGATATTCACGTCCGGCAATGAAAAAAATTTCGGCTGTGTGATTCTTTTGAAGAAGAACGGCTGAACAAAGGGAAAAGGTATGATAACAAAAGAAAATCTCAGAATCCGCGATCCTTTCGTCCTCGTGCGCGATGACAGATATTATCTTCTCGGCACCACGGGCGAAGATCCTTGGGTAAAAGGCAGCAATCTCGTTTTGTACGAATCGCGCGATCTCGAAAATTTTACCGAAA
>UQPN01000005.1 GCA_900542935.1 uncultured Eubacteriales bacterium
TCTCTGTAATCGTTTGCTTGCGGGCTGTAAAGCCCCTTTCGCGGCATAAACCGCCTACGGCTATTTATTCCACGGTGGGCTTGACAGTCCGCATTTTCCGCAGTCCTTTCGCGCCGCCGAAAGCAACTCAAAAGGATAGCCCCTTTTGGGTTGCTTTTCGTCTTTGCTATCGTACTACGGAAAACCGCGCACTTGTATAACTGTAACCGTCATTTTCTTTTGCCTCTGCAATCTAAAAGGATAGCCCGTTTTTTGAAAGTGTACTTTCAATTTTCGCGGTTATTCATACCGTTTAATAGGTCGTTTATAAAGTAACTGTTTTGTGCACCGAGTTCCGCGAAAGTCGCTTTTTCGGTTGTGTATTCGCGCAAATCGTCAATGCCGACGGGAGAGCGCAACGCCTTTTCCGTGAAGAAGTCCGAGAAACAGTCCGTCGAAAAACGCTTACTGTAAATTTTCTTTGACATTAAGTAGTATTTGTTTTCGTCAAGTTGTCCGTCCTGCGTTCCGCTCTCGACCTGCACCCGCAAACGGCAATACCCAAAGCGGTTATAAATGCGCGTATAGTAATGGTGTATTTTCGCCGTGATTGCCTTTAATAGATACATAGGCAAAGTGTTATCCGAGCGCACAAAGCGGTATTGATAATACAGCCCCGCAAACTTGCCGAACAGCCAACTGTATAAGAGTTCCGCAAGCGAGAAAAAGGGCAATGCAAGGCACGTTTCGCCGCTTTCGCGGATATGGACTATTTCGCATAAGTCGCGGGCATCTGCACCCCAACTTTCGGGGCGTTGTTCGTCGGTTATTACCCGCACGAACGGGAAGTTATCTACCGTTGCGGAGTGGCGCACCATTTTCAACCAACTGTTGAATAAATCGTTCTTTTGATTTGTCGTTTCGTCTTTCTTTTTCTTTTCGGATAGTTCAAGACTGTTGCCGCGTTCCTTGCCGACCTCTGTTATTATGACAACGCCAAATTCAAAGTTATTCGCATTTACGTTGTTTTCAATGACCTTGCGCCCAAGCCGCAGACTGTCAAAGTCAAGTATATGAGCGTGGCGGGAATAACTTTCAAGCAAGCGGCTATCCCGTTTGAAAAAGTCTGCATTCCAGAGCGGGAAGTTGCCCAAGTCGGCAAGCACGCCGTCCACGCGCACGGAATAATTCGCTATGAGTAACGACGATTGTATTATATAGATAAAGTATAATTGTGCGTATGTTTCGATAATTTCCCACACGCCGACAACCTTTAATTTATCGTCGTATTCAAGCCCGTAACGCTCGTAATCGTAATTAAACAACCGCTTGCGTGTTTGCGCCTTTTCCCAACGTAGCCGCTTTTTCGCTATAAATTGTCGCACCGTCGCAAGGTTGTACACCTCATGATATTCCATAGCCCGCCGCAGTTCGTTTTCCAAATTGCACCACGGGAACGCGGGAAATTTCAAATCATTTTCAAGTATCTTTTCAAACGCCTTGTCGCGGAACATAACTTCTTGCGATAACGCCATATCCGTTATTGCCGTAGTCTTTTTCTTACCCATTGTTCCGCAGACCATAAACACAATAGGGCGGGCGTTTATAAACCCACGGTTCTTGCGCTCAAAGTGATTAAGCGTGGCGTAGGCTATGTTTTTACGGATTTTATCAAACAATATACAGCCGATTATCGTCCAACCCCACCACGGAATAAAATTGAAAGGAACGTACAAGTCAAGGCACAGTTTATATACCTGCCTGTACAGGTTGATTATATCGAACGATACGACGAAATAAAAATAATACGCGACAAATTCTATAACGATTGTAAATACGTTAAAGTACAACCCCCACAGGCAAAGCCACGTTACGTAATAATACTTGCGCTCCTTAACGAACGTAATAAACTCCGCTATCTTATTTTTAACCGGCGTATAATACCTTTCGGTAAACCGCTTAAACGATTGCAGGGCTTTACTGTCTTTGTCGTAATCGTTGTTTTCGGTTTTAAGCATTTGTCTGATTAACAGATATACGCATAAAATAAACGGTAACGCCAACACGAAAATTTTGCTGATTACGTACAGAATATTGCTTATTACGGCAAGATACCCGTTAAAAGTTTCTTTATCTGCCCATACTTTCCAATATTGCGCCCATTTAACCTTAAACGCCGCCCAGTTCTCGGGAACAAACACGTTCGGCAACGTCGCATTTGAAAAATTAAACCACTTGAAAAACGGAATTTCGGGCAGGTCGTTTACCGTCGGGGTAATTACGTCGTGAAAATCGAACAGTTCGCAAAAATAATACGCGAAAGAAATACCCACGTCGCGCAGGCTTTCTATAAGCCGACCGAGCGCATTGGAAAAGCGAAATACGCCCATAGCGATAAAGCAAAGCGTTATTCCCGTACATATAATATGCCTGTAATTTATTTTGATTTTTTTCAACGTCTTCATACTCGCGTTCCCGTATAAATAAAATAACCGATAACCAAAACAACAAACACAAATAACACGACTTTAAGTATTCTAAGCCAATTTTTCATTCATTTTCTTCCTTTTATTAAAAAATTTATCTTTTTCGCTTGACTTTTTCTGTAATATACTATATAATCTCACTCAGTTGAATGGCTAATGCGCGTTCATCCCCGTCGAATCACTTTTCGACAGTGCCCCGAGTGGTCTAATCTCGGGGACTTTTTTTATTCTTTTTCTTACTGCGGAACTTGTCCATTTTCCTACGATTTTCTTTTGCAGGTTGCGACCTATACAAAACTTTATCTGTTATCCTTTCTACGTCCTGTCTTGAAACGTCCATATTCGGATGATTCTCTCTGAATTTTTTATTTACCCTGATAGGCTTGCCTTCGTCGTCCTGAATCTCTACGTAATGCTTAAAATACGATTGCCCCTGCTGATAATTTTTAAGCCGCGTTCTGTTCTTGCCTTGACGGGAAGAGAGGGGAACGACGGCAAGGTCGTTGTTCTCGTTCGCTTCTATAACCACAACGGGGCGTTCTTTTTCAGAACCCGTCTTTTTCCCGTTTCCTAAATAATGGTCGTATGTAGATAAGGTTCGCCCCTGCGGTACTTTGCCGCCTTTGGTGCGCTTTTTGCTTGTTTTCGGTTTACCCGATTTTTTATTTTTGAAAAACATATTCTTATACCTGTATTTCCGCCTGCCGAACGGTTGAACGTAATTCGATCCGTCCGACAGTCTTTTTCTTTTATAACCCTTGCAGGGAACAGAACCGCTTACGCGGATTATTCCTTTTTAGGGAATATTATTTTTTGCGCCGTTTTACAGCGCGTTTTCTTAATAATCGCCTGCGCATAAAGTTATCTCCGTTTGTTCTTATTTACGATTTTCAAAATTACGTCAATAATTTTGGTAAGTATGGTAATTATTACTAAAGCCGCCATTAAACCTAAAATTATCTGTATGAATTTTACTGCCGCACCGCCTTTTTTCCACCACTCGGATATAGTTTCGCCTATGTTCTCAAACGTATTCTTCGTTGCGGAATCGGTATCGAAATAATCGTCCGCTTTATTATTTGCGGCATAGTTAAGCGCGCTCGAACCGTCAACGAATAAGAAATACGAATAATACGTTCCGTAATCGTCGTGTAAGGTTTCGCCTGCCGCCTGAATGATTTTATTTATTCCCAAACACAACACCGTACCGAGAGTGCCCATATTATTGCAGGTCTTATACAATTCGCTACCGACGACTTTTTTACAATCGTAGAACGTTCTGCAGCCGTCGGCGGTATATCCCGCAAACAGTCCGTCAAGATTTTTAACCTGTTCTTTGAATATAGCAACGTAGAAATATCCGTACAAGTTTTCCGGTTTAACGTCAAATTCAGACTTAAACGTAATTTTGTCTTTCGTGTTCAGAACGAGTATAGACCAGTCTTTACCGTAACCGCTTGCCCAGTCCGCGAAGTTAGATAAAGGGATATTTATATATTCGTAACTGCCGTCGGACTGAATGGCTTTAAGCGCGGCTCTTCCGTAATCAAGTTTTATAGTGTAAACGTCGTTTTCGCAAGAAACGGATATTCTTTCGGAATTGACCGCACCGAACCTTACCACCGTTAAATCTTCTGCGGAGTTCTTACCTAAAAACCTTGCCACTTCGTCCGCGGTGGGCTTGTTTATATCCTTAAACGCTAAATTCCCGTTATCGTCTTTAATCTTTACTTCATTCGTATACGTTTTTTTAACGGCGAAACCCGAATTTTTATAATCTTCTAAATACTCGACGGTTATTTGCCACTTATCCGTATAAATTACGTTAATCGGAATAATATTTCCCGAAGATAATTGACATAAAACGGAAATCCGAGCGTTTGCCCAGTCGTTAGGAGTAGCGGCAGATATTACGCGGGCATATTCGAGATTGCCGCTTTCGATAGTTTTTACCCTGTAACCGTCGTGTGCCGAAATAAAATCCGAACAGGGGTATTCCGAAGAGTTACTGTACGTTTTAACAAACCGATAATCGTCGGTTACGTTGTCGTGAACTCTGAAAAGCGAATTGCGGATATATTTAACGGTTATCATAGCGGTTGCGGTGGCGTTATCCGCCGCGGAAAGAATTACGCCGTCGTAAGTTAATCTCTCTATTCGATTGCCGTTACTATCCGTAACGCGTATCTTTTCGTCTATAAACTCGCCTTGCGCGGGTATACCTATATTCGTATCGCCGTCGTAAAACGCAACCTTGTTTATCTTTGTATAGTTCGGCGTAGACCATATTTTATTCGGTAAAACTTTCGTTTTCCACTCTTCTCTGATTTCGCCGTTAGCATAAGATAATTCGGCGTATCTAACGGTAACGGTAAGTTCTACGGGCGGAACGACTTCTATTACAAGCCTTAATCCGCAATCGGCAAGTAAATTAGTATCGGCGGTAGATACGGTTATACTCGTTACGTCTGTTCCCGTCAAATGCTTTTTGAACTCTACCTTTCCGCCGTGCGGGTTGGTAAAAATATAGTTGTTAAAGTCCGTATCGTCTACGTTCCAATTAAAATTGTTGGACAATCGCGTTTTTATATTCGACGTATCGAACGTAATCGTCGTTTTGCCGTCGGCTGTCTTTATATCTCCCGAACGAATAAACAACGCGCTGTGCTTATCGTCGTTGGTACGCACGGTAAGCGTAAAATCTTTTGCAGCAAATTCCCCGTAGGTTATAGTCAATTCGCCTTGATTAGTCTCTTCGTTGAACGAATACTCATAGCCGTTGGCTTCGAGCAACGTATATACGTCCTGTAAAAACGCCGAATCGGTATTGCCGTTTACCGTATAGCCGACTTCGCGACGGATGACGTTGAAATCTGACAAGATAGACTTACCACAAAGGCTAATCAATGTGTTATATACGTATTTCTTGTCAAGGCTTCTCAGGTTTTGCGCTTGATAATTCTCAGTTTTCCAAGTAATTTCGTCGCCGTTATCATTGACAAGTGACTTGTATTTCAAAAAAACATTGAACATTCCACTGTTTATCGAATAACCTGCAATTGAACGAAGTGTTTTTAATGCGAGTTCGTCGTCACCATAAAAACCACTGATAAGTTTTTGTCTTGCGTAATTTGCGTAGCTATCGTCAATGTAGTTTTGACTTTTAATTACTTCCGAATAGGTTATTGTTGAAGGATACCCAGACAATGTTCTATTGATTGTTGTTGTTTCTTTTAACACTACGAAAAAATAGTAATACACTTTATTTACATCAACGTTTGTCGAAACAAATTTAGAGTAAATTCCAGTATCGGTTGGCATAAACACGCTTCCGTGACGATACTCTATTATTTCTTTTGGAATTTCTACATAGTCAAACTTTTCTTCAAACTCTTCAAAAGAGCAGTCAATAGCGGAGTAAAAATCTTTTGCATTATCTGTGCGCAATAGATATAGTCCATTATGTTCATATGTTTTGGATGTACCTGGAACGGTAGGTACTACATAGTCTGGACGTTCCGAGCTTAATTCCTGATAAATTTCGTCATTCATGTCACAACTAAACCAAGGATAAGCAACGTAATTTCCGTTATTAAGCAAAGTAAAATCTGTCAATTCGAAACGACTTGTTGTCAATACCGTCCAAGACGAAAAAGCATTTGCAACTTCTTTATTGCAAAAAGAATTACCGAACAAGATGGAAAGACAAATAAGCAGTATTATTGTCGCCACGGCGATTATGTTTTTTGATAGAACCTTTCCCATAGGATATACCTCTTTAATCATTTCTTCCAAGTATTTGATAATAAAACAAATGATGCTGTTCTGACACACTTATACCTGTTGCCCCACCTGCGGTGGCGACCAAATTATTTAATACAATCTTGCCTGTCTGGTAGAATGTAGTAGAACAACTCATGTCGTTACCTATAAATGCAAATGCCACTATGCCTGTCGCTCCGTCTTTGTCGCCGCCTGTAATCTTAAAATTTGTCAAATTGTCGTGTTCGTCCATGCAATAAACAACATACATTGCATTCTTTTTGAAAGTTAAAGATTCTCCTGGCGCTAGGCATTTTTCAAAAATTGCATTGTCGAAGCGGTAATTTAATCTATTATTTAATTGAGAATTTGTTATATAGATAGATAAAGCATTTGCAAGCTCATTTTTTAGAACTTCATTTGTCGTGTAATCAGCAAGAGTTGCGCCCAAGTCTACACTTTTAACATAATTTGCCAATGCCGCACTTATAGTCTTTTTTACATCCTCATTGTTGAGATAACCAGCAAGAGCATTACTCAATGCGGAATCGACATCCGAACCTGTGGCGTAATCGGACAACGCACTGTTTAGCAATGCTTTAGTGACTAAATCGTCGTTTACCTTATTCCACGAACGATAAAACCCGTCCGACGTATTTACGGCAATATACTTACGCACGAATATATTTTCTTCGTCGTTATGCGCGTACACGTTTTCTTCGCCCGTCTGCGACAATCTGTATATTTCGCCGTTATATTGTATATCCGCGCCGTTCTCCAAAGACTTTACCTGCGCGGCGGATAATTTACCGTTGTCTTCGGTAACTTCGATTATACGTTCGTTTATTTTTTCGTCGGCGATATTGTCCTTGAAAAACGCAAAAAACACGCCGACACAGCCTAACGTTAAAATTATAACGAGTAAAACGGCAAGAACGTTGCCTTTACTTTTTCTCATAAACTGTACTCCTTATAAAAATAAGCCCGTAAAAACTCGCTTTACGGGCTTATCGATTTGTAAATTACTTGTTGAGCGTTACCGTAACTTGCTTAACGTATTTATTCATATTAAATATAGTTACTTTCTTCGCGGTGTCCGTTACTTTGATAACCACGCGGAAATACTTGACGTTCTCGGTAGCCGTTTCTACGATCTGAGTCTTTTCAAGTTCCGTAGTGTCCGCCGATAAATCCGCAGACTTGCCGATAAATTTCTTATCCGCATTGTAATAAAAAATCTGATAGGTTACGTCGGCTTTGTCTTTTATATCGATTTTGTTGAACTTGTCCGCGCTTAAATGTTTACTGCGGAGCGAATGTTCGTCCTTAATCTCTTTGCCGTCGTCCGCGTTCAACGAACCGATAGTATAAGACAACGTTCCTACGTCTTTCGTTTTCTCGATTTTGCTTATCTTAACGAATGCCACAACAACGGCGGTAAAGAGTGCCGCAATCAGCACCCACAACATAATTTTTTTGAATTTTCGCCAAAACATAGTTTTTTATCTCCTGCGCTTTCGAGCCTTACTTTTTATACCGTTTTCACGGCAGTATATTTTTGCCTGAGTTTTACGTTCGTTCAGAACGCCCATACGGAATGCCGCCTCGGTATCCGTCAGTGGTGTACCGTCAACTTTTCTGCCGTTCGACAATTCGCGGGAATAGCGTTTGCCGCGTTCGGCAGGGTTAAGCAATACAACTTTTTTGCCGTTTTTTGTTTTTATAAGAGTTGCCATATTAGCACCATCCTTTTATTTTTGGTCGTCGCCGTCCTTGCCTTGCGCGTTTATTTCGATTTTCAAAATATCTTTCAAACTCTGATAAATGCGCTCGTATTTTGCCGCTTTGATTTTCTCGTCAAAGTCGGGCGTTGCCGTCTTTTTCTTTCCGAACATTGCCGTTATACCTCGCTTTCTTTTAATTTTTTCTTGATTTCGTCGTAACTCTCGGTTACAAGAATGCCCGACGAAGTGTCGTTCTTGTCCGTTCCCATTTCGATAAACACGCTACCGTCGCCGTCGCATACAATACCCGTTATCTTACTGATAGGCACTAACACGTTCATTTTGCCGTCGTAGTCCGTTACTTCGATAAAGTTTTTCATTGTCCTTTTACCTCGTTATAATTTTTATAATTTCGTTACCGTTCTGCCGTCGTTTGCTTGCGGCTTGTAAAGTACCTTTCGCGGCATAAAGATTTATTCCACGGTGTACTTGACAACCCGCATTTCCGCTTGTCCTTTCGCCTTGCCGAAAGCAACTCAAAAGGATAGACCTTTTCGGGTTGCTTTTCGGTAGGCTCATTTTACAATCGAAAACCGCGCACTTACCGTTACGGTTGTCATTGTTTCCTTTTGCCTCTGCAATCTAAAAGGATAGACCGAAAGGGGCGGTTTTTTCCCACCCCTTGAAAATACAATTTTTACGCCGTTTTTTCGGCAGTTGCTTTTCTGTTCAATTTTTTAAGTAAGTATGCAAGTATAGATTTATCACTATCGCGGGCGGGCTTAATGCGGCATTTTAATTCGTCGCCGTCCTCGTCCACATTCGCAACTTCGTAAACCGTGTACGCGCGTACTTCGCCCGTATCGCCGTCAACCATTGTTTCGTCGTGCATAATAAGTTCGGCCGTGGGCTTAATGTCAAACACCATATCCAACACTTCGTAACCGCCTTGGTCGTATGCGTTGAAATCAACCTTTGTTTCGCGCCCGTTTACGCCTTTGCCGTGTACGGCATAGCCCCACATTTCGCGCCCGTCTTTCGCCGTGAATTTTTCGCGTTCCACAATAAGCCGCTTTTCGGGCATTGCCGTTACTTCTGCCGCCGTGGTCGTGCTTTCCATTACTTTTACGTTCTTTTCGTTTGCCATTTTTACTTTCCTTTACCGCTTGTCGCATACGGCACGCGTATTTTTTATTTACCTTTTCGGTATGGTCGGAAATAACGGAATTGCACCGCTTAAAACTCTTTTTCCGATAATGGCGGGAGTGGAGGTTGCCCCCCGCTTGTCGTATGCGCCGTAAGGAGCAAACGGCGCGGGAGTGGGCTTTATTCCTCTTGCATAAGCTCGTTACAGTCAACACACATTATCCGCACTTCTTTCGTAGCCCGTACCGAATTGCCGCATACGGGGCATACATACTTGCGAGTGCTTGAAGTTTTAACGCATTGACCTTTCATAACGGGCAAACGGTATATAACGCTGTCGGAGTTGTCCTTGACAAATTCGTCAATCAATGCCGCCGTTTCGTCCGTTAATTCCGTGTGCGACCAACCGATTGTTTGTACACACTCAACCGTCAAACCGTGCGTTTCGGCTATCTTTTTGAATAGTTTGTTATGGTAGTTGCCCGCGCGGGAAGTATCTTGCATATTGTGAACGCTTGCGTATTGATGGCACATTTCGTGTATCATTGTTGCCGCTATCTGATTGATAGGACGGTTGAGCTGTTGCGCCGTCATATTCAGTTCGTGTTCGCCCTCGTCCTTGTCGTTCTCTTTCCAAACCTTTTTAACCGACCACCAACCGTTAGTTTTGTTGCGCTCGTCGCGTTGTACTGTTATGACGGGGCGGGTGAGTTCGCCGCCGAATAACTTTGCGTTGCAATAATCATATAGTTTTGCAAGGTAGTTGACCGTTTCAATGTACTTTTCCGTTCCGTCTTTCATTTTCATTACCTCGTTTGTTTTATTTGCCCGTCAAGCCGTTAGCGCAGGCGTTTCGCTTTAATAAAAAAATGGAGTAGAAGTCGCTTTCGCAATCTTCTATTCCATTATAAAACTTTACAGATATATGTTATAATATAAAAAATCCGCCTTGACGTTTGACGTCCGGCGGAAAATATGTTATAATATAAAAAATCCGCCTTGACGTTTGACGTCCGGCGGAAAAACGGAGACGATATGACGGAAAACGAGAAGAAAAACGAACGTAACGTAATGTCAGGCGCGGAATTTATTTCCGCGCCCGAATGCTATCTGAGCGCTCCGGAGAGCATGCCTTCTTCCGTATTGCCGCTCGGAGACTGGATTTCGCCCGTGCAGTATACGCGCTATTATCTGCGGCGGGAGGTTTTTCTTGAAAAACCCGTGGCGGTTGCCGAACTGGAATTTCAGAGCAGCCTGCCCGCGGATATATTTCTGGGCGACGAAGAAATTGGCGTGCAAAAACAGGACGGCTGGTATCTGACGGGCGTGCATAACGTAACGACGGCGGTTCGGCGCGGCGTTAATTATCTGAGCGTGCGCGGATTTTTGTCCGATAACCCCGAACATTTTATTATCGGCGTGCGCGGGTGCCTGAAAGTTACGTATACCGACGGGGAAACGGAATTGTTCGATACGAGCGACGGGTTTAAAAATTACGGCATGTGCGGGTTCTGGGAAAACGCCGAAACGCCGGGATGGCAGACCACGCCGCTGACGGAGGAACGCGCGATGAATCAAAGCCGTCTGCATCCGCGGCTTCGTGTGCGCGCCGTATATCTCAAAGGCGAATTCGAAACGGAAAAACCCGTAAAAAAAGCGGTGCTGTACGCGACGGCAAAGGGGCTGTACGTTCCGTACCTGAACGGCAGGCGCGTATCGGACGCGCGTTTTTTGCCGGGTTCCGCGGAAGGCGTTACCGAATACCGCGCGTTTGACGTAACGGAATTTCTGCTCGGCGGCAAAAACGTTTTGGGCGCGGAACTGGGCAGCGGATTTTATAACAGCGAATCCTGGGGAAGTTTTTACAATCGGATTCCGGCACTGATGATGCGGCTGGAAATCGAGTATCGGGACGGAGAAACGTACGATTTTTGTACGGACAAAAACTGGCGGGTGCACGCTTCGCCGCGGACGGAAAACGATATTCAATTCGGGGAGAGGTACGACGCGCGGCAGGAAAACGGAAATCCGTTTGCGGGCGCCGCCGACGAAACGTGGGGGTATGCCGAAGAACGCCGATTTGAAGAGAAGCCGTTCGCCGCGCAGAATTATCCGCCCGTCCGCATAAAAAGCGTAGTTTCCGCGAAAAAAATGTTTACGCTTGCCGACGGTTCCGTGTGCTATGATTTCGGGACGAATTCTTCGGGCAGAGTGAAACTTACGCTGAAAAACACCGTGCGCGGAGAACGGGTGCTTATCCGCTACTGCGAGGAAACGGAACTTTCGGAACGCGGCTGCGAAGCGAACGTTACGGAATACGGCGACGTGTTTTTTTACGGCGATACGCTGGCGACGGGGCGGGCTTGTTACGGGGCGCGGAATATCGACGTTTATATCTGCCGCGGAGACGCAGAGGAAACGTATATTCCCGAATTTACGTTTACCGGATTCCGTTATGTGTATGTTTCCGGATACAGCGGCGTTTACGGAAAAGACGCCGTGCAAAAAGCGGAAATGTACAGCGACCTTGCGCAAACCGGCGTTTTTAAAGCGGGACACGCGGGGCTGGAGCGGATTTTTGACGCGGTGATGCGTTCGTATCGTTCGAATACCGTAACCGCGCCGACGGATTGCCCCACGCGCGAAAAGAATTTCTGGAACGGCGATTTGCAGGCGTTTATCAATACCGCCTGCTGGTATACGGATAACAATCTGTTTCTGGAGCGCTGGACGGAAGCGGGGCGGAAAATGGGCGGCGACGACACGTACGGCTGGGGCGACGAAGATTACGTTACGCCGCTTACGCTGTACCGTTTTTACGAGAATACGGACGTAGTGCTTTCGAAATACGAAAAAGTGCGGAAACTGATTTCCGTGCGTAAAAAACAGGTGGCGCCGGGCGACGTTCTGCCGTCGGTAAACACGGTTACTTACGGCGACCATAAAGCGGGAAAGCGCGTTCCTGACGATTTTTTCTGCGCGGCGTATTATTGCCGTATGTTCGCGTGCGTTGCCCGCATGGCGGAAATCGCGGGGAAAACGCAGGACGCGGCAACGTACCGCGACGAATTCGAAAAAGCCCGCAAAGCGTTCAATGCGAAATATTATTTGCCGGAAAAACACGATTATACCCCCGGAAATCAGGGCGGAATCGTATATCCCGTGGCGTTCGGAATTGCGGAACCGCAAGAGATACAAAGTCTTGCCGATACGTTACACGGGTACGTTGTTGCGGACGGGTACCGTTTTCAGACGGGATTTATGTCCACGGAGTTTATTCCGGGAATTTTGTGCGATAACGGGTATGCGGCGGACGCGCTGAAAATGATGACGAACAAGGAATATCCCTCTTTGCTGAATATGATAGACACGGCGGGGTGCGGTACGACGACGGAATCGTGGGAAGCGCGCGTGGGCAGGGGAGATTCGCTGAATCACTATGCCGTGGGCAATGCGACGCGCTGGTTCTTCGAATACCTCGGCGGAATCAAGCCCGTGAAAGCGGGATTTGAAGAAATCGTTATCAAGCCGTATTTTTTCAAGGAGCTGAAAAACGCTTACGTTTCCTATAAAAGCGTGCGCGGAGCGATCGTATCGGCGTGGGAGTATAATGAGGAGGACGACACGTTTACCTGGACGGTAACGATTCCGGAAGGGATTGCCGCGCGGATTGAACTTCCGCACGGAATGAGGCGGACGGGCGGCGCGGAGATAGGAGCGGCGCAAAGCGGAACGATGACGACGATCGTTTCGGAAATATCGTAAGCGCACAGAAAAATAAAAGAAAGCGGCGGCGGGCGGATGATGCGCCTGTCGTTGTTTTTTACAGGAAAGTTTTACGGATTTTTTATGAAAATTCGCGGAAAATACATTTTTTCGGGCTTCGGAAATTTGCCAAAACAAAAAAATAAGAGTATAATACAGGTATCATTCTATTTTACTTCGGAGGCAACCATGATAAACACGTTCTGTAAATTTCCGCTTTGGGAATGTACCCGCAAGCTTTCTGCCGTAGCGCTCGGCAGAGAAAAAGCCGACCTTGTCATCAAAAACGCAAAACTGATCAACGTATGCACGCATGAGATTCTCGAAGGGTACGACGTAGCCGTATCGATGGGCAGAATCGCCGCGATCGGCGACGTTTCCGCTTCGGTGGGCGAAAATACGAAAGTCGTCGACGGAACGGGCAAATATCTGGCTCCGGCGTTTATGGACGGGCACATGCACATCGAATCTTCCATGCTGACGGCGGGAGAGTATGCGCGGGCGGTGATTCCGCACGGAACGAGCGGCATCTTTTTCGACCCGCACGAAATATGCAACGTGAAAGGGCTTGAAGGCGTGAAATGTATGCTGAAAGACGCGGAAACGACGCCGTTGAAAGCCATGCTGACGACGCCTTCCTGCGTGCCCGCGGTGCCCGGCTTCGAAGATACGGGTTCCGAAATTCACCCCGCGGACGTTGCGGAAACGATGAAGTGGAAGGAATGCGCGGGGCTCGGAGAAATGATGAATTTCCCCGGCATCGTCAATTCGGATAAACACACGCACGATATCGTGGGCGAAACGCTGAAAGCGGGAAAGACGGTTACGGGACATTTTTCGATTCCGGAAACGGGCGCGATGATGAACGCGTATATCGCCGCGGGAATTTCCT
Source organism: uncultured Eubacteriales bacterium (assembly GCA_900542935.1). Lineage (GTDB taxonomy): Bacteria > Bacillota > Clostridia > Christensenellales > Borkfalkiaceae > Scatosoma. The sequence continues at coordinate 13,755 of UQPN01000005.1, forward strand.
GCTGCCACGAATCCACGACGGAGCAGTCCGCGCTGGAAAAGATGCGCAGAGGCATGTACGCGCAGCTTCGCGAAGGATCTGCCTGGCACGATCTGGAAGAAGTGGGCAAGGCGGTAACGAAACATAGCGTGGAAAGCCGTTTCGCGTGCCTTGTTACGGACGATTCGCATCCGCACACGCTGGTAAGCAGCGGACATCTCGATCATCTGGTGCGGCGCGCGGTGGAAGAGGGATTCGACCCCGTAACGGCGATTCAGATGGTAACCATAAACACCGCCGAGTGCTTCGGGCTGGCGGCGGAGCTCGGTTCGATTACGCCTTCGAAATGCGCGGATATGGTGCTGATTTCCGATCTGGAAAAGTGCGTGGTGGACGAGGTGTTCATCGACGGCGAACTTGTTGCCGAGAAGGGAAAAACGCTTTTCGAAAGAGGCAAATATTCCTATCCCGAAGAGTACAGACATTCGGTGAATCTGGATAAAATCGACGAAAGCGCGTTGAAAATCGCGGCGGAAGGCACCGTAAAAGCGCACGTGATAGAAGTGATTCCCGCAAAGACGAGCACAGTGGATAAAACGGTGGAAATGACGGCTGTGAACGGCGAACTGAAAGCCGACCCCGCGAGAGATATTATGAAAGCCTGCGTGTTTGAACGGCATCACAGAACGGGCAACGTAGGCAAAGGGTTTATCAGCGGCTTCGGAATCAAAGACGGCGCCCTTGCGCAGACGGTGGCGCACGACGCGCATAACCTGCTGGTGGTGGGTACGAACGACAGCGATATGGCGATTGCGGTAAACACGCTGATCGATTGCGGCGGCGGGCTGGTTGCCGTGAAGAACGGGAAAATTCTTGGTCTGCTGGAATTGCCCGTGGCGGGACTGATGAACGACGTTCCCGTGGAAGAAATGGAAGAAAAAGTGAAAGTGCTGGAAAACGCATGGAAAGAATTGGGCTGCACGCTGCCTTCGCCGTTCATGACGATGTCTATCGTGTCGCTTGCCTGCCTGCCCGAAGTGAGAATTACGGACAGAGGACTTGTAGATTGCAGAACGTTTAAATTCCTCGACCTGATTGAAAAATAAGCTTTGAAAACAGAGAATACGAAAAACGCCCGCGGGAAGCTTACTTCCCGCGGGCGAGGTTTTTATAGGGGTTGCGCAGACATTCAGAGGTTCGGCAGGGAAGTTTTTCCGAGAAGAAGATTGCCGAAATCTTCCGCGCGCATCGGTTTGGCAAAATAATAGCCCTGCATTTCTTCGCAGCCGAACGAAAGCAGCATATCCGCCTGCTCTTTCGTTTCCACGCCTTCGGCAATCACGGGCACGCCGAGATTTAAAGACATTTGTATCACGGACGAAAGAATGATTTTCCCTTTGGCGGCGTTGCAGGATTGCGAAAGAAATTTCATATCCAGCTTCAGTTTATCGAAGTTCATGTCTTTCAGCGAATTCAAAGAGGAATAGCCGGCGCCGAAATCGTCGATTTCTACGGCGAAACCGCGTTCGCGCAGCGCGGCGACTTCTTTATGAAGGCATTCGCCGTCCTGCATGTACGCGCTCTCCGTAATTTCGAGGCGCAGTCGTTCGCGCGGAACGCCGTATTTTTCCACGATGTTTTCCATTTCGCCCGAAAACAGAGGGTTCAGCACGTCTTTTCGCGAAAGATTTACCGAAACGGTGAACGGAGATTCGGGCAGAATATCCAGCCAGCTGCGCATATATTCGCACGTTTTTTGAATGACGTACAAATCTACTTTGCCGATATAATTGCTTTTTTCAAGCAACGGAATAAATTCCGCGGGCGAAAGGAAGCCGCGCGTGTGGTGCCGCCACCGTACCAGCGCTTCGGCGCCGAAAAATCTGTGGTGCGCGTAATCTACCTGCGGCTGAAACCACACTTCGAATTCTTCGTTGCCGATTGCCGTTTCGGCATCCTTTAAAAGTTGCAGGCGTTCCGTTTCGCGATCGAGCATGCCGTGTTCGTAATAGCCTATGCGCTTGTTCATATCGCTTTCGATTTCCTGCAGAGCCAGCTGCGCTTTGTACGACATTGAGGAGGGATTTTTATCGTCCTCGAATAAATTGTATACGCCCATGTGCATGTTGATGGGAATACTTAAATTATACGAGCTGAAACACTGCACGAAGTTATTATAACAATCGGGCACGGATATGCCGTCGTCGGCGCAGAACCGGGCGAAGCGGTCGTCGTTCAAATGCGCGGAAAACGAATCCGGCGTATTGTATCTCTTCATATATTTGCCGATGTCGCGAAGCAGGCGGTCGGAAAGCTCGTACCCGTAAACGCCGTTGATGTCTTTGAAATAATCCAGATCGTAAAGGTGAAACCGGTACCGCCTGCCGGGGTGATCGGCGATCCATTCTTCGATGCGTTTGTAAAACCCCGCAGAGTTGTAAATGCCCGTGAGGGGATCGATTTCGCCGGATATCAGCTTTGTTACGTCTTCGGCGAATATTATAATGCGCTCTTTCGATTCGTCCTCATATTCGAAAGAAACGCGTATGTAAACGCGGTTGCCGTCCGCGTCGGGTATGTAGAAATCCGCTTCGTAAGCGCTGCGGTTTTCCAGTTCGCTTTTCAGCGATTCGAACGTCAGCTTCCGGAGCGTGGCTTCCGGCTGATCGCGGCATAATTTTTCGCGTATGACGCGCGACGCTTCTTCGTTGTAAAAGCCGCCGTCCGGGTTTATATATTCCGAGATTTTCCCCGTGAGCTGCTCGTCGTAAACGCCGAGTTTCTGCGTTTTACAATCGATATACACCACGCCGAGAAAACGTTCGCGGAACAATCTTCTGAGCAGTACTTCTTTTTTCCGGAACCATTTTTTCAGCAGCGCTTCTTCTTTCTGCCGATTGTTTAATTGCGTGTCGCTGTCTTGTGCGCTCATAACTACCTCTTAAAACGCTTTTTTACGGTTTTTCGCTTTCTTTCTGTACATTTGTTCGTCGGCAAAATCGATCAGTTCCTGCGCGGTTGCCGCGTCTTTATTGAATTCCGCATACCCGACGCTGACTTTCACCGTGCAGGCAAGCCCGGCTTTTTCGCTGTGATGCGATACCGCGGTTTCTATTTTTCTGCACAGTTCCGCGGGGCTTTTATCTGCGGCGAGCTCCTGCATTACAGCAAATTCGTCGCCGCCGTATCTCGCGCAGAACCCGCCCGAAGAACGGCACACCCTGCTTAACGAATCCGCCACCGACTGCAGCGCGCGGTCGCCCTCGTAGTGCCCGTACACGTCGTTCAGATTTTTGAAATTGTCGATATCGATAAACAGAAAATACAGACTGTAATTCTTTTTCACGTTGCGGCATTTCACCGCCAGCGCTTTTAACAGCGAGCGGCGGTTGTTGATGCCCGTAAGAGGATCGAGCGTGATGCGCAGCTTGATTACGCTGGTGTAGGCAAGCATGAACGCGATGACGAGCGAAACCGAAACAATGGGCAGATTCTGTAAGAAAATTTGCAGAACGATGCAAAGAAACAGCGGAATCGTAAACGAAATGAAAACGGTATCTTCGTTCTGTTTCAGATAGTATTTATCGTTGCGCTGCGAAAATCTCCGCGCGAGATACAGCGCTACGGATAATAAGAGGTACGAAACCCCCAGCACGGACTGCATATAATAAAGCGGTCCGCGAATCCGTTTCAAATTGACTCCGAACGTGAATAAACAGCCCGTGAACGGATTGATAAAGAACAGCGCGATGAGCGCGACGAGCGGCATGACAAGCTGAAGATGCGCTATGCGTTTGCGCGGCATGCTTTGGCGGAACATATATTCTGAAAACACAAACCAGAAAAACGTAGCGCAGCAGAGCATGGTAAAATACAGAGCATTTATAACGTGCAGCGCCCAGACGGGCATGGGGATGGTTCGCGACAAGCCCAGCGCCCAGAACACGTCGCATAAATTCATTGTGAACGCCGACCATATCGCGGCGATGAACGTGCGAGTCTGCGCGGTGGAATCCAGCTCGAACCGCGCGGCGGTGTACGCCATAACACTGAGCATGATCATACACAAAATGTTTATTTCGACATAAAGGGCAACCTGCATCGCGAAAATCCTCCTTTTATTAGTTGTTTAATATGTAAAATTATATCATATATTTCGTGAAATATCAAGAAAATTTTGTGAAAAAGCCCGAAAAAATGCCGAAAAAGCCAAAAAAAACTTGACAGATACGCTATAAAAGTATATAATATGCTTGAAATTGAATCTGTTCCCGTTCGAAAATAGCAAGATAGTCGTGAGGCTATTACGCAAAGCCAAAGGGACTTGATTCCTTTCCGCCGCGTGCGCAAGGTATAAAAAATACCGCATGCAAACGCTGCGACGAGGGAAAAAATACAAGTCAGCCGGTTGCCGAAATTACCGCCCAGGAGCGGTGGTTGTCGGCGATTTTTTTGTTGAAGAGGGCGTTATGCAAAAACGTGCAAGGCAAAAACTGAAAATGTTTACGTCGCTGTTCCTTTGTATAGCGAGCCTTTTTTCGTGCGTAACGCTTACGCTTGCCTGGTTTGCGTTTAACAATAACGTTTCGGGCGGCGGCATCGGCGTAGGGGCGGAAAAGAAAGCCGATCTGATTGCTTACGAATATTACGTCGCGGATACAAGAGAAGAGAACAAGGACAAATTTCTTTTTGTGAAAACTACCGACGAAACCAAGCAGAAGCCGGGCGCTTACGACGTTCTGAACCGGAAATATCAGTTGATGATAAAGCTGTATCTTCGCGCCGACGCGCAAAAAGTGCTGGTGAGCGCCGAAACGGATACGAATTATTTCCTCGGCGACGGAACGCAAGAGCATCGGCTGGCGGCGGCGCTGCCCGCGGACGGAACGCTGAAAAATCCGCTTTCCAGCGTGGTTGCGATGCGCGGCGTGGCGGCAGGCGAACTTTCGGGCGACGCGAATAACGGCTACGTGTGGACGGAAAACACCGACGAGTATGTGAAATTTATGAAGGACAGCAGCGCGGATTCTGTTCCGCGGAGCGCGATTACCGTGTGCGATACAACGTTGCCGGAAAGCACGGAAACGTTTACGGGCACGGGCTATGACGGTTCGGCGTACACGAACGAAGAGTGCAAAACGGCGTTTATTCTCATTTCGTACGACGCCGCTCTGATAGAGGCTGTGTTTTCGGCGAATATCGGCAACAACGATATAGTCAATCTGGACGAAGTGCCGTTTATGTGCGATTTCGAAATAAAGGTGCAGGCGGACTGAAAAGCGGAGCGGAGATAAATTATGAAAAAAGCGGTTCATACAATCTGCATATTTTTATCTTTGGCGTTCGCGTTTGTTGCGGTAACGTTCTGCTGGTTTTCGCGCGGGGAATTGCTGAATTTCCGCAAAGATTTCGGTTCGGCAAAGGCTTCGTATTTCGGCGGCGGCGACGGCAGCAGAGATAAGCCTTACGAGATTTCTTCGGAAACGCATTTTTATAACTTTGCATGGCTGCAGTATTTAGGCTATTTTAACCACGCGGAAGCGAATAACGGCAGATATCAAAGCTATTTTCGCCTTGCGGATAATATCGATATGATCAAGCTGAACTCGGCGTTGCCGCCCATCGGCACTTCGAAGTATCCGTTTATCGGCAATTTCGACGGTCGCGGGTATACGGTTAACAACATAACGATTTCGAATAAACTGAACGGATCCGACGGCGAAGCGCTTAAGAATTATTTAAGCGTGCGCCCGACGGTGGCGGATAACTTTGCCGCCGACAAAACCGTGCTGCCCGTGTGGGGCGATACTACGAAAGACGTGAACATTGTGGGGCTGTTCGGCGTAACGGGCGATTACGGTTCGACGGCGACGGCGGGAGGCGTGGTGCAGGAGGCGTACGGCATTTACAGCGAATCGAACACCGCGGGAAAATTGCGGGATACGCTGAAAAACCCCGCCGCAAGCATTGAGGATAAAGACGCGAATGACCCGGAAAAGGCGTATTACGGGGCGATGAGCGTAGCGAACTTTTATGCGGACAATCTGCACGTGAGAAGCGCTTCGGATTCTACGCTTGTAGGTTTGGCTGCGGGGTATGCGAACGCGGCGATCGGGAGCGTGGGCGTGTATCGGTGCGATATTACGGTGAAAGCGGGAGCTACGGGGCTGAGCGATTCGGCGCCGCTTTCTAACTATTCGCTTCTGGGCGATTATAACGACGCGGTGATTACTTGGGACGAGAAACCTTCTTCGGGGGGAAGTTCGGGCGACGGCGCAGCTTGGGGCGGTTCGATTGACATGCGTACTTTGAACCGAAGATTAGATTATATGGCGGCAAAATCGGGAACGGTTTCCGGTTATTATACATTAGTTAGCGATTCCGGGTATGGGTTATACGGAAGAGGTTCTACTTCGGAATATGACTGGAATTCTACAACCTTGACCTCATACAAATACTTTTCGCTGGCTGACGGAACCGTTTTGCCTCTCAATGTGAACAAAACGGAAATGGGGTTGTCGGATTTAAACGAAAAGGAATATTTGTCTGAAACGAATAACATTTTTTATTATAATAAAGCTTATAAAGAAAAAACAACAGAAACTATCGACTCCAAAAATACCGGGTATATAGTGGGCGGCGGTACGGCAACCACGTCCGGAGATAAAAGCTTCATTCGAGCAAGAATACAATCTTTGGTTATGGGTTCGGATAATGAAGCCGGAATTTATAAATCGCAGGGATATGTTGGGAAGGTTCCGTCTACGTCCGCATTAAAACAATATTCAAGCGCGGATTTTGTTATGCTTACAATAGACGTAAACGGCAACACATACCGTATCGGCGATACGGTAAATTCGACAGAAGCGCAAAACAAAGACGTATTTTCTACAAGCAAGGAAACGGTACAATATAACGATAGCAAGATCGGTTTTGCCGATAAAGGGAAACTGTATCTTTCAGCGAGAAAAAATTTTGATACGGCAATGGACGGCGCCTATATGGTGCACGGTTTTCACTTTCAGAAAGGAATTTCAACCGATTCAAGTTCAACTTATTATTACGGCAATAGCGCAAATATTAAAAAAGCAACCGTAAAAATTTATAATGGAACGGACAAAACTTTAGATACGTATTACAGTTATCCGTTGGTGAAAGGAGGCGTGAATTTTACGCTTGCGGAAGATGGGGTAATTAAAACGATCGTAGGGGCGTTTTATCAATCCGCCTATAATTCTTTATTCGATTTGTATAAAGTGGAAAGAACTATAAAAGGAAATTCCACGTCTATTTCAAGCATGACGAGGATTTCTAAGATTTACCGCAATTCCACAACGAACGCTATTAGTTACAATACCGACCCTGGCGATGGTTGGAAACTGGTGTTCGATTTCGATAGCCTTACAAAATCGGACAGGTTGGAAAACGGTGCGGCGTACTATTTCGAAATGCCTGTGAATGCGGGCGATTATGTTATCGGTACCGACGTTTCTTCCAGCGCAAACAACGCCTACCTCATGTACCTTGACATAGGTGCGAACGGCAGCGGCGAAAGCGGCGGAGGATCAACTCCCGGAACGGCGGCGTACACCATAGATACTGTGGACTTTGTAAACAACACTACAGATTACGCCGCAAACGGTAAATTCACCGCGTTTAAGGATGTTACTTTCAAGTTAAGCGGCGCCGGAACAAGCGGCGTTCCCTCGGTATCGTTCGAACGGGCGGCGGCTGCGGACGGCGAAGATACTGCGGCTACCAAAGTGGCGTATATTTATTCAAATATCACGGTTTTAGTTACGCCGAGCGACGATTCGCTTTCCTCGAGGACGGAAAAGAAAGAAAACGCGGCATAGTCGGCGGGCGTGGACGGAGAAAAATTATTCCGCGGTGTTCAAAAATAATTTTGAAAATCAGGCGAATTTTGAGGAAAAATCGCGAGGAATATAGAAAAATATTGAAAAACGGCAAGAAAATCCGTTGACATCTTTGCGCGCGTATGATAAAATAATAGCGTAAATTGAATTCAGTGGGGCAAAACCGCCGTGAGGCGGCGACGCAAAGCCATCGGGACTTCAAGGTGTGTATTTCGTTCCTTTGCGAAAACGCGGGGCGAAGAACTGCAAAAAGTCAGCCGGGTTGCAAATTATACGCAAGTATGATATGCAGCCCGGTTTTTTTGCGGAAATCGACCGAAAACGGCGGCAGCAATTAAGCCTTCCCCAAAAAAAGTCAGCCGGGGATAAGGAAAGATAGCAAAAAACAGGCGTATGGAAAACGGAAATATCTACAACGAAAAACTGAATATTTTCGCTCGGCGTACGCTGGGTAGCGGCGTGAAGCCGATTGAAACGATGTTAACCCCCGTATTCGAGGCGGATTTCGGCGATGTTGCGGCGTACCGCATGCAGCTGAAAATCAACAGCGTTGTGGCGGGCGTGCTGGGCGAAAACGATTATCTTTCCGCGCAGATTCCCGAAGATATCGCGGTGAAATACGCGCTGCGTTCGGTGCGCAAGGCGGTGGCGGCGTTTGCGGAGCTTACGAAAAACAATCTGCCGTGCTCCATGCTGTTTGTGCGGTGCCCCGTGGCGTTGATTTATGCTGAAAACGCGGGCGGGTTGCTTTCTTCCGAACTGTCGGGCGCCGCAACGGAAAACGACGTAGACGCGCTGGCGATCGCGGGGAAAATTTGTCTGGAATTCGACGCTTCGGCGACGGACGCGGACGGCGAAACCCTGAATACGTTTTTTGCGGAGGCGCGGGCGCTGTCTTTAAAAATCGCGGTGGACGGTTTGGGCTGCGAGGGGTTTGCTCTGGAAAAGCTGCTGTGCGCGTGCCCCGATTTTGCGTTTACTTCGGCGCGGCTGAACGCGATTGCCACGGACGCGGAAAAGAAGAACGCGCTGGCGCCCGTGGTGAATCTGCTGGCGAATCTCGGCGGCAGAGTTGTGGCGGCGGAGATTGAAAACGACGAGGAGCTGCGCGAATACCGTGCGCGGGATATTTTCGGGTTTGTGCCGGGCGCCGGGTATGCGGGCAGGCTGAATGTGCATCTTGAAACGATTGCTCTGGAACGGCTGATTGAAAAATCGGCAGCGGAGGAGGGCGTAGCCGTTGATGAAACTGCCCCTCATCAGTCTGCTTCACAGACAGCTTCCCCCCAAGGGGAAGCCTTGAAAACGAGGCAGAAATTAAGCCTTCCCCTTGCCGATTTTAGCTACCGCAAAAATCAGCAAAAATTGTCAGCCGCTTCGCGCCTTCCCCTTGGGGGGAAGGTGCCGAGCGAAAGCGAGGCGAATGAGGGGCGCGACATAGTATCCCAAGAAGAAGGCAAGGACGGCGAGCCGAGAGAGAATTTGACCTCTTCAGTCAACTCCGTTGACAGCTTCCCCGAGGGGGAAGCCGAGGAGTTTGGCGGGAAAGCCACCGAGGGAGAAGCCGAGAATAAGGCGGAACAAAGCGAGGTGAACGGAAATGATTGAAGAAAAATCGACGGACACCGAGCTGAAACGGAACGCCCGAAGAATAAAAAACCTCAATAAATGGCGAAAAATCGTTCCGGCGGTGCTGGGAGTTCTGGCGGCGGTGCTGGTGATGATGTACGTGGCTTCGCTGCTGTTTATGAAAAACGGTACTTTCACCGTTTCCGTGAAAGATTACGGCGATACAAGATATTCGCTGACGCTTTGCGAAAACGCGGACTTCAAACGAAAAACTTCGCGGCTTTCGGTAAAGGCGGTGGAAAACGTGAATAACATTTCCGTGGCGGATCTGCCTACCAACCTGAACGATACGGACGGTTCGCATAACGGCGAAAATTATCTTGCGTATACGTTTTATCTGCAAAATTCGGGCACGGAAGCGTGCACGTATTCGTATAAAATCGCAATCTCCCGCGCTACGCTGGGTATCGACGGGGCGGCGAGAGTCCGGGTGTATTTCAACCCCGATTACTACCGCGCCTCTACGGGCGAATACAATTACAGCGGCGCTTATACCGATTACGCGAAGCCCGTTACGGGCGGTAACGGCAAGGCGGAAACGGATATTTACGGCAACAAGCTGGTGAATTTCGTGAACGATTCGGTTGTGGTGGAAAACGAAGTAACGAATTTTGCTCCGAAAAGCATCGCGAAAATCACCGTGGTTATCTGGCTGGAGGGCGACGACGCCGACTGCAACGACGACGCACTGGGCGGACAGTTCAAAGCGGATATGTCTTTCGCGGTGGTTGGCGGCACAGAGGAGTAAGATTTCTTGCCTTCCCCTTTGGGTAGCCCTGAAATAAGGCAGAAATTAAGCCTTCCCCTTGGGGGGAAGGTGCCGAGCGAAAGCGAGGCGAATGAGGGGCGCGACTGATTCGCGCGAAATGATTTTAAACGGAAATGAAACAGCCCCTTTGTTTGAAAATTTTTTGCAAGGCAAATGGAACTGCCCCTCACCACCGCCTTTCGGCGGAGCCTCCCCCCAAGGGGAAGCCGAGAACAGCGGCAAGCCCCCAGAGGGGTAGCTTTGAAAGAAGGCGAAGGCGAAAAACAAACTTGATATTTATTGCGGGGGCGCACCCGCGTGAATATAAAAAAAATTCTATTTTTTAAGGAGAAACTAAAATGAAAAAATTCAAAAAGCTGATTCCTGCATTTTGCGCAATGCTTGTTAGCGCCGCTATGCTGGGCACCTCTACTTATGCTTGGTTCTCGGTGAATAAGAAAGTAGAAGCCAACGGTATGAGCGTTACCGCTGTTGCGAATACGCAGTATTTTGCTATTACTACAACTGAGCCGAATCCTAAATTTGAGGCTCCGTCGTCGGATATGAATCAGGCAACGGCGGCGACTGCGTCTCAGACGGGCGCGGCTGATGGTAAAGTTATTCCCGTAGCCAAAGCGAGTGTAGCTCATGGTGATACTGTTGTTGTAGGCGATTGGTATACTGCTAATAGCACTACTTACGACGATAAGACTAACACGAACTTGACAAATATCAAAAAGTTAGATGATAACGCTGACAAAGCTAAAATGTTAACGCAGAACACTTATTTTGTTGGCTATACGTTCTATGTTGGGCTTACTACGACTTCTTCCGATTATGCAGGACAGCTTTCTTTTACCGCTAATAGAAGTGTTGCTGAACACATTGATGGCGTTGAGATTGCAGCCGTAAAAGTAGAGGGAAAGAAACAGACAACTGTTGGAACAAATTTTGATGATTCTAATCTTGTGAACGCAACTGCCGAAGTGGTGGAAATTTACACTTTGAAGGAAGCTCAGCAAACTACGACGGATTTTGTTTTAAAAGCAGATGGAACGGCTTATGTTACCGTAACTGTATATCTTTATATTAACGGTGAAGATCAAAACGTTATTGATAGCAATATCAAAAACCTTTCTGGAAAAATCGGACTTACTATCGCTGGTGAGTAATTTAAGCATAATCAAATTTAATTTCTCCAACACCTTCCGCGGAAAACCGCGGAAGGCGCGCGGGGAATTTCACTTTTTTAACACTTCGGATTACGCGCAACTCCTCTGCGCCGGGGAAATCGCCGCGTAGCAGCCCGAAGCCGTTGTTCGGCGGAGGGGGAAACATAGGAATAAAAAAATGCAACAAAACGCAAACGCCTCTAAAACAAAAAAAATCATCGGGATTATCGTGAACGTGCTGGTTTGGCTGTTCGTGATTTTTTCCGTACTGATTACGGTGCTGGCTGTTTCCGCCGGGGCGAACGATAAAAAGATTCCCACCATAGGCAACAAGTGCTATCTGAAAGTGGAATCGTATTCGATGAAAGCCGATAAGCCCGACTGGGCGGAGGGCAAGCCCAAGGGGTTTACCAAGGGAGATCTTCTGATAGGCGAATACATTTACGGAAATACCGATAAAATTTATTCGTTGGAGAAGGGCGACATTATTACGTTTGAAATGCAAACGGAAATGAACGGGCAGACCGTTACTATTTTAAACTCGCACAGAATTACGGAAGTAGTGAAATCGGAAACGGACGGCAGGGTGCTGTACTTCAAAGCGCAGGGCGATAATCACGAAGTTTCGTTCGCTTCGGACGACGTGTACGCCTCGCAGATTATTTCCGTATACACAGGGCATAAAATTCCTCTGGCGGGGGGCGTGATAGACCTGATCAGTTCGAAAACGGGGTTTATTATCGCCATCATCGTGCCGCTGGGATTGTTCTTTATTTACGAACTTGCGGTGTTTATCCGTACGTTTGTGAAGATTAAGAACGAGGGCAAGAAGATGATTACCGCAGAGGACGAAGAAGCGATTAAGCAGCGCGCCATCGAGGAGTATCTGAAATTGCAGCGGCAAAACGCGGCGGATAGCGCCGATAACGCTGCGGACGGTGCGGACGGTGCGGATAGCGCGGCAGGCGACAAGAGGGACTCGGAGAAAGACGAATAAGCTGAAATAAGGCGAAAATTAAGCCTTCCCCTTGGGGGGAAGGTGCCGAGCGAAAGCGAGGCGAATGAGGGGCGCGACTGATTCGCGCGAAATGATTTAAAGCGGAAATGTAACTGCCCCTTTGTTTGAAAATTTTTTGCAAGGCAAATGTAACTGCCCCTTGATTGAAAATTTCCAGTGAAAAATTTCAATCAAAAATGGGCTACGCCCCTCACCACCGCCTCTTGGCGGAGCCTCCCCCCGAGGGGAAGCCGCGTAGCGGCTGACAATTTTTGCTGATTATTGCGATAGCAAAAAGAAGCAAGGGGAAGCCATGAACGCGGCAGAGCAAAGCCCCCAAAAGAGAAGAGCCGCAGACGGCAGAATGCGCGTAAAAAGGAATGGTAATATGCAAGGATTTTTTATTTGGTTCAAAGCTTTTTTCGGTAATATGCTCCAGGGAATACTGCAGGTATTCAAGGGCATATTTTTCGGCGTGATACAAATATTCGACTTTTCGTATTATTTTAAATTATGGAGCGATAACGGCGGCAGTTTCGGCGTTGCGGACTGGATATTTTCGATTTTTGCGTTTATTCTGATTTTAGCCGTCTGGGTGGGAATTTTCTTCTTGATCGGTATCGGTATCGGAAAAATCGTACGGTTTAAAAAGTCGATGTCGAGCAACGAAGATTTTCTGGAAGAGATTGCGGAACTGCAGCGGCAGAACGCGCGCCTGACGGCGGAAAAGGAGAAAATTACGCAGCTGCAGGTTACCCGCGCGGGACTTTCGTACGAGCAGATGAAAAAAGAACTGCAGCGCGAGGCGGAAGAAGCCGCCATGGCGAACGCTGCGGGAAACGACGAGGAGAAGAAAAACAAGCTGCTTGCCGATCGCCGCTTTCAGCGGTTGGCGCTGGTGGACGAACAGTATGCGTTTTATCAGTCGCCCGATTACGATAACGACATCACTCTGAAAAGTCTGTGCGAAGATTTGCGCAACTTCGCCTGTTCGCACAACGGTTTGTATTACGATATCCGCACGATTCGCCTGACCATTGCGGGGTTGGCTTCCACGAAGCTGTTGATTCTGCAGGGTATATCGGGTACCGGTAAAACTTCGCTGCCGTACGTGATGGGCAAGTTTTTCAGAAACGACGCCACAATCGCGTCGGTGCAGCCTTCCTGGAGAGATAGGAACGAATTGTTTGGCTATTTCAACGAATTTACGAAGAAATTCAACGAAACGGAAGTATTGCGCCGCATTTACGAATCGGGTTATAACGACGATTTAAACATCGTGATTCTGGACGAAATGAACATCGCGCGCGTGGAGTATTACTTCGCGGAAATGCTTTCTATTCTGGAAATGCCCGATCACAACGAATGGAAAATCGAACTGGTGCCGTCGTCGTGGGAAAACGATCCCGTGAAGCTGAAAAACGGAAATCTCGTGATTCCGCAGAACGTATGGTACGTGGGCACGATCAACAACGACGATTCCACGTTCTCGGTATCGGATAAGGTGTACGACCGTGCGTTTGTGGTGAATCTGGACAGCAAGGGCGTTCCGTTCGACGCGCCGGCAACGGAGGCGAAGCGGGTTTCGTACAGCGAAGTGGAATCGCTTTACAGGCAGGCTGCGGCGGATTATCCCGTATCGGAAGAGAGCCTCGGAAAGATTGCGAAGCTGGATAACTACGTGATTGAGAAATTCCGCGTGGCGTTCGGTAACCGTATCATGAAGCAGCTGAAAACGTTTGTTCCGGAGTACGTGGCGTGCGGCGGCAGCGAAGTGGAAGGCGTGGACTATATGCTTGCCACGAAGGTGTTCAGAAAGTTTGAAAGCCTGAACCTTTCGCTGATCCGCGACGAAATCCGTCCGCTGGTATCGTATCTCGATTCGCTGTTCGGCAAAGGTGCGATGAAAGAAAGCATCGCGTATCTGCAGCGGTTGCAGAAAATGTATTAAAGGATAGATGGCGGCTATGGAGTACGAAAACACGGAAGAGCGGGCGGCGGAAAGCGGCTTAAATAACAATCCGGCGGGCGGCGGACAAAGCGGCGGCGCGGCGGACTGGAAACAGAAAATCCGTTTCGACCGTTCGTTTTATGCGAAAATCGCTTTGGCGGAACGGTGCGTAAAAGAATATTACGCGGCGCTTGCCACGGCGCTTTTATCGTACGAAAAGGCGCGTTCCAGAATGGGCTGGTCGGGCGTGGCGTTTTCGGCGGGGCGGGAAAGCCTCGCTTTTATCGCGCTTTCGGGAAAGACGCTTTCGCTGTATCTCGCCGTGGCGCCGGAAGAGTTTGCGGACGGGCGGTATAAGGCGAAAGACGTCGGCGGCGTGAAAAAGCGGGCGAGAACGCCGTCGCTGTTTAAAATCAAAAGCCGCGGCGCGCTGGCGCACGCGTTGAAACTGATTGCCGCGCTTGCCGCGGAAAAAGGACTGAAAAAACGCGCGGACGGGTTCGAACCCGTATCGGCGGATAATTTCAAAGCCGATTCTTTCAACAATCTCGTAACGCGCGGTTTTATCCGCATCGTGAAAACGGAAGAGAAGAACGCGGCGGTTCGGACATCCGGCGCGGCGGAAGAAATTATCGTGCCCGTGCCCGCGGAACATCCCGCGGAGAACGAAAAATACGGGGCGTACGCCGATACGCTGGCTTCCTCGGAGAATCTGGTATCGCGCCACGGGGCGTATTCCGAAATTTTAAGCGCGCTGGCTGCCGGCTGCGGCACGGCGCGGTTTTCGGAAAAGCTGATGCTGCGTTCGATAGACGAAATGTGGGTGAGCGCGATAGAGCGCTGTCTGCCGGCGCTGGACGAACTGATACGCAAACCCGCGCGGTATATCGCGGAAACGGAAGAAGTGCTGCCCATCGAACTGACGAAACGGGTGAGCGGCAGATCGGTGGCGCATCTTGCGCGGCATACCGATTATATCAGCAGAAACGAATACGGCGAACTTACGCCCACGAAGCTTCTGAACGTATTCCGCGAAGATTCGCTTTTAACGTACGAAAACAAATTTCTGAACACGCTGATCAGCCGGCTGTATCTTTTTATCGGCAAGCGGGCGAAGATTGCCGAAGAGGCGGGCGCGGACGAAAAACTGGAAAATTTCGAATTCGAAAGCGCGTTCGAACACGGCGAGGGCAGAGGCAGAATTAAAATCGAAGTGGAATATTCCGAACGCAACACGGAAGAAACGGCGCGCAAGCCGTTCCTCGGCACGGGGCTCTGGCACAGAGTGCAGCGGCTGAACGAGATTGTTTCGGGGTATATGCAGTCGTCGTTCGTGAAGGCGATGGATAAAAATTATATCCGCCCGCCGGTGATGCGGACGAACGCGATTCTGAAAAACAAGTATTTCAACGAATGCCTTGCTCTGTGGGAGTTTATCGAAAGTTACGAGGACGCCGGCTACGGCATTACGGTGAGCGAAACGGTGAAAGACGTTCCGGACGAGTACGTAAAAGAGATTTACGCGCTTGCGGCGCAGAATTATCTGGTGTTCCTGCACAACGCCGGCAAGCCCGTGAAAGACGCGGCGGAATACGAATATTCGGCGGCGCCCGAAGTGAAGGCGGAAATCGATACCGCGCGCGGGGCAGTGAAAGAGGAATTCCGCGAGTCTTTGCCCGATTATACGGCGGAAAACGACGAAATCGCGTTCGCGCTGGACGTGGCGCTTCTGGCGGACGATCTGGCGGAGCCGACGTCGGAATTGTTCGGAACGCGGTATGTAAGAACGTTCCATTCGAAGATCCGCACGGCGCCGTTCGAGCTGAAAGAGCGATTCGCGCGGATTGCCAACGAGCTTTTGAAATTCGGCAAAGTGAAGATGCGCGAAAGCAAGCGGTTCGCTTCGTTTCATGCGGGCAGAACGATTCTGGCGCGCGTGGCGGTGAGCGGAAAGGCGCTGAAAGTGTATTTTGCGGAAGCGGAAAACGCGGCGGACAACATGCCGTGGGAAGAAGATCCGCGGTTTGAAGATACTCCCGTTTGCCTGCGCGTGCGAGGAAGCGGCGGCGAGCGGCGGGCTACGGCGTACATTGCCGCGCTGGCGGAAGCATACGGGCTGAAACTTGCGAAAAAGCCGCCCGAACCCGTTTCGGCGGAAAATTATCCGCTTGTGCCGTTGGAAGAGATGCTGCTGAAAGGCTGGATTTTTGCGGCGAAGAGAAAAATCACGGATTTCGCGACGGAAAAGGGATTGTTCCGCGGCTTGGGAAATTTCGGCACGGCGGTTTCGGAAGAAAGTTTGGTTGCGGCGGAAGAAGTAAAGAAAAACGCCGTTTCGGAGTCTGCGGCTTCGTTTCTTGCGCCGAACGCCGCTGCGGTGCAACAGGAATCGCCCGCGGCGGAATACAAAAGACCGTCCGCTGCGCAGGCGCTGGAAAATATGGTCCGCCCCGAGGGCAATTACGAAAAGCCTACCGATTACGGACTGGACGACAGTACGGGCTTTATTTTAGACGAAGAGCAGTCGGCACGGACGGAAGAGGAACGCGAAGCAGATGGCGAAAACGGGAAGTAAATTCAAGAGAATCGCGGGAACGGTGCTGCTTGTCTGCGCCGTGATATGCGCGGCGCTGGTATTCGTTTCGGCGGTGCTCGGCAGGAAGAGAAATTCTCCTGCGTACGTGTTCGGCTATGCGATGATGCGCGTGGAAACGGGCAGCATGGAACCTGCGATCGGGGCGAAGAGTTATATTCTCGTGAAGAAGTACGACGGCGGCGAACTGGCGGAGGGCGACATCGTAACCTACCGCATGCAGGACGTTTCTTCGGCGGCGTACGGCAGTCTGATTACGCACCGCATCGAAAAAATCACGGACGACGGGTACGTGATGAAAGGCGACGCGAACGCCGCGGCGGACGCGAAAACGGTGAAAAAAGAGGATATTGCCGCCACGTTTAAAAGCAATCTGCCCGTATTTACCTTTTTCGGCAGGCTGTATGCCTCGCCTTTCGGGCTGGTAGCGCTGTTTGCGGCATTCATTGCCGCGTGCGCGTTCGTATACGTGCCGGAAATCGCTTCCGCGCTCGGCGAGGAAAAGAAAGAGGAAGGAAAGCGGAAGCTGATGGACGAACGGGTGCGGGAAGAAGTGCAAAAGATGCTCCGCGAAAACGGAGCGGAACACGCCGACCGCGAAAGCGGAAGCGAAAAACAGGTGAACGATGAAGAAATTTCTGATAAAACACAGAAGTGAAATCGCGTACGCGGTGGCGCTGATGATCTGCATATTTTTCTTTGCGCACTTCGTGTCGCTGGGGCGGGATTATTCTTCCACGGTGCAGGCGCAGGCGGCGGAACGCGCGGAAACGTATGCCTCCGCGCAGGCGCAGATTCTTGAAAAACAGTACGCGAAGATGAACGCGGAAACGGAATTTTACGCCGAGGAGCTTGCCAACGCTTCCGGCGAGGACGAACTGCATGAACGCTTTCATACCATCGCTTCTCTCGCGCGAACGAAAGAAAGCACGGTGGCGGTGCTGTATTTTTCGGGCGATACGCTGTACGACGAAACGGGAATTCCCGTAACGGACTGCGCCGAGATAGAGGCGTTGAAAAACGCGGAAAAAACGGTGCAATCCGGCATCTTCCAGTACGGCGATCATAACATGTCCGTTTGTACGGCGGCAAACGTAACGTACCCCGAGCCGGATACGTATACGGGCAGCATCCGCAAAGTTGCGGTGGTGTACGAAAGCGAAACGCTGTTTTTAAGCACCGCTTACGAAGCCGCGGGAAAGAGCGTTGCCGAAGGCTTGAACAAAGCCGATTTTGCGTTTGTGTGCAAGGGAAACGGCAGAATTTTCGACGCGGTGAAAGCGGACGACGTTTTTTCCGTGAAGCGGAACGACCTCGTGCAGGACGTTTTTGCGGACGTACTTACAGATTCCGCCGCAGAAGAAGAGGCGAAAAACGCGCTGGCGGGAACGGAACTGAAATCGTTCGCTTTCAGAAAAGGCGCGGAAGATTACGTGCTTACCGTGCTGCCGTTCGGGGCGGATCGGGGCAACGTAACTTTGGTGTGCGCGTATAAAGTAAGCGCGGTGTACGACGAGGGTTTTGCTTTAACGCAGACGATCTGGAGTTCGCTGACGGGGCTGGCGTGCATTATCGTTCTGCTTACGGGCACGGCGGTGCTTTGGCGGCGTGCGGCGAAAAAGCGTATTTTCGCGCTGGAAATGATCGATCCTTTTATCGGTTGCGCCACGCCGAAAAAGTTTGAAAAAGACGTAGAGGGCATACTGAAACGACATGCCGCTTCGTCGTTTGCGATGGCGTCGCTGAAAATCAATAACTTCGGATATTTTACGGAAAAATTCGGCGACGAACAGAAATTGAAACTGAAAAAATTTGTGGCGCAGTGCGTGCGCGGTGCGACGCACGTCGGAGAAACGTTCGCGTATGCGGGCGGCGGAGAATTTCTGCTGTTTATGCACCTGCGCGACAGGCAGTCGTTCACCGAACGGCTGAACGGAATTTACCTGCGTATTTCTTCGTTCAACGCGGGCGAAGATTATCGCGTGGGCGTAACGTTTGCCGTGTACGAACTGGAAGAAAATCATCGGGACGACGTGAAATCGATGTTGGAAAAGCTGCGCTCCGTGCGCGAAAACGCTTCTTCGCAGGCGAAAACGCTCAGCATCAATTTTTACGAAGATATGCTGCGCAAAAATTATATCCGTAAGGCGGAAATCGAAAGCCGTATGGAAAACGCGCTGAAAAACAGCGAATTTCACCTTTTCTACCAGCCGAAATACAATCTTCGCAATAAAACGCTGGACGGCAGCGAAATTTTAATCCGCTGGTACGATCCGAAAATCGAGGGGTATCGCTTGCCGGGCGAGTTTCTGCCGGTATTCGAAGAGGACGGCTTTATTGTTAAAATCGACCGTTTCGTATTGTACAAAGCGTGCGAAAATATCGCTTCGCGTATTGCGGAACGACGGATTTGTTATCCGGTATCGGTGAACGTTTCGCGCGTTTCGGCGATTCAGCCCGATTTTGTGGATTATTACGTGCGTATCCGAAAAAAATTCGGCATCAAAGAAGGGTTCATCACGCTGGAATTCACCGAAAGTTTTGCTTACGAAAATTACGATTATCTGTTTGACATCGTACATAAACTGCACGAGGGCGGATTTCATTGTTCTATCGACGATTTCGGAACGGGGTATTCTTCGTACAATATTTTAAAATCCATTCCGATGGACGAAATCAAGCTGGATAAATTCTTTTTAAGCAAAGGCGTAAGTGAGGAACGCGACGAAACGCTTTTGAGCGGCGTCATCGGCATGGTGAAAAAGCTGGGCATGAAAGTTACGCAGGAGGGCGTGGAAACCAAAGAGGATTTGCTGCGGTTGGAAGCGCTCGGCTGCGAAGTGATTCAGGGCTACTATTTCTCGAAACCGCTGAAATACGTGGATTATCTGCAGTTTATCGAAACCAACTTTATCAATAGGCAGCAGCAGTAACCGCCGCAAAAAACGGCGAGAAAGGGGCGGATCGGACGTCGTACGGTTATCTTTTTCTCCAGCCGTCCGGGGAATAGCCCGTAAGTTTTTTGAAAAGCCGCGAAAAATAGTATACGTCGGAAAAACCGCAAAGCTCCGCGATCTCGCTGATCGTGTACGCTTCGCGGTTTTTTGTTTTTGCGTCGCCGCGTTCCGAAAGCAAATCCTTCGCTCTGCCGATTTTCAGCGCGTTTGCGTATTCCACGGGGGTAACGCCGTAAGTTCCCGTAAAAAGCCGACGAAAATACGTTTCGGAAATACCGCACAACGCGGCAAGTTCCGCGCCGTACAGCTTCTTTTCCGTATAATTTTCATGAATGTATTCCACGGCGGGGAAAAGCAGTTTGCCGTACCCGGACGGCGCGTAAGAAGAAGAGCTTTTCAAGGAGGCGATGACGGCATACAGGCACGAAAGGCATTGTTCCTCGTAGCCGGGGCGTTTTTCTTTCCAGGCTTTTTCGGCGCGCAGAAAGTACGGGAAAATCTGTTGCGGCGCCTTGGGACAAAATACGAACGGTTCCTGCGCGGGCAAATCGGGCGCAAGAAAATTGATTGCGTGGCAGCCGTCCGTTTCCGCGGCGCCTTCCGTGGAAACATCGTAAGAGGAACCTTGCGGAAAGTACACGATCTGCCCTGCCTGAGGCGTGATGATTTTATCGCCGAACGTCAGTTTGCCGTACGGTTTTTCGTAGTAAACGAGTCCGTGATTTTTTCTGTCTTCCATGCGTTTTGCGGTAAGCTTTCTGGTAACGAAAAGCACAAGTTCGATTTTTGTTACAGAGAAGAAATTTTCAAAACCGTTCCGGGCGTTCATAAAATCCTCCGCTTTTTTTGTTTTCAGTATAATCTTTTGTGTCGGATAAGTCAATCGTTTTCTTTTGTCCATTGCATTTTTTCTTCGGGAGGGATATAATAATTCCGTAAAGAGGTGGAAATATGCGCATACAGGAAACTTTTGAACAGGACAAAGATAAGATAGCGAACAAATATCACAAACAGGGCGAACCGTTTGACGCGTACCGTCGGATGGCGTATCACGGCTACGATTTCGACGAAACGACAGGGAAATCCGACGAAGAAATTTTGGCGGGATTACGTGCGCTGAAAGAAAAAATCAGCGCTTTGCCGCATCCCGTACAAAAGGCGCGCGCGGTGGAATATGTGCTGGATAATACAAAAACAGACGTGAACGGACAGGATTATTTTCCGGGCGTGTATTCGTTGAACCGTCTGGCGAATGCGGTTACGCAGGACGTATGGCAGAAGGAAGTTTTCGAAAAAATTCTGCCGCGGACGAACGAAGAAATGCGAAAAATGAACGAATCGGGCGCGATTGCAATCTGGGCGGATTTCGATCACGTGGTGCCCGACTGGCAGGCGGTGCTTTCCCTCGGCTTTCCGGGACTTTTGTCCCGTGCGGAAAAGTATAAAAAACTGCATGAGAAAAACAAAACGCTCACCGCGGAAAAAGAGGCGTTTTTCGATGCGATCATCATAGAATATTCCGCGATACTGCGCTTTTTCGACAGGTTGATTTCGTATACGGAAACGCGGAAAAAACGCGAACCGGAATCGGAAAAGCTGCCCGTTGTTTCCGCCTGCCTGAAAGAAGTGCGCGCGGGCGCGCCGCAAAGCACGTACGGCGCGTTGATGACGATATACATGTATTTTATTCTTTGCGAGTGTTTCGATTCGTATCAGGTGCGCTCGCTGGGCAACGGGCTGGATAGCACGTTATATCCGTTTTACGAACGCGATTTACGAAGCGGGGCGTATACGCGGGAAGAAATAGGCGAGCTTCTGAAGTATTTTCTGTTTCAGTGGCAGGCAATCGGCAATTACTGGGGGCAGCCGTTTTATCTCGGCGGCACAAACGCGGACGGCTCTGCGAAATACAACGATTTATCGTATCTGATTCTGGAAACGTACGATAAAATCGGCATTTACAACCCGAAAATTCAGCTGAAAATAAACAAAAATACGCCCGAAAAACTGCTGAATTTCGTTTTCGACATGGTGCGGCGTGGCAAAAACAGCTTTGCGTTTATGTGCGAGCCGGGTATGGCGAAAGCGATGCGATCTTACGGCGCTACGGAAGAAGAATCGCGCGAGGCGGATATCCGCGGCTGTTACGAAACGGGCGTGCGGGCAAACGAGGTATCTTCCGCCACGGGCTACGTGAACGCCGCGAAAGCCGTCGAGTATGTGTTTTTCAACGGGTACGATAAAAAATTGCACGAGGTTTTCGGACTGCGGACGGGGGAAATCGGCGGAGAAAACGGCGCCGATGCCTGCGGAATAAACGATGAAAAAGGCGGAAACGCGCCGTTTGAAACGTTTGAAAAATTTTATGCGGCGGTAAAGGCGCAACTGAAAGCGCTGCTTGAAAAAACGATGCGCGTTGCGGACGAGTACGAAAAATATTTTTCGTATATCAATCCGTCGCTCATGTATTCCGCCACCGTCGAAGGCGCGTTGGAAAAGGGGAAGGACGCCTATCAGAGCGGCGTGAAATATAACAATTCCTCCGTGCTTACCGCCGGTTTTGCAACGCTGACGGACGCGGTTTCGGCGGTGAAAGAGTTTGTGTACGAGAAGAAACGGATTACTCTGGCGCAGCTGAAACAGGCGCTTTCCGATAACTGGTCAGGGTACGAAAATTTACGCGCAACCGTTCTGGCAAGTCCGCATAAATACGGCAACGACGACGATGCCGCCGATAAAATCGCGGCGGATCTGGCGGCTTTCGAATCGTCCGTCGTGAATTTCCGCCCCAACGCGCGCGGCGGCGTTTACAAAGCTTCGATCCATTCCGCCATGCAATTTTTGTGGGAGGGCGAAAAGACGGCGGCGACGCCGGACGGCAGAACGGCGGGGGCGGAACTTTCGAAAAACGCTTCGCCGTCGGTCGGCGCCGATAAAAGCGGCGTTACCGCGCTGATTGCTTCGGCGCTGAAATTAAAGCCGTACGCATTTACGGAAAGCTTTTGTCTGGACGTGATGCTGCATCCTTCCTCGGCGGAGGGGAGCGACGGTTTGCAGGTAATGCGCACGTTGCTTTTTGCGTATCTTAACGGCAACGGCATGGCGATACAGTTTAACGTGTTCGATGCGGAAATGCTGCGCGACGCGCAGAAACATCCCGAAAAATATCAGAATCTGCAGGTTCGCGTGTGCGGCTGGAACGTGTTGTGGAACAATCTGAGCACGGACGAACAGAACGCGTATATCCGCCGCGCGGAAAACATTGCGCAATAAAAGACGCGGAGTATGGGCGTATGAACGAAGAATTATATGTAAATATCGTGAATATCAAACGCTTTGCCGTGCACGACGGCGAGGGAATACGCACCACGGCGTTTTTCAAAGGCTGCCCGATGCGTTGCCGCTGGTGCCACAATCCCGAAACGCTTTCTTCGCGCGCGCAGACGGGATATTACGAAAAGAACTGCCGTCTGTGCGGAGCGTGCGTAAAAGCGTGTCCGCAAGGATGCCATACGTTGCGGCTTGAAAAGAACGAGCGCGGAGAAAACGAAATCCGCCACGAGTTTCGGCGCGAAAAGTGTACGGCGTGCGGAAAATGCGCGGACGTCTGCGCGTACGGCGCGCTGGAATTGTACGGGAAGCGCGTGCGGGCGGAGGAGCTTTGCGAAGCGCTGCTTCGGGACAGGGCGTTTTATGCGCCGGGCGGCGTTACGCTTTCCGGCGGCGAGTGTCTTCTGCAAAGCGAGGCGTGTGCCGAAGTGCTGTGCGAGATGAAGAAAAGCGGCGTGAATACGGCGGTGGATACCTGCGGAAACGTGCCGCGCGAGGCGATTGAAAAAGTGTTGCCGTACACCGACGCGTTTTTATACGATCTGAAGCATATCGACGGCGAAAAACACCGCGCGGGTACGGGTTGCGGCAATAAAACGATTCTTGACAATCTGCTGTTTTTAAACGAAAAGGGAGCGCGTACGGAAATCCGTTACCCGTTGATTCCCGGTTTTAACGCTAAAGAAGAGGAGATAAAAGCGGCGGCGGAATTTTTAAAGCCGTTGAAAAACATAATTGCCGTCCGCGTGCTGCCCTATCACAATCTTGCGGGTTCGAAATACGCCGCGCTGGGGCTGGAAAATACGCTGCCGCCCGTGTTGCCGTCCGCCGCGGATACGGAAAAAGCACGCGGAATTTTTCGCAAAATCTGTAACGTCGATGTGAAATGACGGCGTTTCGACGGTTTCATCGGCAGAGAAACGACGGCGGGGAAATTTGCATAAAAAATATACGGACGGCGCTATCGGAAACGGAAAAGAAATCGTTATATTTTACGGGTTTAATTCACAAAAACAGTGAAAAACGGGCAAAAATACTAAAAAACAGGAAAAAAATAACGCTGAATAAAAGAAAAAAACGGAGAACTTTGCGAAGTCTCCGTTTTTTTATGACCTAAAAAACTTCGTTACATTTTCCATTTTTATCGTTATTTTGTCTATTCACAAAAGCGCATTCCTCTGTTATAATAAGTTCGCGAAACAAAAAATTTGCGGTTTTTTTGCGCCCCACGCACATGCGCGGAAATTTTTCCGTGCGGGCGGCGGAGATGATAACGCGAAACGCCGCTTTGCGGACATAAGGAGGAAAAGCTTTGGCAGTCAATCTGAAAAAACTGTTCAAATATCTGGCGGCGAGCGTGTTTGCTGCGTTGATTTTCGTGTGTTTTTCGGGCTTTACGTTAACGGGCTCGGCGAAAATCAGGTACAGCGGCAAAGGCACAGCCGCTTTTTCCGTGATTTCCGACGCGGCGGAGCAGGAGTTCAGACAAGCCGCGCAGGACTATGTGGACGGCTTCACGGTGCGTTCCGGCGAAAGCGATATGATTACGCTGGAGGACGTTACGAAAACGGAAAACGGCTACAATGTGGAAGTTTCGTTCCGCCGACTGGATAAAGTGAAAGCAATGGGCGAATTTTTCCTGCAGAAAACCTCCTCGTTCGTGCCCGAAACAAGCGAAACGGGCGAAATGATCCGCAACTGGGAAGCGGGAATGTTTGCCGTTACGGAAACCATTTATTATAAGTCCGTGGCGAAATCGGTGGATATCGACGTAACCACGGTTGCGGACGGGCTGAGGCTGTATACGGCGGGCGGCAAAGAAATCGCCGTAGACGAACTGGACTCTTACGCGGCGGGCGCGGGCGATAAATCCACCGCCGCGGCGTTCTGCCTGCTGGACGTGGGCTGCGTGGAAAGCGTAACCGTATCTTTCCCGGCGGACATCGCGTACTACGCGGGCGGGGATATGCGGCTGGTGAACAAAAATACCGTGGAAATGCGCCCCGTATTCATCGAAGCGGAAATCACTTCCACCGAGGGAAATATGATTCCCGAAACGAAGGACATCGGCACGATTTTCGGCTATGTGATTTACGAAAAAGGGCTGAGCCCCGCGGCGATATGCGGCATTGTTGCGGCGTGCGTGATTCTCGGCGGCTTGCTTGCTGCGTTCTTCGTATATCTTGTAAAACTGGGAAAAAACGTTGCGCCCTTCGCTGCAAACGGCGCGCGCGGAAACGTTCCGGGCGGCAATGCGTGCGGCGGCGCGACTGCAAACGGCGCGGTTCGAAGCGTTCCGTGCGGTGCGAAGAACGGCGCTGCGGGCGGCGGAGCAGCCGTCGCGCTTACGTCGGCAACGGAGATAAGCGCGGCTTCTGCGGCGCAGGCGGAAATGCGCACGGTGCGCGGAGTAAAGGAACAAAGCGTTCTGTCGCGCGGCTGGAAGAAGTTTTTAAAGGGCGATTTCTGCACGGGAATCCGCCAGCACAAACTCTTGTATCTGTTATTGCTTCCCGCATTTTTGTACGTGCTGATTTTCTGCTATCTGCCCATGTTCGGGCTGGTGATCGCGTTTCAGGATTATAAGGTTCTGGACGGCGTGTTCGGCAGCGAATTTATCGGAATGAAAACGTTCAGAAAGATTTTTTACGCGCAGATCAGAGGCTCGTACCGGATGTTCCGCAATACCATTTACATATCGCTGATTCGAATCGGCACCAATTTTCCCCTGATACTGGTGTTCACGTTGCTTCTGAACGAAGTGAAAAACCGCAGGGCGAAAGGGGTGATTCAGACGATTTCGTATATTCCCAACTTCATTTCGTGGATCGCCGTGGGCGGCATGGCGTTCAACCTGCTGGGCGAAAACGGCACGCTGAACGCAATATTCGTAAAAACGCTGGGGCATAGCTTCGATTTCTACGGCGAACCGGATTACTGGTGGTGGATTCTGGCGGCTTCGTCGCTATGGAAGGGCATGGGCTGGGGCACGCTGATTTATATGTCCGCGCTCGGCAGCATCAGCGACGAGCTGTACGACGCCTGCACGATAGACGGCGGCGGCAGATTCCGTCAGGCGTTTACCGTAACGATTCCGGGCGTAATGAACGTGATGATGTTGCAGCTGATTCTGGATATTTCGTCGATTATGGGCGACAATTACGAACAGATCATCGCCATGACGCGCAGCCTCGATATACTATACCCCACCACAAGCGTGGTAGGTACGCTTGCCTACAATTCGGTACTGGGCGGCGGCGGATTTTCTATCGCTACGGCGTGCGGACTGATACAGGGCGTCATCGGGTTGATTCTGGTGATTTTCACCAACCGGATCGTAAAGAAAACAGATAACGAGGGAATATTATGACGAAATCGGGCAGAGTAACCAAAAAAATATCCGTATTCAATATCGTGAACGCGCTGATTATGATTTTGCTTACGGTGTTGTTCGTTCTGCCGTTCTGGCTGATCGTAACGGCTTCGCTGAGCAGCAATTCTATTCTGATGCGCGAGGGATTTTCGATTTTTTTCCGCGGATTCACGTTCGCCGGGTATAAATTTCTGTTTTCTATCGGCGACGCGTTCCTGCGCGCGCTGTTCGTAACGGTTGCAGTGGCGGTGGCGGCAACGGCGATTTCCGTATTCGGCTGTACGTGGGCGGCGTTCGCGCTTTCCAACAAAAAACTGGTGGGCAGAAAGTTTTTCAACGTGTTCTTTATGATTCCCATGTTCTTTTCGGGCGGAACGATTCCCACCTACCTCGTCATCCGCGGCATCGGACTGTACGATACCATCTGGGCGCTGATTATTCCGGGCAGCATAGGCGCTTACAATATTCTGCTGCTGCGCAATTATTTCTACGGGCTTTCCCCCTCGCTGGGCGAGGCGGCTCAGCTGGACGGCGCCAACGATTTTCAGCAAATCCGGAGCGTGTACACGCCGCTTGCGTTGCCGATGATGTTCACGGTGGGCATGATAACGTTTGTAGGCAAGTGGAACAGCTGGTTGCCATCGGTATTGTATCTCGAAGCCACGCACACTTCTCTGCAGCTTGCGCAGCACGTTCTCAAACAGATGATCGATAACATGCAGGCGTTTTATTCAAGCCACGCTTCGGGCAGCGTTGCAAACGCGCCGCTCACTTCGGCGAGAAACGCGGGCATCGTCATCGTGATTCTGCCGCTGATTCTGGTTTCGCCGATACTGCAGAAGTATTTTGTGGGCGGAATTACGGCGGGCGCGGAAAAAGGCTGATAAAAAAACGGGCGGAATGCCTTGACTATACAAAAATCTTAAAATTTTATTCGGGAGGAAATAAAGATGAATAAAAAAGTATCTGCAATCATTGCGGCGGGCGTACTGGCTTTCGGTATGGGCTTCGGCGGCTGCAATCCGGAAAAAAAACCTGATGACGGCGGAAGCGACGGCACCCGTCCCCTCGGAAAAACCATTTCCATTTATACGGGCGGTTCCAGTGAATTCACGTGGGCTGCGGGTTCCGACGAAGAGCGCGTGATCGATTACGTGGAACAGAAATATTACGACGAAACGGGCGTATCGCTCGATTTCCAGATTTCTCACCTCGGCGAAAATATGCGTTCGAAGCTGGGCACGGCGCTTTCTTCGGGTTCGGTGGACGTAATCGTTTCGCACACCCGCGGCGGCGTGGGCGTCGACGATTATTTAATCGATCACGACGCGTATTACGATATCCGCACCCGCCTTTACAGCCGCGCGAAAAATCTGGTGAAATACATCGCAGGCGACCCGCTGTGGAGCCTTACCACTTCGGATAATCAGGTGGTGGGTATCCCTTCCGTCATCAGCCCCTATAAATTCGGTATTCTTGTCAGAAAAGACCGCATGGAAAAAGCGGGTTATACGGACGACGCGGCGAAAACGAACACGGTGTGCCCCGAAACGGGAAAGAATTATATTCTTGTGGATAATCTGGACGATTTCGCGGATATGTGCGTGGCGATCAACTCGTTTGAAAACGTGGGCGCGTACACCGTATCGGGCGCTTCGTGGGATATCGAAAAGGCGCTTACGCTGGGCGCGTACACCGAGGCGGGGTATTTCACTTCTACGCTGAGAAAGGGCAGCGAAATCGGGCTTTCGGGCGAGGACGCCGAAAAAACGTTCGTAACGCAGGGCGCCGGCACGAAAGAATACGAAGCCGTATTGCAGCGCGAATACGAATGGGTGAATAAAAAAATTCTCAATCCCAAGATGAACGGCGTGCTTCTGGAAGAAGCGGAAACGGAATTCATTGCGGGGAAAACCAGCGTGTTTGTGGAAGATCCCACCGTGCAGCACCTGATTCAGGTGGCGAGAAAAACTCAGGCGGAGGACGCTTCGGCTACGTTCACGGTGCTTCCCGCGCTCCGCGCGCACAGAAACGCCGACGAATGCCCCAAGGACGAAAGCGGCAATGCGAGAAAAGGATTCATGAGAAACACCAGCGCCGTGTTCGCCGCGTGTTTCTCGAAAAATTCAAAGAACGTGGACGACGTGCTGAAGTTTTTAAACTGGGTGTTCGAAAGCGAAGATAATTACAACCTTTGCCGCTACGGCATCGAAGGCGAGCACTGGGTGAACAACGGCGACGGCACGTATTCTTATCCCGCGGGCAAGGAAAGCTACCTTACCGCTCCGCCGTATTCGGGCATTTTAACGCTGCTTGAAAATCAGAACATTTCCAATCTGACGTACAAGGGCTATTCCGAAGAAGAACTTCGCTGGATCAACGACGTGGCGGGCGATCGGGACAACTATGTGAAGAACGATACGATCGATTATCTTTTCGTGCTGAAAGACGACGCTAAGGCGCAGTACAACACGGCGACGAACATCGTTTATGCGGACGTAAACAACGCCTGGAACGGCAAATGGGATCCTACGACGATGGACGAAACAGGCAAACGCACGGTATACGAAAAGAACAGAGCCGCCTTTATCGCCGCCAGCGGAGCGGTGAGAAAACAGATGACCGATCAGTACCTTTTAATCAAGGCGCGCAAAGATAAGAAAAATTAAGGAGAGCGAACGGCTATGACGCTCTGGATTGTATTTCTGGCATATATAGAAGCGTTCGGCGCGGGCGTGGCGATTTTCGCGAAGCGGCGCGGGCGTAAGGAGTGGGCGTATTATTTCATTCCGTTTTACGCCTTTACGTTCGCCAACAAAACCACGAAAGGCTTTAAGGTGATGTCCATCCCCGTGGAGAATCTTTTTAAAAGCGTTCTTGTGGAAACGGCGGTG
The DNA here is from genome assembly GCA_900542935.1 of uncultured Eubacteriales bacterium. GTDB lineage: Bacteria > Bacillota > Clostridia > Christensenellales > Borkfalkiaceae > Scatosoma. The sequence goes on from UQPN01000005.1 coordinate 43,255, forward strand.
TGTATTCTTGCGTTCATCTATGCGAAGTGGGGCGAAACGCATCTCGGCGAGATCGACGCGCCGTGCCTGAAACAGATTATGTGGGTGCCTGCGGGCACGGCGTTGATTGTATTTTATCTGGGAAACGTAAAATCTTCCCTCGCCGTGTTTGAAGAATGGCGTTGCCGCTTCCCGTGCGACCGGATTTTATACCTTACACTGATCGCGTTGCCCGTGGCGTACGCCGCGCTTCCCGTGCGCGAAAAACGCAACAATGCCGTGGGGTTGTAAACGCGGCCTTAAAAAATTTCAAGGAGAGAAAATCATGAGAAACAAATTTCGTATGGCTCTGCCGCTTGCCGCGGCGCTGCTGCTGTCGTGTTCGTGCGCGGCGAATCATCCCGCCCCGGACGACGGTAAACAGGACGGCGGCGATACGCCCGCGCCCGCGGCAACCGAATATATCGGCAAACTTTCTTCGCCCGATTACGCGGCAATCACGGCGGAAAACGAAGCGAAGTACGCGGTGTATTATTTCGACGGCGAAGCGGGCAACGACGCGAATAACGGTGCAAGCGCCGAAAACGCGAAACAATCGCTTTCCGAAGCGAACGCGATTGCGAAAAGCGTTACGCAAAACAAGCCCGTGAAGCTGCTTTTCAAAGCGGGAACAACCTTTTACGGCACGCTGACGCTGGAAAATTTCGAGGCGGCGGAAGAAACGCCGTTGCTTGTGGGCGTTTACGGCGCCGACGAAACGGCGGAAGAAAAACAATACCCGAAAATCGTGCCCGACGAGGACGGCACGGGCGTGGAAATCAAGGCGGGCAACGTCCGCGTGAGCGGGTTTGAAATTACGGCGCAAAAAGCGAAACGCGGCGTGAATATGACGACGGTAAAAGCGGGCGCGATGAAAAACATCGTGGTGTCCGATTGCTACATTCACGATATCAACTACGTCTGGGATACTAAAGCGCTGGGGCTGGAGGAAAACGCTATGCCCGAAACGCTTACGAAAACGCTTACAAGCACGCAGGTGCAGCAGATCTGCCCGGATTCGCGCTACGATTACGGTTCCGGCGGCATTTTCTGTTCCAGCCCTACGGACGAATTTCAGGGCGCCAGCTGGCTGGAAAACGTGTGGATAGAAAACAACACCGTGGAGCGCGTGGCAAGAAGCGGCATGTTCCTCGATTCCACCTGGTCGCGCCGACCGGGACACGATTTCGGCAAAGGCAAGTACTGTAAAGACGAAGAAACGGGCGAGGAGTACGGCTATTATCCGCTGCGGAATTTCGTTATCCGCGATAACGATCTTTCGTATTGCGGCGGCGATTCCATCGTGCTTTTGTCCGCACGCGACAGCTATATCGAACGCAATACGTCCTATCACGCTTCCTATCTCGGCAGAAGCGGTTATTACAACGTGGGCATCTGGCCGCATTCGTGCGAAGATCTGGTGATGCAGTACAACGAATCGGCGTATACGCACCTCGATAACGGCTGCGGCGACGGTCAGGGATTCGATATCGATATCGGCAATTCAAACGTTTTGTTCCGGTATAATTACGCGCACCATAATGCGGGCGGCGGCATTCTGCTGTGCAGCATTTCCACCGAGGAGCTTCAGTACGACAAGAACGGAAATTTCGTGCTGGACGAGGACGGCTTGCCCATCCGTAAAGAAGTTTCCGCGCACTGGGAAAACAACAAACTCAGAAACAACGTATTCGCCGATAACAAGGGCGCCGTAGTGCGCTTTCAGGCGACGATCGGCTCGCTGGATTTCGATAACAACGTGGTTGTGTTTCCGGGCGACGTGAAAAACCAGAAAATGTTCCTTTCCGCCACCAACGGTTATATGGCGGAAGCGCGTAACTGGAATTTCCGCAACAATATTTTCTATGCCCGCGGCGACGCCGATACGGTGCTGGACGTGGCGCTGTGCGAAACGGAAACGTGCGTGTTCGACGGCAACGTGTTTTACGGCTTCAACGAAAAATTCAGAGAGGGCGTTCTGAACGCCACGTCGTATATCAGCAAAAACGCATACTTCCTCGATCCCGGTTTTGCGGGCACGGAAGCGAAGAACGGGCTTAGCGCCGCGGCGGCGTTTAAAGTAACAAGCGCCGAACTTCTTGCCAAAGGCAAGCTTGCTCCCGTGATGAACGAGTACGATTTTGAGGGCACCGACGTTCGGAAAACGGGCTACATGGGCGCGTTCTGCACGGTAAAAAGCAATTAAAAGGGGATAAAGAAGATGAAAAGAAATCTGAAACGAATGGTATCCGCCATACTCGGCGCCGGTGCGGGCGCACTGCTGTTCGGCGCGGTTGCCTGCTCGGCAACAGACGTTTCCGGCGATTTGCTTGCGGAAACGAAACTCTGGCTGGACAGATACGAAGAATGCGCGCTGCCCGTAAAAGACGGCGTAGATCTTTCTTCGCTTACCGTAACGTCCGATCACGAAGATCTGGTGCGTTATGAAAACGGCACCGTGATTTCCACGGGCAAGGCGGAAAAAACCACCGACGTAACTCTTACCGTAAAGCACGGAAAATCGTCGGCGAAACTTGCCGTAAAAGTGCGCGATTCGGGCGCCGTGCCGGAACTTTCCATGCCCGATCCGTCCGTGTATCTCGGCGTGGCGATAGATCTTCCCGTCAGAGTGATGTATCTCGATAAAGAGATGCCCGCGGACGTTACGCAATACGAAGCGGAAGAAATCGGCGGCGGCATCGTATCGTACGAAAACGGAAAAATCGAAGGGCTTGCGCTTGGCGAAACGCAGCTTGCCGTTACGCTGGTTTATAAAGGTTACGAATGCGCGGATTTGTTCGACGTAGCCGTAAAACCCGCAAACGTACTGGAATTCAATACAACGTCGCTTGAAATTTATCAAGCGGATTCCAAACTTTCCAGAGCGCAGATCACGCCCAAAGTGGTAAAGGCGGGGCATGTAGTGGAAAACGCCTCCGTAACGTACGAAGTTACTTCCGGCGCGGGCAACATCACCGTATCGGAAAGCGGCGCCGTACAGGCGCTGAAATCGGGCGCGGCTACCATTAAAGCCACGTATACGGCAGATCCTTCCGTGTACGGCGAACTTCCCGTAATCATTCACGAAAACTACGTGAAAGAATCGTTTACGCCCTCGCCCGTCGGCGGCGTCGATCCTGCCGACGGCGTGGAAAAAATCACCACGTACGAGGCGGAAACGGGCGAAATCGGCGGCAGAAGCTCTGCGGATATGTACAAACTCACGCTGGGCTACATCAACAACGAGGACAACGCGAAAACGGAAATGTGGGGGCATCGGATTCTGGTAAGCGAATACGGCACCAACTTCGTGGAAGCGTACCGCAAAGGCTACAGATACTTCGCTTACGATTTGTATTATAAAGACGGCGAAGTGATTACCGCAGACGGCAAAGAATATCATAAACCTTATACAAAACTGTACGTAGGTTCGGGCGGCGACGCTTCTCATCCGGGCGCGCTGTGCGAATTTATCGACTTCAATCAGTATTTCCACCGCAGCTATCTGCGCATATTGCAGCAGAACGGCGAGGGCGAATGGGAAGAAACAAACGTGCTTCGCAAAGAACAGTGGGTGCGCGTGGTGTACGACATGAAATACTACGCGTTCAACTATCCCAACGCGGTGGTCGGATTCTTCTTCACAAGCGGGCAGACGGGTGCGCAGGCGTATTTCGATCATATCCGCTATTATCTGGACGGCGAGTTCCTGCCCGAAGAAACCCGCACGTACGAACAGAAAGACGGCTTCGTGCAGGCAACCAACGAAGAACTGCACGTGCACGGCGTCGATTCCGGAACCACGTACGAGAGGGCGGGCGCCGTAGACGGCGTTACCGACGACGGCGTACATACAAATGCTTACAGATACGTTACCCCCGGCAAGGCAAGCGGCTGGAACAATCAGCTGGTCGTTGTGCCGTCGGACGATTCCAGCATCGGCGTGGGCATGCTCAATTTAACCGAGCATGGCAATTATCTCACATTTGATTTCTACACCGACAACGCGGCAGAACTCTCCCTTACGATGGGGCACTGGCTGTATTCGAAAACCATTCGTTTAACGGCGGGCAAAAAAGTCGGTACGTCGCTCGAAACGGATAAATACATCGCGGTGATAAAAGACGGCAAGCGCCTGTACACCCTGCCGCAGGGCGAATGGGTAACCGTGTCGCTGGCGTTCCGCGACGCCTATCAGCCGATTTCCGGCTGGTCGCGCGCGTCTATTTTCGTGGCGCTTACGGGCGCGAACGAAACGGCGTATATCGATAACGTCCGCTATTACGAAACAAATTCGTATATTCCCGCGGAATTCGACGGCGAACGCCCCGTATCCGATTATTATATTGCGGACGGCGTGTACGAAAGCGTGTCGTTTGCGAAATCCGCCGACGGCGAGCAGTTTGCGGGTTCGGTGAAATATACTTCGTCGCTCACCTCCGCGATTATCGACGCGGAAGAGCGCTGGAACGACGGCTTGAAATTCAGCAATATTCATGATTCCGCGTTCCACCCCGCGGGTGATTTCTACGATAAAGGCTACCATTACATTTCGTTTAAAATGTACGCAACGGGCAACTTCGGCGGCATCGCGGTACAGTCCTGGTGCAACGACGGCAAGGGCGCGAAGCAGTACACCGCCAACCTCACGCCGGGCAAGAAAACCGCGCTGAACGTATATCTGATGAACGAGGACGGCACTTACGCCCGCTATATCGAAACCGATACCTGGTACACGCTTACGATTCCCGTGGAATATGCGGCGAAACCCACAAACTGGTCGTCGATTTACTATCGGCTGCTGAAAGGCGACGGCGACGGAGAAGCGGTGGCGTATCTCAAAGATTTAAGCTATCATAACACGAAGCCGGCGGACGTTCCCAGAGACGCCGACGAATACCTGCAGGTAACGTTCGGCGATCCTTCGGGCGGCACGAAAGAACTGATTACCGAGGGCGACTTTAAAAATTCCTACAAATTCACGCTGAACATGAGCGGTTCGTGGAAGTCGGCGCTGATTCTCGGCGATACTTCTTCGCCCGTGTACACCGCGAAGTACGTGTTTGCGGAAATTTACATGAAAGACGTTACAACCTTCAACACGCAGGATCAGCTGGGCTTTATGGCAAATAAAGATAACTACAACGATCCCCGCACGATCGGCGTGGATAAGACGGACGGCGTTGTGCTGTTCTACGATATGGCTGGCAACCCCGTAACCACGGTGCAGAACGAAACCTGGTATAAAATGGCGGTACCCGTGAAAGCGGTGCCGAACAAAACGTGGGGCACGTTGAGAATGTTCTTCGAATTCGATACTTCGGCAACTTCGAACGCAACGGTGTACCTGCGCAACGCCGATTACGGCAATACCAACATTTACGCGGAATAATCAATATGCGGCAATAGTTGAGGCTTCCCCTTGGGGGGAAGCTGTCAACGAAGTTGACTGATGAGGGGCAGCCGAAAGTCTGTTTGAAATTAAAAATAAATCAGCGAAAAAACACCGTTGCCCCTCTATCATTCATCAAAGTTATGCCTTGCCGTCTTTTCCCAAGGGAGAAAGGCTTGAATAAGGCAAAATTTCGGTACGAACGCCGCGGAAAATAAAAACCTGCGGCACAAAAATAAATTGCCGGAAGGCAAAACGGGAGGAAAATATGAAACTTTACACCACACCACGCCTCGTCGCAATCGTTTTCAATGAAAGCGACGCGGTAAGAACCAGCGGCACGTTAGCGGTAAGCGAAAAGGGCTATCGGGACATTTTTAACGACTCTGCTTCCACCGACGAGAGCGGAGCGAACGAATAAGGGAGGAAAAAGGAAAATGAAGAAGAACAAAGGACTTATCTGCAGCGCTTTCGCGTTTCTCGCCGCTTCTTTGGTAGGTGGCGGAGTAGCTTTGGCGAATGCCGACGAAAAGGGTACGAAAACGTTTGACGACATTGCTTTAACCATGGCGAAAGGCGCTTCCATGCGTATCGGCACGGATGAAAATTTTACGGAAACGGGCTTGCGCTTTACCATGCAGGTATCGAAAACGGATTATACCCAACTGAACGCCGACCTGTACGAAAGTATCGAATGGGGCATGCTGATCGCTCCCGTGGAAAACGTGAAAGCCGCGGAATTCAATGCGGAAAACTTATTCGGCGCAAATGCGAAATACGTATTCAACGAAGAAAACGCGGCAGAGGGCAAATATGCCGCCATCAACGTAACGGAAACCGCGCTTACGCTTGCTTCCGAAACGAATCTCGGTATTGAAAACGCGGAAAATTATTACGTGTTCAGCGGCTATATGCACTCTGTCCGGGAGGAAAATCTCACCCGCGGTTTTGTGGGCAGAGGCTACGTGAAATACACGGTAAAGGGCGAAGAAACGCCGCAATATAAATTTGCGGAATATTTCGGCGGAGATATCGAAAACAACACCGTTTCCGCCTACTATGTGGCGCAGAAATACGTTTCCGATGCCGCGGTTACCGATACGGATGCGAAAAATTACGTCCGCACGAACTATCTTGAAAACGCCGTCGCGCTGAAAACGGCTTCCGTAAACATTACGGCAAACGATTATCTCGAAGATATCACCGTCGGCACGTATAAAACGGAAGTAAGCGAAACGAACATGGTAACGGCGAAAATCGGCGAGCAGTACGATTTATCGGCGGAAAGCAATGCGAAAGAGGGCTATGCGCTGCGCGAAGAATTATCGTCTGCGACAACGCCCGTATACCGCGGACAGCAGCTTTCTATCAAGCGGTATTACGAAGCGGACGGCTTTATTCCGTTCTCCTCCGCAGGCGCGATTACCGCGGCAACCGTAGAGGACGGCGAAGAGTTCGCGGGCGCCTACAAGTTTACGGGCACGCGGCTTCAGCTTGCCAGCGGCGATCTGAAAAACTATAAGGTGCTGAAAGGCGTAACCGTCCCCGAAGACGGCAAAGTGCACCTTGTAAACTACGTTACGATGAAAGCTTATTATACGACGTACGGCGCGTTCAACCTTGTTTCGCAACTTGGCGACGGCGTTATCGGCGATAATAAATGGGCGGTTTCCGTAGACTGGTACGATTCTTCCGAGGGCGGCGTTGGAGACGGCTATAAACTCAATGAGTCGAAAGTTTCGTATTACGACGAAAACGGATACAGAACGTTTAAATTGAATACGAATACGTGGTATACCGTGGCATTCCCCGTGCATACGAATTATCACGATTCGGCGCGTTTCGGCGGCATGTACTGGGATTTGCCCGCAAATAACACTTTGTACTTCAAAGACGTGAAAATCGAAAATTCGGCGGTTGATCCGTTTGACGTTTCCGCGGCTTATTCTGATATTTTGAATGTCGGGACATCTTCTACCACAGAAACAACGGTAACGGGAGGTGACTTTGCGGGTAGTAAAAAAATTGAAACAACGAGTAATGCTTGGGAAGCCGGTTTGTGTATCGTTGGCGTTAGTGAAGCGGAAACAAAAAGAGTTCTTACGAAAGGCGTGAAGTATGTTTCGTTTGACGTATATTTCACAGGCGCAACAAGCGGCGTTTACTTCTGGGACAATATCTGCAAAGATAATAAAGATTCCGATGAAAAAGAATTGAGAATAGACGTAACCGCAACGTTTAACGAAGCTTTGCCTTCTTATAGCTATACATTTACATATAACAATAACGGCGTATGGGGCAAATGGAACGGCTTCCACTCCGGTTCGGGCAAGACGGCGGAAATTCTTCGTTTTTACGATAAAGACGGTAACAAAGCAGATACTTTACAGAAAGACACATGGTACACCGCGGTGCTTATGCTTACTACGGGAAATAAAGGCGGTTTCTGGGGATCGATGAGATTGTCGCCTCGGGGCGGTTCGACGGAAACTCCCGCAATCATGTATTATAACAATCTGCGGTATTCCTGCGTTGACCCTAAGGCGTAAAACAAAACAAAAAGCCTTCCCCCGTTAAACGGGGGAAGGCTTGCAATAAGGCAATAATTCTTGCTTCCCCTTGCCTGAAAAAAGTCGGTGAACTTCATTTTTTCGGCAAAAATGGTCAGCCTATTTCATAGGCTTCCCCTTGGGGGGAAGCTCTGCCGCAAAGCGGCGGTGATGAGGGGCAGTTTCATCGCCGAAAATCAAAAAATATTCAGACAAACGGGCTGAAAAAACGGCTCATTTCAATCAGATCACACAAAAAAATATGTTTCAGGTAGAAAAATATCAGAAAGCTTGCAGAGAATTGATCCCCGAAGGCATTGTTCTTTTAAAAAACAAAAACGGCGTTTTGCCTTTTAAATCCACCGATAAAATCGCTTTGTTTTCGCGCGGACAGTTCGAATACGTGAAAAGCGGTTCCGGTTCCGGCGGCAGAGTCAACTGCCCGTACATCACGCAGTTTTACGACGAATTTTCCTCCCGCGCGCAGCTCGACGAAGAAGTCTCCGCGTTTTATCGCGATTTTATCGCGGAAAACCCCGCCGAGGGCGACGGCTGGACGTACCCCGCCTCGCAGAAACAGCCGCTTTTACCCGAAGAACTGGTAAAACGCGCGGCGGAAAAGAACGATAAAGCCGTGTTTATTCTCTCACGTATCTGCGGCGAAGGGTACGATTGCAAGGCGGAAAAAGGCAACTGGTATTTATCGGACGAAGAACGGCAGTCGATCGCGCTGATTTGCAGATATTTCGCGGGCAGGGCGGCGGTGCTTGTAAATTCGGGCAATTTAATCGATCTTTCCTGGCACGAAGAACTTTCCGTTCCCGCGCTGGCGCTGGTGTGGCAGGGCGGACAGGAAGGGGCGCGCGGCACGGCGGACGCGCTTTTTAACGTAATTCCGCCAAGCGGCAGGCTTGCCGATACGGCGGCGCGGCTGGAAAGCTACCCGCAGGAGGTTGCCGCGCGTATCACGGGCAAACCCGCGTTCGGCAACGAAGTGCGCAATTTCCGCGCCGAAGATATTTATGTGGGCTATCGCTATTTCGAAACGTTTGCGAAAGACGACGTGCTTTTCCCGTTCGGCTACGGCTTAACTTACACGCAATTCGCAATCGTTTGCGAAACCGCCGCGGTGTGCGGCGACGCCGTGAATTTTGTTTTCCGCGTAAAAAACACGGGCAAAGAGCGCGGCAAAGAGGTGGTGCAGCTGTATTTTTTCGCTCCGCAGGGCAGGCTGGGCAAGCCGGCGCGCGTGTTGTGCGGGTTTAAAAAGACGAAAGAACTGCAGCCCGGAAACACGCAGAAAATCGAAATTTCCGTGCCGTTTTACACGCTTGCTTCGTACGACGATACGGGCGCCGCGGGCGCGGAAAGCGGCGAAAACACGGCGTATTGCTACGTGGCGGAAGCGGGAGAATACGCGTTTTATGCGGGCGAAAACGTGCGCGACGCGGAAAAATGCTTCTCCTTCCGTATGGATAAATTGCGGATTATTTCGCGCTGTTCGCAGTGCCTCGCACCCGTGTTCCCGTTTGAAAAAATGGCTACGACGGACGGCAAAACGTACTTTTTCGAACCCGCGGCGCTGCAAAAATCACCCGTGCGCATCGAAAGAAGCGCGGCGGCGGAAACGCCCGTAACGGGCAATCGCGGCATAAAATTAAAAGACGTCGAAAGCGGCAGAGCCACGCTTGAAGAATTTGTCGCGCAGTTTACGGCGGAAGAACTTTGCATGCTGGTGCGCGGCGAGGGCATGTCCTCGGTGAAGGGCAGCGTTTCGGGCTCGGCAAGCTGTTTCGGCGGCGTATCCGCCGTGTGGGCGGAGGCGGGCGTGCCCGTCATCACCACCTGCGACGGACCGAGCGGCGTGCGGCTGGAATGTTCCATCGAAACGCAGCAGATCCCTTCGGGCACGCTGATTGCCTGCGCATGGGATCCGTATGCGGCGGGCGCGGTGTACGAGGGCTTCGCGGGCGAACTGGCTCTGCACGGGGTAGACGTGGCGCTGGCCCCCGGCATGAATATTCACCGCCACCCCTTAGGCGGCAGAAATTTCGAATATTATTCGGAAGATCCGCTTCTTTCCGGCGAAAACGCGGCGGCGATGGCGGAAGTCATGGCGAAAAACGGCGCGTTCGTTACGCTGAAACATTTCGCGGGAAACGAACAGGAACTTTGCCGCGGCTCGGTGGACGAAGAGATGAGCGAGCGCGCTCTTCGCGAAATATATCTGAAAGGCTTCGAAATCGCGGTGCGCGGCGGCTACGCGAAATATATCATGACGTCATATAACCGCGTCGCAAACGTGCACTGTTCCAATTCCTACGCGCTTACCACGCAGATTCTGCGCGGCGAATGGGGCTTTCGCGGCGCGGTGATGACGGACTGGTGGGCGGCGTGCGATTCCGCGGAAGCACTGGATAAGGGCGTAGGCTGCGCGGACGAAAACGCCGACGTTACGAAATTAGCTTCCGGCGTACGCGCGCAGAACGATTTGTACATGGTGGTGCCGGACGCCGCGACGTATAAAGACGATCTGAAAAAGCAGCTCGAACAGGGCAATTTAACGTTCTTCGATCTGCGCCGTTCGGCGGAGAATATACTGCGCTGCGTCATGCTTACCGAAACGTTTAAAAAGGGCGGTTTCAAACGCCGCGATTTATCGGTGAAAGCGGGAAAAACGCTGTACGACAAGCCGTTTTCAAGCGATAAATTCACCGTGCGGCTGCCCGCGGCGAAAGAATACGCGATGCGGTTTTCGTACGCGGTGGACGGCGATACGCTGGCGCAATACAAACTGACGGTGCGCGTAAACATGCAGGTAACGGTAAACCCCGTGGTGCGCGGCACGAACGGCAAAGAAGAAACAAGCGATTTATTTTCGGTGTATCTGCCGCAGGAAGCGGAGTTCTGGTTTGAAGGCACTTCGTGGCGGACGGAAAAGGCGGCGTATAAAATCACCCGCGTAATGATTTACGAAAAGCAGGATTAACCGAGCGCCGCCAAAGCGCCTGCGCGAACTACAAGGAAACATTTATGAACGATAAAATTTTCGATCATCTGCCGCCGTCGGCGGGGATCAATCCCATTCTGCACAATCTTCCGGGCAGCGACGTTCCGGCGGCGTGCGAGGCGCTGAAAGATTTCGGCTTTGCGGGCGCCGTAACCAACGTTCCGGGCATAAACGGCTTCACGCAAAACCCGGAAAACGTAAAAGAACTGGTGAGCGCCGTGAAAACGCTGCACGAAAACGGACTGGAATACTGGATATACGACGAAACGGGGTATCCCAGCGGTCAGGCGGGCGGAATCACGCTGGAAGGGCATAAAAATCTGGAAGCGAAAGGGTTTTATATGCGCAAATTCGAAGCGTTTCTGCAACCGAAAGAATTTACGTACGTCATCGACGGCGATTCCGATAAAATCGCGTACGCGGCGAAGTATAAAATCGATCTTTCGGATAATTGCGAAGCTTATTTGAAAATTTCTGCCGCGGAAAGCTTGCCTTTTTCGAAAAAACGCGTTAAAATATCGTTACGGTCCGGCGAAGCGGCGTATGTGTTCATCGTTCGTCCCGCCTACGAGGGCGCGCACACGGTGCATAATATTTCCAGCCGCAAACGCTACATCGATATTATGGATAAGCGCGCCGTGAAACGGTTTTTAAACGTGGCGTACGCGCCGATTGCCGCCGCGGACGAAAACGCTTACAAAAACGCCCGAGCCGTGTTTACAGACGAGCCGAGCGTGATGGCAAGTTACGCCCGCGAACACGAATCGTTCAATTACGCGCTCGCGCCGTATACGGGTACGTTATTTAAAGAATTTCAAAAACGCCGCGGATATTCGCTGTTGCCGTATCTGCCGCTCGTATTCGAAGAAACCGACGCGCTGTATCCGAAAATCCGTACGGATTTTTACGAAACCGTCGGCGAGCTGGCGGCGGAAAATTACACGGGGCAGATAGGCGCATACTTAAAAAAGCGCGGCACGAAAATTTCCGGGCATTATCTTGCCGAGGAACACGTGTGGGAACACGCGGCGAATTACGGCAGTTACGAACGCGTTCTGGAAAAAGCGGGCTATCCCGGCATGGACATTCTGCAATGCACGCCCGAAGATTTTTATTTCAACGCGCCGAAATTTCTGCAGATGATTGCCGAAAAGAAAAATTCCGACGGCTTCATGGTGGAATTCTGCCCGTTTTTCAACGCCGAAGCGTTTTATAAAAACGCGTTTGAAAACACGGTGGGTTCGCTGAGCATTTTATATATGTTCGGCGCGCGCAAAATCAACAGCTATTACCTGCCGAAACTCTGCGATTACCGCGGCGGCTCGGTGGCTTCTCTCGCCCGGTTCAAAGGCGGACTCACCCGCGAACAGTCGCTGTATTTAAACGCCTATGCGCGCAGAATGTACGCGGCTCTTTCGGGCAGAAAAACGCAGAAAATCACATGCGTGTACTATGCTTTGGAGGACGTGCAGGCGAAATTCGCCCCGTGCAACAACGGAAAATACGCGCGCGACGTCGTGCTTACGGCGCTCGATCGTTCCCTGAAAAAACTGGCGGAAACCTTGCTCCTTAGCGGCGAGGAATACGTCTTTTCGGACGGCGCGCAGCTGCGGGAGGCGGCGAAGAACGCCGCGAAAACGAAGAAAGCGGAAATGCGCCGCGTGGTGGTGCCCGTATGCGATTTTATCCGGAAAGAAACGCTGGAATCGTTGAAAACGTTATCGGGAAACGGCGCGGAAATCGTGTTTTTGAAAGAGGAGCGCGAAGCCGGCGCGGCGGCTTGCGCCTGTTACGACGGCGCGGCGAAAACGGGCGGCGGAACGAAAATCGCGGTGGGCGAAAACTGCGGCGTTTATACGGCGGATTTCGGCGAAAGCATCACCGTTTCCGGATTATTGAAAAAAATCCGCCGCAAGGAAAAGAAACGCGCGTTGCTTGTGCCGAAGAAGAACGTTATCAAGCAAAGTTACGAGGGCGGCATTACGGCGTATTACAACAACAACCTGCAGGAAACGGAACTTGTCGCGGCGAAGAACGTAACGATTTACAATCCCGCGACGGGCGGCATTTACGGCGCGAAAGCGGGCGATACGGTGAAAATCAGCGCGTATCGGCTGGTGTTTGCCGAAGCGGAGGAATAAATTATGAAACAAAAATCCGAAGCGGCGCGCCGGCGGAAGACAAAGGGCGATTTCACGCTTCCCGGCGAAGCCGGCTATGAAAAACTTACGTTGCGCCTTGCGGAAAAGTGGGGCGCCGACGTGGTGCGGGACAGCGACGGAACGCAGCTTTCCCCCGAAATTCTGTCGGCGGGTTACGGCGTTTATTCCACAATCTGCGTCATCCGCGAACACAACGATTTCGCGAAAGCGCATCCCGAAACGCAGGCGGAAGCGCCGCTTTATTCGCTGCCCGTCGCGGCGGAAAGCGAAACGCTTGAAATAAATCTTCTGAACGGCTATTTTTCGCAGCAATTCGAAATAGACGAAAGGGAGTGCTCGCAAAAATACTGGCAGGCGTTCGACCGTACGGAAAATAAAGAACTGCCGCGCGAAGAATGGACATACCTCGGCGGCGGAAAGGCGCTGATTAAACACGCGAAAAAGTACCACGAATATTCCGTGAATTTTTTCGCGTTCCGTATCTGGGAAGAAATTTCCATGTACAATCATATCACCAACGGCTGGCAGAAAGAACATCTCCGGCAGCTCGATCCCGTTCACCCCGTCGTGCGCGGGTATCTCAAAGACTATCTGCGGCGGTGGTGCGCGGCGCATCCCGCCACAAACGTGGTGCGGTTTACTTCGCTTTTCTACAATTTCGTGTGGATTTGGGGCAGCGATAAAAACAACCGTTTTCTTTTCACCGACTGGGCGTCGTACGATTTTACGGCAAGCCCCGCGATGCTGGAAAATTACGAAAAATACACGGGCGGAAAACTTTCGGCGGAAGATTTTATCAACGGCGGAAAACGACGCTCTACCCATACTCTTTCCGATGAAACGAAGCGGAAATATATGCGTTTCGTGCAGAATTTCGTGGCGGATTTCGCGGCGGAGCTGGTGCAAATCGTGCACGACGCCGGCAAAAAAGCGTATATGTTTTACGATGACAGCTGGGTGGGCAGCGAGCCTTATTCCGAAAGTTTTGCGCGCATCGGCTTCGACGGTATCATCAAATGCGTGTTTTCCGCCTACGAAGCGCGTATGTGCGCGGACGTTCCGGGCGTGGAAACGCACGAACTTCGTCTGCACCCGTATCTTTTTCCCACGGGGCTCACGGGCGAACCGGTGTTTGCGGCGGGCGGAGATCCCGTTACGCCGGCAAAACAATACTGGACGGCGGTGCGCCGCGCGCTTCTTCGCCGCTGTGCCGACCGTATCGGGCTGGGCGGATATCTGCACTTAACGCAGGATTTTCCCGATTTTTGCGATTATATCGAAACGCTTGCGGACGAATTCCGAAAAATCAAAGCGTTGCATAAGGGCGGCGCGCCCTATGCGCTTCCGGTGAAAATTTCCGTGCTCACCCACTGGGGAAAACTGCGCAGCTGGACGTGCGGCGGGCATTATCACGAACACCCGGATCTTGACCTTATCAACCTTCTCGAAAGCGTCGCGGGGTTGCCCGTGCAGACGGAATTTATCGATTTCGCGCAGCTGAAAAACGGCGATTTTACGGGCAACGTGCTGCTTGTCGCGGGCTTGAAAAACAGCGCGTACGGCGGCGGAAGCGAGTGGAACGACGTAAAAACGTACGAAAGCGCGGCGAAGTTCGTGCACGGCGGAGGCGCGTTGATCTGCGTGAACGAAGCTTCGGAAACGGACGGATTTTCAACGAATCTGCGCCTTGCGCCGCTGCTCGGCGTCGATCTCGATCGCGGCGATTTCAACTGCCGCGGCAAATATCCCTCGGCGGCGGAACGGGAGAAAATTTCCGTCGGAACTTTCACGGGAAAGAAAGAGGCGTTTATCTTCGCGCCGGACGTACGCATTCTTAAAAACGCGGAAGCGCGCGCGGGCGAAGAAAAAACGTTTGCCGTGGCTGCGCGAAACGTCGGCAAGGGCTTCGCAACGTACGTATCCTCGTATAAACACACGCCGGAAAACGCCGCGGCGCTGCTTTCGTTGCTGCTGCGGTTAAGAAATCTGTCCGCGGCGGAAAATTATCTTTCCGATAATCCGTATGTGGATTGCGCATACTTCGAAAAAGAAAAAAAGCTGGCGCTGGCAAACGTTTCCGGCGTTTCGCAGTCGGCGCGGATTTCTCTGCCGGGCGGCGGAAAAACGTTTACGTTGCCGCCCGCCGGCATAAAAATCGTACCCGTCGGCAAAATTCGCGCCGAAGAAAAAGAAGAATAAAAAGGAAAAGCAAAGTATGCTGAAGGACGTATTCACAAAGCCTTTCGATCTGATGAAAATCAATCCGTACGTCAGGTTTGTAATGATGTATAACATCGCTGCGGACGAACACCACGTGCCGCGGCGGATGCTGTACGATTACGGGCTGATCTGCGTGTTGCAGGGCGCCATCTGGTTTCGTTACGGCGGCGAAGAAGTGTGCGTGAAAGAGGGCGAAATTCACCTGATGCCCCCGATGATTACGCATCGCGAAATCATAAAACAGGGCGACAGGTGCAAATATTACGTAGTGCACTTCGATATGATTTACGATCCCGCCCGCGCGGATATCGACGTAAACAGCGTGTATCTTTCCCGCTGCGTTCCGGGCGTGGACGAGGTTACGCCGGACAGGGGACTGCTTGCCGCGGGGCGCGAAGAAGTGGGGCTGATGAAAGGTCCGTTCAAAACCCGCCCGCGCGAATTCGATAAACTGGCGGAGTGCCTGAAACGCATGGAATCGCTTACGGCAAGAAACCGCTACCGTACGGCGCAGCATTCCGATACCCTCTCTTTAAAGGGCGATATGCTGGAAATTCTCGCCTATCTGTGGGAGGACGACGTCGATAAAAACGACGATTATTATCAGTGCGTGGATAATTTCATCCGCTATGTGCGCAACCATTTTGCCGAGGAAATAGATATCGCGGCGCTGTCTGCGAAATACGGCTTCACGCCGAATTATTTCCGCTCCGTATTCAAAAAAATCACGGGCATCACGCCGTTCGAATATCTGCAGCGACTGCGCCTCGCCCGCGCGCAGGAATTATTGCAGGAACGCCGCTTTTCCGTGCAGCAGGTGGCGTTTCAGGTGGGGTTCAACGATCCGTTTTATTTTTCGAAGGCATTCAAAAAACGCACGGGCACTACCCCCAAGAAATACGCGGGAAACCCGAAAAACGGCAGGGGGGGGGGTGAGTTATATGCCCATCAACCGGAAGAAGAACCGGACGAACAATAACCGCTCGGGCGGTAAAACGCGCGTTGAAAAACGCGCGTTTTACTTTGCGGAAAAGGTGGTATAAATATAAAATAACGTTCACGCAGACAATCGTACGAAGGAGGAACTTATTATGATTATCATCAAAGACGCTTCGTTTTCGGAGGAACGCGCGCTGTATAATCTGCACGACGCGCTTGTGAAAAACTGCCGTTTCGAGGGCGAAGAGGACGGCGAATCCGCTATGAAAGAAAGCGGAAAATTACGGGTGGAAGATTCGTATTTCGATTTACGATATCCGCTGTGGCACGTTACGGGCGCGGCGCTTTCGAAAATAGAAATGACGGAACATTGCCGCGCCGCGTTGTGGTACGATAAAAACGTTTCGATTTCCGCGTCGAAAATGCACGGAATTAAAGCGCTCCGCGAATGCGAAAACGTTACCGTGGATAATACGGAAATCGTTTCTCCGGAATTCGGCTGGAAATGTAAAAACGTGCGCGTTACGGGCGGTTCGATTCAATCGGAATACGCGTTTTTATTAAGCCGCAATCTCATCGTGAGCAATCTGAAATTTCAGGGGAAATACTCGTTTCAGTACGCGCATAACGCGAAATTCACGAAATGCGTTTTCGATACCAAGGACGCGTTCTGGCACACGAAAAACGTTACCGTGAAAGACAGCGTTATCAAAGGCGAATACCTCGGCTGGTATTCCGAAAATCTCACGCTCGTGCGCTGCAAAATCATCGGCACGCAACCGCTTTGCTATTGCAAGGGGCTGCGGCTGATCGACTGCACTACGGAAGATTGCGATCTGGCGTTCGAATACAGCCACGTGAACGCGTCGGTGAAAGGCGACATCGTCAGCGTGAAAAACCCGAAATCGGGCAAAATCGTAGCCGATTCCATCGGGAAAATCATTCTGAAAGATTCCGTTATCAACAGTCGCGCGAAAATCGTGGTGCGGCAGAATAAAAAGAAAAAGGACGGCGCTTCCGATTCGCGGCAGAGCGCGAAAAAGGCATGAAAAATTCCACGGCGCTATCGGCGTAGCGCTGCCCGTTACTTTATTATGCAGGCGTTTGCCAACCTTGCGGGCATGGGCGTGCGCCGTAAAAAGCGTCGAATAAGAAAAACGAAATTCGTTAATAAATCGCAAAAAAACCTGCAAAGCCGTAAGCCCCGCAGGTTTTTTTATAGCGATTTTATTGATTTTCGTACCATTTTTTTACGTATTCCGCAATGCAGGGCACCACGGCGGGGAGGTCCGCATGCGAAGTGTTCACGCACAAATCGTAGTTCTCTCTGTCGCCCCACTCCTTGCCGTAGAACAGCCCGTACAGTTTTTGTCTGCCCTTATCCACCGAGCGGATTTTCTTTAACAGTTGCTTGTCGGTAAGGTGTTCCGTGCCTTCTTCATGTGCGCGGCAGCGTTCCAGTTTGCTCGCTTCGTCCGCATACACAAACAGACGGAACGGATGTTTCTCCGCCAGAATCAGATCGGCGCATCTTCCCACGATCACGCAGTCGGTTTCCGAAATTTTTTCAATGACTTCCCGTTGCGCGTTAAGTATTTTTTCCGTGATTCCCGCGGAAGGACAGGCGCAATCGGCAAACGTGTGCCCGAACGTAAGAAAGTTGCGTTGCATCGCGCCGTTTTCCAGAATCGTCGCCACAAACTGTTCGGAAAAATCGCTTTTTTTCGCGATTTCCGTAATCAGCGTTTTATCGTAATAAGCAATGCCCATGGCGTCCGCAAGCCGCTTGCCTATTTCTCTGCCGCCGCTGCCGAATTCTCTGCCTACCGTAATGATTTTAACCATATAAAAAGCCTCCACGCTTTTCTTTATATTATACGGCAAACCTCCGCGTTTGTCAACCCCTGCGGAAAAATTTTCCGGAAATATTTTTCTTTGAAAACCCCCTGCGGAAGTTTGTAAAATTTTTCGTAAGATGCTATAATATAAATATTCATAAGGAGTACTTCCATGCGGACAGGCATATCTACGGCGTCGCTGTTCATGCGACAATACAACGAAGACGCGGTGCAGACGATCAATCGCCTCGGCGTGAAAACGTGCGAAATTTTTCTGGAAACTTTTTCGGAATACACCCGCGCTTACGGCGAACTGTTAAACGAAAGAAAGGGGAATCTTTCCGTCAATTCCGTCCACCTTTTCACAACGAATCTCGAACCGCAGCTGTTTTCCGAAAACGAAAGAACGAGGAAAGACGCGTTTTATTTTCTCGGCGAAGCGATGAACGCCGCTAACGCGTTCGGCGCGAAGTACTATACGTTTCACGGCACGGCGCGCTACAAAAAAAATTCGAGAAGCGGCTTGAACGACAATTTCCCCAAAATCGGCGCGGCGCTGGAAGCAACGCGGCAGTTTTGCGAAAAATACGGCGTGGCGCTCTCGCTCGAAACGGTGGAGTGGTCTACGTATAATCGTCCGGGCGTGTTTAAAGAACTGCTGAAATACTGTCCGCGCCTTTTCGCCACATTCGATATCAAACAGACGCGTATTTCGGGCTATCCCGAAAGCGAATATCTCAAAGAAACGGCGGGGCATATTTCGCACGTGCACGTATCCGATATCGATTCCTGCGGCAAAACCTGCCTGCCGGGCAGGGGAACGTATAATTTCGAAGATTTGTTCCGCCGCCTTGCCGATACGGGCTTTAACGGCGCGGTGATGATCGAAGCTTATAAAGACGATTACGAAAACGTGGAAGAACTGAAAACCGCCGCCGTGTATCTGGAAGAAATTTTATATAAACTCAATCTGAACGGGTAAAATTTTGTCGAACGGAGGAAAGCTTTGCCGAACGCAAAAAAAGGTTGGTTCAACCCCGCAAAACAGCTTGACAGAACCAAAAAAAATTGATATAATCAAACACGTAAAAAATAAACGCACAGGCAAAGGAAGGTGAGAAAAGAATGTCCACGGTAAAAGTCGGAGAGAACGAAAACGTTGAAAGCGCGCTTCGCCGCTTCAAGAGAAAGTGCTCGCGCGACGGCATTATCGGCGATCTTCGCAAGAAGGAATTTTACGAAAAACCTTCCGTAAGAAGAAAGAAGAAGTCGGAAGCCGCAAGAAAGAGAAACAAAAACTAAAACATGAATTCGCTTCCCCGCAAAACCTGCGGGGAAGCGAATTGCTTTATACGGACGCAAAAAACGTCGAAACCGCGCGAAAGATGAAAAATACAGCAAAAAAAAGGAGAAACAACAAAAGTGGCGGAAGCGCAGACATTGAAGAGCGCGGCGAAAAGCGCGAAACAACGTATGAAAAAAGGTTTTTGGGAACATTGCGAAAAAAGCGTACGCGAAAGCGTGGAAGAAGCGAAACGGCAGGGCGTGAACGAAAGCAAAGCCGAACGCTATTTCATCAAAGAAACGCAAAAGGCGATCGCGGGCGAAAAAGAGGACGAATTTTATTTGCGCGTGAAAGAAATGCTCCTTTCCGAGGGCGAAGTATCCGACGCGATCGGCAGACTTACCGACAGGGAATATTTTTCCACGCTTTCCTATGAAGAAAAGCAGCGCTACACACTCTCTTTAAGCGAAAAGTATCTGCGCGCGCTCGAACGTTTCCGCCGCGAAAGCGAATTCGCCTTTTCTTCCTCGGCGCAAAACGCCCGCGGCACAAGGTAAAAAACAGGGCGAAATATACTTGCCAAAGCGCGAACAAAATGGTATAATAAAGCAAAAGAATTTACAGGCGGTGCCGCGCAGCTTCTGTGCGGCACTCCGTTACGAAAAAGAAGAACCCGATGAAAAGTACCGAAGAATTATTGAAAGAACTCAACGAAGAACAAATCAAACCCGTCCTCGCCACCGAGGGAGCGGTGCTTGTTCTGGCAGGCGCCGGCAGCGGCAAAACCCGCGTTTTAACCACCCGCATCGCGTATCTGATGCAGGAAAAAGGCGTTTCGCCCCGTTCGATTCTCGCCATCACGTTCACCAACAAAGCGGCGAACGAAATGAAAGAACGCGTTTCCCGCCTCGGCGATACCGATGGCATGTGGGTGTGCACCATCCACTCCATGTGCGTGCGCATCCTGCGCGATTTCGCCGAAAGCGCCGGCATCAACAAAAATTTTTCCATTTACAGCGAAACCGAACGCAGCAACGTTTTAAAAAAGGCGTTCAAAGAAATTACGGAGGGCGACGAGCGCGACGACGAGCTGTTCAAACAGATTAAACGCAGCGTTTCCGAAGCCAAAACGGAGGGGGTAACGCCCGAAGAATACGCCGCCGCCAACCAAGGCGAGCACAATATCAAAATCATCACCCGCGTATTTTCGGCGTACGAAAAACACCTTGCCGAAAACAACGCCCTCGATTTCGACGATCTGTTAAGCCGCACTCTGAGGTTGCTTCGCACCGATAAAGAAGCTCGCGAATACCTCGGCGGCAAATTCCGCTACATCATGGTGGACGAATTTCAGGATACCAACGAAGTGCAGTTCGAAATCGTGCGGCTGCTTTCCTCCGTGCACGGCAACCTGTTCGCCGTCGGCGACGACGATCAGTCCATCTACGGCTGGCGCGGCGCGCGGATAGAAAACATTCTGCAATTCGAAAAGCAGTTTCCGTCGGCGCAGGTATTCAAATTGCAGCGCAATTACCGCTCCACGAAAAACATTCTCGCCGTGGCGAACGAAACCATCAAAAACAACGGCAGGCGCAAACAGAAAACTTTGTGGACGGATAAGGAAGAGGGCGAAAAGGTAAAGGTATACGAGGCGGAAGAGGAAAGCTACGAAAGCATGTTCGTCGCTCGCACCATCCGCGAACTCGTCCGCGAGGGGTACTCCTACGCCGATTTCGCCGTGCTCATGCGCGTAAACGCGCTCACCCGCTCGTTCGAACAGGAATTTTCGGCGGACGCGATTCCTTTCAAAGTATTCGGCGGCTTTAAATTCTACGACCGCAAGGAAATCAAAGATATGCTGGCGTATCTGCGGCTTGTGGCAAACCCGTTCGATAACGAGGCGTTGATCCGCATCATCAATTTTCCCCGCCGCGGCATCGGCGCGAAAACCATCGAAACCGTAGAGGATTATGCCGCGCAAAACGGCATTTCCGATTACGAAACGCTTCTGGAAACGCAGAACCTCGCGCTCAATGCCTCCGCGCGTGCGAAACTTGCCGAATTCGGCGGACAGATTAAAAGCTGGATTATCGCTTCGGCGGAGCTTTCCGTGCTCGAACTCGTGAAAAAAATCGTAAAAGATTCCGGACTGGATACGGCGTTTTCGGGCGATGACGACGAAAGCGTGAACAAAAAAGCAAACATCGAAGAATTCGTCAATTCCGTGGCGGATTTCGAACGCCTGAACGGCAACGCCGATCTTTCCGAATACCTGCAGCAGGTTTCCCTTGTTTCCGATACCGACGAAATGGACGAAACGGAATACGTAACGCTTGCCACCGTGCACGCGGTGAAAGGGCTGGAATTCAAATGCGTGTTCGTGGTGGGGCTGGAAGAAAACATTCTTCCTTCTTCCCGCGCGGAAACCGACGAGGACGCCCTCGAAG
This sequence comes from uncultured Eubacteriales bacterium, assembly GCA_900542935.1. Taxonomy (GTDB): domain Bacteria; phylum Bacillota; class Clostridia; order Christensenellales; family Borkfalkiaceae; genus Scatosoma. Next base: position 65,115 of record UQPN01000005.1, read on the forward strand.
AGGAGCGCCGCATCATGTACGTAGCCGTTACCCGCGCGAAAGAGCGGCTGTATCTCACCCGCTCGAAGAGCCGCTTTTTATACGGTAAGCGCGAAAGCACGGCGCGTTCGCGGTTTCTGAAAGAACTCGCCGGCGTGGTGGAACTCCCCAAAGATACCCGCACGGAAAATCTCGATCGCTACGGATTGAAATCCACCTACGGCGGTTACGGAAAATCGTACGGTTCGGCTTACGGCGGCGGGTACGGAAGTACATACGGCGGCAATTCTTACGGCGGGGGCAATCGCGGCGTAACTTCGGGGTATGCCGCCGAAACGCGCGATTCCGCGCCGATCAGAAGCACGTACAAGCCTGTTTCGGGCGACGGCGCTTCCGGCGGAATGTACGCCCCGGCAAACAGAAGCAAAAGCACGGGCGGCGGCACGTTCACATACGGCGGCGTAGGCTCGCCGAATAAGTTCCAAGCCGCGAAAACGGCAGGCAAAGACGTATCGGCGTTCAGAGAGGGCGTAAAGGTATCGCACCCGAAATTCGGCACGGGCACCATCGTGAAGGTTGCGGGGATTCAGGGCAACACGGTATTGCACGTGGCGTTCGAAGGATTCGGCATCAAACAGCTTTCCGCCGCGCTCGCCCCGCTGAAAATCATCGGCTGAAAGGAGAAAAAACATGTCCCGTCAAAGAGAAATCACAGATCTGTTGAACAAATGGGCGTATGAGTATTACGTGCTCGATTGTCCCAGCGTACCCGACGGGGAGTACGATAAATTATACGACGAATTAAAGGCGCTCGAAGCGCTTTCCGGGGAGGTATACCCCGATTCTCCCACGCGCAGGGTGGGCGGTGAACCGATTGCGGCGTTTTCGCAGCACACGCACATCCGCCGCCTGTATTCGCTGGATAAAGCGGTAACCGACGAAGAACTGGCGGCGTTCGTTACGCGCGCGGAAAAGGCGGGCGCCGAAGAAAACGTCGCCCCCACGTACACCGTGGAATATAAATTCGACGGGCTTACGGTGTGTCTGACGTACGAAAACGGCGCGTTCGTCCGCGCCGCCACGCGCGGCAACGGTACCGTCGGCGAAGACGTTACGGCGCAGGTGCTCACCGTGAAATCGTTTCCGCTTTCCGTTTCGTACAAAGGCACGCTGGAAGTGCGCGGCGAAGCCGTCATGCGCCTTTCCGTGCTGGAAAAATACAATCGGACGGCGGCGGAACCCTTAAAAAACGCGCGTAACGCGGCGGCGGGCGCCATCCGCAATCTCGATCCCAAGGTTACGGCGGCGCGGCACGTCGATATTTATTTTTACGACGTGAATTACCGTTCGGAAGGCGAGCCGCTTTCGCAGCGGGAAGCGCACGAATTTTTAATGGCCGAGGGCTTCAAGGTATTTCCGTATTTTAAGCTTGCGAAAAATTACGACGAAGTCAAAGCCGCCGTGGACGAAATCGAAGTGGAAAGAAAGCATATCGACGTTCTTACGGACGGCGCCGTCATTAAACTGAACGAACCTAAGCTGCGCGAAAAAATGGGGTATACCGATAAATTCCCGCGTTTCGAAGTTGCGTTCAAATTCGAAGCGGAAGAAGCGGAAACCAAGGTGGAAAAAGTGGAATGGCAGGTGGGCAGAACGGGCAAATTAACGCCTCTCGCGCTGCTCACGCCGGTAGAACTCGCGGGAGTAACCGTATCGCGCGCCACGCTGAACAATTACGGCGATATTTTAAGAAAGCGCGTAAAACAGGGCTCGCGCGTTCTGATACGGCGTTCCAACGAAGTCATTCCCGAAATTTTAGGCGCCGTAGACGAAGGCGACGGCGCGGCAATCGAAAAGCCCGTCGTTTGTCCCGCCTGCGGTACGCCGCTTATCGAAACGGGCGCGAATCTGTTCTGCCCCAACCGCGGCTGCAAACCGCGCGTGGTGGCAGCGCTCGATCATTTCGCGGGGAAAAACGCCATGGATATCGACGGCTTTTCCGATTCCACCGCCACGCAACTGTTCGAAAAGGGATACGTGAAAACGTTTTCCGATTTGTATCGCCTGACGGCGGAGCAGCTGGAAACGTTGGACGGTTTTAAGGAAAAGAAGATTAAAAACCTGCTTTCGGCAATCGAAAAAAGCAAAACGCCCGCTTTCCCCGCGTTCATTTACGCGTTGGGCATCGACGGCATCGGCAGGGTGGCGGCGAAAGACCTCGCTTTTGCGTTCGGCGATTTCGAAAAATTAAAACAGACTACGGCGGAAGAACTGATACAACTCGAAAACATAGGGGGTATCACCGCGAACAACGTGGTTTCTTACTTTAAAAACGAGGACAACCTGCGCGAAATCGGGCAGCTGTTCGAACTGGGCGTGCGGATAAAACAGGCGGAAGCGAAGAACGAAAGCGGTATATTTTCCGGCGAAAAAGTGGTGCTCACGGGCAGCATGCAGGCATATACGCGCGGCGAAGCGCAGAAACTTATCGAAGCGGAAGGCGGCGAATGTCAAAGCGGCGTTTCGTCGAAAACCACGTTGGTCATCGCGGGCGAAGAAGCCGGAAGTAAACTGGAAAAAGCGCAGAAACTGGGCGTCAGAATCATCGACGAGCGCGAATTTTTGCGCCTGCTTGCGGAAAACAAGCGGAACGAAGAAGAAAACGCCGCGGAAAAATAAGAAAAAATCGAAAAAAATAAGCGGAAAGCTCGCGCACGCACGCGATACCGCTTGTTTTTTTTCGGTTTTTCTGCTATAATTGTATGCAAGACTTCCCCCTAAGGGGGAAGCTGACTGCGAAAGCAGGCTGACGAGGGGATAGCAGCCTTATATGGGGAACATAGCCTGAGGAGATAAACGAAATGTACAGCATGACGGGGTACGGCAAAGGCACGTACAAAAACGAAAACGCAGAGGTATCCTGCGAAATCAGAACGGTGAACAACCGCTATCTCGATCTTTCCCTGAAAATGCCGCGACAATTTTTTGCTTACGAGGCGGAATTAAAAGAACTCGTCAAGGAAAAAATCACGCGCGGGCATGCGGAAATCGGCGTCGTCTATAAAGATAAACGCGATAAAAGCGTTTCGTTTTCGGTGAATCTTCCGCTGGCAAAAGCCTACGCGAAAGCCGCGGGCGAACTGAAAGCGGCTGTGCCGGAAGCGGAGAACGATCTTACGGTTTCCGCGCTGCTGCGTTTGCCGGACGTGCTTTCCGCCGAAGAGAGCGAAGAGGACGAACACGCGATCGACGCCGTGAAAGAAGCGCTGAAAGCCGCGCTGGTAAATCTGAACGCCATGCGCGAAAAAGAGGGCGAAAAGCTGAAAGCGGATATGCTTTCCCGCGTGGATACCGTCGAACGGCTGGTGGGCGACATCGCCGCGCGCGCGCCGCTGGTGGCGGAAGATTACCGCAAAAAGCTGAAAGCGCGTATCGAGGAGGCGTTGAACGGCGCCGCATACGACGAAACGCGGCTGTTAACCGAAGTCGCCGTGTTCACCGATAAATGCAATATCGACGAAGAACTCACAAGGCTTCGTTCGCACATCGCGCAGTTCCGCGCCATCTGCGAAGAAAAAGTGGTGGGCAGAAAACTGGATTTTCTCGTACAGGAATTCAATCGCGAGGCAAACACGTCCTGTTCGAAGAGCAACGACGCGCTTCTCACGAAAACCGGACTCGCCCTGAAAAACGAAATCGAAAAAATCCGCGAACAGGTGCAGAACGTAGAATAAACGTTTGCTTGCACGCGCAGAACGCACGCACAGGAAGAAAGGAGAGCAACGCAGAAGATGAATACCGTACTTATGGCAATATCCGGTCCGTCGGGCGTAGGCAAAGGCACCATCGTAAAAGAATTTTTGCGCCGCCGTGCCGACGTAGGCGTATCCGTTTCCTGCACCACGCGCGCGCCGCGTGCGGGCGAAGTGAACGGCAGAGATTATTTTTTCATTACGAAAGAGGAATTTCTGCGTCGCAAAGACGAAGGCGATTTTCTGGAATGGGACGAGCATTTCGGCAACTATTACGGCACCCCGAAATCGTTTGTGGAATCGGAGCTGAAAACAAAATCTCTGATTCTCGAAATCGACGTGGTGGGCGCGCTGAACGCCAGAAAACACTTTCCCGAATGTAAGCTGATTATGGTAACGCCTCCCTCGGTGGAAGAATTGAAAAAACGTCTGGAAGGCAGATGTTCGGAAACGGAAGAGGAAGTGCAGACGCGCCTGAAACGGCTGGATTACGAACTTTCGAAAGCGCCGGAATACGATTATATTCTCGTAAACGACAAGCTGGAAAGCGCCGTGGACAGGCTGGAAAAAATTTATCTTTCCCTTCTTGAAAAGAAGAACGAAAACTAAGCCTTGATAACGGCTGCCGCCGAAGGCAAGCCGTCGGAACCGCCGACCGACGGCGAAAAAACAGCCCGATTCGGCGGCAAAACAAAAACATCGGAATTTATCATCCGCGGCGCGGCGGTTAAATCCCCGCAAAACGGTTATAAATAAAATAAGAACAAACCCGGAAAAAGGAGATACAAATATGATAAACGAACCTTCTGTAGACAGCATGATCAGAAAATTAGGCACGAAAGAAGAACCCGTCAGCCGTTACGCGCTGTGCACGGTGGCGTCCAAACGCGCCCGCCAGATTATCGAAGAGGAAAGAAACGCGGGCATCCGCGATTTCGCCGGCAGAGATAAAGAACTTCTTGCCGCCTGCAAAGATATCGACGAAGGCAGAGTAGTTATCGCCAAAGACTAACGGCAGCCGCACAATTCCGCCCCGAAGAAACGTCGGGGCGCTTTTGCTTGTTTAAGCCTGCCGCACGGCGGAATAACGGCGGAAAAAAGGAACTCTTGAAATTATGATCGCGGACGTAATCGTAGACATCGCCGCAAGCGAAACGGACAGAATATATTCATATCTTTGCGACGATACCGTCGCCGAAGGCTCGCGCGTGTACGCCCCGTTCGGGGGCAGGGTAACGGCGGGTTTTGTCGTGGCGCTCAGAGATAGCTGCGATTACCCCGCGGAAAAACTGAAAAAGGTAACGGCGGCGGATCCGATGCCCGCGTTGAACGCGGAATGTCTGTCGCTTGCCAAAAAAATCGCGGCGCGCTACGCCTGCCCGCTGGCGGCGGCGCTCAGGCTGTTTCTTCCCGCGGAAATGCGCAAAGGCAAGGTGCGCGAACTGAAAAAACGTTACGCCGAGCTTTGCGTTCCGTTTGAGGAAGCCAAAGAAAAACTGCCGAAATCGGCAAAAAATCAGCTTGCCGCCGCAGCGCTTTTAAACGAACGCGGCAAAACGGAATGCGCCGCGCTGAACGCGGAATTTGCGGGCAGCGTCGCCGCGCTGGAAAAGAAAGGACTGATTAAAATCACCGAAGAGCAGGTACTGCGCGATCCGTACAAAACGCTTGAAGAGCGCGGCGCGGCGCACACGCTCACCGAAGATCAGCAGCGCGCGGTAGATTCCGTCCGCAGCGATTCCCGCACGGTGCAACTCTTGCACGGCGTAACGGGCAGCGGCAAAACGGAAATTTATTTGAGCCTGATTGCGGATTGCTTAAAGCAGGGCAAAACCGCTGTTTTTCTGGTGCCGGAAATTTCGCTCACGCCGCAGATGCTCGCCCAGCTCCGTTCCCGTTTCGGTAAAAACGCGGCGATTATGCACAGCGGACTTTCCGCCGGCGAAAAATTCGACGAATGGTGGCGGCTTCGCAGCGGCGAAGCGAAAATCGCGGTGGGGGCGCGGAGCGCCGTGTTCGCGCCGCTTGAAAATCTCGGCGTCATCGTCATCGACGAAGAACACGATTCAAGTTACCAAAGCGAAACCGCGCCGCGTTACAACACGTTCGATATCGCAAATCTTCGCGCGAAGCACAACGGCTGCAAGCTGGTTCTTGGCAGCGCCACGCCGTCGGTGGAAACGTATAAACGCGCTAAAGAGGGCGAATTTAATCTGATTCCGCTCAAAAAGCGGGTTAATCAACGCCCGCTGCCCGAAATCGTCATCGCGGATATGCGCAAAGAAGTGCGCCGCGGCAACAATACGGCGTTTTCGTTCGCGCTGCAAAGCGAAATCGAAGAATGCCTTGCCAAAGGCAATCAGGCGATTTTGTTTTTAAACCGCCGCGGGTATTCGCAAACGGTCATCTGCCGCGATTGCGGGTACGTGGCAAAATGCGAAAGCTGCGACGTTTCGCTCACGTATCATAAGGACGAAGATTGCCTCAAATGCCACTATTGCGGCGCGCGTTACAAAATGCTTCGAGGCTGCCCGGAATGCGGCGGCACGCATCTTTCGTATGCCGGCACTGGCACGCAGCGCGTGGAAGCGGAGCTGAAAAACCGCTTTCCCTCCGCCCGCGTTCTCAGAATGGATAACGATACCACTTCGGGCAAAGAGGGGCATTTCAGAATTTTAAAGGAATTCGGCGAGCACCGGGCGGACATCCTTGTGGGCACGCAGATGATCGCCAAGGGACACGATTTCCCCGCCGTAACGCTGGTGGGAATCCTCGATGCGGATATGAGTCTGCATTTTTCCGATTACAGAAGCGGCGAACGCACGTTTCAGCTGGTAACGCAGGTGGCGGGGCGCAGCGGCAGAGCGGAAGAAAAGGGCAAAGTGGTGTTGCAGACGTACGATCCCGAAAACGAGGTGTTGCGTTACGCTATCGCCTACGATTACGAGGGCTTTTACGAAAACGAAATTTCGCTTCGCGCGGCAAGTCTGTTTCCGCCTTTTTCCAAAATCGTGCGCGTGCTGGTTTCGGGCGAGGACGATAAAAAAACGGTGGAAGCCCTGCGCGGCGTGTACGAGGGGCTGAACGCGCTGAAAGAAAATAATCCCGAAGCGTTTTTGTTTTTCAACAAAATGCGTTCGCCCGTCGGCAGAATCCAGAACAAATTCCGCTATCAGGTGCTGATGCGGCTGGCGGAAAACAGCGTATTGCCGCAAATTTATCAGATCTGCGCGGGCAACAAATCCCGCGACGTGCTTGTTTCCGTGGAAGAAAATCCCGGCTCGCTCGCATAAAAATTTACAAATCCGGAGAAAAAATCAATGGCAATCAGAAACGTAGTACAGGTAGGCGACGAAGTGCTCAGAACAAAATGTTTCCCCGTGGAAACGTTCGACGAATCGCTGCACAATCTTCTGAACGATATGAAAGATACGCTTGAAAAAGAGGACGGGGCGGGACTTGCCGCGCCGCAGGTGGGCGTTCTTCGCCGCGTGGCGGTGGTAAAAGTGGAAGAGGGGTATTTCGAATTCGTCAACCCCGTCATCACCGCGGAAAAAGGCGTGCAGGAGGGCTGGGAAGGCTGCCTTTCCGTGCGCGGAAAACGCGGCGTCGTGGTCCGTCCGCAGAAAGTCGCGGTCAGCTATTTCGATCGTTACGGCAATCCGCAGTCTTTAAAAGCAAAGGGCTTTTTCGCCCGCGCCATCTGCCACGAATTCGATCATCTGGACGGGATTTTGTATACCGATAAGGCTACTTACGTCTGCGCCGATTGATATTGCGCGCGCATTATAAACTTCGCAATACTGCGTCGCGCTTGTATAGCGGCACATCTTGCGGCTTCATCTGCGTGCGCCCTTGCTCATTTACGCATAGTAAATTGCGGCGGTCGTACTCGATAAAACTCGCAATCTGTACCACTCTTCAAGCGCGCTCGGTTTCAGGCGTTTTAAGAAGGCAATATTTACAGCCTTCCCCTTGGGGCGGGCATCGCCCGTTTCGTAACGGACTGTTGCAACTCGTTTGAAATTTTAAATATATGCTTTTGATATAGCCTTCCCCCCGGGGGGAAGGTGTCAACGAAGTTGACGGATGAGGGGCGCAACTTGTTTTCTATCCAAAATTTTTTAATCACGGGGCGCAACTTTAATCCCCGGGGAGGGCAAAAATCGCAATGAAAATTTTATTCGCGGGCACGCCGGCTTTTGCGGTAAAACCGCTGGAAGCGCTGATACAAACGTGTAACGTCGTCGGCGTCATCACGCAGGAAGATAAAATTCAGGGCAGAAAAAAACAGCTTACGCCCTCGCCCGTCAAAACGTGCGCGCTTTCTCACGGCGTCCCCGTGTTTCAGCCCGCAAAAATCCGCGAGCATATCGAAGAACTCAGAGCTTTCAAAGCCGACGCGATGATCACGTGCGCATACGGGCAGATTTTAACGCAGGAAGTCCTCGATTGCTTCAAAAAGGGCGTGTGGAACATCCACGCCGGGCTGTTGCCCGCCTACCGCGGCGCATCTCCCGTGCAAAGCTGCATTTTAAACGGCGAAACGGAAAGCGGCGTGTGCGTAATGCAAACGGTGCTCGCGCTGGACGCGGGCGATATTCTTCTTTGCGAAAAACTGAAAATAGGCAACAGCGAAACGGCGGGCGAGCTTTCGGCGCGCCTTTCCGAACTTTCCGCAACGCTGATTCAAAAGGCGTTGCCGCTGATTGAAAACGGCGGGTATGTTTTGCTAAAGCAAGGCGAAGAAGGCGCGCATATCTATCGCAAAATCACGCGCGAACAGGCGAAAATCGATTTTTCGGAATCCGCTTTTTCCGTGGCGAATAAAATCCGCGCCATGAATCCGGAACCCGTCGCGTTTTCTTCTCTCCGCGGCGCGCCCGTCAATTTCTATCTTGCGGAAGCGCTGCCGGAAGAATCTCTGCCCGAAGAGTTTTATCCGGCGCAACCCGGCGAAGTGCTTACGGATAAGCCGAAAAGCGGCTTGCTTGTGCGTTGCGGCGCGGGCGCGGTGAAAATGTTATCTTTACAGCCCGCGGGCGGAAAAATCATGTCCGGCGCGGACTTTCTGAACGGCAAAAAAGCAACGAAAGGCGAAGTATTCGAATGACGACTAATCCCCTGTACGATCCGTATTGTATTTTAATGAAAGTGTACGGCGAAAAAGCATACCTGAAACAGGCGATCGCCGATACGTATATCGAAGAGGCGTACCGCGCCCGCACCGTGAAAGTCGTTTACGGCGTGCTGGAAAACGACGAATATTTTTCGTACTGCATTTCGCGCTATGCCGCCAAATCGCCCAAACAATCCGTGCGCGTGCTGTTGAAAGTGTCGCTGTATTTTCTTCTGAATCTGCAGAAAAAGCGCTACGCCGTTACCGATTTCGCCGTGGAACTTTGTAAAAAACTCGGCAAAAGCGGCGCCGCGGGCTTCGTAAACGCATTTCTGCGCCGATTCGACGCCGCTTCGGTAAACGCGTCTTTGCCCGGCGGCAGAGCGGGACTTTTGATAACCACCGGTTATCCGGAATTTGCCTATAAAAAGCTGGAAAAAGAATACGGCGCGCGTGCGGCGTCAATCGCTTCCGCAAAATCGGGCGGCGTATCCGTACGATTTCTGCCCCCCTACGAAACGGAGGGGGCATACCTGCGCCGTGCGGAAGAAAAGGACGTCCGCGTCGCCGCTGCTCCGTTCGCGCATAGTTACGTTTTCGAAAGCTTTATCCGCGACGGCGGCTACGATAACGGTGAATATACGTTTCAATCTGTCGGTTCGCAGGCAATCTGCGCCTGCGTGAAGCCGTGCGGAAAACTGCTTGACGCCTGCGCCGCGCCCGGCGGAAAATCCGTGCTGCTTTCCGAAAAATGCGGCGAAATCACCTCGTTTGAACTGCACGAACACCGCGCGGAACTCATCAGGGCGTACGCCCGTCGCGCCCGCCGCGAAAATATCGCCGTTTTCTGCAAGGACAGCCGCATATACGACGCCGCGTACGAAAAGTCGTTCGACGCCGTTTTGTGCGACGTTCCCTGCTCCGGCTTCGGCACGGTCAGCGAAAATCCCGATATCAGAATTCTGAAAACCGAGGGCGTGTTCGCTTCCGTCGCGGAAGATCAGCGCGCCATTCTCGATACCTGTTCGCGCTACGTGAAAGAGGGCGGCAGGCTGTATTATTCCACCTGCTCGCCGTTTGCATGCGAAAACGACGAGGTTGTGGCGGAATTTCTGGCGGCGCATCCCGATTTCCGCGTCGAAACGATCGATAGCCCGCTTCCGCACGAAAAGAAGAAATACGGGCTGCAGTTTCTGCCCGATACGGCGTCCGGCGCAGGGTTTTACGTGTGCGCGATGCTGTGCGTAAACGGCGGCAAAGCGCGCGAGGGAGAACAAAAATGAAAAAAATTCTGCAGGATCTTTCGCTTGAAGAACTGGAAGCCGAACTCACCGCGCAGGGCGAAAAGAAATTCCGCGCCGCGCAGATTTACGGCGGCATGCTTTCGGGCAAAACGATAGAAGAACTCCCCGCCGTGCCCAACGCTTTGAAAGAAAAACTGCTGCAAACGTATGAAAACGCCCCCGTTTCCGTAGAAAAAGTGTTTTATTCTTCCGACGGCACCGAAAAATATCTCTTCCGCCTGTCGGACGGAAACATAATCGAAGGCGTTTTAATGAAGTATAAATACGGCTATACGCAGTGCGTTTCCACGCAGGTCGGGTGCCGTATGGGCTGCAGATTCTGCGCTTCCACGCTGAACGGTCTGATACGGAATCTCACCGCGGGCGAAATTCTTTCGCAGATTCTCGTCGTCAACGCGCTGCATAAGGGCGATCCCGATCTCCCGGGCAGCGGCAAAGAAAAACGCGCCGTTACCAACGTGGTGCTGATGGGCAGCGGCGAACCGCTGGATAATTACGATAACGTGGTGAAGTTTCTGCGGCTGCTCACAAGCGAAAAGGGGCTGAATGTTTCCGCGCGCAATATTTCGCTTTCCACCTGCGGCGTCGTGCCCGAAATGTACCGGCTGGCAAACGAAAATATTCCGCTCAATCTCACCGTTTCGCTGCATGCCACCACAGACGAGGACAGAAAACGCATTATGCCCGTCGCCAACAAATATTCTATCGCGGAAATTTTAAAAGCTTGCAAAAATTATTTCGAAAAAACGGGCAGAAGATACTACTTCGAATATACGCTGATCGACGGCGAAAACTGCGACGAAGCGCATGCAAACGCGCTGGCGAAGCTTTTGAAAGGCTTGCCGTGCCACGTGAATTTAATCCGCCTGAACGAAGTGAAAGAACGTACGCTGAAATCCGTAGGCGACAAAAACGCTTACAGGTTTATGGGTTGGCTTGAAAAACAGGGGATTTCCGCCACGCTCCGGCGGCAGATCGGCTCCGACGTGGGCGGCGCCTGCGGGCAGCTCCGCGCCGGCTATCTGGAAGAAAACCCGCTTTAAGCCTTTCTTTTTGTCGCGGCTTCCCCCTTTTCGGGGATGACGGGCGCGGCTTGTTTTCTATAAAAAAATAAAAATCTCAGACGAGGAAAAAATAATATGAACACACCCGAAAACGAAAAAATCAAAATCGCGCCGTCGATTCTTTCGGCGGACTTCTCGAAAATGGGCGAAGAGGTGCAAAACCTCGAAAAGAGCGGCGCCGACGTCATCCATTGCGACGTAATGGACGGCGTTTTTGTGAACAACATCACGTTCGGCATCAAAATGGTGGAAGACCTCCGCAAAATCACGAAGCTGCCGCTCGATTGTCATCTGATGATCGTGCATCCCGAAAAGTACGCGGAACGTTTCGTAAAAGCGGGCGCCGACTATGTTACCGTGCACGCCGAAGCTTGCGGCGAAACGCTGGAAGATACGCTGAAACTCATTAAAAACGCGGGGGCGAAGTGCGGCGCGGTCATCAATCCCGATACGCCCGTATCCGCCGTCGAAAAGGTGATTCCGCTTTGCGATATGGTACTTGTCATGAGCGTGTTTCCGGGGTTCGGCGGGCAGAAATTCATTGCCGACGTGCTGGATAAAGTGCGCGAAATCCGCGAAATCATCCGCAAAAACAACCTTTCGTGCGATGTGGAAATCGACGGCGGTATCAACGCGGAAACGGTAAAACTCGCAAAAGCCGCGGGCGCAAACGTCATCGTGGCGGGCAGCGGCGTGTTCAAAGCCGAAAACCGCGCCGCGGCAATCGAAGCGCTGCGCAACTTATAAGAAGAAACCGTCGCGTTTTCAGCGGCGGCTTTTTTATCGTCCGTTCACCCTCCGCCCGCGTCTTTGCATACAATACGGGTAGAGGAGGGTACATAAAAAATGTTTATCTGTATTAAACCGCCCGCGCCCGTGCGCTTTATTTTACGCCTTTTCGTGAAAAAACGTGGCTGATTCCGCGCCGATTTTTTCTCCGGATTTCCGCCCGCACCCGTTGCCGTATGCCGATCTGCATTGCGATTTTCTCTCGTATTCTGCCGAATTCGGCAGAGCGAATCCCCCGGAAAACCGCGGCGGAAACGGCGGAAACGGCGGAAATGGCGAAAAAACCAAAACCGCCGCGCCGCCGACGCTTGCGGCGCAGTTCGATTTGTTCCGTCGCGGCGGCTGTAAACTGCAATGTTTCGCGCTGTTTTGCAAAGGCGAAGCCGATTCCGATCGCAGAAAAATCGAAAATCAGCTGGCGCTGTTTCGTGCCGTCCGTCCCGCGTTCGAAGAAATCACGGGCGGCAAAGCGGTTCTCACCGTTGAAGGCGGCGCCGCCTCCCGCGGCGATTTGCCCGCCCTGAAAAATTTATTAGATAGCGGCGTAAAAATTTTTTCGCCCGTGTGGAATACAAAAAACAGCCTTTCCGCGCCCAACGGCGCGGCGGGCGGACTCACCGCAAAAGGCAAAGCCGCTATGGCGTACGCGCTGGAAAGGGGAGCGATTCCCGATATATCGCACGCTTCCGACGGCGCCGCGCGCGATATTTTCGCTTTGGCGGGCGAGCGCAAAGCGGCGGTGTGCGCCACCCACTCGCTTGTGCGCGCCCTGTGCCCGCACAAACGCAATCTCACCGATACGCAGATTAAAAAAATCGCGGATAGCGGCGGCGTGGTCGGCGTGTGTTTCGTCCGCGAATTTGCGGGAAATTGCGGCATTATGCAACACGTGCGGTATCTTACGGAAAAAGGCGGCGAAAACTGTGTGGCAATCGGCGGCGATTTTTACGGAACGGAAAATCCGTACCCCGAAAGTCCCGCGGCGATGCCGGATTTTTTCCGCTCGCTGGAACGCCTCTTCACGCCCCGTCAGATAGAAAAATTCGCTTATTTCAACGCCGCCCGCCTGTTATCCTGAATGCATCGCAGGCTTTGTCCGTCCGATAACGCACCGCCGCAAACCGCGGAAAATTATATGACTGCGTCAAACATCGCCCGCCTGCAGAAAAAATGCCTGCCGTCTCTGTAAGAGCCGGCAGGCAAAATTATTTTATCGTTTACAAGGCCTCGTATTCCGGCGGTTTTAAGCCGCGTAAGCCGTCGTGTCGGTATTGCCGCCGTCGGTATTGCCGCCGTCGGTTTCGGGCTGAGAGGGGAACAGTTTTACGAATTCTTCCGCGTTGAAATCCGCCTTGTGCGCGGCGTTTTCCGCTCCGAACGAAACCGAAAGTTTAAATGCCGTATTGATTGTAAATTGCGTTTCCACCGTCGTCTTGCCGTCCGAAGAAGTGCCTTTCGTCACTTCGCCCACCAACGCAAGCAGCTCTTTCGAAAGGGAAATTTCAAAGCCCGTCAGCACGTGCTGATTATCAAGCGTCATTTTAATCGAAACGCCCCGATCCATCGCAGTCGCCGCCGCGCTGATTGTAAGCTTAATTTCGCTTTCCGTAATTTCGCCGTCCGAATTTTTCGCAATAAGCTGCGGCAACGTCGCTTGTTTCAATTCTTCAATCGTCTGCGTCATCTTCGCTTTGATCTTCTCGATTTTTGCAAGTGTAGCCGCGTCTATCGCCCCGGGAACGGAAGGGGCAGGGCTTTGATCCGTACTCACCCCCGCAGTGCCAACGCCGCCCGTCTCGCCGTCGTCTGTCGCGCCGAGCATGGCAATCAGCTGACCGATCGTCATGTTTTCATACGTTTTCACTACGGTTTCGAGATCGATGCCGAAAATTGTTTTCAGCGTTGCCGTCTCGTCGCCGAGATAGAATTGCACAACTTTATCGGCAAACGCGGAAATCTTCTCCACGGTAACGCCTTTTGCGGCAAGTTGAGCCACAAGATCGCCCACTTTCATGTCCAGCATATCGGGCAGTTTTTCGATCACGGCGAACGTACCCGCGCCGCAGTATTTATCGATCAGCTCGTTGATTTTCAGGGCGTTGATATCGTTGGCAATGCTTGAAAAAATGCCGTTTCTCGTCACAAGCTCAAAGCCGCCGTCCGTTTTCACTTCTTTTAAAAGAACGGAAAGCGCGCGCTGCTGAGCGGCTTTTGCCTTCATGCCGAACGCCGCCGCTACTTCGTTCACGAACAGACGAGGATCGGTATTCGCAAATTTAATCAGTTTTTCGGGGTTTTCGAGAACGATTTGCAGCGCCATGCCGAGCGATGCGTCCTGCTCGTTGAGAATTTCCGCAAGCGTCTTGTGCAGTTTGCCGCTGTTTTCCGCGTCCGAAACGGTAAATTCGCCCGCTTCGTCTTTCAGATACACTTGTTTATCCGCGTACACCTCGTTTTTCTTAAGTAAGAAGCTCAGCCGGCAAAGCGATTCTTCCGTAGTTGTTTCCGGCGCTTGCTCAACGCCGTTTTCGTCCGCCTTAACGTCCGTTAAAACAGTCTTTTGATTGAAAGAAATTTTGCCGTAAGCATACAGATATCCTTCGTCGTTCAAGCCGGCGTAAGCGTATCCGCCATGTACGGAAATCGTCGTTTCCGAAATCGCTTTAATCACAAAATTCAAAGAAGGGGGATTGAGATCGAGCTGCAAATTATGCTTTGCCCGCTTGTTTGTGAATTCAAAAGGCTCGATCGAAATATTCACGCCGCTGCCTTTTGCGGCTTCGGGCGTGCTTACGGCAGCCGAAAGCGAGTTAAGCATCGGCGTCTGTTCGTGTTCTTCCTGTCCGCAAACGGAACAGACGTGTTTTTTATCGCCGAAACTCGTTTCGGTGGGGGCGGAAACTTCTTCCCAGTCGCCGTAAGAATGTTGCACAGAGCAATCTTTTTTGGAACAACCCACGGCGAAAATCGCGGTGATTGCCATCACGGCAGAGGCAACGAACAGCCACAGTTTCTTTAATTTCGTTGTCATGTTAGTTTTCTCCTTTTTATATATTTTTTTCGCACGAGGTTTTTCCCTCGTCCGGTCGGAACCTCAAAAAGTCGCGCTTTTTTCGTCATCGGTTGCGCCGCAAGGGCGCCTTTTTAATATATGCGTTCCGCCGTACGCGTGTGCGTACGCGGCGGACGCACCGACGTCTGCGTATTTATTATATCATGAAACGGGCGGTGTTTGTCAAGCGTTCAAGGGATATTTTTTTAATATTCAAAAATTATCTTTCTTCCGTACGGGGGATAACTCGTCTGAATTTTTCGCGTTTTTGTTCCGTTGTCCTCCCGCAAAACGGCGCTTTGCCGCAATTTTGTAAGTAAAAAAAGTATCCGCCGGCACAGCCGATAGGGCGGCACAGCCTCGTCCGGATACTTTTAATAAGAGAAAAAACAACGCGAAAAAAGTATTCGCCGGCGCAGCCGATAGGGGGCATAGCCGCGTTCGGATACTTTTTTCAAGGGAAAAAACAACGCGAAAAAAGTATCCGCCGGAAAATCTTCCTCGGATACTTTCTCAGGTTCTGTTTTAAAACGAAGCGAAAAAAGCCGTTATGCTCTCTCGGCTTTCTTCAGGCATCTGGTGCAAACGTAACCTTTCGTTTCTTTGCCGTTTTCCACGTAAGAAACTTTCTGTACGTTGGCTTTGAACGTTCTTCTGGTTTTACGGTTAGAATGGCTCACGTTGTTTCCCGACGTCTGACCTTTACCGCAAATGTTGCAAACCTTACTCATATTAACACCTCCGCGCGCGAAATTCGTAAATGATATTTCGTAAATAATCATGCCCGCTTTATCGGAAAAAATCCGTACGTTATCCGGCGGCAAACCGCAAAAAATCGCTCCCGCCGTAAAACGAGCATAAATAATATATCACGAAACGAAAAAAAAGGCAATAAAAAACGCGTGCAAAAGCGCAAAAAAATTAAAAATATTTCCGCGGAAACGTAAAAAGCCGCAAAAACCGGAAAAAAACGCTTCGGAAACGCTCCCGAAACAATAAAATCGCCGAAAAGTATCTCAAATTGCTTGCAAATCGCGGCAAAATGAGATACAATAGAAGATAGAAAACGGAGATTTACTATGTCGGTTAATACAAGTAACGCATACGGAAAAATTTCAATATCCGATCTCGCCATAGCAAAAGTCACCTCTCACACGGCGATGGAATGCTACGGTATAGTGGAACTTGTTTCCCGTCGTTTCACCGATTCGCTGGCGGAGCTTTTAAAGCGCGACGCGGGCGGGCGCGGCGTAAAAGTTACCACGGAAGGCAATCGGATTTATATCGATATGTACGTGGTCATCAAATACGGCGTATCTATCGGCGCGGTGGCGGAATCTCTCCGCGAGGCAGTCAAATACAAAGTAGAAAGCTTTACGGGTATGATTGTGGATACGGTAAACGTAAACGTTATCGGGGTAAAGCTGTAGAATCGCGTTTCGCTTTCAAAAGTATGGAGGCGAAACGTTTTTGCGCGGTTTTTTCCGCCGCGCGTATTTTCTTTTTTAACACAACGGATTAAAGGAGCAGACAATGCAGAAAATGCAAAGAACGATAACGAGCGTGGATTTCAGGAAGATGATCCTGCTCGGTTCTCAGGCGCTCGAAAAAAATCGGGCGAAAGTAGACGCGCTTAACGTATTTCCGGTACCGGACGGCGATACGGGTACCAATATGTCTTTAACGATGCAGTCGGCGGTGAAAGAACTTTCCGCTTGCACCACCAACGGGTTTATGGAAGTATGCGACGCCGTTTCCCGCGGCGCGCTCCGCGGCGCAAGAGGTAATTCGGGCGTTATTTTATCGCAGATTCTCCGCGGCATCTGTTCGGTGATTCGCGAATGCGGCGAAAATTTCGATACGAAAACGTTTGCGAAAGCCATGGCGGCGGGCACGAAAGTTGCTTACGGCGCCGTTTCCGCCCCCAAGGAAGGCACCATATTAACGGTCATCAGAATGATGAGCGACGAAGCCGTGAAAGTCGGCTCCCGCAAGAAAAACTTCGAAGAATTTTTCGAAGCCGTCATCGAAGAGGGCGAACGCGCGCTTGCCAAAACTCCCGAACTTCTTCCCGTTTTGAAAAAAGCGGGCGTAGTGGATTCGGGCGGCGTGGGACTCATGACCATTTTCAAAGGCTTCCTTGCCTGCCTCAAGGGCGAAGAAGCGCAGGAAATCACCGAAGCCGATACTTCCGGCGTACAGAAGATGTCCGACGAATTCGGCGATAATTCCGATATCATCAATCTGGATCTCGGCGAAATTCAGTTTGCGTACTGCACCGAATTTTTCATCATCAATTTAAAGAAGAGCACCACCCTTGCGGATATCGACCGCCTGCGCGAACGTCTTTGCGAACTGGGCGATTCCGTCATCTGCATCGGCGATTTAGAGCTTGTGAAAGTGCACGTGCATACAAATCAGCCGGGCGTGGCGCTCACGTACGCGCTGCAACTGGGCGAGCTCGATCGTCCGAAGATCGAAAACATGCTGGAACAGAACCGTCAGCTGCGCGCCAAACGCGAGGCGGAAAAGAAAGATATGGGCATGCTTGCCATCTGCGCGGGCGAAGGGCTTGCTGGCATCTTCAAAGATCTCTGCGTAGATAAAGTCATCGAAGGCGGGCAGACGATGAACCCCACCGCGGGCGACATCGCTTCGGCGGCGCAGAAGATCAACGCGCGCGATATTTTCATCTTCCCCAACAACAAAAACATTATTCTGGCGGCGGAACAGGCGAAAGATCTGGTGGAAAACCGTACGATTCACGTCATCCCCACCAAAAACGTGCCGCAGGGCTTTGCCGCGGCGCTCCAGTTCAACCCCGAAGTTTCCGTGGAAGAAAACAAAGTGAACATGATTCACGAACTGGATAACGTAAAAGCCGGGCAGGTAACGTATGCCGTGCGCGATACGTCGCTGAACGGATTCACTATTTCCAAGGGCGACGTCATCGGGCTTGACGATAAAAAGATTCTCGCGAAGTCGCAGAACATTCCCGATACCGTTTTAAAACTACTCAACAAAATGAAAGAGGATTCGCACGAGATGATTACGCTGTACTACGGCGAAGGCGTTTCGGAAGAAGATGCCGCCGCGCTTGCCGCGCAGGTCGGCGAAAAATATCCCGATTGCGACGTAGATTTCCATTTCGGCGGACAGCCCGTATACTACTACATTATTTCTTTGGAATAATAGCATAATTCTTGCTTTCCCCTGCGGGGAGAGTGGCACGAAGTGCCGAGAGAGGATATATTGAAATTTTTGCCTTATTTCAAGCCTTCCCTTCGGGGGGCGGGCATCGCCCGTTTCGTAACGGACTATAACAAACCGTTTAAAATTTAGAAAATCGCCTATGTTAAAGGCTTCCCCCTGGGGGGGAAGCTGTCCGCAAAGCGGACTGATGAGGGGCGGCTTCAAAAACGAATTGCAAAAACTTTTCCATCAAGGGGCATGAGAAAACAAACAACAAAAAGCGGGGGCGGCGGCAGGCGCTTCCCGCTTTTCGGATTTTATCGGTAAAAAAAGCGCGGAAAATAACGCAGAGGAGGGGTACAACAAATGAAAGTTTCCGAACTTCGCAGCATCGGCGAAAAGCGCGAAAAAGATCTCCTGAAAATGGGTGTATCCACGGCGGAAGAGTTAGTTCGCCTGTATCCGCGCGCGTATCTCGATTTAACGCAGCGTTCCACGCTGAAAAACGCGCTGCACAACGAAATCGTGCTCATCGCCTGCGAAGTGCTGCGCCTCGCGCCCGTCAACTACGCGGGCAAACGCACCGTCAAAGCTTACTGCTCGCAGGACGGCTACGCGTTTACCGCCGTGTGGTTCAATCAGCCGTACGTCGCGCGCATGCTCAAAGCGGGCGAATATCTTTTTTACGGCAGAGTGCAGCGAAAATTCGGCGCGGTCGGCGTCGTCAATCCCACGTTCGAACCGCTCGATAAAAATTACCGTTTAAAAGGCGTCGTTCCCGTCTATCCTTTAAAGGGCTCGCTCAACCAGAAAACGCTGCGCGGCGCCGTGCGCGAAGCCTTAACGCGCGTTTCGCTCGAAAGCCTGATACCGCCGCGAATCGCCGCAAAATACCGCCTGCCGTCCCTCGAACGCAGTTATTATGCCGTGCACGAGCCCCGCACGCTTGAAGAAAAGGACGCCGGCAGCGAACGCGTCGCCCTCGAAGAATATTTTGTGCTTCTCTCCGCGTTCAAGCTTGTCAAAGGCGGCAAAGAGGACGTCCGCGTTCACAAATACACCGTTACCGCGGCAGACGTGAAAGAGTTTGCAAGCCGCTTCGGCTTCGAATTTACGAACGGACAGAAAAAGGCGGTGAACGAAATTTACGAAAGCGTGCACTCGCCCGTCAGAATGAACCGCCTGTTGCAGGGCGACGTAGGCAGCGGCAAAACGGCGGTGGCGCTGTGCGGTATCTATATGGCGGTAAAAAGCGGCTATCAGGCGGCGTACCTGTCGCCCACCGAAGTGCTCGCCGCCCAGAACTACGCGCTTTTAAAGAAATTTTTCCCCGATTACAACGTGGTTTATCTTTCCGGCAGTACGGGCGCAAAGGAAAAGCGCGAAATCAAATCGAAAATACAAAGCGGCGAAGCGCAGATTATCTGCGGCACGCACGCGATTCTGCAAAAGGACGTCGCGCCTCCCGCATTGTCGTTCATCGTCTGCGACGAACAGCACCGCTTCGGCGTGGCGCAGCGCAACGCGTTATCGGAAAAAGGCGAGGGCGCCGATGTGCTCGTCATGTCCGCAACGCCCATTCCGCGCACCCTGTCCCTCGTTTTCTACGGCGATTTAGACGTAACCACCATCACCGATAAGCCGAAATCCCGGCAGGAAATTTCCACGTCGATTATCCCGCAAAGCCGTTACGAAGATATGCTTGACTATATCGGCGGCGAGGTAAAAAAGGGCAGACAAGCTTATTTTGTCTGCGCAAAAATCGACGGCGGCGACGACGAGGACGACGACGGTTCGATTATCAGCGTAAAAGAGCGTTACGAAGAGCTGAAACAGCGCTTACCTGCGGTAAAATTCGCGCTGTTGCACGGCAGAATGAAAGACAAAGAGAAAGACGAGGTGATGACGGCGTTCAAAAACGGCGAATACGATTGCCTTGTATCCACAACGGTCATCGAAGTGGGCGTCGACGTGCCGAACGCCACGATTATGGTGATTTACAACGCCGAACGTTTCGGCTTGTCGCAGTTGCATCAGCTCAGAGGCAGAGTGGGGCGCGGCAGCGAAAAAAGCTACTGCTTTCTGCTTTCCGATCTGGAAACGGAAACCGCGAAAGAGCGCTTGTATACGTTCAGAAGCACGTCGGACGGCTTTAAAATTGCGGAAAAGGACTTGGAAATGCGTGGCGGCGGCGATTTTCTGGGCACAAGGCAGTCCGGGCGAATGTTAACGGACGTCAAAAATTTAAAATACGGCGCGCAGGTGATATTCGAAGCGAAAAAGCTGTGCGACGAAACGTTCGAAGGCGGCTTCGACGGGGAAGAATTGCGCCGTGCCGCGCTTGCCAAATACGCCGCCCTGAAAGACGTAGTAATGAATTAGCACCCTTCGGGCGCCTCGTAACGGACTGTTGCAAACCGTTTGAAATTTCAGTGTCCGCCTATTTTAAAGGCTTCCCCTTGGGGGGAAGCTCCGCGCAAAGCGCGGTGATGAGGGGCGCAGCCCATTTTTGATTTTCTGAATATTTTTGACAAAAAATTTTTGAAAATCAAGGGGCAGTTTCATTATCGAAAAACTTGAAAGTATAAAACAACAAGCTTCGCCCCTCATTCGCCCCTCATTCGCTTCGCGTTCGCTCAGCACCTTCTCCCCGAGGGGAAGGCTATATTTATTGCCTTATTTATTCGGCTTCCCCTTCGGGGAGGCTCTGCCGCGTAGCGGCGGTGGAGAGGTCGGATTAAAATTTTCATCTTCTCTTTCGCTCAACCCATAACTCCACAACAAGGAATCCGTAAAAAACATGAAAAAATCTTCTATTCTCGGCGCCGCATTGCTGCTTACCGCCACCATCGTGTGGGGCGTGGCGTTCGTCGCGCAATCCAGCGCGTCCGATAAAATCGGCTCGTTTACATTCAACGCCGCCCGCGCGTTCATTGCCGCCGTGCTTTTAAGTGCAATCGTCGCCGTCAAAGAACCCGTCGTAAAGCAACGCGCCCTGAAAGCCAACCAACCTTACGAAAAAGCCGCGCGCATGAAAAGGCTGAAAAAATCGTTGATAGCGGGCGCAATCGGCGGCGTGGCGTTGTTTGCCGCCGTCAATTTTCAGCAATTCGGCATCGAAAAATACCCGTCCGATACCTCGGCATCGGGCAGAGCGGGCTTTTTAACGGCAACGTACGTCGTATTCGTGGCGGCGTATACGGCAATCCGGCACAAAAAAATTCACCCGTTCACCGCGCTTTCGTGCGTGGGTTGCGTAGGCGGCATGTACCTTCTTTGCATGCACGGCGGAGTGCAAAAAATCTATTTCGGCGACCTGCATGAAATTTTCGGCGCGCTGTGCTTCGCGGCGCAGATTTTAATCATCGATAAATTTTCGGATACCGACGGCGTGGCGTTTTCCTGCGCGCAGTTCTGGGTGGTGGCTATTTTGTCCGTAATCGGCGCGGCGATTTTCGAAGATGTGAACTTAACCGATTTAAAAGCCGCATGGCTGCCCGTCGTATATGCGGGCGTCATGTCCGGCTGCGTGGGTTACACGTTTCAGATTCTGGGGCAGAAATACGTAAAACCCGCCGTAGCGTCGGTGATTATGAGTCTTGAATCGGTTTTTGCGGCGCTTGCGGGGTGGATGATATTAAAGGAAACGCTTTCCGCCGTAGAACTTTGCGGCTGCGCGCTGGTATTTATATCGGTGGTAATCTCTCAGCTTGCCCCCGCGGAAGAACCTAAAAATTAAAGCCGCATTTCTTGGCTTCCCCTTCGGGGAGGCTCTGCCCGTTAGGGCGGTGGTGAAGAAAAGCTTGCTTTTCTTTTTTGTTTGAAAATTTGCCTTTTAAGAAATTTTCAAACAAAGGGGCGCTATATTTATTGTCTTATTTACTTGGCTTTCCCCTTCGGGAAAAACCTTGCCGAGTTGCCGTCAAAGGCAATCTCGGCGAGTAGAGTGGCGAGGGATAACGAGCCGAGAGAGGATAAAAAAATAGAAAGCCCGCCGCGATATCTCGCGGCGGGCTTAATCAATGCTTTTTTATCGCCAAAATTGTAATTTAAATCATAATTATCGGTAGGGCGGGTATCATTGCTTGTTCCGTCGCCGCCGTAAACATAATTCAATCTGTATAAAATATCCTGCGCCAAAAGTTCGATTTTCCTAAATTACTCCGTCAATTCCGCGTTGGAAGCAAAACGGCGCACCGATTCAATCGCCGAAACCACGCTGTCCACCTTGTCGTACGTTTCGCCCGTGCAGATCACCGATTTCTGCACGTTGTGCAGCTTGTAATAAAATCTGCCGAACTTGTCTTTATCGATATAGAAATTGCCCGCGGCGCAGTTTTTACACACCGATTCAATGGCTTTTTCCGCGGTTTTGCGCGAAGCCACTTCTTCGGTGGAAAGCATAACCTGTCCGTTATTTGCGTACAATTTCGCCGAAAAACCGCCGTTTTCGCCCTGTTCTATGCGCCACTTGCCCTGATTCTTTTTCGCGGGCGGCGTAACTTCCGCCGGGGTGTAGGCAATAAACCGTTCGCCTTCCGAAACTTTAATCATCAGAGGGGAATCTTTCGCGATGCGCTTTACCGATTCCGCCGCTTTTTCGCAGGCGTCGCGCGTGGTGTAAATTTCGCCCACACACAAAAGGCGGTTGCCCGCGCTCTTCAGTTTAAAATAATAGTCGCCGCCTTTATCGCGGTAAATCACAAAATTGCCCGTTTCCACGCCGCGCTTTATCGTTTCCACGCCGCTGCGCGCGCCCTCCTCGGTGGAGTAAATTTCGCTGGTGAGCATCACTTCGCCGTTGGAAGCGTGCAGCACCGCGATGTACGCGTTTTCGCCTTTGATTACGATGCGCCACTTGCCGAGCATGCGTTTGGGTTCGGCTTTCGTTCCTATTTTCGCTTCGGACTTTGCCTCTTGTTTCGCGGGGGCGGTTTTTGCCGGTTTTTTTGCTGTTTTTTGCGTGGTTTCGGGCGTTTTTTCTGCGATTTTCATGGCTTTTTCCTCGGTTTTTTCGGTATTTTCTTCGGCCTTTACCTCATTTTCGCTTGTTTTTGCCTCGATTTCGGACTGTTTTTCCGCATAAACAGGCTTGTTTTCTACATTTTTTTCCTGTTTTTCGGCACATTCAAGCGGCTTTTCCGCATCTTTTCCGGATTCGATTTTAACGCCTTTATTAAGATTTTTCCTTTTCTTCGCTTGCGGAACGAAAATTGCCGCGAGGACGGCGGCAAGCAGTAAAACGGCTGCCGCAATCACAATGATTCCCGCGGCGGCAGCCGATACGCCGATTTTTTCGCCGAGAGATTGAAACACGCTGTTTAACATATTCGTCATAATTTTACCGCCTTATTATTGTATTTAAATAAATTATAACACAAACACAAAAAATAAGCAAGGCAAAACAGCGGTATTTTGTTGAAATTCGGCGAAAAATCGGCAAAAATTCAATAAAAACGCGTAATTATTCCTGTTTTTCGGCAGCGCGCGCCGCGGCGATTTTTTCCGCGAGTTCGCGCGGCACTTCCTCGTAATCCAGAAATTCGGAAACGAATCTTCCGCAGCCGCGGGTGAGCGAACGCAGCCTTGTGGTGTAGTTTAAAAGTTCCGCCTGCGGCGCTTCGGCAAGCACCACGGTTTTATCGCCCTCCGAGGCGGTGCCCATGATTCTGCCGCGGCATTTGTTGATATCGCCCATCACGTCGCCGAGGAAATCGTTTTTCACGGAAATTTTCAGTTTGCAGTACGGTTCCAGCAGAACGGGTTTCGCGTTTTTCAAGCCCTCGCGGAACGCGATCGCCGCCGCTGCTTTGAACGCCGCTTCGGAAGAATCCACCTCGTGGTACGATCCGTCGTATAATACCGCTTTCACGCCCGTAACGGGGTAGCCCGCCAGCGGACCTTTACAAAGACATTCGCGCAAGCCTTTTTCCACGGCGGGGAAGTAGGATTTTGGCACGGCGCCGCCCACCACTTCTTCGGCAAATTCAAAATCGTTTTCGCAGGGGGAGAAGCGGATTTTCACGTGCCCGTACTGCCCGTGCCCGCCCGTCTGTTTTTTGTATTTTCCCTCGGCTTCCGCCGTGCCGCGGATGGTTTCGCGGTAGGGGATTTTCGGCTGCGTAAGCTTTACTTCCGCGCCGTAACGCGATTTTACGCGCCTTGCAAGCAGTTCCACGTGCGTTTCGCCTTGCCCGCCGATGAGAATTTCGCCCGTTTCCGCGTTCTTTTCTACGGAGAAGGTGAGGTCTTCTTCCTTCATTTTATTGAGCGCGGCGAAAATTTTATCTTCCTCGCCCTTCTTTTCCGCGCCGATCGCCATAAAGAACGTGGGGCGGGGGAAGTGGATAGGCGGGAATTTCACTTTGGCGCCCGGCGCGCACAGCGTATCGCCCGTGCCCGTAACCGAAAGTTTGGTAACGGCGCAGACGTCGCCCGCAAGCGCTTCGGAAACGCTTTCCGCTTTTTTGCCGCGCAGCATGTAAATCTGCCCGACGCGTTCTTCTTCGTGGCGGTTCGGGTTATAAACGGTATCGCCGCTTTTTAACACGCCGCGGAAGATTTTAAGGTACGTGGTTTTGCCGGAATACGGATCGACCGTGGTTTTGAACGCCTGCGCCGCGAACGGTTCGGTTTCTTTGGGCAGAACGGTTACGATTTTATCGGAAACGAGGTCTTCCGCAAGCGTGTTCACGCGTTCGTTTGCCTGCGGCATATACGTTACGATTTCGTTTAACAGGTTGATGACGCCGCGGTTGAAAAGGGCGCTGCCCGCCATGACGGGAATGGTGTTTACCGAGGCGATGCCGAGGCGGATGCCGTGGATGATTTCTTCCTTGGTAAGTTCGCCCGAATCGAAATATTTATCGAGAAGGGTTTCGTCGTTTTCCGCCGCCGTTTCCATTAACGATTCGCGCATGGTTTGCATCTGCGCCGCAAGATTTTCGGGTACGGGAATTTCCTCCGTGCCGTTCTGGCGGAATAAAAACGCCTTTTCGCGGATGGCGTTTACGCAGCCCTGCATTTTTCCGTTTTCCATAATCGGCAGCTGAATGGGGGCAAGTTTGCCCGGATATTTTTCGCGCAGCGCCGCCACCGTGCCCGCGTAATCGGCGTTTTCTTTATCCATGCCGTTGATGAAGATGATGAGAGGCTTTTTCATTTTCAGGCAGTAATCGATCACGCTTTCCGCGCCTACGGGCACGTTGCCGCCCGCGCCGACGACGAGCAGCGCGCCGCCCGCCGCCTGTAAGCCCTCGCTTCGTTCTCCTTCGAAATCGTAGAAACCGGGAAGATCGAGCAGATTGATTTTTACGCCTTTCCAGTTAAGGCAGGCGCAGGATAAGTACACGGAGGATTTCCGCGCTTTTTCCGCTTCGTCGAAGTCCGTTACCGTGGTGCCGTCGTCTGTTCTGCCCATGCGGTCGATTGCGCCCGCGCAGAACAGCATGGCTTCGCAAAGCGTTGTTTTGCCCTCGCCGGCGTGCCCGATTACCGCAATGTTTCTGATGTTTTCCCCGGATATACTCATAGTTTTTTCCCCTTGAAATAGTTTTTTTGCGCGGCGGTTGTTTCGCCGCTTTTCTGTATTATACTATATTTTATTCGTAATTTCAAGGGGGTAAGCAAAAATTTTTTTCGATTTCACAAAAAAAGTTATTTTGAAACGATTCAAAAGCGGGAAAGCGCGAAAAATTCTTTACACGCATGGCGAATTATGGTATAATAATCACGGAAAAATAAAACGGAGAGGAAAGATGAAGAAGAAAGGAAACGATTCGCAGCGTGCGGCGGCGGGGAAAAGATTCGCGCCGCTTGAAAAAAGCGTTGAAGAAGAGATTGCGGCGTATATAGACGAATGTATGGCGGAGGGCGAATGGCTTTGCGCCGAGATATCTGAAGCGCCGGAACCCGTCGCGGCGCCGTTGCCGTTTGCGGCGTACGGGGCGGGGAATCTGGAGGACGAGCTGGACGATGTGGAAGAGAGCTTTGCGGAGGCGTTGTTCCGCCTGATAGACGAGCGGGGAATGAGCGACGCGGAGTGCTATAAAAAAGCGCATATCGACAGAAAAACGTTTTCGAAAATACGCACGCTGAAAGATTACAAGCCGCGGAAAACCACCGCGGCGGCTTTTGCGATTGCTTTGAAGCTGCCGCTTGACGAAGCGAAAGATCTGATAGAAAAGGCGGGGTATTCTTTAACGCACAGCAGTAAATTCGATATTATTCTGGAATATTTCATAAAAAAAGGCAAGTACGATATTTTCGAGATTAACGAGGCGCTGTATGCGTTCGGCGAAAAAATTTTAGGTTCGTAACAGCCGACGCGAATCGTATGTTTTTAAAATGTCGCTTTCCGGGCGACATTTTTTCATGCGCCGCGCGGTATAATAGGGGCACAAAATTACATTTACGGAGGTATCGGAAATGAGAACGATTACGGTGAAAGGCATAGGCGCGGTTTCGGTGAAGCCCGATCTGATTGTACTGAGGTTGAGTATGGAAACGGCAGAATACGAATACGACGCGGCGATGAAAGCGGCGGCGGAAAAAATCGATTTTCTGAACAAAGCGCTGGAAGCGGCGGGATTTGAAAAAAAATCGGCGAAAACAGCCGATTTCAGGGTGCGTGCGGATTATGACAGACTGAACGACGGGAAAGGAAACTACACGAGCGTTTTCATGGGGTATAAGTGCCGGCACGAATTAAAAATCGAATTCGATTTCGATACGAAGCGGCTGGCAAAGGCGCTTTCCGAAATTTCGAAATGTATCGCAAAGCCCGAAATTTCGATTGATTTCACGGTAAAAGATTCTTCGGCGGTCAGCGGGGAACTGTTGAAAGCGGCGGTGAAAAACGCGCGGGAAAAAGCGGAAATTTTGTGCGCCGCTTCGGGCGCGAAACTTGGCGAGCTGCTTTCGATAGATTATAACTGGGGCGAGTTGCATTTGTATTCGGCAACGGATTACGACGTGGAAGGCAAGTGCATGATGTTGGGCGCGGCGGACGATATGGATATAGAACCGGAAGAGATTAAGGCGAGAGATACGGCGACGTTTGCGTGGGAAATCGCATAAGGTTTTTTGTCTGCGCGGCGCGGCATTCGGGGCGGGCACGGGCGGCATGCGGCGGCGCGGCATTTGGGGCGGCAGGCAGCCGGCGGGGTTAATATTTTCCGTGGTCGCGTTTGAAAAAGCCGCGCTGGCGCCATTCTATCAGGTGAAATTCGCCGTTCTTTTCCATATCGTAAAACGATACGGGCATGGGCGAGGCGAACGCGGTTTCTCCGTCGGCGCCCGCGGCGAACGCGTACCCGTACGAGCACAGGCAGACGGGCGTTCCGTAGGTGAACGCCGCCGCGCGGAGCACCACGTTTTCGGCGCCGTCCGCGCGGCGGGAAAACGGACACAGCACGAAATCGCTGCCGCACGCCGCAAGCGTTCGCAGCACTTCGGGAAAATATGCGTCCTCGGCGACGGCGACGCCGATTCTGCCCGCGCCCGTTTCGTACACTTTTAAAAACGCGCCGCAGTTGCGCGTTCCGTCGATGGAGGAAAGCGCGTCCGATACGCCTAAAATTCTGCCGTTTTCCGCCACTACCGCCGACGAACGCACAATGCCGCGCGTGGAGGTGTTGTACCCGCATACCACCGTGCAGCCGCAGGCTTTGGATAGCAGAGCGACGTCCTCGAAATACGCCGTTTCGCCTTTCAGTTCCCGTTCGTAACTCACGGTTACGTCGTCGAAGAGGGGGAAGAAAATCAGATCGGCGTCCTCGCCGCCCGTGCGCTCCCAAAATTCGGACAGCCGTTCTTTGGTTACAAAGCATATCTTCAAATCAGCCGCGCGCCCCCTTTTTTTCGTTCTTCTTCATTATACGGCGGGGCGAAAAAAAAGGTGCGGCTTTCGGGCGCGCACCTTTTGCGATTTTAACAAATGAAGGGGGTAACGGCGGATTATCCGCGGTTTTCTTCGCTTTTGTTTTCTTCGGTTCCGGGCGTTTGTCCGGGCGCTTTTTCGTTGGGAACAAGCGCGGTGAGATCGGCGCCGTAATCGGCGGGTAACGATAAAAGCAGGTAGGCGATGCCCGCCGAAATGCCGCCCGCGGTATCGAAATTAACGTCGGTGTGCATGGCTGCGGAAACGACGGCGACGACGATGGACGCGGCGATCGGCAGCAGAATATGCAGCAAGCCCAGCTTGCGCAGTTCTTTCACGAGCGGTTTCGTAAAGGGCGTGCCCGCGGCGAGTTCCGCCTCGTAAAAGCGCAGGTTGAAATACGCGAGCGCTATGCCGGAAGCGCAGCCGATTGCCGCGCAGACGCAGTAACAAACGTATTCGCGCGTAACGAACGTTGTGCCTTCTTTGGCGAGCCATTCCCGCACGGTTACGTTACTGCCGAAAATGCCGCAGAAAATCGCGCCGAGCACGCAGAAAATCGTGCCGACTATGGTGAGAATGTAGCCGATTTTAGCGAGAATACGCAGCACATTCGCCGCTTTTTGTACGCGTTGTAAACTTTTCATTTTAAATTTGCTCCTTTTTTGTATATATTTTTACACAAACGCCTGTTTGGCGGCGCGGTCGGTTTCGCGTTTTACGTCGCGTTCGGCAAGCGATTTCTTTTTATCGTACGTGTGTTTGCCTTTGCAGAGCGCCACCTCCATTTTTACCAGCGAATCTTTGAAGTACATTTTCAGCGGCACCAGCGTGTACCCCTGACGGTTGATTTTTCCCGCGATTTTCGCAAGCTCGCTTTTGTGGAGCAGCAAAGTGCGGTCGCGCCGCGTGTTTTTTGTGGAAAACGCGTCGGATTTATCGTACAGGGCGACGTGCATGTTTTTTACCACCGCCTTGCTGCCGTTGATCTGGCAGAAGCTGTCGTTCATGTTCACGGCGCCCGCGCGCACCGATTTGATTTCGTTGCCTTCGAGCACGATGCCCGCTTCGTATTTATCTTCGATGAAATATTCGAAACCTGCCGTTTTATTCACTGCGATGATTTTCATATCTTTGCCTCCGTTTTTTCGGATTTAACCGCCGAGAACGTGATTCGCCTTGTGTAGAAATCCACGTCCGTTACCTTTACGCGCACGCTGTTGCCGAGCGCGTAGCTTTTGCCGCCGCCTTTCAGTTCGAACGTGTCGGGCAGGAAAATATAGTACCCGTACAGCGAATCGAGCGGGACGAACCCTTCGATGCCGTTTTTCAGTTCCGCGAAAAATCCGCGTTCGGTAACGCCCGAAATCACGCCGTCGAACTCCTGCCCGATATAGTCCGCCATATACGCGGCGGCGTACAAATCGTCTACGGCGCGTTCGGCGTCGTCGGCGTTGCGCTCGGTATCGCTTGTTTTCTTCGCGGCTTCCGCGGCGAATTCTTTCAGCCGTTCCGTCGCCGTTTCGTTTGCCGACAGAACGGCTTTCAGCGCGCGATGCACGAATAAATCGGGGTAGCGGCGGATGGGGGAAGTGAAGTGGCAATAGCAGCCGGAAACCAGCGCGAAATGCTTTAAGTTCTTTTCGCAGTAGCGCGCTTTCTGCATGGAACGTAAGGTAACTTTGGCAAGCACCTGTTCCTTTGCGCCGCCGCGCGCTTCGTTTAAAAGAGCCGCGTAATCGGCGGGGAAAACTTCCTCGTCGTTCCATTTCGGGGAAAAGCCGAGAAGCCGCGCAAACGCCTTTAAATTTTCCGCTTTTTCGGGTACGGGCGGTTCGTGCACGCGGTATAAGCACGGCGCTCCGCGGCTGTTTAAAAACGTTGCCACCGTTTCGTTTGCCGTTACCATAAACTGCTCGATGAGCCCGCGCGAGAACGACGGTTTTTCGTCCGGAATTTCGATGACGTCGCGCTCTTTATCGTAATAGATATGTTTTTCTTTCAGATCGAGGTTGACTTCGCCTTTTTTGACGCGCCGCGCCGCCAGAATTTCGGTAAGCTCGCGCATGGGGGCGAGGGAATCGCGCATCAGCGGGTATTTTTCCAGCAGTTTTTCCGCAGCCGCGCCGCCCGATAACATGGCATCGACTTCGTCGTAAGTCAATCGGTACGTTGAGCGCACCAGCGAGGGAAAAATTTCGCTTTCCAGCACTTTACCCGCATTTTCGGCGGCGGCTTTATCGGTGCCGCCTCCCGCTATCAGCATTTTGCACGTGAACGCAAGCCGCGCTTCGCCCTCGTTTAACGAACAGCAGCCGTTGGAAAGGGCTTGGGGGAGCATGGGAAGCACGCGATCGGGAAAGTAGACGCTGGTGCCGCGTTTAAACGCTTCTTTATCAAGCTCTCCG
Organism: uncultured Eubacteriales bacterium; assembly: GCA_900542935.1. Classification (GTDB taxonomy): domain Bacteria; phylum Bacillota; class Clostridia; order Christensenellales; family Borkfalkiaceae; genus Scatosoma. The sequence goes on from UQPN01000005.1 coordinate 95,654, forward strand.
CCCGCTTTTACATAGTGCGATACGTCGGCGATGTGCACGGATAAAACGTAATTGTCGCCCTGTTTTGCCACGCTGACGCCGTCGTCGATGTCGCGCGTGTCCGCGCCGTCGATAGTAACGAAAAATTCGTTGAGAAGGTTGCGGCGGGGGAGATGTTCCGTTTTTAAAGGGAGCGTTGTTATATCTTCCGCCGCGACTTCTTCCGCGGCGGCAAGCACGGAATCGGGAAATTCTTCGCGCAAGCCGAACGAACGGAGTATCGAGGTTTCTTCGGCGAAGAAATCGTCGTCGTCGCCCAGCACTTCGGTGATTGTTCCCTCCGGGCAGGCGCCGTAACGGTACGCCGTGATTTTTGCCACCGCTTTCACGCCGCTTTTTACGTTTCTGCACGAGGCGAGGGGAATATAAATTTCGGAAAAATATTTGCGTTCGTCCGGCAGAAGTCTGCCCGCGCGGCGGTCTTTATAAAACGCGCCGACGATTTCGGTATAACCGCGCTGAAGAATCTTCACCACTTCGCCCGTGGCGCTTTCGTTTTCGCCGCGCTTCACGATTTTTACAACCACGCGGTCTTTGTGCATGGCGCCGTTCAGATATTTGGCGGGAATAAAAATATCGCGCGGCTTTTCCGGCGTTTCGGCGGCATTGTTTTTGTCTGCGAAGTCGGGCGTGAAGAACGCGAATCCTTTTTCGTTGCCCGTCAGCACGCCCGTATACAAAACGGGGCGGGGCAGGGAGTATACGCCGTTTTTATATTCTGTTCTGCCCGCGGCGCAAAGGCGGGCAAGCAGGGCGAGAAACGTTTTGCGGTTGTGCGGCGGCACGCCGGCATGGCGGCGCAGCGTTTCCGCGGTGGCGGTTTCCGCCGAGGATAAGAAGCGCAGAATGCGTTCTTCGATAGAAGCGTGTTGCATAATTCAATCACCTGTAAACGAATTTCCGCGCGGGCGTTGCCGACCGACGGAAAAAATGACGTAATAAAAAACAAAGGGCGGCTTACGAAAAATAAGCCGCCGTAAAAAGTTCGTAAAAATTCAGCCGATCGCCGCGCCCCGATACGTTACCAGGGGAGCTGCTGCACCACGAAGAACGCGATGGAGAACACGGCAAGAATAATCAGACAAATCCACGTCCATTTTTTCATTCTGGATTCGATGGATTTACCCTTGTTTTTGCCGAAGAACGTTTCTCCCGAACCGCCGAGGGCGTCGATGCCCGTGGAGTTGGCAGGCTGCATCAGTACGAGAATAATCGCTACGATGGCGGCAATGCCCATAAGCGCGATTAAAATGAAGCTCGTTAAACGATACGCCGCGTACGACGCGTCGTTGGTGGTGGGTACAAGCAATGCAAATAAATTCGACATGGCAAATTTCTTCCTTGAATTCGACAGTTTTTCTCGTTTTCCGCTGCGGAAAGCGTAGCGGAAGCCGTCGGAAAAATCCGAATAGCACGATAGATTATAGCATACAATCGTAAATTGCGCAACCTTTTTTATCGGCTTTTCGGCGATTTTTGCAAGATTTTTTCCGTTTTAACGGATTAAAAGCGATTTTCCCGTCATTTTCGCGGGTTGCTTCAAGCCCATTACGTCAAGAAGCGTGGGCGCGAGATCGGCAAGCACGCCGCCTTCGCGCAGCTTTGCGTTTTTCAGTTCGTTGCTGACGAGAATTACGGGCACGGGGTTGGTGGTGTGCTGCGTGAACGGCGTTTTGCCGTCGTCCGCAATCATCTCGTCGGCGTTGCCGTGGTCGGCGGTAACAAGCGCCGCGCCGCCCATTTCGAGAATTTTATCCACAACTTTTTTCACGCATTCGTCCACAACGTGCACGGCTTTCACCGCCGCGCTCATCACGCCCGTATGCCCTACCATGTCGCAGTTGGCGAAGTTTAAAATCATTACGTCGTATTCGCCCGAGGAAAGCTCTTTCAATACGCGGTCGGTTACGAGGTACGCGCTCATTTCCGGCTGCAGATCGTACGTCGCCACCTTGGGGGAGGGGATGACGATGCGCGTTTCGCCCGGTACGGGCGCTTCGATTTTCGCGTTGAAGAAGAACGTTACGTGCGCGTATTTTTCCGTTTCGGCAATGTGCAGCTGCTTCATGCCCAGCGAAGAGATATATTGCGGCAGCGTATCGTCGATTTCGTCCGGCGGGAAAGCAACGCCCACGTTTTTAAACGACGCGTCGTAGGTGGCGAAACCCACGTACACGGGGGCGAGATAACCCGTTTTTCTTGTAAAACCGAGCTTTGCTCCTGTTTTTTCGTCGGTGAAGGGGAAGTTTTCCTGCGAGAACATGCGCGTGATCTGGCGCGCTCTGTCCGGGCGGAAATTGAAGCAGACGATGCCGTCGCCTTTTTCCACAAGCGCGACGGGCTTGCCGTTTTTCGTAAGCGTTACGGGAACGACGAATTCGTCGGTAACGCCGTCGGCATAGCTCTTTTCAATCGCTTCTTCGGCGCTGCCTTCGAAGGTGTGCGCCTTGCCCTCGGTAAGGGCTTCGTATGCTTTTTCTTCGCGGTCCCAGTTGTTGTCGCGGTCCATGGCGTAATATCTGCCCGAAACCGAAGCGATGACGCCGAAATCAAGCTCGTTCAGTTTTGCCTGCAGTTCGCGTAAAAACTCCGCGCCGGAGGTGGGGGGAACGTCGCGCCCGTCGGTGAAAGCGTGGATGTACACGTTTTCAAGCCCTTCTTTTTTCGCCATTTCCACAAGCGCGTAAAGGTGTTCGGTGTGGCTGTGCACGCCGCCGGTGGAAACAAGCCCCCACAGGTGCAGTTTTTTGCCGTTCTCTTTCACGTAGCGCATTACGCGCAGCAGTTCGGCGTTTTTAAAAAATTCGCCGTCGCGGATTTCTTTCGTGATTTTGGTAAGATCCTGATACACGATTCTGCCCGCGCCGATATTGAGGTGCCCGACTTCGGAATTGCCCATCTGTCCGTCGGGAAGCCCCACGGACATACCGCTTGCGCCCAGCGTGGACGAGGGGTATTCTTTTTCCAGTTCGGTTACGTTTTTGCTTCCGTCGGCATACACGGCGTTGCCCTCGTGTTTCGGGTTTAAGCCGTAGCCGTCCATGATGATGATCGCATAAGGTTTTTTCATTGTTGGTTGGTTTCCTTTTTGCGCCCGCGTGATCAGCGGCGCAATACTTTTTCGCGCTCCGTGCCGCCTCGGTCATTTACCATTTGTAAATTCCCGTCGTCGGTACTCGCGCTTCGCGTCCTGCTTGCTGCTGACGCGGGGGGATTTTGAGCTTTTTGCGCCTGCGTGATTTAAGCCGTGCGTAAACTTGTTTTTGTTTTTTGAATGAAACCGCCCCTTGATTGAATTTTTCCATCGGAAATTTTCAATCAAAAATGTGCTGCGCCCCTCATCACCGCCGCTACGCGGCAGAGCTTCCCCCCAAGGGGAAGCCTATGAAATAGGCTGAACATTTTTGCCGAAAAAATGAAATTTTCTGAATTTTTTTCAGACAAGGGGAAGGCTTAAAAAAGGGGGCAAAGGCATTAAGTTGCTTTCAAACGCGCGCGGTTAAGTCCGCTACGCGGCAAAGGCAGTATGCTGCCTTCAAACGCCAAAGTTTCAGTCCGCTACGCGGCAAAGGCAGTGTGCTGCTTTCAAACGCCAAAGTTTCAGTCCGCTGCGAGGCAGGCTGTGCCTGTTATTTATCGTAGTTTACGATAGCCGAGAAGTCGGGGGCTTTCAGGGAAGCGCCGCCGATTAAGCCGCCGTCGATTTCTTCCTGCGCCATCAGCTCTTTGCAGTTGCCTGCGTTCATGCTGCCGCCGTACTGGATGCGTACTTTCGCCGCGCACTTTTCGCAGAACAATTCGCCCAGCGTTTTACGGATATACCCGATGGTTTCGTTCGCCTGCGCCGCGGTAGCCGTTTTGCCCGTGCCGATCGCCCATACCGGTTCGTACGCGACGACAAGCTTCGTGATATCCTCGACGCCTTTCAGTCCTTCTTCAAGCTGACGATGAAGAACGGCTTCCGTTTTGCCCGTTTCTCTTTCTTCCAGCGTTTCGCCCACGCATACGATGGGGGTAAGTCCCGCGGTCAGGGCGGTGAGCGTTCTCTTGTTTACGGTTTCGTCCGTTTCGCCGAAGTACTGGCGGCGTTCGCTGTGCCCGATAATCACGTATTCCACGCCGTACTCTTTCAGCATCGCCGCGGAAATTTCGCCCGTATAAGCGCCTTTTTCGGCAAAGTGTACGTTTTCGGCGCCGAGGCGGATGTTCGTGCCTTTCAAAGCTTCCGATACCGCGGGGATATCGATGGCGGGTACGCATACCACCACGTCGCAAGTCGCTTCCGTTACAAGCGGCGCAATCGCTTTTACCAGCGCCACGCCCTCCGAAGCCGTGTTGTTCATCTTCCAGTTGCCTGCTATAATTGCTTTTCTCATAGTAATATTATCTCCGTTTTTTCATAGCGATTCCGCTCTTCTCTTTGCGAAAAGAGCGGAAGGGGGTGTTTTTGTCAGATTCAGTCTTTATCGTTGAGGCATGCGATACCGGGAAGCACTTTGCCTTCGAACAGTTCGAGGGAAGCGCCGCCGCCCGTGGAAATGTGCGTCATCTTGTCCGCATATCCCAGCTGCTGCACAGCCGCCGCCGAATCGCCGCCGCCGATAATCGTGGTGGCTTTGCCGTATACGTCCGCCAGCGCCTGCGCCATGGCTTTCGTGCCTGCGGCAAGAGTGGGATTTTCGAATACGCCCATAGGTCCGTTCCAGATGACGGATTTCGCGCCCGCGATTTCGTTTGCGAAAAGCTTGCGCGTTTCGGGACCGATATCGAGCCCCATTTTGTCTGCGGGAATTTTATCCGAAGGAACGACTTCCGTTTCGATTGCCGCGTCGATGGGGTCGGGGAAAGCGGAAGCGACAACCGTATCTACGGGCAGAAGCAGCTTTTTGCCGAGCGATTTCGCTTTGGCGAGCATTTCTTTGCAATATTCGATTTTTTCGTCGTCTACCAGCGAAGTGCCGATTTCGCCGCCCTGCGCTTTGATGAAGGTGTACGCCATGCCGCCGCCGATAATCAGCGTGTCGCATTTTTCAAGCAGGTTGGAAATTACGCCCAGCTTATCCGCTACTTTCGCGCCGCCCAGAATCGCCACGAACGGACGGGCGGGATGTTCCAGCGTATCCGCCATTACGGTGAGTTCCTTTTCGATGAGGAAGCCGCAAACCGCCGTTTTTACAAGCCCCGCTTCCACGATGCCCGCGGTGGAGGCGTGCGAACGGTGCGCCGTGCCGAACGCGTCGTTTACGTATACGTCGGCATAAGAAGCCAGAGCGTTCATGAATTCGGGCGTCTTTTTCTCTTCGCCCTTGTGGAAACGCAGGTTTTCGAGAAGCACGCATTCGCCGTCTTTGAGCGCCGCAACCTTGGCTTTCGCGTCGTCGCCGATTACGTCTTTCGCAAACGTTACCTTGCCGCCGAGCAGTTCGTTGAGGCGCGCCGCAACGGGGGCGAGGGTAAGCTTTTTCACGTCTTTCTTTGCCTTTTCAAGCGCTTCCGCCGTGGCGGCAGCCTGTTCCGATTCGGGCAGAGCCGCAATCTTCGCCTTTTCCTTCTTGTTGAGTTCGAGCTTTTCGTCGAACACGTTGTGAGGTTTGCCCATGTGCGAGCAAAGAACCACTTTCGCGCCGTGCTCCATCAGGTATTTAATGGTGGGAAGCGCGCCCTGAATACGGTTTTCGTCGGTGATGACGCCGTCTTTCATGGGAACGTTGAAGTCGCAGCGGACAAGGACTTTTTTGCCCTTGACGTCGATGTCTCTGATTGTTTTCTTGTTCATAATGGTGAAATTCTCCTTGGAACGATATTTTTCGTACAAATATATAATAACCCTTTTTGAGGGGATTTGTCAACTTTTTGGAAAAAATTTTCGGAAAAAAGCGAAAATTTTTATTTTTCGCGGCGGACGCAAATGTAAATATGCTTGCAAAACCAGCAAAGAAAAGTTATAATATAAGAATGGAATAGAGAATAAAAAATCGGAGTATTTATGTGTAAGTGGCTTAAAGAATATGATGAAGCGGCAAAGAATATTCGTGATAAAGGACTATCAAGCGATCAGTACAAAATTCGTATTATGGATTTGAAGATGTACATGATTATTTTTACAGTGATTTTAGTGCCTGCATCATTCCTTGGCTTTTTTATGTATAAAAACGTTTGGTGGGTTGGACTTGTTCCTCTTACTATCGTTGCAGTTTTAGATACTATGGCGTATAGAGGTATAAAGTCCTTAAAAAAAGACTATGAACTAGCTCTTTTTAGAGAAAAACAGAAAGAGGAGAAAGAAAGTGAAAATAATAAATAAGAAAATGAAAAACAAAGGAGGGGCTTTGGTTTTGCGTTGTTCGGGGTTCAGACCGATAACGGATAACGTGAAATAAAGGATTGGTATGAAGAAAAAAATATTTGCTTTTATTTTCGCGGCGGCGGCAAGCTTTTTGATTTTTGCGGGGTTTTCCGCATGTAAAAAAGATGATTCGGAAACGAATGGAATTATTTTCAATACGCTTATAATAAACGACGCTTCTGCGAATCTTAATGTGAGCAACGCAACGGAAGAGTTTTCGTTTGAAAGAGAGATTACGGTTTCGGGCAAGGCGAAGTATATTGTAGCGCTTGATCAATCCGGAGTTCACCGGGTTTCAACCGATAGAGCGCCGCTTGCGCCGGGCGATAACGTTTTTTACGTTTTTGAAACGCTTGACGACGAGATTACGAATACTTTCATTATTACGATTCGTCGGCGACCGATGTACGCGGTTTCGTTTGATGCGGACGGTTATTCGGAAGTGCAGACGCAGCAGATAGAAGAAAATAGTTTTGCCACCGAGCCTGCCGCACCGAGCAGAACGGGTTATACGTTTGTACGCTGGAATTACGATTTTACGCAAGCGGTTACGCAAGATACCGAAATACAAGCGGTATGGGCGGCGAAAACCGATACGAAATACAAAACCGAATATTATCTGCAAAACCTTGAAAACGACGCATATACTTTGCGCGAAACAAGCAATCTGCAAGGCACTACCGATACAAAAGCAACCGCAGAAATCAAAAAATTCGCACATTTCACGCATAAAGCCTCTGCAACCGACAGCGGCAATATCGCGCCCGACGGCTCGCTGGTTTTAAAGGCATACTACACGCGCGATAAGTATAACGTAACTTTTGAAAGCAACGGCGGTACGCTGGAAAACGGTGAAGTCAATCAGATTTTAAAATACGAGGGCTCGGCGGTTGCGCCCGTCTTTACCCGCACGGGTTATACGTTTATCGGCTGGGATAAAACCATTCCCGAAAGCGTATACGAAGATATTACGGTTACGGCGCAATGGAAAGCCAACCGGTATACCCTTACGCTTATCTATGGAAACGGACAGCCGACGGAAATTATCGCGAAAGATTGCGATTCGAAGCTTGAAATACCGAATCCGGAACGCGCGGGATATGATTTTATCGGTTGGGATAAAACTATTCCCGATACAATGCCCGCCGAAAATATCACGAGAACGGCACAATGGAATGCGATTTTTCTACTTTCCGAAAACGGCGATACAATCACGCGATTGACGGATTACGGAAGAAAGAAATATACGGAGATTGCTATACCCGCCGAAATTGACGGCGTAAAAATAACATCTATCGGCTCCATAACATCTATCGGCTCCGGTGCGTTCGAATGGTGCAGCGGGCTTACAAGCGTAACGATACCGGATAGCGTAACGACAATCGGCGCTTGTGCGTTTGTTTAACCTCGCACGAACACCTTTTAGTAGTAAAAAGCATAGTTTTATCCTCTAATTTCAATTAAAACGGGCATTTTTTGAGTTTCCTTGAACGTAGGTTCGAGGATTTTTTTATTCATACCTTTAAAGATATCGTTATCGACGAAGATTTTAGTCGTATAAATAAGAGAACCCCGAAGGCTTTCACCTTCAGGGCTCTCGTCTTTATCGTATTCAATTGGCTTGGGGGTGATTGGCGTATCTACATAGTGTAGCATAATTTCGATACGGTCATCGCTGTAAACATACACTTTTTCGACAAGCAATTCAATCATCATTTCAGGCTCTTGTTCGACGGCTTTTTTAAGATAGGTTTCAATAGTCTTTTTATCCAAGATCGTTTTTTCTTGCATACGCTCAAAAATGAGTTTTTCTTGTAAGTCTTTGCGTGTGGATTCAAGTTCTTGCAAACGGTCTTTTGTAGTGTCAGTAATAATGCCTTGTTCGATGGCGTTCATAATATTGTTTATTGATTTGTTTATCCGCAACAACTCTTTTTCAAGTGTTTTGACAGGATTATCGCCTAACAGTTTTGCATTATGCTGTTTGTATATCTCATCAACGATTACGGTTAAGTTTTTACCCGTCAATGTTTCTTGTAAGGCTTTTAGGACAATGCTTTCAAGCAAATCCTTTTTCATAAATTTGGCTTTGCAGTTCTTTTTGCCTATGGCGTTCCAGCATTTATAATACTTTGACACTTTACCGGATTTTGAAGTGCCGCTGTATGAAGTCATTCTTGTGCCGCATTCTCCGCAATAAACTCTTTTTCGGAGCAGATAGGAATAGTCCGGAATATGATTTCCGTATCGGTTAGCGTCTATTTTTGCTTTACAACGCTCGAATAATTCCTTGTCTATGATTTTCGGGTAAATGTTATCGTAAACTTCGCCATGTATTTCATATCTTCCCGTATATTTTTCACTATGGAGAATAACGTAAATATTTGCGGCGCTGAAAGGCTTGCCGCGATAAAGGATACCGCGTTCCGCAAAACTTATGGCAATTTCGTTACCGCGTTCACCTGCGGCGTATCTCTCGAAGATTTCTTTTACGACAGGACCTTCTTCGCTGTGGATAAATACTTTTTTCTTCTCGGTGTAGTAGCCGTAATTGAGTTTACCCGCGCAATGCAGTCCTTTTATCCGAGTTTCTCTCTGTCCGCGTCTTGTTTTCTGAGATAATTCCTCGCTGTAATATTGGTTCATACCTTCGAGCAAACTTTCCAACAGTATGCCTTCGGGACTGTCGGGAATATTCTCCATAGCGGACAAAATTTTAATGCCGTTGTCTTTCAGGCGTTTTCTGTGCATAGCCATTTCAAATTTGTTACGGCTGAACCTGTCTAATTTGTAAACGAGAACGAAATCGAACTGTTTTTTATCGCTGTCTTTCAACATTTTTTGAAATTCTTCACGATTGTCGTTCGTTCCCGTAGTTGCTCTGTCTATGTATTGATTAACGATTAAAATACCGTTTCTTTCAGCATAATCGTTACATACATGGACTTGTCCTTCGATGGATTGTTCTGTTTGTCTGTCGCTCGAATAACGGGCGTAGATGACCGCTGTCTTCATTGGAAGCCTCCTTGTGTTAGCTTTTGAGCACATTCTAACCTTCAAACCGGACACTTTTTTACCGGTTTGAAATTATTTTTTGCTCTTTCAGCAATTTTTTTGCTTTGATCTGTCTTTCGACAACCACGAAAAATCAGAAAAAGGTGCGGCAGTCAAGCGGTATAAACAATAAGAGGTTTACGGCAAAAAAATATTGCCGTTTAAGTTATATGAATTTGAGTTTTAAGCCATATTTTTTTAACTTGACGGCAAGACTTTTTCTGATACGCAAAAAAAAAGAGAAAGACATTGTAATCGAGCATATTGAAATGGATACTAAAACTATTCTTCTAAAAAACAATAAAGGACCGAACGAATATTTAGTCGAAGAATAGTGAAATATTTGATATTTGTGGATATGCCAACGAAAACATTTTGTATTTATGGGGAAAAGTTCGCCAAAAGTTATTGATTTTTAGATTGAAGTATGCTATAATCCTAATATAAAAAGTTTCGGAGGCGAGATATGGTACTAAAACGCAAGATATACAAAAGTTTTTTGGATTGGAAGGCAAATTGGGCGGGCAAAAGAGCTTTGCTTGTTCAAGGTGCAAGACGAATCGGAAAATCGACGATTGTAGAAGAATTTGCAAAAAACGAGTATGAAACATATATACTTATAAATTTTCAGTCGGATCTCGGTAAAGTAGAACAACTTTTTAAGAACGACATTTCCGATCTCGATACTTTTTTCCGAAATCTATCGTTGTTATACGGAAAAAGGCTGATAGAAAGAAAATCATTGATTATATTTGACGAAGTTCAACTGTTTCCGCTTGCAAGACAGTCTATAAAACAACTTGTTGCCGACGGAAGATACGATTATATCGAAACGGGTTCGCTCATAACGTTAAAGCAGAACGTGGAAAAAATTCTTATTCCGAGCGAAGAAAAGTCTATAAATATGTATCCGCTCGACTTTGAGGAATTTTTATGGGCAAAAGGCGATACCGTTACTGCGGATATTATCAGAGACTGTTTTTTGAATTTGAAACCGTTAGGACAGGTTGCACACAGAAAAGTTCTGAAAGATTTTATGTTATACGTTGCGGTCGGCGGTATGCCGCAAGCGGTTGTAGAACTCATAGAATCGAATGATTTTTCGCGCGTTGACGAAGTAAAACGAGATATTCTTAAACTGTACAGAGATGATTTGAAGAAGTTGGATTTGAAATATCACTTTTCTACGTCGCTTATATTAGATGCCGTTCCGTCGGAATTGTCTACTCAAAGCAAATTGTTCCGTTCGGTGGCAATAGGCAAGAACAGCAGAGCGTCTAAAACGTATAGTTCGTATGAAGCAATCAAAGATTCTATGATAGTAAATATTGCTAATAATTGCACCGATCCAAGCGTTGGGCTGAACAGAACTAAAGATTATTCGACTCAAAAAATTTATATGGGCGATACGGGACTTTTGGTAACGTCGATTTTCGCAGATTCCAAGTTGCCGATAGAAGAGTCGATTTATAAACAATTAATAGTAGATAAGCTCGGCGTAAATATCGGAATGGTAATGGAAAACGTCGTTGCGCAAGCACTGGTTTGTTCCGGATATGAGTTGTTTTTTCATAGATTTGACAGATACGAAGTAGATTTTTTGCTTACGTCGGGCAAAAAATTGTTGCCTATCGAGGTTAAATCTTCATCGTATAGTACGCATAAATCGCTGGATAAATTTCAAGAAAAGTATTCGGATAGAGTTAAAAACTCTTATGTTATTTACAGTAAAGACGTTAAAAGAGAAGGTAATACAACTTATATTCCGTTTTATATGACAATGTTCTTATAATGGCGGACTAGAAAAAACTTCAGTAAAAAGGCAGAAAATATGGCAAAGAACACGGATAGTTCGATTAAATTATTAGTCTTATACGACATACTGCTAAAATCGACGGACGAAGAACACACGCTTTCGACTAATGAAATCATAGAAGAATTGAAAAAGCGCGGCATTTCCGTTTCAAGGAAAGTTCTGCCGTCGGATATAGACTTGCTGAATAAATACGGGTATGAAATCTGTTCGTATGTGAAGAAGTCGCGGTATTATTATGCCGTTCATCAACTTTTCGATACGGCGGAAATTACAATGCTGACCGACGTAATAAAAGCGTCAAAACTCACTGAAACAAGAAAAGAAACGATTATAAACAAGTTGTATTCCACGATAGGGATATACAAAAATACCGATAACACGGACATTATTTTCTTGGATTCAAAAAAGTACGGCAATTCGAGCATTATTTACAATATCGACGCCATAGAAACGGCAATAAAACAAAAGAAAAAGGTGTCGTTCCTGTATTTCCATATAGACGAAAATAAAAAGAAGGTCTATCATAGGGATAAAAAGCGTTACGTTTTCAATCCGCTGTCATTGATATGGAGCAAGGATAATTACTATCTGCTTTGTTACGATGATAGGCACGACGGAACTTCTCGTTACAGAATAGATAAAATGGAAGACGTTACGGTGGAATCCGAGCCGATACTTGAAAAAGAAGAGTTCGGTAATTTTGATTCGGAAACGTATAGAAAACAAATCTTTTCAATGTTCGGCGGTGAACTCGAAGAAGTTACCATACAATTCGATAAAGAACTTCTGAGCGATATATACGATAAATTCGGCACGGATATAGAGATACAACGGAAGTATGGCGGCGCGTTGGAAACCACGCTTTCGGTTCAGGTAAGCAAAACTTTTTTCTTATGGGTTGTAGGTACTTTGGGGAAGGTAAAAATAATCGAGCCGAATAACGTAAAGGAAAGTTTTGACTCATTCGTAAAAGAAATAACGGATAATTATTGATATGGAAAGCGGTTCATTCGTGAGCCGCTTTTTCGTATATAAAAATTTTTAATGTGTCGCTTAATCGGGACAGGTAGTTGTTGTAATCGATTTGCCTTTATGATATAATTCAAACACGAAAATAATTTCGCCCCTTGGAGAAACACCTATGAGAGCAAAGAATGAAGATACAAAGATAAGGATATATGAGTATATCAACGAATACATAAAAAATAATCGGGTAAGCCCGACGATAAACGAGATAGCAAAAAACGCCGGTTGTGCCGTATCGACCGCATATAAATTTTTGGAACGCTTAAAAGACGAAGGGCTTATAGATACGGCAGGGCGCGGACGAATAACTTCTTCGGTAAATAACTGGGAAATGGGGTATGCTCCGATTCTCGGAATTGTTGCGTGCGGAAAACCGAAGCTTGCGGTAGAAGATATTCAAGGGTATTTGCCGCTCAATATGGATTATTTCGGCAAAGGCGAATACTTTTTGTTGGTGGCAAGCGGCGAATCGATGATAAATGCCGATATAAAAGACGGAGATTTAGTTCTTATACGCAAGCAAAGCACTTTTGAAAACGGACAAATAGCGGTAGTGCTTACGGAAAGCGATTGTTCGGACGAAAGTATGGCAACTTTGAAAAGAGTGTATCGGAATGATAAGAATAAGCGTTTTCGATTGCATCCCGAAAATGATGATATGAAAGATTTTTATGTCGAGAATATAGACGTAATCGGTATAGCCGTCAAGGTAATCAAAGACGTGATATAACAGCCGATTTTTCCCTTTTTCGGTTTTTATATAATAACGAACGCAAATTCAGTCCTGAAGATTTTGTGTTCCGAGGTATAACGCCGTGGCTTACTTTGGTATAGGAATTCCCGACCGTATCGTAGGTTTGTCAAATACAAACGGCATTATATTACGGGAGAAAGGAGCAATAGAACGCTATGGGAAGCATTAAATTGAAACCAAAAGTGGTAAAAGTGGTTTGTAACAACTGTTTTCGCATAACTACGGGTTATCGTGACGAGAACGGAGTTGTCAAGTATCAATGTGCGCGATGCGGAGCAACAAGCGTATCGAAAGTAATGGGCAGAAGGCATGTTCAATTAGACGTATATGCGCCTGTCGGACAAGAACTGTTAGACGAAGATATCTAAAAGTAAAATAATTTAATACGGAGTTGCGTAGGCTTATGGTCGGTCTGAAACAGAGACAATGTAAAGCCATAGGATAAACAATTCTTTTCGGACGGTTAAACCAGACGTATATGAGAGGCCGCCGATAGACGATAGGATTTCTATAATTTTGTAGAGTCCGTCGTTTATCGGCGGTTTTTTTCGTTTCAAGAAAAAAATCAAAAAAATTTTTTCAAACAGGACAAAAAGTGTCCGGTTTGAGTTTTAGACTAACGCCAAGAAAAGCGAAAGGAGGTGAAATCGGATATGACGGCAAGCGAACGCAGGAAAGAGATACTCGAAGTTCTTAGCCTGCGTAGAGTCGAACAAATAAATAATCTTGCGTTTCAATTCGGCGTTTCGGAAAAAACGATCCGTCGCGACATTTTAACATTGTCGCTCGAATATCCGATTTACACCCTCCAAGGCAACGGAGGCGGAATCTATGTAGACAAAAATTTCAGATTAGGTAGGGTTTATCTTAAAAACGAGCAACAGGAATTATTGGAAAGGCTTTTGCCGGGGCTTGACGGCAAAGACGCCGAAGTGATGAAAGCGATTTTGAAAACATTCGGGTTAGAAGGAGCGAAAAAATGACGAAGAAAGCGGAAACGGATTATACGGTCAAAGTCAACGGTATGCCGAACTATGCGAATATACCGAAGGCTGTTTTAGAGCCGATAGCAAAGAAATTTCTCGAAAACATTCTGAAAGAACAACAAAAAAAGGATAGGTGAAATTATGGAAGACGTAAGAAACGGTTGCGACAAACTTGTCTGTCGCATAGATAAGTCGGAAAGACTCGTTGAAATCGTAATGAAAGGCTATAAAACGACGATATGTTTTAAGTCCGACGGAACGGTCGAAATCAAAAACGCGCAGACTGCGTAGTGTCTGAAATTATATAATCCGCAGACCGCAAGACGGCAAAGGAAAGCAAATCTCAAACGCTTTTTCTATGCCGTCTTTTCGTTTGCGGAAAAGTATCGGCTCTGCGGATTTTTATCAAATTCAAGGAGCGAAAAAATGAAAGAATACACTTATTACTTTGCGGACGGCACAAAGAACACCATAGAAGTCGAAGAAAAATGGTATGACCTTCTTAAAGAGATGGACGAGGCGGAACGAAAGCAGAAATACAATTACGAGCGACACAATTATCCGCTTTCGCAAGTGGACTATGAGGGCGAAACTTTTGCCGATTATTCGGCAGATCCGTTTGAAAAAATGGTTGCGGAAATAGATAAAGAAAGAATAGCCGCGGCGTTGACTACATTGACGGATTGCCAAAGGGCTCTGTTTGAAAAGGTGTTTATCGAACGCAAGAAAATAACGGAAATTGCGAAAGAAGAAGGCGTTTGTCATCAAGCAATCAGCCAAAGAGTGGAGCGTATCAAGGCAAAATTAAAAAAATTATTGGCGTAGACCGTAGCAAAACGCGGATTTCGAGCCTATATAGTGAGAACGTTGAAAAGGAGGCGTAAGGAAATGCAACGATTCAGAGTTGAATGTAATTTTGGCAGTAAGTATTTTGACGACATCTTTAATGCTCGCAGGTATTTCTATAAATGTATAGAAAGAGACCTGCAGGTGGAATTATGGAAGGTAACGTATCATCTGTGTACTGCAAAAAGGGAATATTCGGCAACGCAAGAGTTAATGGAGTTTTACGGGTATTTGCCTTTTTTGAAGTAAGGATAATTCTTGAGCGATAAAAGGGTATAGCGATAAAAACTTCGACGTACAGCGGCCGCGCGTCAAGGATTTTATCGACTGAAACTCAATGTTTCGTAAGTGTCGTTCAACGGTTATATTCGCGGATGCCCTGCGTTATGGGCAACATTATAAAAACGAAAGGAGAATTTTCAATGGCAAACAACAACGAAAGACGTTGGAGCGTTCCGTCCAAGCGTGCGAAAGGTTACGCGGAAGAACGTAAGGCAAAAGTCCATCAGCACGGACCTAAAGAAGGTAAGGAACTTACCGATTACGAAGCTGGCATGAGGTCGGGCTATCTTCAGGCTCAGTCCGATCACG